>CANRIM010000001.1 GCA_947630695.1 uncultured Lachnospiraceae bacterium
TTTTCTCAGAACATGAGCAAAACGGAAAAGAAGACCATGTTGTCGGAGGAATTCGGCATAGAGGTAACAGAAAAGATCAGTCGGGAGGTGGCTGCAGTGTGCAATTTGAGTGAAGGAATTTATAAGAGAGGCATGGCCGAAGGCAGACTGACAACATTATGCAATGATGTCAAAAATGCCATGAAGGCTTTCCATGTAAGTATGGAAGAAGCGATGAACGGCTTAAAGGTACCGCAGGAAGATCGCGCTTTGCTGGTGAAGATGCTTTAATGGGAGAATATCAGATTTTCAAAGTGCCTGAAAGCTCAAAAAGGAATGTTTAAAATTCAAAAAGAAACCAGATCATTTACCACCGGAGCGAACACAGTCGTTTCGGTGGTGTTTTTATATGTTATGGCATGAAGCGCATCGGGGCGAAGGGCGCCAGGGTCATTATCTATCAGCCCACCCTGCCGGATGGCACCACCTTTTTCGAGAGTCTTGTGGTAAACGATCTGGAGCAGGTGCCTGTTTACATACCATATAGAGCAGGTATCCTGTCGACACTTCTTATTGTGCAAAACGAACACAGAATTCCCACGATTTTACAAGTATAATACCTTGAACTTTATTTTTCAAAATGCTATAATAGTGCATAATTGTATCATTGAAGTTAAAAGGGAAACCAGACTTTCCGCCGGCAGTTGAAACAGGACGATCATTCAGCTGTGACGGGCATGCGAACATATATTTGAGGTGTGGATTATGCGTAGAAACAGAAATGGCAAATCAGGGCGCAAAGGATTTACCCTGCCGGAACTCCTTGCAGTTGTAGCAATCATCGCGGTTTTGGTGATTGTGGCGGTTCCGGGTATTATGAGCTATTATCAGAGAATAAAAATTACGGAGCTGGACGACAGTGCGCGCACGATTTTTCTGGCTGCGCAAAGTGAGCTGACTGCCAAAAAGAATGCAGGAGAAAAGCTGGATGATCTTGGTGCCGCGATACCTGCTACCAAATTACCGACAGGCGTTACGGGGACATACTATGCCGTGACGGACAAAGATCAGCTGAAGGAAATCGTTCCCAAAGGCTCTATCGACACCGAACTTTCAGAAAATCATTACGTGGTTGAGATCGACCCGAAGTCCGGGGTGGTCTACGCGGTCTGGTATTGGGAAAAAGCGGATTTTGATTATGATGACGAGGCTTATGACCCGGTGAAACCCGATAAGGATGAACGTCTGAACGCGGGCAAACTGGTGGGCTACTATGGCGGAGAGGGCATCGACAGACCCTCCGTGGGTCAGACGCCCATTCCCGCGGTGCATGTCATCAACGCAGAGGAACTGGCGCTGACCATCAGCGTGCCGCAGTCGAGCCTGGATCCCACCGCTATGGTTTATGCGGATGTAACCTTCATTTCCAGAGATGGCACAGAAGTACAGATCATCGAAAATGCGCCGCTGAAGTTGGACGGGATTACTACTACATATACCGGCCGGGTGGCACTGGATACGCTGAAAGAGGCGGCCTATGCAACAGGCAACGCCGCAAAAGATTTTAATGCGGGAAACATGGGCCAAAAATTCAAAAACTGGGTGAAAGATTCAGTGGGAACAACCTACAAGATCACACCCGGCGACGACTTTGATGTTGAAGTATGTGTTCATGCAGACGGAACATACCTTCCCCAGTACGCCTACAGCAGGAATATCAACAGTCTGTTTGCTTCGGTGGATACCACCACAAAAACCGCAAAGATTGCTTACGGACGGCATCTGCAGAACCTGCATGACAGTGGAGAATATTCCGAGCATAAAGAATTTACTTCCGGTGTGCTGAGCAACGATAACATCACCAAAGCGGTGCAGATTCGTGACATTAATTTTGCAGCAAAAAATACGACAGGCAAATCGGAAAACGATATTTATTACTGGTCCAGTACATATCTGCCTCCTACAGAGACACCTGATCCCACCGGGGCTGCAGCACATAAAGAGCTGGTTTCGCCGCTGCATCCTATCAATAACAACAAGTTGGAGCTTTTTGACGGGCAGAATCACGAGATTCGAAATCTGTACTCTGTTCGTGATCGGCAAGGCGGACTGTTTTCCTATATTGAGAATGGAACCTATCAGAATATTCGGATCGTCAATCCGCATATACATGCGGCATTGGATAATGTAGATTATTCGTCATATGATCCTGAAGCCGCAGAGCATGCGATTGAAGCCGGCGCACTGGCGGGGGAGGTTGGACCAAGAACTGCATCACCTACAAAGAAAGTAACGATTCAAAACTGCAAAGTTTATAATTCCTATGAAAAAGAGAAAGACCCGGATACACTGGAAGCTTTAGTAGATTCAAGCCTTCACATGGATGCTTTGGAGGTCAAGGGCAGATCTTTTAACTCGGAAGGAATCGAAGAAAAAAATCCAGGAAAAGATCTTTATGTTGAAAGACTGTTGGATCTGCCGCATATCGGCGCGCCGGCCACAGTATCATGCTCCGGCGGTCTGGTGGGTCATACAAGGGCAGACTCTGATCTGACCATAAAAAACTGCGGCGCGTCGGTGATCAATATCGGCGCGAGATACGTCGGTGGTTTGATCGGGCGTGCAGAGGGTACAGTGACGATTGATGATTCATATTCCGGCAGTTTTACCTACGGTAACCGTTATGTGGGCGGCCTGATTGGAATTGCAGAGAAGGGTGTTACCATTAACAGCAGCTATGCGGCAGGCGAGATCATGCTTGGATATGAAAAAGGATTTATAGGCGCCGGACTGCTGCATTATAAAAATGAGATGACAGCGACGTCGCTTCCGTCAAATATTGATGTTCGAAACAGTTATGCCGCTGTGAAGTATGTCGCTGCTGCAATAGATGACGGAACCGGGACGGGGACTCCCATTGAAGGAACCGTGGATGGAAAACCAAAAAGCGGTGATGGTTTTGAAACATCAAATGTTGTCGGTACCATCAGCGGCACCTTTTTATTGGATGACGATAACTACTATGTACCGCAGAGCGGTGTTCAATACGGATGCAGAAACCTGACGAATACAAACGAATCCAGCCCCAGTGGCCAGGTCGTTTCCAGCGCGGAGGCTTTTGCAACGCTGACCGGCAGTCCGTTTACAGAGCCAAATGGCTGGTATGTGCCGACGGCACCTGCAGAAAATCCGAAAGGCGTCACTGCGCCTTACAGGCTGATGGAAGACCTCAAGGATGCGGATAGCCTGACGATTCCTTATCCGTATCCGATGCTGCTGTCGGATGGGGCGACAACGCCTGTGACCCACTATGGGGACTGGCTGGAAGAAACCAATGACGGGATCAAACTGGCGTATTATGAGAAGTATACAGACAATACATATGGCGTTTACGTCGCTAAGGTGAATGAGGATAGCACTGTAACAGCGGTGGTCAATACACTCCACAGTGGTGATGCCGTTGTGGTAGAAGACGGCTATCGTCTGGTGAATACGAACGAAGTGCCGACTTGTACAATTGACGGAACCGCACAAACACTGACGCGGGATACCACGGCTTCGGACTTGAATACGGCAATTCAGACTGCACTGGGCGAGAGTGAGCCAATCAATGTTTATCGTTTTACAACGCCAACACCGGCGGCAAAGAAAGGGTATCATACGCTGACAGCAGGGACGCAGACCTTCTATTATAATGAAGACTTTGCCTGCGAGGCGTTTGATGTGACGGCTGCGACTACAGCTCCTGACCTCGATGAATGGCTCTCAAAGCCGGGCGCAGGAGGAACGGGTGTTTCCTTCAAAGACGATAATACAGGTACTGATAAAACCGCAACTTCAAACGTAGTTATTCGTTCTGCACGCCAGCTGGCAAATGTAGCAAGTTATACCACCGGCGCTATTGGGACAACAGCGGCAGGGTGGAAGTATGTCCAGCTGCTGGATATTGCTTATAATACATACACCGGCGCCGGACTGACAGTTGGAAAGGAGACTGGGCAGCCTCAAACACCGGCAGTACTTACAGGCGGCGCCTATTATGGAAACAGCCATACCATACAGAATCTTTATCTGCAGAGTAATGCAGAAAACAATGCGGGTCTCTTCGCAACGGCAAGCGGTACGTTTACACTTGACGGTATCCGTCTGCTGAATGTTTCCGTGGCAGGCGGTACGGCTGGTGCCAATGTTGGCGGCCTGGTGGGTTCGGCAAACGGAGGAACCATCACAGACTGCGGCATTTATGCTGAAAATGCAACGAATTATGATGGCTTTACTATTACAGGTGGAAGTGCCACAGGTTCCACCGGCGGACTGATCGGTACGGCGACGAATTGTACCATCAGCAGCAGTTTTGCAGCCGTGAAAGTATCCGGAAGTGGAAATGCCGGCGGTTTTGCCGGAACGCTGACGGGTGGAACGGTTACCGATTGCTATGCCGGCGGTCATACCGTAAGCGGTGCATATGATACTGCCAATCCAAACGTGACAGGTAATACGGCTGGTGGATTCGTGGGTCAGGTGGGAACCGGATCACCCCAGTTTGGCAAAACCTGCTATTCCACCTGCTCTGTAAATGGAACGGCAAACGTCGGACAGTTTGCGGGCAACGGTACCCCGACAACTGACACAGGCAGTGTTCTTTACGCGACCGGTACAATTGCCGGTGGCACACAGAACACGGAGACTGCCTATTTGAAGACAGGCGGCGCCATACCTATGGCGACGAAATCAGTAACAGCACATCCTTATGATATTACATTGCCTGACGAGTATCCGTATACGACAAATCTCACAGAGCATTACGGCGACTGGATTGATCCCGTGATGCTTGGGTATGTGGAACAATATGTTGATGATGTTACTGGGAATCCAATATATGGCGTTTATGTGGCGCATGTGGATGCGGCCGGGACTACGCCGCGGGACGTCATCAACACGCTGCAATCCGATAAAGTCGTTGTTAATGATTTCTATGCATTGATGAGTAAACAGAATATCGGGAGCAGCCTTACGCAGATGACGACTCCGTCAACAGTTACGGTTGATACAACGACGTATAATCTGTATAAAATTCATCCAAGCACAGCACCTGCTGCAGGTGATTATTACAAAACCTATGAATATAACGGCTTCAAATTCTTCTATAATGATGACTTTGCCTGTGAAGCGTTTGATGTAACTGCAGATGCAGATGCTGATACCACAACGCAGTTGACCAAACCGCAGGCAGGCGGAAAAGGCGCCTCTGCATTTGAAGACAGTACGCCAACAAAAGTAACGGATACTAAGGACGTAGTCATTCGTTCTGCGCGTCAGCTTGCCAATGTACAGAAGAACACAGCAGAGAGCGCAACAATTGGACGTGGGTGGAACTATGTCCAGCTGTTGGATATTGATTTTGATAAGTATACAGGAACTGTTGCAGGAGGAAATTCAGATACAGACAGGTTGACGCCTGCTTATTTGCAAGGCGGCGCATATCGTGGCAACGAACATCCGATTCAAAATCTCTATATCGGATCCGTGATCAATGGCGCCGGACTGTTCTCCGTTGCCAGCACAAATAGCACGATAAAGGATGTTACGCTGTGCAACGTCTCTGTTGCCGCGGACGGCACCTACGCAGCATCCGGATCTGCTGGTGGCCTTGTGGGCCAACTTAACGGAAGTGCGGTGGAGAATTGCGGCATCTATGTGGAAAAACCGGACGAATATAAAGACAACTGGAATGTCGTTGGTCAAAATGCAAACGGCGTAGGTGGTCTGATCGGTCAGATCACAGACGACAGTACTGTCAAATCTTCCTACGCTGCTGTAAGGGTAAATGGTGCAGCCGCAGCAGCAACGTCGGCCACCAATCCTGTCGGCGGTTTCGTAGGAAACTTTGTAAAAGGAACCATCAGCAATTGCTATGCCGGCGGTTATGTAAACGAGGATACGCAGACCTATGCAAGTGACAGCGTCAATGTTTCCGGAAACAATTATGTCGGCGGCTTTGTTGGAAATGCTGCTGATTCTGCGGACGCGAAGTTTGATGGAGAATATACATATTCCACCGCTTCTGTAGGTAACGGTACCAGCAATGGCCTGTTTGCCGGAAACGGCAGCATCAAACCGGAGGCGGGTACGACGCTCTATGCTGTGAGCAAGGCATTCGATGCGGTTGCGGTCGTAGCACCAAGGGATGAGTCTGCCTATTTGACAGATTTGGGAGCGAAAGAGGTAGCCCAACAAACAGTAACAGAAACAAACAGATATAATAAGAAGGATACAGACTTCCCTTACGCCAGCAACCTTACGGCCCATCATGGCGACTGGATCCAGATGGATCTGTTGGGCGTATATTACGATACCGTTGCAACAGGAACAGCGGAGTATTACACAGAGGGCGACAATCTGACGACCCTGCAAACCGGAACGCCCGGAAGCGGTGAAATAGCGACGGACGATGGATATATGTTCCTGTCTACAGAGGATCTGGAAGATCTTGCGATCAATGTCGGCGGGGAAGGCTATTCACTTGAAAAGGATATTACGCCAAGGACATTTAATGGAAAGACATATACATATGCCTACAAGGTACCTTCCGGCGCGCTGAACAAAGAAACGGAAGATTACTACGGCGTTGTCAGCATCAATGGTAAGATGTTTACCGCGAACTTTGGCTTTGCCGCTGAAATCTTTGACGGTAATACAGCGGTTGCCGACAGGAATACAGTAAAAGCGAAGGAAAATCTGAAATATAAAGTAATAACAAAGAAGACAACAGATCCGTCGACAGGAACCACGACGACTACAACAGAGGAAAAGACGGTTGGCGATAAAACAAGCGTTATGATCCGAAGCGCGCGTCAGCTGGCCAATTTGGGTATCCGCTCCAATGCAGGAACCTATGATGCAACCAGTCATAGGATGCAGTATACGCGTGGAGCGCAGGCGATCCAGAACCTTTCCTACCATCAGCTGCTGGATATCGATTATGAGAAGTATACCGCAGAAGATGATGGCCATAACAAGAAACTTCCGGCCGCAGCAGTGCTGGCCGGCAGCAATACAAATGCAAACCATACGCCCATCACACTGGGAGCACCGGATAAAACTGCAACCACCGGCGCCGGCGGTTCTTTCGACGGACACGAATATGTCATTCGCAATCTGATCCCCGGCCAGATCAGACAGGTGACTGCATACACAAGTACCGGTGGTGAGTCAGAAGTGCTGATTGAGAGCGGCCTCTTTGGCCGTGTTACAAAAGGCGCGCTGAAGAATATCCAGCTCGTCAATGCAACGGTGAAGAATGATGCGAGTAAGGTGACGGGAGTAGAGGCTCCAAGTGTACATACTTTAGAGGTACCAAGCAGTTGGGGGAGCCCGGTTGGCGCAGGGTCCAGTCGGACGTTTACTGACTCAACTGGCTTTGAATTTGAGTTGATTGGTGGTGGGAAAACAACAATTGACACAGAGAGCCGAACATGGAATGTTCCGAATGCTCCTGAGAAGTATGAAGGCAGTAGGTATATTAAGTTTAACGGCTCTGGGAGTAAAGATGCCGATGTATTGACCTTTACTACGAGCACGCCGAATGCGAAAGTTGAGGTTTGGTGGTACAAACCTGGAACAGACCGACAAATTTGTATTTTCCAAAATACCCTTAATGCTGGAAAACAATCTGACACCCAAAATTCAGCAGGTACGTATTATAGTACATTTAATTTAGAGTCTATAGGAAAGTGGTATTTAGCAAGCTATACTCAGAGAAATCACATTTATAAGGTTGTCGTAACCGAACCTGACGAAAATTCCGTCCGCAGCGGTGCGCTTGTGGGTGCCGTGGATCCGGCAGGGACAACAGACGTCACCATTGACAACTGCGGTGTGTATGTAGAGCCGGAAAATCCGCCGACCATACCCAACAAGGACATGAGTACTGAACAACGTCAAAACGCCAGCAAAGAATTCGATAACGCATATACAGCGTATCCGGTGGAACATAGTGATGCAGTTACGGATGCTGTTGGCGGCTTAATTGGCAGCGCTTCGAAGGGAACAGAGATTACAAATAGCTTTGCCGCAGTCAAAGTAACGGGCCAGGATTATGTCGGCGGCTTTGCCGGACAGTTGACAGACGTCTATGTGAAAGACTGCTATTCCGGCGGACATACCAATGAAGGCATATATCTCACAGATGCTTATAATATTACTGCAGAGGGTACAAATGGAATTGCAGGCGGGTTTGTCGGACAAATCGACGAAGAAACCAAAGGGGAGATGGAACTGAAGGGCGTCTGCTATTCGACTGCGTCCGCAGAGGCGACAAGAAACGTGGGATCCTTTGCCGGCAACATCGGCGGAACAGGCTGGAAAGGCTTCGAAACGGCGAAAGAACTCTACGCCATTGCGCCTATAGCAGGAGGAACGCGGAATGACGAGAGTTATCTTGACGATACCATTACCATGCGGCCTTATGAAACAGCCCAGGAGGCAACGCCTTACGATGTGGCGCTGCTGGGGAACATATATCCGTACATGATAGCAGATGGGCAGGAGGAACACCACGGCGACTGGTCCCTCAGATTCAATTTTGTATACTATGAACTGTATAAAGATCCGAGCAGTGCTTCATACCCAGCTTCCACCGGCGAAACATGGACCGATCAAACCATTGATACCACAGGTTTGGATCCGATTGATGCTGCTGCGCCATATATCGGATTTTACAGTTCCTATATGGGTAATGACAACTTAACAAAGACGATCAATACGCTGCGGGTGGATGGAACGGTCTATGACAGCGGATATATGATTGTCAGTGATGCAAAAGCCGATCCGAAAGAATTGGCTATGACAGTAAGATCGTTTTATATGAGCGAAGATGACTCAACCAAATTGAAAGCAAACACTTTGGGTTCGGATGCATCAGGCAACGCATACAGCGATGACAATCCGCCGCCGCATGATGTCGATGTAAATACCGAAAAGATAATTGATTTTGACAAGTTATCATCGGAACTGTCGACCAGCGGAAAAGCAGATACGATTACACAACAAATCAGTGAGGATCTGGGGCAGTTCGGGTATGTGATTCCGTTCAAGGCGCAGAATGTTCCCTGCTCCAAAGAATTCTATCTGGAAGCGTATATCAACGGTTTGTTCTATCTGTATAATCCGCAGTTTGCCTGTGAGGTCATCAACGCCGGTATGGCGAAGGAAGAACCTGCGGGTTCAGGCAAGTATGTAATCGATTATGAGACAGTTCGACCGAAAGAAGGAATGTGGTATTTCGATGAAACAGGCACATTGAAGCATGAATCCATAAAAGGTATCCTGATCCGCAGTCCCTGGAATCTGGCCGGCTTCGCCCGATATTCCAGAGACGGAAATAATGGTCTGGTAAGGGGTGATGTCAGGAAAGAAACGTTCTATCAGCTGATGGATGTGGATTACACTCAATATAAAGAAGGAAAAATCTATGACGGCAACACCAACAACCGGGCAACGAGAACGAAAGGGGGAGAGAATATTGATCGTGCCGGTACAGCCTGGGCATTTGGCCAGGCGCCGGGGAAATTGATCGGCGGTATTTATGAAGGGTACAATCATAAAATTCAGAACCTCTATCTCACCACAGATTCAAGCGATACGACATTTGTCGGGCTGTTTGGAGAATTGGACGACGGTGCGAAGGTCCGCAATGTGCAGTTTGAAAAAGTTCATGTTAATATGAAAAAGCTGGCAAGCAAAGAGGATACATCCGGCGCGGGCGTTTATGCCGGAGCACTGGCAGCGGTAGTAAAAGGCGGCTCCACACTGGAGAATATCCGGATGACTGATGTGGAAGTAGATTTACATAAAACACCGCAAAGAACAACGGACTCTAAAACAGGCGCTACAAGTTTTGAACCGCCTGATGACGGCAACAATAGGGAGACCGCCACGTTAAAGGCGATTGGCGGTGCGATTGGCCGTCTGGAAAGTGGTACGATTGAGAACCTCGACATAAACGGGGTTTCGATGAAGTTCGATGGCCAAACATATAAGTACACGATGAGTGGGATTGATGTTACGGCTGGAACAAGTGGTACAGCTTATGGTTCCAGTATGCATTCATCCTCCACACCTTCCGTTGGCGGCGCCATCGGTCAGATTGAAGCCGGCAAAGATGACAAAGTCACAATAAGTGGTTTGACGGTGACAGACCCGGATATTAAGGCAAACCGCGGAACTGCGCTGAAAGTTGGCGGTGTCGTGGGGTCTGCGGATTCTGCGACGGGCGTTTTTAAAAACTACAAAGATGATACAACAGCAGCCGATCGTAGGATCGTGATTAAGGATTCCGGCGTATATTTGGAAGATAACGAATTTAATTCGACGGGAGTCAACGCAACAAGCGCAAGCGGTACCGACAAAGTCGGCGGCTTTGCCGGATTCCTTGGCAAGGACGTGAAGGCTGCCGGAGACTTTGCCGCAGTTCGTGTGCAGGGCCGTGTGAATGTGGGCGGATTTGCCGGACATATTCAAGGTTCGCACATTGAAGACTGCTATGCCGGCGGACATACGGACGGCAGCGGTGCGTACAGTACAACTTATAACGTAGTTGCGGGACAAAACAGTGCAAAGGCCGGTGGTTTTGCAGGCTGGATGGATATGGCGTTCGAGACGGGGACGAAAGGCCCCAGCGCTTTGTACATGACCGGCGTCAACTACACGACAAGCTCTGTTAGCGGTACAGGTTCGTCCACTCAGGTCGGATTGTTTGCAGGCGCGTTTACGGAAGCGGAGGAAAAAGCCCTTAATGCAAAGATGGGCAGAAATAAACCTGTCAACTATGCTGGCGGAAGCCTGAACTTGGCCAGTGGGGCGACAGAGACGACGCTGCAGTCTGTCATGACCGGCGAGAACATTCCGAGACAGGATAACACCAGTGACTTTTCGACGGAACCGTATGATACAAGCTTGACGGGGAAAGTGTATCCCTACAAGACCAACCATAAGGTACATCATGGCGACTGGGCACAGTACAAAATGATGGGTATCGGGTATTGGGAGATTGAAGATGATTTGCTGCGTCTGAAGTACGCCACCAATAAGACACTTGTTCCGGAGCTGGAAGCGATGGAAGATGATGCGGAAGGGTTTGATCATGAGAGTTATGACGGAAAGAAAATCACCCAGTCCGGATACTTCACCGTATACTCCAATACGGAAGGTGACGAGTATACGATCGATCCGCCAACTACTTTAACAGTGAATAGCGATATTGCAGGAAGAATCCAGGCTTTGATTGGAGGCAGTACCGTTGATGTGCAGGCATATAATCTTGCAGAGATTAGCACGGGTCCGGCAGCTGAAATACAAGAGTGGACATTTACTGATACAGACACATTTACGGTAACAGAAATATTTTATGTCAACCCGGCATATGCACTGGCGATTGAACGTAAACAGGCAGGTACATCTTCAACGCTTGGTAAGGAAATCAATCCTTATGAGATCCGTACCGCCCAGCAGCTGGATAATATCGAGGGAGTAAGTGCTGCCAATCCGACTTATTTCCAGCAGACCCACGATATTATTGCAGACGGTTATACATCAACAACAGGCGATACGGTAAACGGCAGCTTTGCCGGTACGTATGACGGCGGAATGTATCGGATCCTGGAGCTTGGCAGACCGCTGTTCAACGAAGTTGCGGACGCCACACTGCAGCACATGGTCCTCTATTCAAAAGACGGGAAAGCCAAAATCGAAAATACAGCTGGCAATGCAGCCGGACTGGCGCTTTCAGCGAAGGACACGACGAACATCAACAACTGTATTGTGGCTGGTTATACTGTCACCGGCAGCACGAATGTGGGCGGTCTGATTGCGCGTGTTGACGAAGGCAACGTGACCATCAGCAGCTGTTCCGCAACCAATGCGCTGTCCGGAGGAACAGCGGTTGGCGGACTGGTAGGCCATGTGGCTGCTGCCGCTACCGTGAATATCGAAAGCAGCTACGCCGGCGGAAGCATTGAGAAAGTTACAGAAACGACAGGTACGACGGCCAGTGTGGGCGGCCTTGTAGGTAACATGGAGGAGGCAACACCACCCGCTGATCCCACTGCTCCCAAGCCGGTTAGGTACAAAGACGTTTATTCCTATGTGGATATGAACGATTTGTCCGGAAATACAGGCAGCATAACTTACTATGGCATTGGAGCCGGAACCGTGGATGCGGACAGCCGGATCAATGCATACTGGTATGCCGGCATGCCGACGACAGAAGTAAATGGAACTGTTACGGTTCCTGTTACTGATGCTGATCAGATGAATGGCGTATCGCTGGCACAGATCAAGCTGGATACCCAGAAGCTGACATATGATGTAACACCAGATCCAGCGAATCCAGATAAGGTAGAGCAGGTGCCGTATGATGCAGAAGCGTATTACGAGCCGAATGCAAGTGATGCAGCGAAAGGACTTGAAAATAAAGTTGCGTCCAATGCGACCACGGAAGATAAGTTTGGCATCTTCCCGTATGCAGCCTTTGCGATGGATGCCGACGGCAACAACATTCACTATGGCGCTTATCCGACGGCCTCTTATATCGGTCTCTATTACTATGAGACAGAGCAGGTGACCAGCGCGGCAGGCGTGGGTGATGAAACATACCACTTTGACGTATATGGCGGTGAAATTTATAACGGTAAGTTGAGAAGTTATGAGCTGATCGACTCCCTGTGCAGGGATCACCACCTGAGCGGTGAATACGCAGGCATCGAAAAGAGCGGGTATGGTTACTTCCTTCCGAAGGACGCGGAAACGGACTATACGATCAATGCAACAGAAGGAACAACAAACTATACAGTAAAAGGTGCGGATATGACACCTACAACGGGCGGAAGTAAAACGCTTACTCCGCTTGC
This sequence comes from uncultured Lachnospiraceae bacterium, assembly GCA_947630695.1. Classification (GTDB taxonomy): domain Bacteria; phylum Bacillota; class Clostridia; order Lachnospirales; family Lachnospiraceae; genus CANRIM01. The sequence continues at coordinate 12,888 of CANRIM010000001.1, forward strand.
CGACGACAATACGGTCAAGACGGATCTTACAAAAGTGCTCGGCGCACTGGATGTATACAGCTTTGCAGAAGACGCTTTCATGCAAACGTGGAAGATGGAGGGTAGCTCTTCGACATCACTTATCGGAAGCGTGGAGGTGGATGTTAATACAGCGTTCGCCGCGGCGTTTGAGAAACACAGTACTTCGCCGACGATTGGCAACGAAGAAACCAATCCTTATGAGATTCGTACCGCAGCACAGCTGCAGAATGTTGGCAGCGCTTCCATCGATTCCGCTTTGAAGGGTAAATTCTATAAACAAACCCACGATGTGGACGGAAGCGGCACAGCATCATATACGCCAGGAGAATTAGCGGGCGCATATGACGGCGGCGGCTACCGGATTCTGGATCTGAAGATTAATACAAGCGGTAACGCGGCACTGTTTGCAAGTGCAGATACTGACGCAGCGATCCGGAATGTGATCCTGTATTCACCGACAGGAGGTGCAGAGATCACGAGTACGAATGAAAATGCGGCAGGATTGATCGCAGCTTCTACCGGAAAGGTTACCATTGAGAATTGTATCGTTTCCGGCTATACCATCACGAGCAGCACTGCCAGCGGGTATGTTGGCGGTATTGCCGGAAGCCTAACCGGTGCCGATACGCAGATCACGAACTGTGCGGCGGTGGTTACATTGAAGGGCCCTGCCACTGGTACGAATGCGGCCGGTATCGGCGGAATCGCCGGACAGCTTACGCTGGGAACATCCGGTAAAATTTCGGACTGCTACGCCGGCGGTACTATAAACGGAACGGCTGCGTATGCCGGCGGAATTTTCGGCACGGGCAGTGGAACAACGGTCGAGAAATGCTATTCTTACATGGATATGACCGGCGTGACAGCGACGGGTGCCATCTATGCATTGGGTAATGGTGGTACATTTACAGACTGCTATTATCTTGCTGATGCAGCGCATTTCCCTACTAGTGGTGCAGTAACAACAGGTCAGGGAACCGGCTGCAGCAACATTGGCGAGATGATAGAGAAGATTGAGGTTGAGCATAAAACAGATTATACCTACGTGCCTGATTCTTCTGATCAGATGAAGGGTCTTACGGCGCTGGTAGACGATGATCGCTATGCCTTTGAACCCGTAGTAAAGATCACCCTTGATCCGCATGTCGATACCGGTGTACCGGAAAGCAGGGAATACTATGTTCACTATGGCAGCTGGCCGGAAGGCCTCATGGCGGCCGGTGTGGCATATGTGGAAAAGGATACAGACGGGAAGATAGTCGGGTATCAGATCGCCGGATATGACAAGGCAGGTCAGAAGATGGCAGATGTTGGTATTCCCGATAAGCTTTGTACGGATCATCACGACGCTGACGGCAATATGAATAACAGCAATCCGCATAAGATTCAAGACACCTACTATGTCCTGTTTGAAACCAGAGATGTGAAATTTGCAGCAACTCCGACAGCGGCAGGAGATTCTGTAACGAATGATAGCGAAGTGATGCAGATGCGAAATGCCATCAACACAGTACTGGCCGCCAACACCACTGTGACGGTATATAAGACCGTGAAAACAGGAGAGACGGAAGATGCAGCAGGTCTTTCGGTGGATATTTCAGCGAAGGGAAGCAGCACCAGCAAATCGGTTTACTACACCAATGGCTATGCCGGCGTTTCGTATGATGAGTTTAGCGCAACCAATCCGAAGCAGATCCGTACCATACTGCAGCTGGATAACATTGGATCAGATGGATATTTCCAGCAGACCCATGACCTGTATGGAAAAGGCTACGGTGACATCTATCATGGTGGGTCGTATGTTAAAGGTTATGATGGGCAGTGTTACCGGATTTTTGATCTGACTATTACCAGGAATCCATCGATCGCTAACAATGATGACGAAGATGATGTTGGACTTTTTGCCCAGATTAGTGGGACGATTTCCAACGTGATTCTGTATTCCACCGATGGAAACGCAACGATTACCGGAACGGGGAGATCTGAAGACGCGAATGATCGTTGTGGAACCGGTGGACTGGCCGGTGATACAAGTAGTGAGAGTGCAAAGATCGAAAACTGTGTCGTTGCGGGATATAAAATTTCCGGAAAAGATTATGTCGGCGGACTGGTCGGTTTTGCATATCGTGGTGTGACCATTACAAACAGCGCGGCGGTGAATGATCTTGCGTACGATGGTGATACCACCGAATTTGGCTCCGTTGGCGGACTGGTCGGCGGCGATGATCCTCCGACTGCTCACGGAGTGGAGATTCGTGACAGCTATGCCGGCGGTACGATTAAAAATCAAAGTACAGATACGAATTCGACAGCCGCAGGACTTGTGGGATATCGTATTCGCAGCGGGAATCAAGTGAATATTAAGAGATGCTATAGTTATGTTGATTTCAGCGATGTGACATGCCCGAAGAAATATCCGATTGCAGCCTGCAATAATGGGAGCAAGTCGATTACACAAACCTACTATTACGATCCGGAGAACAGGATACCTGATGAAACTGAAACGGATAAAGGTACGGAGAAAGGCTATAGCGGTCTATTAGCAAGTGAGACAGAGACATTGTTTGGTTTGGCGTCGGCAGATAATTTCGGCAGCGCAACCTCTACCTGGATTCCCAATACCGCCTCTGGTCTTACTCCTGCAGCGGATGCATTCCCGTTCCCGGCAGTGCTGAAGAATAGGAAGGATAGTAGTAGTACCTTCGTCCACTATGGTATATTACCGCAGAACCCGTAATACCATGGCACAGCTTACGCAGGAACCTTGGAAAGATGAGGATTTGACGATGAAGAAATGCAAAAAAAGAGCAAGACTTGGGTTCACAATTACAGAAACACTGGTTGTCGTTGCCATTTTAGCCTTTGTGACCGCCGCCGGCGCGGTGGTCACGGGCACGGTGATCGGTACCCGCAATGCCATGATCGAGGCCGGCGACTGCCAGAGCCTTGTGTCCACGGCCATTCTGACCATAGCGGATGAGATCCGCCTCGGCCGGAAAGTCGAAGTGCAGGAGGACCCGGCGGCCGGAACGCAAACCGTGTATGTGGACAGCGCCACCTTTGGAACGCATACGCATTTTCTCCTGGAAAATGGAAGAATCAAGGCAGTAAATAATGAACCAAAGAGCTATGATCTGCTTACGGAGAAAGAGTACAGCCAGCTGCAGATCAACGATCTGAAACTGGAACAGGATGCCGCTTCCCCCAACAGCATTATCATTTCCATGGAAGCAGTAGGGATGAATGGCAAAATCTATGCGACGTCTCTGACCGTCACCCCCATCAACGGTATCAAATAGCAGGAACCATGGAACAAAAACCGTTCCATGCCGTCCGCGGAATGTATTTCATTTACAAAACACTGTCCTGTGAAAGCCGAAACGGCTTTCACAGGACAGAATTGTTTTTACAAAAAGATTTCTGAAAAATATGCCGATGTGCTTTTCCTGTTGGCGCTTATAAGCGGAATATTATAATAATATGTAATGTCATTGACAATATATGCACGATGTAGTATGCTGTTTTCAACGAACCGGACGGCGGAAGCATCAGAAGTGCATATGAATCAGTCAGATTTCGACAGGGAATATATGGAATATGGAAAAAATCCGGAAAACTGGAAAATGAAGCATCAGTTGGGTTAATGACAAGAAGCGAAGGTTTGGGACATAGAAGCGGGTACATCCCAAAGTGTATCACAGATGAGATGCAGATGGTGAATCCGGTTGATTTTATAAAAAGATTGGGGTGTGAATGAGAGATGACCAGTAATATTGAGATTGTGAATAAAGGAATAAATTGCTTATTGGAAAAACTTGGGGTGATCGAAACCAAGCAGTTCATTTCCGTTATCATGCGAGAAAAATTTGATTATACAAAATGGCAGCAACAAAAATTTGATGATGTAAGTTCTGATGATTTCAATGCTGCTGCAGTAGCTTATGCTAAGGAAAATCCTATTCAGGAAGTAACCCCGGATCAGTGGGACTTAAAGATGCTTGAAGAAATTGCGACAGATCCGGGATGCCATGAATTTGTGTCTGCTGATGATGCAATGAAGGAACTTGGATTACTTTAAACAAAGACCATATCGTGCGGCTGGAATCGAAGAGTGTAACGAAGAAATTTGCAAAACCTTTTTAGATGAAAAAATAGATGGATTCGAATGCTGATATTAAATGGCTATCATTCAGAAGCTGCTGAAAAAATTGAAAAGTTTAAAACAAGAAAAGGTTGTCCATTGAGACAACCTTTTTTCGTACTCTGCGCTCATAACAGCGTTCTTAATATTTTTAGTTTTGATTTAATATTTATATTATTTTCGCTGGCAAGTTTTTTGATCCATTTCCTGTCTTCGTTCCGGTATGGATCCGAAAAAAATCTTTTAATGAATTTGGCTACCTGGCTTTTAAATGCCCAATTTAAATCGGAAGCATGATTGATTGTATTAAAATCTCTTACAGTTTGATTCTCGTCTGCCTTGCCAAGCAAATATCTTAAAATCAGAACATCGGCAAAGGTAAATGGCATAACATCGTCTTCAAACTGCAGCAATGACATATAAGGTCCACCCTGCTTTGTATCATCGGTTACTAACGAATACGTACCAAGTGTTTGGGCTAAAGATATAGCATATACTTCTCCCAAGTCACCAGCGCCATACAGATTCCTGTTTTCATTAACATTATGTTCAAAAATCCTATGTACCTGTAAATCTTTTAACATTTGGTTTGTATATACTTGTATTTTTCCGGCGCCGATATCAGAATTTACTTCGTTAAGCACATCCTGCCCATGATGCACCAATTCAATATCACGAATCTGATTGTAAATAGATACGCCTTCATCGAAAAAATCAAATAATATTTCCTGCAGATCAGCCCTATAGAAGTGGATAATAACGTTTGTATCTAAAGAGGCTTTCAATCGTTCAAACCTCCTATCAAATCATCCAGGTCATCCTCGTCATCGCTCTTGTGATCAACTAGTTTGTCGCTTACATCTTCTATACTAAGCCGATAATAGGCGAGAACCCTTTCCAGTGTTTCTTTTGGAACTGCATTATGATTGTAGTTATAAATTGTATAATCGATATACTCATATGGAATCTCAATTTCATGACCGGATATATTCAGTCGCGCATTTCCACCCACGCTTTGAAGCAGATTACCAACTTTTCTTTCTGTTTTTTCATTATCAAGGCGAAGCTTTTGATGTGAATCAATGATCGAAAGATTTTCCAGCCGATGTAACGCCATGTCAAAACTAATATTAAATTCTGACATGATTCGGACAATATCCATTGCGGATAAACCTTTTTCGTGAGAGTGTTGTATTTCTAAATCAATAAAACGATGCACAGCATCAGACGGCATTAAAAGGCAAGCAGCAAAATAATTTGCCTCCTGTTCTTTTTCATCAGAACTTCTTCCGGTAATCGTTATATGATCGTCAATGAAAGAACCGGCTTCTTCCAAATGTAAAACAGAGTGGCCGATCTCATGAGCCAGCGTAAAGATTTCCCTTGATAATCGACTGGAGCTGTTCGTAAAAATAACAAAATCGTTATCTTTTTTTACAGCAAATCCAAGATCCGCATTTTCTCCAAGGGGATATCGTAACAGTTTATACCCTAACCGTGCGCAGTCCTTGAATAAATCAATGATTCCATATTTGCTTATTTTACATTTTTCTCTAAAGGAATCCGCTTGTATACGGATTGCCCGTTTTCTATCGGTCTGCATTTACACGCCTCCTAAAGCGCATCCCGGTGCTGAAGCCGGGCATACATATGCTTATTTGCATAAAATAAATCAAGCATATCAAATATCTTTTTAGAAGATCCGCTTTCTTCGCCGGCTCTGTATGCAGCTACCGGAGTTTCATCAAGTACTTTTGTGATATCGCCTACAGTTACGTCAAGGGCATTTGCAATTTTAGAAAGGGTATCGAATGTAATACGATTAATGCCGCGCTCAATTCTTGCGTATTTTTGTCTGCTGACGCCAATTTGATCTGCAACCTCTGCTTGCGTGAATTCTTTCGCATTTCTTAATGCTTTAATGCGGCTGCCTAACAGTTCATACATAATCATCCCTCCATTTTGATCCGATGACAGACAGGATTGTGGGAGTGCGAAGCACGGAACAATCCGTAGTGTATCTTGGAACCTCAACATCATTTTAGCATAAAAATGAGCGCTGTCAACACATGATGTTATGGTTTAATAACATTAAAAATTTCTCTTGTATATTATTCCCCGAAGGAGTATAATAGCGCTTGTAAATGAAAAAAAGTCTTCGGGGCAAGGTGCAATTCCTGACCGGCAGTAGAGTCTGCGAGCCGCCTGCGGGCGGTTGATCTGGTGCGATTCCAGAACCGACGGTATAGTCCGGATGAAAGAAGATATCATGCGATTTCCAAAGCGCGGCAAGCGGCTGCGGACAAAAAGGCAAAGCAGGCACCCGAAAGACGAAAATCTTTCGGGTGCTTTTTGTCGTACACATGATGGCTTCCGACGACTTGACAGCCGCACTCCTTTGAAGTGTGCGTGCTGCTGCAAAAAGGAGGAAAAAACATGAACAGTAAAGTAAAGAAAATCACTACCATTGCGATGCTGGCCGCCATCGCCTATGTGGTTATGGCCATCGGCAGGATCCCGGTCGTATTGTTTTTGAAATACGATCCTTCCGATGTGATCATCACCCTGGGCGGCCTGATCTGGGGACCGGGGACGGCACTTCTTGTGACGGTCATCAAGTCGGTGATCGAGATGTTCACCGTCAGCGATACCGGCATCATCGGCTGCGTGATGAATATTCTGCAGACAACTTCGTTTGCGTTTACGGCGTCCATGATCTATAAGAAAAAGCACAATTTGGCGGGGGCCGTCACCGGGCTGCTGGTCGGCTGCGGGGTCATGGTGGTAGTCATGATTTTATGGAATTATCTGATTACGCCGTTGTATATGGGCGTTTCCAGAGCAGATGTGGCAAAGCTTTTGGTTCCCGCATTCCTGCCCTTTAACCTGTTGAAGGGCGGGCTCAACGCCGCGTTTACATTTTTGCTGTATAAACCGGTGGTGGGCGCTTTGCGCAAAAGCGGGTTTGTGGCGCCTTCGGCGGAGGCACAGAAGAACCGGCACATCGGCCTGATCTTGCTGGCGGCGCTGATCGTCGTCACCTGTGTGCTGTTCATCCTGGTCATGAAGGGTGTTATCTGAAAAAATGTGAAAAACAGGGATTTTCCGGCCTTTCTACCGGCGGTTCTACGATGAGTAGAGCCGTGTAAAACGGGATTCTACCCGTGCCGGACATTTGTATAATTTCAAAAAAAACGGTAGGTTGAGGTTTTGCCGCCGGCTGCGTATCATAAAAGACAAATCCGCGAAATCAAGTTCGGACGGATTTGGATTGATAGCAGGAGGGCTGGAAAATGGCATTTGCAATTGTAACGGACACTTCCGCAAATCTGCCGGAGGAATATGTACAAAAGCATCATATCACGGTAATTCCCTTTTCCTATTTTATCGACGGGGAAGCGCATACCTGTATTGACAGCACCGGGTTTGACGGATTAAAATATTATGAAAGTATGCGGCAGGGGATGGACGTAACGACGTCGCAGATCACGCCGCAGATTTATATCGATTATTTTGAACCGCTGCTGGCGGGCGGAAGCGATATCCTTTATATCGGCATGTCTTCCGGGATCAGCGGATCCTTTGCCAGCGCGCTGGCAGCCGCGGCGGAAATGCGGAAAAAATATAAAGAACGGGCCATACGGCTGGTGGATACCCTGGGGGCGTCGCTGGGCGAGGGCCTGCTGGTGATGAAGGCGGTGTCGCTGCAGGAAAAGGGACTGCATCTGCAGGATGTCACCGATCTGCTGAAAAATTACCGGCGCCGGATCTGTCAGGTATTTACGGTGGAAGATCTGAAATATCTGAAAAAAAGCGGCCGCCTTTCCAATGTGGCGGCGGTGATCGGCACGGTGCTGAATATCAAGCCGCTGTTAAAGGGCAATGAGGAAGGCAAGATCGTCGCCTATGGAAAAATCCGCGGAAAGCGGCGCGCAGTGGAGGCACTGGCGAAACGGTACGAAGAACTTGCGGTGAAGCCGGAGCGGCAGACGGTCTGTATCGCCCATGCGGACTGTCCGAAAGATGCGGCATATCTGGAAGAGCTCATCCAGCGGAACCGGCCGCCGAAAGACGTGATGACCGTATGCTATGAACCGGTCACGGGCTCCCACGTGGGACCCGGTACGCTGGCGCTGTTTTTCGAATCGGATGAGCGGGTCCGCTCCAGATGAGAAGGGCACACGGGAAGCTTGCCGCAGGATAAAAAAGGAACGGTTTATGAGAGACATGACGGAGGGAAGCATAAGCAGGCACCTGCTTGCTTATGCCGTCCCGATGATTGCAGGAAATATCCTGCAGCTGACCTATAATGCGGTGGATTCCGTGATTATCGGAAAATACCTGGGGGAGGATGCCCTTGCGGCGGTGGGAACCGCAAATCCGGTGATGACCATTATGATACTGGGCGCTTCCGGCGTCAGTATCGGCGCGTCGGTACTGATCAGTAAATTTTATGGCGCAAAGGATGAAAAGCGCCTGAAAAAAGAACTGTCTTCCACAGTGATTGTGGGGGTCTTTTTTTCATTTCTGGTATTTCTGGCCGGGTATCTTCTGGCCGGTAATATTCTGCGGTGGATCCATACGCCGGCGGCCATTCTGCCCCAGGCAAGGACCTATCTGCGCACCATTTTCTTCGGATTTTTGTTTACCTTTCAATATAATGTACTTTCTTCTGCGCTGCGGGGTATCGGAGATTCCAGAACGCCGGTGATCTTCCTGGCGCTTTCCTGTTGTGTCAACGTACTTCTGGATCTGCTTTTTGTGGGAAAATGCGGCATGGGCGTCAAAGGGGCGGGCTGTGCCACCATCGTGGCGGAAGCTATTTCCGTGCTTTGCTGCGTGGCTTACATCTACCGCTACGTTCCGCTGCTGCGGCTGGGCAGGGGCGAATTTGTCATAGACCGCCGGCTGCTTTTGGAAACCGGAAAGATCGGTTCGCTGACGGCGCTGCAGCAGGCGGCGCAGCCGGTGGGAAAGGTGATTATACAAAGCGTCATCAACACCCAGGGGGTCATGGCCATCGGCGCCTTCAACGCGGTATGCCGGATCGATGATTTTGCCTGTATTCCGTCCCAGAGCATCGGCAGTGCCATTACCAGCTGCACGGCCCAGAATCGCGGCGCGGGACACCGGGACCGGACGGAGCAGGCGTTCCACGTCGGTATGCTGATCGCGCTGGCGTATTTTCCCATCATCTGCGGGCTGACGCTTTTGCTGAAACGGCCTGCCGTGGCCCTGCTGACCCCGGCGGGAAGCGAAATGATTCAGATCGGCGTTGCATATCTGAAAATCAAAGCTTGGTTTTTCATTATGCCCTGCATCAACAACGCCATTCAGGGCTATTTCAGAGGCATGGAAAAAATGCATATCGTATTGTTCTGTACCGTACTGCAGATCACCATCCGGACCATCTGCGTCTATCTGCTGGTGCCGAAAATCGGCATTTCCGGCGAAGCCTGGGGCTGTTTTGCCGGCTGGATTTCCCAGGCGGTCTTTGAACTCATCTATTATCTGCATTTCCGGAAAAAATATTTGCAGAGAAAGGCTTGACAAAGGCAGTATTTCATGCTAATCTACAGAAAACATATCAATTTAGTAAGTATTAAACTGCTTCTGTAAGAAAGAGCGAATGTGAAAGGATGGAAAAAACCATGAGCAAAACATATGCATTTGAAACCCTGCAGGTACACGCCGGACAGGAGCATCCCGATCCTGCAACGGATGCCCGGGCGGTGCCGATTTACGCCACGACGTCTTATGTCTTTCCCAATGCCGCTTCTGCCGCCGGCAGATTTGGCCTGACGGAGGGCGGAAATATTTACACCAGGCTGATGAACCCCACTTCCGACGTGTTTGAAAAGCGCATCGCCGCACTGGAGGGCGGCGCCGCGGCGCTGGCCACGGCTTCGGGGTCTGCCGCCATTACTTATGCGGTTCAGAATATCGCCTTGGCGGGAGATCATATTGTTTCTTCTACCAATTTATACGGCGGCACCTACAATCTGTTTGCAAATACCCTGAAAGATCAGGGCCTGGACGTGACCTTTGTGGATCCGTCGGTGCCGGAGAATTTTGAAAAGGCCATTCAGGACAATACCAAACTTCTGTATGCAGAGACCTTAGGCAATCCCAATTCGGACGTCATCGATCTGGAGGCCATCGCGCAGATTGCCCACAGCCACGGCATCCCGCTGATTGTTGACAATACCTTTGCCACGCCCTATCTGCTGCGGCCCATCGAGCACGGCGCCGACATTGTGGTACATTCCGCAACGAAGTTTATCGGCGGCCATGGAACGGTGATGGGCGGCGTCATCGTAGACGGCGGCCATTTCGACTGGGCGCAGAATGACAAGTTCCCGGGGCTTTCCAAACCCAATCCGTCCTATCACGGCGTGGTATTTACCGAAGCCTGCGGCAATATTGCATACGTGATGAAGATCCGCACCACCCTCATGCGGGATCAGGGCGCGGCCATTTCACCCTTCAATTCCTTCCTGCTGCTGCAGGGACTGGAGACGCTGTCTCTGCGTGTGGAACGCCATGTGGAAAATGCGCTGAAGGTTGTGGATTTCCTGAAAAATCATCCCCAGGTAGAGCGTGTCAACCATCCTTCGCTGGAAACTGGAGAGAAGCGCGCGCTGTACGACAGATATTTCAAAAACGGCGCGGCGTCCATCTTTACCTTTGAAATCAAAGGAGATGCGGCAAAGGCCCGGAAATTTACCGAGGAGCTGAAGCTGTTTTCACTGCTGGCCAATGTGGCCGATGTCAAATCGCTGGTCATTCATCCGGCTTCCACCACTCATTCCCAGATGTCGGAGGAGGAACTGCTGGAAGCGGGCATCCGGCCGAATACCATCCGTCTGTCCATCGGCACGGAGCACATCGACGACATTATTGCGGATCTGCAGCAGGGCTTTGATGCAGTAGGCGCTTAAATCGGAAATCATCCTCTACATATAAAAATGCCGGACGCATTTCATTCAAGAAAGCGTTCCGGCATTTTTTTGGCAGTTGTTATTGGGTTTCCTGATATCGTTTTTTACATTCTGCAATCACGGCGATGGCCTCGTCTTTGGTATGATAGTTGCCAACCTCCACGGTGACGCCCTGCAGAACCTTATAATTTTCAAAGAAGTTGACGATTTCCTTCAATATAAAAGAAGGCAGGTCTTTCAGCTCCCGGATATCCGCATAGCGGGGGTCGCAGTCTGTGACGGAAATCAGTTTGTAATCCTGCTTGCCGTTGTCGGTCATGGACAGGTATCCCAGCACCCGGGCGGGAACGGTGCACCCCGGAAAGGTGGGATCCGTGCATACCACGAGGATATCCAGCGGATCGCCGTCCGGCGCCAGGGTTTCTTCCACAATACCGTATTCGGTGGGATAGATCATGGACGAATAAAGCACCCGGTCCAGATGGATCCGCCCGGTACGGCTGTCCAGTTCATATTTGTTTTTCGATCCCAAAGGGATTTCGATCAAAGCATCTACAATTTCTGACATGGTTTCCTCCGGTGTTTAAAGTATGGCGATTCCCAGTTGCTTTGCCTGGGCAAGGGTTTCCTGCGGCCAGAGGGAGCACTGGACTTCGCCGATGTGGGCCTTCCGCAGGAAAAACATACAGATACGGGACTGCCCGATGCCGCCGCCGATGGTTAAGGGCAGCCGGTCTTCCAGTATCGCTTTCTGGAAGGGAAGCTCCGCCCGCTCCGGGCAGCCGGCGATGGCAAGCTGTTTGCGCAGGGAATCCGCGTCCACGCGGATGCCCATGGAGGAAAGCTCCAGCGCGATATCCAGCACCGGATAGTATACAATAATGTCGCCGTTTAAATCCCAGTCGTCATAGTCCGGGGCGCGCCCGTCGTGGGGCTTGCCGTTGGCAAGGGCCTTTCCGATCTGCATGATAAAGACGGCGCCTTTTTCTTTTGTGATGATATATTCCCGCTCCTTGGGGGTTTTGTCGGGATACAGGCGTTCCAGTTCCGCGGTGGAAATAAAGAAAATATCTTTCGGCAGGATTTCTTCTATATAATCATACTGGATCGACATGTATTTTTCGGTCTTTTTCAGCGCCTTGTAGACCCGGCGCACAATATCTTTGAGCATATCTTCGTTCCGTTCTTCCCGGCTGATGATCCGCTCCCAGTCCCATTGATCCACAAAAACAGAATGGATATTGTCGGTATCTTCGTCCCGGCGAATGGCGTTCATATCCGTATAAAGGCCTTCTCCATAGGAAAATCCGTACTGATGCAGCGCGTAGCGTTTCCATTTGGCCAGGGAATGTACGATTTCGGCGGGCTTTTCCGCCTGCTCCCGGATACCGAAGGAAACGGGGCGTTCCACGCCGTTTAAGTTGTCGTTTAAGCCCGACTCCGGTTCTACGAACAGCGGCGCCGTGACCCGCAGCAGGTTGAGCTGCTCGGAAAGCACATGCTGGAAAAAGTCTTTGACGGTTTTGATGGCAATCTGCGTATCATGAATATTCAGTGCGGAATGATACGCTTTGGGGACAATAAAATCTAACATAGCAATACTCCTGTTCTTTGTGGTTTGCAGGCGGTTCGGATTTGCGCCGGCCGCTTGAGTCTCTGCAAAAAATATGGTTTAATTATATATAGCAGAATTTTATTCGTCAATAAAAAATGGGGTAGGATATGGAAAAAAGAATGCAGCTGCCGCCCCGGCAGGGCGCGGCGGATTTCAAGGCGCTGCGGGAGGACCTCTGTGCAGAGACAGGCTGTCCCTGGTTGGAAGAAGTCCCGGAACGGGAAGAAAATTATATCTGTATCACAGACCGGATCGTCGGAGAGGAATCATGATGGATGCAGTGGGGCTGGGACAGGCCATTAAGAGAAAAAAAATCAGGATATCGGAAGCCGTGGCCCTGTGCGCGGAAGCGATGCGGCAGAAGGAACCGCAGGTCCATGCCTTCCTGACGGATTTGTCCGAAGAAGCCCGCACACAGGCGGAGCAAATGGAACGAAGCGGGGCATTATTGCAGGCGGATCTGCCGCTGGCGGGGGTCCCTTTTGCTGTCAAGGATAATATTTCCCTGCAAGGCGTCCGGCTGACCTGCGCTTCCCGGATGCTGGCGCAGTACCGGGCCGCGTATACGGCCACGGCGCTGCAGCGGCTGCTGGACGGGGGCTGCATCTGTATGGGAAAAACCAATCTGGATGAATTTGCCTTCGGTTCCACCGGGGAAAGCTCATATTTCGGACCGACAAGCAATCCACTGGATCTGCGGCGGGTGGCCGGCGGCTCTTCCTCCGGCTCTGCGGCAGCGGTGGCGGCGGGAGAATGTTTCTTTGCGCTGGGAAGCGACAGCGGCGGCTCTGTCCGCCTGCCGGCGGCTTACTGCGGCCTGGTGGGCCTTTTGCCCACCTATGGGCGGGTATCCCGTTACGGCCTGGTGGCCCATGTCTCCTCTATGGATCAGATCGGCTGCATCACCCGTTCAGTCCGGGACAGCGCTGCGGTGCTGGCCCAGATGGCGGGAAAGGATCCCAGGGACGCCACCAGCGTGACGGCGCCGAAGCAGTTTGCCTTTTCGGCGGATATCAGGGACTATCGCATCGGCGTCTGGGATCCGGAAGAGATTGGGGCAGAGGCATGTGTACTGCGCACCCTGCAGGCGGCGGCGCAGCTGTTGAAAGAGCATGCCGCAGACCTGGCGTATTTCCGGCTGGAGGAACTGAAAAACGCGGAAAGCATTTACCGGGTCATCGAACGGGCGGAGGCTTCCTCCAATCTGGCCCGTTTTGACGGGATCAAATACGGCGGAACCAAGGCCAAAGCCGGCAATCTGGCCGCGCGCTATGCCGCCGAGGAGGAACAGGGCTTCGGGCAGGAGGTCAAAGACCGGATCCGCCGCGGGCGGTACTATTTATCGGAAGGCTATGAAACCGTCTATCTGCCGGCGGTGGAGGCCAGATGGAAGCTGCAGGCGGCGCTTATGGAAGCCTTCCGGCACTGTGACCTGCTTTTGCTGCCGGTTTCGAAGGACATTGCGCCTTTGAAAGGAACGCCTGCGGAATATTCGGAAGAAACGGGCGGCGCGGACGCTTTTACGACTGCCGCCAATCTGGCGCAGCTGCCTGCCATTGCCCTTCCCTTTGGCGTACAGGACGGGATGCCGGTGGGAGTGCAGCTGATGGCGGCGCCGTTTTGTGAAGCGAAACTGTTTGCGGCGGCAGCCGTACTGGAAAAAAATGCGCCGAATGAGATAAAGAGGAAGGAAAATGTCCATACTATATGAAACGTATGAAACCGTAATCGGGTTGGAAATCCATGTGGAGCTTCTGACGAAAACCAAGCTGTTCTGCGCCTGCAGTACGGCCTTTGGCGGCGCGCCCAACAGCAATACCTGCCCGGTCTGCGCCGGACTGCCCGGCAGCCTGCCGGTATTGAACCGGAAGGCAGTGGAAAAATGCGTGATGCTGGGGCTGGCACTGCACAGTGACATTGCCCGGTGCAGCTGGTTTGACCGGAAAAATTATTATTATCCGGACAACCCGCAGAATTATCAGATCACACAGTTTTACGCGCCCCTGTGCACCGGCGGGTATCTGGAAACGGAGAAGGGAAAACGGATCCGCATCCGGGAAATGCATCTGGAGGATGACGCCGGAAAGCTGCTGCACCGGGGGTCAAAAACACTGATCGATTACAACCGCAGCGGCGTGCCGCTGATTGAAATCGTTACGGCGCCGGATTTTTCCTCTGCGGAGGAAGCTGTTCAATTTCTGCGGAAACTGCGGGAAATCCTGCTGTCGCTGGGAATTTCCGACTGCAAGATGCAGGAGGGCTCCCTGCGGGTGGACGTGAATCTCTCCGTAAAGCCGGCAGGGGCAGAGGAAAACGGCGTGCGGGCGGAAATCAAAAATGTCAATTCCTTTTCGGAACTGGTGCCGCTGGCAGCATTTGAAAAGAAACGGCAGGTGGATCTGCTGGCCGCCGGGGGAAGGCCGGTACAGGAAACCAGAGGCTGGGACGGCAGGACCCAGACCACGTTTTTCATGCGGCGGAAGGAGACGCCCCGGGATTATCGCTATTTCAGGGAGCCGGACCTTCCGGCGCTTGCACTGACCGATGCAGATATCGCCGCCATCCGGGCCAAAATGCCGAAAAGCGCCGATGAGATCCGGCAGGAAATGATGGAACGCTTCGGCGTTTCTGCGGCGGAAGCGGCGGCGCTGCAGAAGGAACCGGCGCTGTACGCGCTGTTTTGTGAAACCTATGGGCTGAGACCGGATGCGAAGCGGATCCTCAACCGGCTGCTGCAGGAGGGCACTGCCATTTTGCGGCAGAACGGACAGGCTTGGGAGGAGGTCCGGATGCGGGCGGCGGATTTTGCTGCGCTTTTGGAACTGGGGGCTTCCGGCAGGATCAGCCTGACAACGGAAAAAGCGCTGCTGCAGCGCATGTTTTCGGAAAGCTTTGATCCGGTGGCCTATGTCCGGAGCCATGATCTGATGCAGCAGACAGATGAAGGGAAACTGAAGGAAACCGCGCAGCAGGTGGTTGCGGACAATCCGTCGTCTGTCCGGGATTATCTGGCGGGAAAGGACCGGGCGCTGCAGTATCTGACCGGACAGGGCATGAAAGCGCTGGCAGGCAGGGCGGATGCGAAGCAGCTGCAGGACTGTATACGGGAAGTATTAAAGAAGGGGAGGAATGAGAGATGAAGGGAAAGGAAGGACTGAAAACCGCGCTGTGTATGCTGCTGGGAAGCCTGCTGATGGCCATGTCCACCAAATGCGTGTTTGACCGCGCCGGTATGGTGACCGGCGGCATCAGCGGGATTGCGATTATTCTGAAACATCTGACGGAAACTTTTGCCGGCAGGGCGCTGCCCCTCTGGCTGACCACACTGGTGCTCAATCTGCCGCTGTTTGTCATCGGGGGAAAGGTGCTGGGCTTTCGTTTTATCCGAAAAACCATGATCACCACCATTTTGATGACCCTTTGGCTGTATATTCTGCCGGAGGATCTGTTTCAGCTGCAGGATTACGTGCTGATCAGTATTTTCGGGGCGCTGCTGTCCGGGCTTTCGGTGGGACTGGTCTTCATGGTAGGCGCTTCTACCGGCGGCACCGATACGCTGGCTGCGGTGATCCAGCATTACCGGCGGGAAATCTCGGCGGTGCGGCTGCTGCAGATCGTAGACGGCGTGATCGTTCTGGGCGCGGGATTTTTATTCGGACTGGAAAAGACCCTGTATGCGCTGATTGCCATTTATATAGCGGCCAAGGTGTCGGAGCTGCTTTTGCTGGGCTCGCATTTTGCGAAGCAGGTATATATCATTTCGGAACAGATCGGCGCCATTTCCGACCGGATCTTAAAAGAGCTGGACCGGGGACTGACCCTGATTTCTTCCAGAGGCGCTTATACGGGAAATGAAAAGCAGATGGGCTTCTGTATCGTATCCCGGCGGCAGATCGTCCCGCTGAAAAATATCGTCAGCGAGACGGACCCGGAGGCGTTTCTGGTGGTGGGAGACGCCAGAGAGGTCTTAGGCGAGGGCTGGTCCAGCTAAAAATCCGGCTTTCTGTAAAAAGTTCACAAAATTTCCACTGTACTTTTTAAGAATTGTGCTTTAAAATAAAGTTGCAGATCTATTTATTGAACGATTTTAATAAGTCATTTTAAGAATTCTGACAGACAAGCGGGGAGAAACAAATGATTTCAAATCAGATTTTGCAAAACACGATCGATGGTCTGAAGGGAATTACACGTGTGAATTTTTGTGTAATCGATATGGAAGGCAATGAACTGGCCACAACTATGAATATCGAAGAGGACTACAAGGAAATGATCCAGGATTTTGTGGCATCTCCGGCAGAGTCCCAGGTCGTAGGCGGATATCATTATTTTAAGATTGTGGACGAGCAGCAGCTGGGCTACATTCTGCTGGCCAAGGGCGACAGCGACGATGTTTTCATGATCGGAAATCTGGCGGCGTTTCAGCTGCAGAATCTGCTGGTTGCTTACAAAGAAAAATTTGACAAGGACAATTTTATCAAGAGTCTGATTCTGGACAATCTGCTGCTTGTGGATATCTATTCCCGGGCAAGGAAACTGCGGATCGATACGGAAAGCCGCAGGGCGGTGTTTATTGTGGAACTCAACCGGGGCAATGAAAACGCCGCCATGGAGGCGCTGAAAAATACATATTCGGATAAGAACAGGGATTTCATTACTTCCGTGGATGAGAACAACATCATTCTCATCAAGGAACTCAGCGATCAGGAAACCTATGATTATATGGATAAGATCGCCAGGGATATGCTGGCTACCGTGAAGAATCAGCAAAACGTACCGGTGCGTGTGGCTTACGGCACGATTGTGCGGGAACTGAAGGAGGTTTCGCGGTCTTACAAAGAGGCGAAGATGGCGCTGGAGGTGGGCAAGATCTTTTTCGTGGAAAAAGAAGTGGTTTCTTACAGCAATCTCGGCATCGGCCGGCTGATTTATCAGCTGCCGCTGCCTTTGTGCAAGATGTTTATCAAGGAAATTTTCGATGGAAAATCGCCGGATGAGTTTGATGAAGAAACCCTGACGACCATCAATAAGTTTTTTGAAAACAATCTGAATGTTTCCGAAACTTCCCGGCAGCTGTTTGTACACCGCAATACCCTGGTTTACCGACTGGACAAGCTGCAGAAAACCACCGGACTGGATCTGCGGGTGTTCGAGGACGCCATCACCTTCAAGATTTCCCTGATGGTGGTCAGATATATGCGATATATGGAGAAACAGGATTTTTAGTCTTTCGGACGATCCGGGACAGACAGAGGGACGAGAAATGATTCAATTGGAAAATGTGTGTAAAGAGTATTCCGCGGGAATGCCTGCGGTTCGAAATATCAATCTGCATATCAAAGAGGGAGAGTTTGTATTTATTGTCGGAAACAGCGGCGTGGGAAAAACAACGCTGTTCCGTTTGCTGTTGAAGGAGATTGAACCCACCTCGGGGAAAATCGTCATTGCGGGACAGGAGCTTTCAAAGATCAAACGCAGAAAGCTGCCTGATTTTCGGAAGAATATCGGCGTTGTATTTCAGGATTTCCGCCTGCTGAAGGAGTACAATGTCTATGAAAATATTGCTTTTGCCCAGCGGGTGGTGCAGATGCCGGCAAGAACGATCAAAAGAGAAGTCCCCCGGGCGCTGTCTATGGTGGGACTGGCAGACAAGTACAAATCCTTCCCCGATCAGCTGTCCGGCGGCGAACAGCAGCGGGTGGCCATTGCCCGCGCGCTGATCAACAAACCGCAGATTCTGATTGCAGATGAGCCTACGGGCAACCTGGATCCGCAAAATTCCTGGGATATTATGCAGCTTCTGGAAGAAGTCAATGCAAATAACGGAACGACGATCATTGTCGTGACCCACAACCGGGAAATTGTCGACAGGATGAAGAAGCGCGTTATCCACATGGATAACGGCGAGATCATCAACGACGTGGACGAGGGGGGATATTTCCATGAGGCTTAGCGCATTTTTTTATGTACTCAAACAGGGCGTGAAAAATATTTTCCGGCATAAGCTGTTTTCACTGGCCTCTGTTGCCACAATGATCACCTGTATTTTCCTGTTTGGCACCATTTACGCCATGGTGACAAATGTCAATCATATGGTTATGACCGCGGAGGAAAGCGTGGGCATCACCGTGTTTTTTAACGAAGGACTGAGTGAAAAGGAAATTCAGAAAATCGGCGAGGAAATTCAGGCCATCGACGCCGTGTCCGAGATTCATTTTGTGTCGGCGCAGGAAGCCTGGGAGGATTACAAGAGCCGCTATTTTGCGGAAAACGAGAGTCTTTCGGAGGGATTTGAGGAGGACAATCCGCTGGCAAATTCGGCCAATTATCAGGTCATGCTGTCCGATGTGTCCCAGCAGGCTAAGGTGACGGAACGAATCGGGAATATCATCGGCGTGCGGCGGGTCAATTCCAGCCAGGATCTGGCCAACACCCTGACCGGCGTCAATTCTCTGCTGATGTATATGAGCATCGCGGTGATCGGCCTGCTGCTGGTGGTATCGGTATTTCTGATCAGCAACACGATTTCCATGGGCGTAGCGGTCCGGAGTGAGGAAATCGCGATCATGAAACTGATGGGCGCGAAAAATTCCTTTGTCAGAGCGCCGTTTTTGATTGAAGGTATGCTGCTGGGGGCTGTGGGCGCCATTGTGCCGCTTGCCGTTTTGTATCTGCTTTACGGCAAGGTGATCGCTATCGTGCTGCACCGCTACAGCATTTTGTCCAATCTGCTGCAGTTTTTGCCGGTGAATCAGGTCTTTCGCGGTCTGGCGCCGCTGTCGCTGATCATGGGCATATTTGTAGGATTCGCGGGCAGCTTTATCAGTATTCGAAGACATTTGAAAGTATAGGAAAAAGAAACCGCTTTGCACTTTTTTGTGACAGATGCGGTTTGTGAGGGGAGTATTCGTATGAAAAAAATGAGCAGGGCATTGGCTTTTCTGCTGATGATCAGTATGCTGGCGCTGCCGGCGGGGTATCGGCCGCAGGCTTCCATACAGAGTCAGATCAACAGTAAGCAGCAGGAAATCAAAAAGCTGCGGGATAAGTACAGCGCAACGCAGAACGCCATCAGCGATGTACAGAAGAAGAAGCAGGAAATGGAAGACACAGTCCGGGAACTGGATAATCAGCTTTCCGAGGCGGTCTTAAAGTACAATTCGCTGATGAACCGGCAGGAAACGCTGGAGGAGGAAATCGACGAGGCTCAGGTGCAGCTGGAGGCCGCGACAGAGAAGGAAAACCAGCAGTACGACAATATGAAGCTGCGTATCCAGTACATGTACGAGGTGGGAGATCAGTCGTATCTGGAAATTTTGCTGACATCCAAAAATCTGGTTGATTTTATCAATAATGTTACATATATTACAGAGATCTCTCTCTATGACAGGAAGATGCTTACCAGCTATCAGGAAACAAAGCAGCAGATCGCGGACAACAAGGCGCTGCTGGAAAAGGATCGGACGGAACTGACCGGCCTGGTGGCGGACGCGAAACAGCAATCCGATGATATCGAAACCATGCTGGCGGATAAAAACGCTCAGGTGGCGCGGTATGAAAAGGATATTGCCATTCTGGAGGGAGAAAAGGAAGACTATCAGGCAAAAATCGATGAAAGGAACAATCAGATTGCCGCGCTGGAAAAGCAGGCCGCATCCGTTGTCAACGGGCCGGCTTCAACAGGAACGAATACATCTGCCGACGGCGGAGGCAGTCAGGGCGGTTCTTCCTCGGGCGGATTTATCTGGCCCTGTCCCGCCAGCCACTATATTACCGACGACTACGGATACCGGTATTACAAAGGATATTCTTTCCACAGCGGGATCGATATTGCCGCAGGCATGGGTTCGTCCATCATTGCGGCGGGCAGCGGAACGGTGGCTTCCGCAGGCTACAGCAATTCCATGGGAAACTATGTGATGATCGCGCATGGAAACGGAATCGTAACAGTATATATGCACGCGTCGGCACTGATGGTTTCTACAGGACAGAGTGTATCCGCAGGACAGCAGATCGCCCTTGTGGGTTCCACGGGGGATTCGACCGGGCCGCATCTGCATTTTTCAGTCAGAGTGAACGGCGGCTATGTGAATCCGTGGGATTATCTCTAAAATGTTGAAAGTCATTTCGGGCAGGCTGAAACGGTCTGCCCGAATTTTTCAGGAGGATGATACATGAACAAAAAATCCTTTTTTTCAGGAATCGCAGTGGGGATTCTGGCGGTTCTGCTGGTTCTGACCGTCAGAACCGGGATCGTGGCAGTCAGAGGATCTTCCAACAGCAGTACGAAAATTTCAGAAAACGTAGAAAAAAAACTGGGGGATCTGCAGCGCATTGTCAGCCGGTTTTATCTCAATGAAGCGGATCTGGAGGACGGACAGCTGGAAGACGGGATATACAAAGGCTTTATGAGCGCCCTGAACGATCCGTATTCCGTATATTATACAAAAGAAGAAACGGCGGACGTCAATCAGAATATGAAGGGCACCTATTACGGCATCGGCGCGCAGCTGATGCAGAATGCGGAGACGAACGTGCTTACGGTATCCAAATGCTTTGAAGGGTCTGGGGCGGCGGAAAGCGGTCTGCAGCCTTATGATATCATTACGGAAGTGGATGGCACCGATATCACCGGCATGGATATCAGCTCTGCAGTGGCGCTGATCAAGGGAGACGCAGGAACAAAGGTTACGCTGACGGTGTACCGAGAGAGCGAACCCGAACCGCTGCATATTACGATCACGCGCCGGGAGGTTGAAATTCCGACGGTAGAATATGAAGTGCTGGAAGACAATATCGGCTATATTCTGCTGACGGAATTTGATGAAACTTCGGTCAGCCAGTTCAACAAAGCTTACAGCACGCTGATGGATCAGAATGTGGACGGCTTGGTTGTGGATCTTCGGAACAATCCCGGCGGGCTGCTTTCGGTGGTCAGAGAGCTGCTGGGACATTTCGTGCCGGATGACGGGATGATCGTATATACGGAAGACAAATACGGACATAAAGAGAAATTGTATGCGAAGACGTCTTCCCTCTGCAGCAAACCTCTGGTGGTGCTTGTCAATGAATACAGCGCATCCGCTTCCGAAATTTTTTCAGGGGCGGTACAGGATCACGGAACCGGAACGATTCTGGGCACGACGACCTACGGCAAGGGCGTTATGCAGCAGGTCATCGATTTGCAGGACGGAACCTCGGTGAAGGTAACGGTCAGCAAATACTTTACACCGTCCGGACAGGATATCAACGGTAAAGGAATCACGCCGGATGTGAAGGTGGAACAGGACGAAGCGGTGCGGTATCTGTCCGATGTGCCGTATGAACAGGACACGCAGCTGCAGGCGGCGGTCCGCCAGATCAAAGAAACTGCCAGATAAAGCAAAACGGGATGGAGAGTTATGGACAAAGACAATCATCAGGACAATCAAAAAGAAGAAATTATGGAACAGGAATCAAAGCACAGTCAGAAAGACAAAAAAAAGAACGATCCTTATGAACGGGTCTGCTGTATCTGTCACAGAAGCGAAAGCAGAGTGCCGGATATGCTGGACATGCCCAACGGAGAAAGCATCTGTACGGACTGTATCAAAAAGACGGTGGATCCGATTTTGAACGGGCAGATCGATTTCAATTCGATTCTCAGCAAGCTTCCGAATATCGGCATGATTCAGTTTGTGGGACCGGGCATGGATATTCAGCAGAAAAACCGGCCGAAGAAAAAGGAAGCGGAAAAAGAAGCCCAGCCGCCGGCCACGTTTGCGGAGCGCAGAAAAAATCTGCCGGCGCCCCATAAGATCAAAGCCATGTTGGATGAATACGTGGTGGGGCAGGAGCAGGCCAAAAAGATCATGTCGGTTGCGGTATACAACCATTACAAACGGGTGTATACGGCGCCCCAGGACGATGTGGAAATCGAAAAATCCAATATGCTGATGGTGGGTCCCACCGGAAGCGGCAAAACCTACATGGTGAAAACCCTGGCGAAGCTGCTGGATGTACCGCTGGCGATCGCGGACGCCACCTCTCTCACCGAGGCAGGCTATATCGGCGATGATATTGAAAGTGTCATTACCAAACTGCTGGCAGCGGCGGACAATGATGTGGAGAAGGCGGAGCACGGCATTGTATTTATTGATGAGATCGATAAAATTGCCAGAAAGACCACGACGTCCCACCGGGATGTCAGCGGGGAGTCGGTGCAGCAGGGAATGCTGAAGCTGCTGGAGGGTGCTGAAATCGAAGTGCCGGTAGGCGCCAACAGTAAAAATGCCATGGTGCCGCTGGCTACGGTCAACACCCAGAATATTCTCTTTATCTGCGGCGGTGCGTTTCCGCAGCTGGAGGAGATCATCAAGGAACGGCTGATACAAAAAACCTCCATCGGGTTTCAGGCGGAGTTAAAGGATCAGTTTGAGAAGAAAAACCTGCTGCGGCAGGTGACCGCGGAGGATTTGAGAAAATTCGGGATGATTCCGGAGTTTCTGGGCAGATTGCCGGTGGTATTTTCCCTGGATCCGCTGGATGAGGAAATGCTGGTCCGGGTATTGCGGGAGCCGAAAAATGCGATTTTGAAACAGTATCAGAAATTGCTGGAGTTAGATGAGGTACGGCTGCTGTTCGATGATGATGCTTATGCGGCCATAGCAAAGAAGGCGATTGAAAAAGAGATGGGCGCCAGAGGGCTTCGTTCCGTGATCGAAGCGTTTATGCTGGATATCATGTATGAGATACCGAAGGATGATAATATCGGAACCGTCGTGATCACAGCGGATTATATCAACGGAACCGGAAACTGCAGGATCATTCCCCGGGGCTGCTGAGAAAAGCGTCAGTGCTCTTTTCGGGACAGCTCTTTTGCGATGTTCAGCAGGCTGTCCATCTGGATGTCCGAGAGGCCTTTCAGATAAGTGATCAAAAGATCCAGTTTGTGCGGCGCTTTGTTTTCGAATTCAAAGAATTCCTTCGGCGTGATTTCGAGATATTCGCAAATCAGGAAAAAATTGCTCATGGACGGAAGCGCTTTTCCGTTTTCTATGTTGTTGATATAGCCGGGATTCTGTCCGATGGCAAGGCTCATTTCACGTGCAGATACATTTTTCTGCATGCGAAGCGTCGTCAGTCTGTAGGAAAAATTCTTTTCATTCATATTTTCGGCCTTTGCAGTATAATTTTTGGAAAATTAAAAATTTAACCTTGATTCCATGATTCTATTATACATGTCGAAATATGGAAAATATTGTAAATAAAATGAGAAAAACGGCGAAAATGCGGAATGAATCTGATATTCCGGAAAGCAAACGCCGCTACAAGGAGGTTACAAAAATGGCAAAAAATCCTGTGGTTACCATTACAATGGAAAACGGTTCCGAAATCAAAATAGAACTGTATCCGCTGATCGCACCGAATACGGTGGCAAATTTCATTTCGCTGGCAGACAGCGGATTTTATAACGGACTGAAATTTCACAGAGTGATCCGTGATTTCATGATTCAGGGCGGCTGCCCGCTGGGCACCGGCACGGGGGGACCCGGATACGGGATCCGGGGGGAATTTACCCAGAACGGTTTCCGCAATGATTTGAAGCATACGGAAGGCGTGATCTCCATGGCCCGGGCCGCGGATCCCAACAGCGCCGGCAGCCAGTTCTTCATTATGCATAAGGCTTCGCCCCATGTGGACGGCGCCTATGCGGCCTTCGGAAAGGTGATCGAAGGCATGGACGTGGTCAATCATATTGCCTGTGTTCCCACAAATTATCAGGATTCTCCGCTGGATCCGCAGATCATGAAATCGGTGACGGTGGAAACCTTTGGCCTGACCTATCCGCAGCCGGTCAAGGTCTGATATGGCAAAGAAAAAGTATTACGCCGTGCGGGGAGAACATCTGCAGCAGATTTTTGAAAGCTGGGACGCCTGCAAAGCCGCGATTACCGGACAGAAAGGCGTGCAGTATAAAGGTTTTTGGGAGTATGCGGCAGCAGAGCGGTTCCTTGCCGGAGAAGAGGACGGGGCGGCGCAGATCCTGCCGCCTGCAGATACGGTGATTGCTTATGTGGACGGAAGCTACAGCGGGGCTGTGCAGAAATACGCCTTTGGCTGTGTGCTGATTACGGCGGAGGGAACCCAGCGCTTTTCGGGAAATGGCGACAATCCGCAGTCACTGCAGCTGCGTAATGTGGCGGGAGAAATGCTGGGCGCCATGTTTGCGGTACGATGGGCCCTCCGCAAAGGATATGCGCAGATAGAGCTTCGCTATGATTACGAAGGCATTGAAAAATGGGTCAGCGGCGCATGGAAAACCAAAACGGCGCTGACCGCACAGTATGCCGCTTATATGCGGAATATGTCCGGAAAAATACAGATCCGTTTCCGCAAGGTGGCGGCCCATACCAATGACCATTATAATGACGCGGCAGATGCGCTGGCAAAGGATGCGCTGATCCACGGAAACGGCATTCCCGATATCAATCAGTAAACCCGCAGGATTTCGAAGGAATGAAATAGATCCAGCGTTCCGTAGCCGCATTCCCGGTTGGGATAGATGCGGAAATCGTCTGTTTTTGTGCCGCGGATCAGAATCGACTTGACTGTGGCTGCGTCGATAAAGGGTTCATTGCCCAGCGTCGCAGCCCATTCGATAATCAGCGCGGCGGCGCCTGCGCATATGGCAGCGGCGATGCTGCCGCCGGATCTGGGGGTAAACCTGCCGCCGCTGGCGGCGGCATATACGTTGACGCCGGGACTGCACAGCTCCGGTTTGATCCGGCCAAGCCGGGTATACCCTCTGCCGGAATGAATGGAGATACTGCCGTTGGTGGAATCGTAGCTTCCGGTACTGATGGCCCGGTCAACGGAGGCGAGGTTGGAAAGCGTAGTATCCGGTGTGGAATTGAGGAAATAGGTATTTCCATCCATGAAGGCTTTGATGGGCAGCCACATATTATATTGTCCGGTGATACGGTTGTTGATGTAGACCCGGATGGTCCAGATGCCGGGGGCCAGATCCCGAAACCGGATCTGAATCAGTTCTGCGCCGCTGATAATGGAAGAAAACAGATATTCGATATAGACGGTGGTCTGTTCAAATAAAAAACGGTGGGTGACCATCTGTCCTCTGGAAACGGGAATCCGCGGCAGCTCCTCCCCGGTGGGGGAGAGAATTGCGATGCTGAACAAATCCGGCGTGGAACCCCAGAGTTCGGCGGTGAATCCCCGGGTCATGGAATCGACGCGGATTTCCACGTCGTCATGGCTTTCCTCGGTCATAATCTGTCCCTTGTAGTGGTGCCCGTTGTTGGCTTCATTGCCGGTGCCGATGACCAGGCTGCGAAGCCGGGCGCCGGCGATCTGATTCATCAGGGAACCCAGGGGCGAGCCCGCATCGTGATCGCCCATATTGGTTTCGATGCCGAGGCAGATCACCAGCGGTTTGCGCAGCCGGTTGGCAAGCGCGTTGAGATAGCTGATGCCCGCCATGATATCATTTTCCTGGTAACAGGGGGCGTCGGTAAAAATACAGTAAAAATCTTTCAGGTACGGCTTTGCTTCTTTCAGCTTGACCACGGCGATATCGCAGTCCGGGGCCGCGCCGCTGAAATCGGCCGCAGGCAGAAAACTGCCGGCGGCAACGCTGGCTACGGCAGTGCCGTGGCCGTTTTCGTCCATGCTGGGAACCACCGAAAGGGGATCGTCGCCGGCCAGCGCTGCGTCGATCTGTTCCCGGGTGTATTCCGTGCCGAATTTCAGATCAAAAGGCGGGGCGTCTGACGGAATGGTCTGATCCCAGATGGCGCTGATACGGCTTTGACCCAGAGCGGTGCGAAAGGCGTCCAGGCGATAGTCGATCCCCGTATCGATAAAGCCGATGAGGACGTCCCGGCCGGTCAGTTCAAATCCGGGATAGCGCTGGATCGCATAGATACCGGAGGCTTCCAATGCCTGGGTATCGGACAACCCATAGCATTTGGGAATGGCGGTATAGGGGTAGTTGGTGAGAGAAAGCGGCGGATTGACGCTGCGCGGCACCACAATGACGTCGTACTGTTCATTGATCCGCTGGAGACAGGAATAGTCAAAGGTAATATCGTTATATTCCAGAATATTGACGGACTCCGCGATGAAGTCATAATAATCGTCCGAATAGAATTGTTCCTGACAGCTGCGTTCCGGCATGGCGGCACCATTGATCCTTTGATCGTTATAGTATCATATGCCTGAAATTTAAAAAAAGTCCATACCCGCGGGTATGGACTTTTTCATGTTTATTTTTGAAATACGTTTTTCAGCCGTCGCATTGCTTCTTTTGTTTTTTCGTGGGAAGAAAAGGCAGTCAGCCGGAAATACCCTTTGCCGCATTCGCCGAAGCCTTCTCCCGGCGTGCCCACCACATTTGCCTTTTCCAGCAGGAAATCGAAGAATTCCCAGGAACCCATGCCGTTCGGACATTTCAGCCAGATGTAAGGGGAATGTACGCCGCCGGTGTACCAGATGCCAAGGTCGTCCAGCGTATCGGTGATGGTGCGGGCATTTTCCCGGTAATAATCCAGATTGTCCCGGATCTGCCGTGCGCCTTCCTCGGAGAAGACCGCCGCCGCGGCTCTCTGTACGATATAGGGAACGCCGTTGAATTTGGTGGTCTGTCTGCGCAGCCAGAAGGGCTGCAGCGGTTTCTGATCCCGCACCAGCGTCAGCGGGACGATGGTATAGCCGCAGCGGGTGCCGGTAAATCCCGCGGTTTTGGAGAAGGAGCAGAATTCAATGGCGCAGTCTTTGGCGCCTTCTGCTTCATAGATACTTCTGGCCGCTTTCCCGTCTGTGATAAACGCTTCATAGGCGGCGTCAAAGAGAATAACGCTGTCGTGCTTCTTTGCGTAATCCACCCAGACCTGCAGCTGCGCAGCCGTATAGGCGGCGCCGGTGGGGTTGTTGGGAGAGCAAAGATAAATCAGATCGCAGTCTATGCTTTCATCCGGCATGGGCAGGAAGCCGTTGGCTTCATTGGCAGGCGCATAGATGATCTTACGGCCGGCCATAATATTGGTATCCACATAAACCGGATATACGGGGTCTGTCACCATGACGGTATTGTCGGTGGAAAAGATGTCCAGAATATTGCCGAGATCGCTTTTCGCTCCGTCGGAGATGAAAACCTCATCCGCCAGAATGGAAATATTGCGCTTTGCATAGTAATCGCAGATGGCGTCCTTTAAGAATTCATAGCCCTGCTCCGGACCGTAGCCGTGGAAGCTCTCCTGCCGGCTCATTTCATCCACTGCTGCATGCAGCGCCTGGATGACGGCGTCGCACAGCGGCAGGGTCACGTCGCCGATGCCCATGCGAATGATGTCCGCCTCCGGATGGGCTGCCGTATAGGCGGCCGTGCGTTTTGCAATGTCGGAAAACAGATAATTTTCCTTAATTTCAGTGTAATGTTTGTTGATCTGTGCCATGAAAATCCTCCTGATATCCTGTGAATGACCCTTCAGACCGTGACTTCGCCGTCAAAGGCAAATGCGGCGGGACCGGTCATAAAAACGGTGTCTTTTGTATAAACGATAGATAATGTGCCGCCGGTCAGCTGTACTTCCACGGGGGTGTCCGCCGGGACAAATCCGTTTAAGACGCAGGCTGTGACCGCCGCGCAGGCGCCGGTGCCGCAGGCAAGGGTTTCGCCGCTGCCCCGCTCCCAGACGCGCATCTGAATATGTTTCCCGTCAATGACCCGGATAAATTCCGTATTGACCTGTTCCGGAAACAGCGCGTTTTTTTCAAACACCGGCCCGATGTCGGACAAAGGCAGATCCTCTACCGAATCCACGAAAACGACGCAGTGGGGGTTGCCCATGGAAACACAGGTAATGGGCCAAGTCTTTCCCCCGATGTCCACCGGACGGCTGACGACGCTGTCCCCCTCCAGCAAAACCGGGATTTCTTTCGGCGCGGTGATGGCTTTGCCCATATCCACGGTGACGGAAACCACCTGATTGTCCTGTACGGAAAGCTTCAGTTCCTTGACGCCGCTTTTGGTGTCTACCCGGATGGTTTCTTTTTGAATGCCCAGCCGTTCATAGGCATATTTTCCGATACAGCGGATGGCGTTGCCGCACATATTGCCTTCGCTTCCGTCGATATTGAACATCCGCATCTGCACATCGGCCTTTTCAGAAGGGCAGATCAATACGATGCCGTCGCCGCCGATGGAAAAATGCCGGTCGGAAAGGCGCATCGACAGTCCGGCGGGATCGGAAACCGTCTGCCGGAAACAGTCAATATAGATATAATCATTGCCGCAGCCATGCATTTTTGTAAATTGGAGCTTCATTGTTCATGCCTCATTTCGTATGATGTTCTATCATATACCAATCGGAAATATCTTGCAAGAATAAATTGCCGGTATAAAGGAACCGTAAAAAGCCGAAATTTGGATTGCAAGCCGGACAAATACTTGCTAATATATATATAATTATAGTCTCTTGCGAATGGAGAAAATATGGCGAGAAGAAAATCCGGAACAAATATATTTTTGGTGATTTTGTTTTTCATATATCTGGTGGCGCTGATCTATTTTGTGTTTTTTGCGGAGGAGTACGGACGGACGGAACCGGCATCGGAATTCTGTTATAATCTGGTTCCGTTTCAGGAAATCCGGCGTTATATCGAGTACCGTGCCATGATCGGGATCCCTTCCGTGATTCTCAATCTGGTGGGAAATATCGTGGCATTTATTCCTTTCGGATTTCTGCTGCCGATGATCAGTCCGAAGGAGCGCAGAGCGGGCATGATTTTTCTGCTGGCCCTGGAACTGAGTCTGATAATTGAAGTGGTACAGCTGTTTTCCTATGTGGGAAGCTTCGATGTGGACGACCTGATTTTAAACACCGCCGGCGGCTTGCTGGGCTACGGCGCTTACAGAGCGTTTCACGGCATCGCAAGAAAAGTGTTTTGACGGCAGATCCTAAGGGAGACAAAAGGAATGGAACAGGAAGCATGGATGGAAGAACGTCTGACCCTGGTGCGGGAAAAACTAAAAGTCCTGGCAGGCGAAGAAAATAAGGCGGCGCAGCCGTTTCGGGATTATTTTATGAAAACAGCGGAATTTCTGCTGCTGCTGCACCGTTTATATGACAGGACGGAAGCGGAGATCGCAGCCGTTTCCATGGAAGAACTGCAGCAGATCAATCAGGCCCTGTACGGGGATATCGAACCGGCGCATTACGGTGAAAGCAATGGGAATCCTTCCTATGCCGCGAAGGTTTACGGACAGGACTACGGGCCTTATTTTTCCATGCTGTACGCGCAGCTGCGGGCGGCAATCCCCTTTGCTTTTGAAAAGAAAGAAGAGGAACTGCTGATTTTTTCCGAGCTTTTTGTGCAGATCGCCTGCCTGTTTGAGGGCGAGGCGGCGCCGCCGCTGAAGGAAATCCGCGGCATTCTCTACGCCTTTTTTTATGATTACAGTGATTTATTGATCGGCAGGCGGACGGCGGCCATTGTGAATACCTCGGATACCTTTGCGCTGCGGATAATTGAGCAGGCAGACGGCGCAGATCTGCGGTATCTTTATGCTTACGGAGAATATGTGACGGCGCAGGAACTGCGCATGGCGGCGTATATTGCCGCGCTTCCGGAAGATGCGGTCCGCCGGATCGCAGCGGTATACGCGGAAGGTTTTCTGGTGAGCTTTGAAAAAGGCGGCAAAGACCGTTCCGGCAAACATATCGCGAATATGCGGTATCACATCGGCACCGAGCGGATCGTGCGCTGCGCCATGGAACGGCTGGCGGCAGAAGGATTTTCCTTTTCCGTGTTCCGCAAAGGCGGCCTGTGTACGGACGGCGGCGCCGGATATGAAAGTACGCCGGCCAACCGGCAGTATCTGTGCGACCATGCCTCCGATCTGGCGCTGATTCTGGATAAACCGCTGGCGGCAAGGGCTTTGGACAGCATCCGGAACGCCTTCGCCGCTTATAAAGGCGAAGCAAAAGCTTACGGCGGCCCGGTGTGTCTGGAAACCTTCGGCGAAGCGGCGGTTTCTCCCGGGGTCTGTCGGGACGCGGTGACATTTGACGAAAAACAGCGCAGTGTTTTCCTTGCATACACGGCGAAAAAGCTGGATATAGTAAATCAATGTACGGAAGGAGAAAACCGCAGTTTTACCATCATGGCGCTGCCTCTGCCGGAAGCATCGGAGGATTATGATGCGCTGTTTCAGGCGGTCTGCCGGATCAATACGCTGGATTCCGGTCTGTATGAGACCGTGCAGCAGCGGATGATCGATGCGCTGGACGGCTGTGTCTGCGTGAAAATTCGCGGAAAAGCGCCTAACCGGACGGATCTGACTGTCCGGCTGGCCCGGGCGGAACATCCCGAGACACAGACGCTGTTTGAAAACTGCGTTGCGGACGTCAATATTCCGGTGGGAGAAATCTTTACCACGCCGGTGCTGGAAGGTACCGAAGGCACGCTTTTTGTGGGAATCGCCTATCTGGACGGCCTGCTGTATCGGGATCTGGAGATCCGTTTTGAAAACGGCAGAGTCGCAGGTTACGGCTGCGGCAATTTTGCAGATCCGGAAGACGGCAGGGCCTATGTGCTGGAACATGCATTTTCCCATCATGAGGGACTGCCCATGGGAGAATTTGCCATCGGCACCAATACCACGGCCTATGCCCTTGGAAAAAAATACGGAATTTCGGCCAGATACCCCATCCTGATCGCGGAAAAGACCGGACCGCATTTCGCCGTGGGCGACACCTGTTACAGCCATGAGGAAGACCAGAGGGTGATCGGGCCCAACGGAAAGGAAATGATTGCGAAGGACAATGCGGTGTCCGTTCTGCGCAGGCAGGATCCGGGCAAAGCGTACTTCGGCTGCCATATGGACATTACGATTCCCTATGACGAACTCGACAGCATTACCGGAATCAGAGAGGACGGAAGCAGTATCCCGGTAATTTACGGCGGCCGGTTTGTCCTGCCGGGAACAGAGATATTAAACCAGCCACTGGATGAATGATAAAGGGAGAAGACAAATGATGAAAAGATGCAAAAGAGGTCTGCTGTTTTTGCTGACTGCTGCCATGATGCTGCTGATGACGTCTGTAGTATCTGCGAAAGCGGTATTTGAGATTGAAACGCCGGAAAGCTGTGGGGCAGGAGACACGATTGAAGTGAAGGTTCGCCTGCAGGCGGAGGAAGCGCTGCAGGACAGCGATGTGTTCCTGGTCTACGACAAATCCTGTTTTGAATTTGCGGATGCGGAGGATGGCGAGCATGATGCGTCGGCAGGCACGGTACGTTTCCGCGGGGATTTTTCCGCCAACAGCTTCGGACAGGAATGGACAGCCACCTTCAAGGCGATCAGGTCCGGCTCCGCCGTTTTTTCCATCAGTGACAAATGGGTGCAGGATACGAAGAAAAATGTGGTGGAGTCCAGTGCGGAAGACGTCACGGTGAAAATCACGGCGAATACGGGCGGCAATACGCAGACGGACGAGACGGACACGGAAGGAACCGACGGAACGGACATGTATATCCGTGCCAATGTTTCCATGACGCTGCATCTGACCGAACCAAAGGAGGTGCCGTCCTGTTTCATTGAAACCACGGCAAATATCAACGGTACCAGCTGCAAGGCCTGGACCCTGCATGAAAAGATGCAGGAAGAGACGGATTACGGCGCCAGCCTGGCGGATTATTATGCGCTGTACGGTTATACGGAAAAAGCGGAAGACGCCGCCTGGTATCTGTATGATGAGAAGGAAGGAACATTTCAGCGCCTGCTGATGCTGGATAACGTAAAGATAAAACAAACGGCGGCGGAAGATGCACAGCCGCAGGAAGACGCGGCGGAGGAAGACAGTGAAGGCACCACGGTGTTTGAGAAGCTGACGGGCCTGATGATCGGGGTATTTGTCCTTCTGGTTATCGTTATTATCGTATTTAACGTGGTCTATTCCAGAATGGAAAAGAAGTCCAGGGCGAAATTTATGGAGGAAAGACGAAAAGAAAGCCGCGAAGCACTGATGAAAAAAAGAGCAGATGAAAGAAATGCCGCCATGCAGCAGCGTCGCGAGGAAAAACCGGAGAAAAACGAGTCGCAGAATATGCAGCGGCCCGATTAATGCAGCAACACCCGCCAAACCATGGATTTGACGGGTATTGTTTTTCATTTCAACGGTGACGCTTGACGGATAAGCCTGTCTGTTATACAATAGGTATAACAAACAGAATGGAGGAGTTATTTTGTTTTGCATAGAGATCGATTTTGACAGTGAGGAAGCACTGTATATGCAGCTGCGCAATCAGATCATTATGGGGATTGCGATGAAAAACCTGACGGAAGGACAGTCGCTGCCGAGTGTGCGTGCGCTTGCAGACGAAATCGGGATTAACATGCATACGGTAAACAAGGCCTATGCGCTGCTCCGGCAGGAGGGATTTATACGGCTGGACCGCAGAAGGGGCGCGGTGATTGCTTTGAACGATGATAAGCTGGAAGCGCTGAACCAGATGCGGGAGGATTTGAAGGTGATTCTGGCGTGGGGCAGATGCAAGAATATTGAGGCGCCGGAGGTGCATATGCTGATTGACGAAATCTACAGCGACTATGAAAAAGTGAAAGGAAGATAATCTCAGTGGATATAACATATACAGATCTTGCCAGGCAGGTGCTGCGCTATGCGGCACGGGAGGCTGCGCATCACCATCATATGCATATCGGCACCGGTCATCTGGTAGCCGGGTTGTATTTCAACCGGAATACCGTCGCTTACCGGGTACTGAGTGCTGCGGGACTGGACACCGACAGTTTCCGCGGCGCGCTGGACAGCCTGTTTCAGACCATTCCGGAAGGGACCCAGAAGCCCAGGCCGACGCCGAAATATGAGGAGATTCTGTCAAAAGCGGCAGAAGAAGCCAGGGTGCTTGGCTATGACAAAGTGGGAACAGGGCATTTGTTTCTGGCGCTTCTGAAAGATCAGATGAATACCGGCGCACAGTTTTTAAGCAGCATCGGTATTTCACTGCAGAAAGCCTATGTGGCGGCACTGGTCATTATGGGAGAATCGGAACATTTGCAGAAAGATGAATTTATTCAGCCAAAAGCAAAGAACAAGGGGAAACCCTCCGCACTGGAAAAATATTCCAGAGATCTGACGAAGGCGGCGGCGGAAGGCAGGCTGGATCCGGTGATCGGCCGGGAAGAAGAACTGATGCGTCTGGTACAGACGCTGAACCGGAAGACCAAAAACAACCCCTGTCTGGTGGGCGATCCCGGGGTTGGAAAGACCGCTATTGTGGAGCTGCTGGCCCAGCGGATTGCCGCGGGCAATATTTCCCAGAGCCTGAAGGAAAAACGGATCCTTTCGCTGGATCTTTCCGGCATGGTGGCGGGCAGCAAATACAGAGGGGAATTTGAAGAACGGATCAAGGGCGTCATCAGTGAGATTGAGGAGTCCGGCGACGTCATTTTGTTTATTGACGAAATTCATACGATTATCGGCGCCGGCGGCGCGGAAGGTTCCCTGGATGCCGCCGGGATCTTAAAGCCCTCCCTTTCAAGAGGCCGGATCCAGATCATCGGCGCAACAACCATGGAGGAATACCGGAAGCATATCGAAAAGGATGCGGCGCTGGAACGCAGGTTTCAGCCGGTCCGGGTGGAAGAACCGCTGGAAGAGGAGTGCGTCCGGATCCTGGAAGGCCTGAAGGAAAAATACGAGAGTTTTCACAATATCAGCATTACAGACGGGGCTATAGAAGCCGCGGTCCGTCTGTCAAAGCGCTTCATCAGCGACCGTTTTCTGCCGGACAAGGCCATCGACGTGATGGATGAGGCCATGGCGAAGGCCAGATTGGGCGATGCTGCCGGGTCAGGAGAAATCGTAAAGATCATGGCACAGTTGGAATCCCTGGAAAAGCAGCAGGAAGAAGCGATTTTTTCATCGGACTTCAGCAGGGCGTCCGCGCTATGGCAGGAACACGAGCAGGCGGAGAAGAAACTGAATCGCCTGAAAAATCGTGGGGCAAGCGCCAGAAACATTACGGTTACGGAAAAAGAGATTGCAGACATTGTCACCAAATGGACCGGTATCCCGGTGCAGGCGCTGGAACAGGATGAAAGCAGGCGCCTGCTCCGTCTGGAAAGTATTTTGGCAAAACGGATCATTGGTCAGAAAGAGGCAGTATCGCTGGTTTCGAAAGCCGTCCGACGGGGACGGGTGGGACTGAAAAGCCCTCAGCGGCCCATTGGCTCTTTCCTGTTTCTGGGACCTACGGGCGTGGGAAAAACCGAGCTGACAAAGGCATTGACCGAGGCGCTTTTCGGAAACGAAGAGGCGCTGATTCGGGTGGATATGTCGGAATATATGGAAAAGCACAGCATTTCAAAGCTGATCGGGGCGCCGCCCGGATATGTAGGCTATGAGGAAAGCGGGCAGCTGACCGAAAAAGTGCGCCGCAATCCCTATTCCGTCATTCTGTTTGACGAGATCGAAAAGGCGCATCCGGATATTTTCCATTTGCTGCTGCAGATTTTGGACGACGGCATCGTGACGGATGCCCACGGAAAAACGGTGCAGTTTAAGAATACGATTATTATTATGACCTCCAATGCGGGGGCGGGGGCCATTGTTTCCCCCAAACATCTGGGCTTTGATTCCGACAATAACGCGGAGGCGGATTATCAGAAAATGAAGGAATCCGTCATGGAAATCGTCCGGCGCTCTTTCAAGCCGGAGTTTCTGAACCGCATCGATGAGATCGTGGTGTTCCGGCGGCTGACAAAGGAGGAGGTTTCCGGCATTGCCCAGGTGATGATCCGGGAACTGAAAGACCGCTGCCGGCGGCAGATGGGGATCCGCCTGACGGTGACGCCCAAAGCGAAAGCGCTTCTGATTGAAAAGGGTTACGATGAAAAATACGGCGCCCGGCCCCTCCGGCGGACCATTGTATCGATGCTGGAGGATACCATTGCGGATGCCGTTTTGCAGGGTACCATTGAGAAGGGTGATGATGTTTCCGCCGGCGTCAAAGACGGAAAGATTGTACTGAAAGCGAAAGACAGATCGGGGAAGGAACATGCCGAAGGATAAAAAAATCGTGTATTTCTGTCAGGAATGCGGCTATGAATCCGCAAAATGGCTGGGACAGTGCCCGGTCTGCAAGGCATGGAATACCTTTGTGGAGGAACGGATCACCGGCAGCATCAAAGCTTCGCCGAATGCAGAGCATACGGCAAAAGTTACAAAGCTGTCGGAAGTAAAGATGCAGGACCATACCCGGGAAAAAACCGGATTTGGCGAGCTGGACCGGGTACTCGGCGGCGGCATCGTAAAGGGCAGCCTGGTGCTGATCGGCGGAGATCCGGGGATCGGAAAATCCACGCTGCTGCTGCAGGTCTGCAAGGAACTTGCGGCGAAGGGCAGAAAGGTGCTCTATATTTCCGGGGAGGAATCTCCGGAGCAGTTAAAGATGCGTGCCCAGAGAGTGGGAAAAGACGCGGATCTGCTGCTGTTGTGCGAAACGCAGCTGGAAGCTGCCGAAGAAGCCATCCGCCGGGTCGGGGCGGATCTGGTGGTGATCGATTCGATCCAGACCATGTACAGCAGCGAAGTGGCTTCCGCGCCCGGCAGCATTTCCCAGGTCAGAGAGGCCACCGGCCTTCTGATGCGGCTGGCCAAGGGACTGGACGTACCCATTTTTCTGGTGGGGCATGTGACCAAAGAAGGCGTTGTGGCAGGCCCCCGGGTTCTGGAACATATGGTGGATACGGTGCTGTATCTGGAAGGAGACAGATATGCTTCCTACCGGATCCTCAGGGGCGTCAAAAACCGTTTCGGTTCCACCAATGAACTGGGCGTATTTGAAATGAAGCAGGAGGGACTGCAGGAAGTCGCCAATCCTTCCGAGTTTATGATCAGCGGCAGATGTAAGGATGCGCCGGGGTCGGTGATTTCCTGCGCCATGGAAGGCACCCGCTGTATGCTGCTGGAGGTGCAGGCGCTGACTGCAAAAAGCAATTTCGGCAATCCCCGGCGAACCGCGGTGGGATTTGACGTCAACCGGCTCAATCTGCTGATGGCCGTGCTGGAAAAGCGTATGGGCGTCAATTTTTCCCTGTATGACGCGTATATCAATGTGGCCGGCGGGATCCGGATCAATGAACCGGCCCAGGATCTGGCGGTGGCCCTGTCGCTGCTCAGCAGCCTGTATGACCGGGAGATTCCGGCGGATACGGCCGTTTTCGGGGAGATCGGACTTTCCGGGGAGATCCGTATGGTCAGTATGTCGCAGCAGCGGGTATCGGAGGCGGCAAAGCTGGGATTTACGAAGTGCATTATGCCGAAAGCGGCGCTGAAAAATGTGAAGGCGCCGGAAGGCATGCAGCTTTACGGCATGGATACCGTAAGAGAATTAAAACAGATTTGGGACAGGTGAAATCGTGAAAGAGACTATTTCTGCATTCGCGAAGGGACAGGTGCATATCGAACATCCGGAGGTTTCTCTCCCGGAATACATAACGGCCTTTATCGAACCTTACGGCACGCTGCAGGGCAGTATTTCTCTTTCCTTTGCCTGCGAAGATAATGTCAGAGGATTTGTCTTTTCGACGAATCGCCGGATGCGTCCGGAGAAAGAAGAATTTTCCGGCACCCGGATAGAACTGCCCTATACCTTCTACGGAAAAGGTATGGAGGAAGGCGACGTGGTGCAGGGGGATTTTATGATCCTGTCCGAAGCGGGCATGTATCGGGTTCCTTATACGATCACGGCCAGATACGATATGATTGTGACGGGCTTCGGCAAGCTGAAAAACGTGGAAGCCTTTGCTGCGCTGGCAAATTCGGACCGGGAGGAAGCTTACCGGGCATTTTGCGGGAAACGCTTTTTAAATACCTTGAAAAATGATGATCTGCGGTTTACCACGCTGTACCGGGCGCTGACGCGGGACGGTTTCAGCAGGGAGGCCATGGATGAGTTTCTGACTGCCGCCGGGGTTGACACCGGGGGTTTTGACTCGTCGGATACCGGCATTTTTTCGGCTTCGGCCAGAAAACGGACCGGGGGCATCAGCAATCAGGAGCGGCAGATGGAGGCGGAGCGGCGGATCTGCCTGTATCAGCTGTTTCTGGATTTCCGCTGTATGAAAACCTCCCCGAAGGCATGGATCGTCAAGACCAGGGCCATGCTCTCCGAAGAGCTGGGAACGAAAAATGACGCAGGCTTTTACAGCCTGTATTATGTGCATACACTGCTGATGGAGCAGAATAAAAGCGAGGCGGAGCGCCGGCTGGCAGAACTGGCGGAACAGATGCCGCAGATTTTGCAGAATCAGCGCTATTACGCCTATTATCTGTATTTAAGCGCGCTGATCAACGGGTCGGAGACCTTTATTCAGTTAAGCTGTGAAAAAATATGGAAGATTTATAAAAGAAACAGTGCAGATCCGTTTATCCTGTGGATCCTGTTTATGATGGAAAAGGATTTTCTGGATGACAGTCTGCTGAAATGTGATATGGCAAAAACCCTGTATGAAAAATCGGTGGTTTCTCCGGTGATTCTGATGGAAATCGCGCTGCTGTTCCGCCGGCAGCCGACGCTGATTACGGAACTGTCCGATTTTAACGTACAGGTGCTGATTTTCGCGGCGCGGCTGCAGATTTTAACCAGTGAGCTCTGCGCGGTGATTTACCGCATGGCGGCCCACAGCAACGTCTTCTCGGTGAAGGTGTATATTCTGCTGACCAAGTGCTATGAAATGAACAAAGACAGGGAAAGCCTGCAGACTATCTGCCATTATCTGATTCGCAACGACAAGTCCGACAATGCGTATTTCAAGTGGTTTGCGCTGGGCGTGCAGGAAGATTTGCGGATTGCGCGGCTGTATGATTATTACCTGTATTCGGTACGGGAAAATATGGAATATCCGCTGCCGGAAAAGGTGCTGCAGTATTTCAAGTTCAATATGGAGCTGGAATATAATAAAAAATCCTTCCTTTTTGCAAATATTTACCGGTTCCGGGAGGAAACCCATATTTTTGAGGAATACAAGGAGGACATGATGGCTTTCGTCCGGCAGCAGCTGAGCGCCGGCAGAATCAACCGGCATCTGGCCTATCTGTATTCCGAACTGATCGATGAAAATGATATTACGGCGGAAAACGCCGGCGTGGTGATCGATCTTCTGTTTTCCTACCATGTCAGCGAACTGCCCCCCTGGGCCGGCGCAGTCATCGTCACCGACCCCATCTATGTTTCGGAACAGGTATTTCCGGTGTTTGACCGGGAAGCCGTGGTTTTCCTGTATTCCGAACATTCCTGCATCCTGCTGCGTGACGGGATGCGCAAACGCTTCATCAAAAACGCGGGCAAATGGGAAAAATGGTTTTATAATGAAAAACTGCTGGCGGCCTGCGAACGTTTCTGCCCGGATCATCCGGGACTTATCTTAAAAAACTGCGAACGGCTGATTCAGGGAAATGACCCGGAGTGGGCGGAAAATGTCTGGAAGATCATATCGGACGCGGAGCTGACCAAAAGCGGCAAAGACACCATTCTGTGCCATCTGCTCCGGCATTTTTACGGAGAGGAAGATATTCTTTCTCTGGAAATCCTGCTGTCTCTGCGCCGGCATTATCCGGAATATCTGCAGACGGAGCTGCTGCTTTTGAATGTATTTCTTTTGACCGGGCATTATGAAGATGCGTTTTCCTTTGCCTGTGAATACGGCTGTACCCAGGTCAAACCGGAAAAACTGGTACCCATGTGCGAATACATGCTGAAAAAGAAGGAGCAGGCCTATGACGAGCCGCTGTATGCGCTGGCAAAAGAAATTTTCCTGCGGGGCAAATACAGTGAAAATATGCTGGCGTATCTGATCCGGTATGCTGCCGGGGAGACCGCGTATCTGCTGCGGCTGCGGGAGGCCGGACTGTCCTTTTCCCTGGAGGTGCGGACGCTGGAAGAACAGATCCTGCGGCAGGCCCTGTTTGTGCGGCAGGTGCCGGAAAAGATCTGCGAAGTTTTTTGGGCGTATGATCAGGACGGTGGATATGATGAGGAGATCAAAGCCGCGTTTTTAAGTTTTCTGGCCCATGAAGCCATTTCCTGCGGCCGGGTTACGTCTCCGGCGCTGGCGGAACATATCGACGCGCTGAAAAGAACCGGAAGTTTGCTGCCGGATGTCTGCAAAATCCTGTGGCTGCAGGCATTTGCGGCGGGCATCGTGGATGATGAAGCGTCCGCGGCGCAGATACTGGATGAATTTGAAGAATCGGGACGATTTTTCGGGTTCTGCAAAATGCTGCCTGAACGGCTGAAGCAGAAGTATTTCTATACAAATAAAGCGGTCATTGAACTGCGTGCGGCCGCCGGTGCGGATGTGTATTGTTATTATACATTTTCCGAACCGTCCCGGTTTATCAGGAAACGGATGACAGAGGTGTACGAGGGCGTGTACGCAGTGATGATACCGCTTTTTGCGGATGAATCCCTGCTGTATTACGTCAGTCTGGAAACAGACCGCCGGAGGGAAATCCTGACGAGCGGCGCTTTGCCGGCAGACGAAACGGACAAAATCGCAGTTTCACGCTACGGCAAAGTGGATCAGATGATCGTTGCGGATTCCTATGAAGCAAAGAACGGCGCGCTGATCGATTATTTAAGAGAAGAACGGATGAACAGCAAACTGTTCGGACTGTAGACAGAGCAGCAGCCGTTTTGCAGGGATCAAAGGAAAGGATAAACAAACAAAAATGAGCGAAGCACAACAAACGGATACGATTCTCGGCATTCACCTGTGTGACGACGGATTTTATGCCGCCTGTTACAAAAACGGGATGAGCGAAGCGGAAATAATACCCAATCCGGATACCGGAGATAAAAAATGGCCTTCTGCCTGTTTCGCGGAGGCACAGTTTGACAGCGATGTTTTTTCCGTCAGTATGCAGAAAAGCCTGGATCAGCTTTTTTCACTGCTGCAGGAAGATCCGGTTTCTCACATTACCTTCAGCGCCGGCAGGATGAGCGAGGCACGCGTCAGCACACTTCTGGGGGTTCTGGATGGTCTGAATTTGAGAGCGGCTGCGTATAATCTGCAGGAGGACAATGAAAGTTTTTACGATTTTGTGACGTTTCAGAACAGCGAGCTCTGGAAAAATGAAGTGGTTTTCTTTGAGGAAAGGGACAAAAAGCTGTACGCGAAAAGCCTGGTCAGCGCAGCCTATCCCCATGAAAAGGCGCTGCAGGTCAGAGAACGAAGCTTTGACGCCTTTGATTTTGCCGGAGAGGACAGCAAAACGGATGAAGCGTTTTGCGCACTGGCGGAACAATTTTTTGAAAAGCGCCTGATCAGCAGTGTGTTTCTGCAGGGCGAAACCTTTTCCAAAAGTTGGATGAAGCGCACCATCAAATTTCTTTGCAGGGGAAGACGGGTGTTCGGCGTAGAAGACCTCATCGTAAAAGGCGCCTGTTACCGGCCGTTACGCAAACCCCTGGCGGAGCAGAAGACGAAATATTACATGGGTACCCATCAGCTGCCCTTTCATGTGAGTATGCGGATGTCGGACGAAGACAGGGCGGAATACTGCAGGCTGGCGAGAGCCGGCGTCAACTGGTATGATGCGGATTTTTCATGGGATTTTATGCTGAATGATGTGGATACCCTGCATTTCCGGACAGATCCGGCATGGAATGAAGTACAGCGGTATATTGACGTGGACGTCAGCTGGATCCCCCATCGGATGCATCTGGCCACTAAAGCGGAGGTGCGGCTGCATTTTGAGGGGAAAAACAAATGGATGATCCAGGTGACGGATCTGGGACTGGGAGATCTGTATCCGTCGGAACATAAGGATACGATTGTGTATCTGGGGGCATGGCAGCCGTCTTAAGACAGAAACGGACAGGAGAAAACGAACAGATATGGGCAGTATTATTATTTGCAGATATGCGATGGCGGCGAAGCCGTATGAGATAGAAAAAGAAAGGCTGAAGGTCTATTCGACGGAAGAACTCTGTTTTTATCTGAAGCACCACATTTATGACGTGGACAATACGATCATCAACGGA
This sequence comes from uncultured Lachnospiraceae bacterium, assembly GCA_947630695.1. Lineage (GTDB taxonomy): Bacteria > Bacillota > Clostridia > Lachnospirales > Lachnospiraceae > CANRIM01. The sequence continues at coordinate 54,676 of CANRIM010000001.1, forward strand.
AAGCTGGCCACCTGGCTGCGGGATGAAATCGGCGCCGTGCATACGGCGGGGGTACTCAATCAGGAGATCATGGCGAAAGCACCGGTGATCAAGATGCTGGAAACCATTTTGCTGGAGCTGGATTATCTGAGTAAAGAGGAAGTGCATAAAATCGTTTTCAAGCAGGCGCTGCCGCTGACGCCGGCGGAAGAAGCGGAAAATCTCGGCAATCTCTTCTTAAAGCAGGATAAGTTTGAAAATGCCGTCAAAGCCTTTCGAAAAGCCCTCCGGTACAGAAGGCAGGAGAAAGGCAATGAAGCCGCGGAGAGCGAACTCTATGAAAAAATCGGGATCGCCTATGCCAGACTGTATCTCTACGACGAGGCGGCGGAAAGTTTTTCATTGTCTTATCTGAAAAATCCCCGGCAGAAGGTCCGGGAGCTGTATGCCGCTTCTGTGGAAATGGGCGCGCAGGAAGTACCGGTCATGGAGGACGCCGTAGCCGGGAATCCGGTGGAATACCAGTCTGCCAGAAGAAATCTGGAGGATGCGGTCAATGACAAAATCTATAAAGGTTTTGCCCGGAAGATGGACGAGATCCGCAGCTGGAAAAGCAGCGGAAATGAAGCGGAGTACAGGGCCGCACTGGACGCTTTGATTGCGGAAATCAAAGACATTTCCAGAAAACAGATGGTTTAGTTGTTCTTGTCGTTCCTGTTTCTGAGATATTTTTCGATCATAAGAATGGCATAGAGGATTGCCGGAAATACTACGGTAATGAAAATAGAAGATTTCAGCCAGGCAAGCCAGCTGTCGCTTTTTAAGAAGACGGAAACAATGGTTATAATGTAGCTTGCCGCAATCACCAGTATGCAAACAACGGAGGCGATTTTTTTGAATGTTTTCATAAAATGAAAGCTCCTGTCAGTAAGATAAAACAAGCATATAACATTCAAAGCGAAAAGAAAAGAATAAAATAAAAAATTACTTGCAATTCATGAAAAGCTGTTATATAATGACCCAAGCTGATGAAGGCCCATAGCCAAACGGTAAGGCAGCGGACTCTGACTCCGTCATTCTCAAGGTTCGAATCCTTGTGGGCCTGTTCATATAAGAGCTACCAAGTGATTGGCAGCTCTTTTTATTTGCACGAACTGATGGTGGAAAAAATGATTGAACTGGGGAAAAGGCAGAAATTAAAAATTGTGCTGCGGAAAAAATTCGGCGTATATCTGGCGCCGCCGGAGCATACAGAGGAAAGGGTGCTGCTGCCTGCAAAGCAGGTGCCGGAAGGCAGTCAGATCGGCGATGAAGTCGAAGTGTTTATTTACAGAGATTCTTCGGACCGCCTGATCGCCACTACCACGCAGCCCCTGATTACATTGGGGGAGACCGCCATGCTCACCGTCAGGCAGAATGCGAAAATCGGCGCGTTTCTGGATTGGGGGCTGGAAAAGGATCTGCTGCTGCCTTTCCGGGAACAGACTGCACCGGTGCGGGAAGGCCACGCCTATCTGGTCATGCTTTACGTGGACAAAACCGGACGGCTCTGCGCCACCATGAAGCTGTATCATCATCTGCGCTGCGACGCTCCGTACAGGAAGGACGATTTGGTACAGGCTACGGTTTATGACAGCAGCCGGGAGTTCGGCATCTTTGCCGCAGTGGACAACCGGTACTCCGCCCTGATCCCCCGGCGGGAATACCGGCGGGATATCCCCATCGGCACCGTAATCAAAGCAAGGGTGACAGACGTCAAGCCGGACGGAAAGCTGGATTTGAGCGTGCGGGAAAAGGCCTATCTGCAGATCGACGAGGACGCCGATATGGTTTTCGCCTTGCTGGACGAATATGACGGCGTGCTGCCTTTTACGGAAAATTCACCGGCAGAGGTCATCGCCAGGGAAACGGGCTTAAGTAAAAATGCGTTTAAACGCGCGGTAGGGCGCTTATACAAAGAAGGAAAAATTGATCTGAAGGACAAAAAAATCAGAAAAAAAACGGAAGAATCATAATTTCTGTCTGTTTGGGAAAACTGGTAAATATCGTGTTTTGAGGAAGGAGATCCCATGGCCTTAGATGTCGGAATTGATTTAGGAACAGCCAGTGTGCTGGTATATGTGAAGGGAAAAGGGGTTCTGATCAATGAACCCAGCGTCGTGGCTTTTGATCGCGGTACCAACAGAATCAAGGCAATCGGAGAAGAAGCGCGGGAGATGCTCGGCCGCACCCCCGGCAACGTGGTGGCGGTAAGGCCCCTGCGAAAAGGCGTGATTTCCGATTATTCCGTGACGGAACGGATGCTGAAATATTTTATGCAGAAAGCAGTGGGACGTTCCTCGTTCCGTAAACCCTGGGTCACCATCTGCGTACCGTCGCAGGTGACGGAGGTGGAACGAAAAGCGGTGGAGGATGCTGCCTATCAGGCCGGCGCCCGGGGCGTCGTTATTGTGGAGGAACCCATTGCGGCTGCCATCGGGGCAGGGATCGACATTCAGCGGCCCTACGGAAATATGATCGTGGATATCGGCGGCGGAACTACGGATATCGCGGTGATTTCCCTGGGCGGCATTGTCTGCGCGTCTGCCCTCAAACTGGCCGGGGATGACTTCGACGAGGCGATCATGCGCTATATCCGGAAGAAATACAATCTGCTGATCGGCGAGCGGTCCGCGGAGGAAATCAAGATCGACATCGGGACCGCTTACTGCGGCGTCGAAAATCTGACCCGGGAAATCAAGGGAAGGAACATCGTTTCCGGACTTCCGGTTACGGTGGAAATTTCCAGCGAGGAAATCGAAGAAGCACTGCATGAAATTACCACGCAGATCGTGGATGAAATATTAAATGTACTGGAACAGACGCCGCCGGAGCTGGCCAGCGATATTTCGGAACGCGGCATCATTCTGACCGGAGGGGGCGCCAAGCTGCGGGGACTGGAAGATCTGATCCATATCAAAACCGGCATCAATACGCTGACCGCGGAGGATCCGCTGACGGCAGTTGCCGTGGGCGCGGGACATTACGTGGAAATCACCGGCTGCAGCAGGATCGGCACGAGAAGCAGGGAATAAGGCGGACAAAAGATGACCCTGGAAGGTTACGTTGAGCAGATAAAATATCATAACGAGGAAAACGGATATACCGTCGCAGAACTGGCCACAAAGGAAGAACTGGTGATCTGCTGCGGCTATATGGCCGGCCTGCAGGAGGGGGAATCCATCTGTGTGGAGGGATCCTTTTCCTTTCATCCCACTTATGGGCCCCAGTTTAAGGTCACATCCTACCGGATGAACGGCATCCGGGATCAGTATGCGGTGGAGCGGTATCTTTCTTCCGGCGCCATCAAGGGCATCGGCGCGGCACTGGCGGCCAGAATTACGGCCCGGTTCGGCGAGGATACCTGGCGCATACTGGAGGAGGAGCCGGAGCGGCTGGCCGAAATCAAAGGAATCAGTGAAAATAAAGCCAGAGACATCGCCATCCAGCTCGAGGAACAGACCACGATCCGGCAGGCGATGTTTTTTCTGCAGCAATACGGCATTTCGATTAAAACAGGCACCAAATTATATCAGTATTATAAAGATGACATCTATGAACTGATCCGGAACAATCCCTATCAGATGACCATGGACATTGAAGGCATCGGCTTCGTGACTGCGGATGAAATCGCCCAGAAAGCGGGCATTGCCCGAAATTTTCCCTACCGGATCAAAAGCGGCCTCAAATATGTGCTGCAGCAGGCTTTGAACGAGGGGCATACATATCTGCCGGAGGATGTATTCTTACGCCGCGGCGCCCTGCTGCTGGGACTGCTGGAGGAAGAACTGACGGACGCCGTGAATGATCTGCTGTTTGAGGGCGAGATCGTTACCAAAAAAAACGCCCGGGGCGTCAAAGTGTATCTCAGAAAAGTATTTCTGATGGAAAAGGAAACCACGCAGAAGCTGTTTGCCCTTGCCGGCCCTATTCCTTTTGACCGCAAGGCCTGCCTCGATGTGATTGAACGGTATATGGAGCAGGAGGCGCTGGCATTGGATCAGATGCAGAGCGAGGCAGTGCTGATGGCGGCCGGGCAGGGTGTTTCTTTGATTACCGGGGGACCGGGCACCGGTAAGACCACCATTATACGCCTGTTGATCCGGTATTTCGGCCGGCAGGGACTGGACGTCATGCTGGCGGCGCCCACGGGCCGGGCGGCAAAGCGGATGACGGAAGCCGCGGGCTATGAGGCGAAGACCATTCACCGGATGCTGGAGCTGGGAACCTTAGACGACGAGGACCGGACCAACGCCTACTTCGGACGGAATGAGGAGTATCCGCTGGAAACAGACGTGATTATCATCGATGAGGTGTCCATGGTGGATATCTATCTGATGAACAGTCTGTTAAAGGCTGTACTTCCGGGCACAAGGCTGATTCTGGTGGGGGATATGCATCAGCTGCCCAGTGTGGGGCCCGGGACGATTTTGAAGGATCTGGTATACAGTCAGGCGTTTCCCGTGATGGAACTGACCCATATTTTCCGGCAGGCGGCCCGGAGCGATATCGTACTCAACGCCCATAAGATCAAAGAGGGCGTCCATGTCCGGACGGATAATCAGTCCAAAGATTTCTTTTTCCTTGAAAGAAATCATCCGCAGGTGATCGCCGAGGCGGTGAAATATCTGGTGACCCGCAAACTGCCGCCCTATGTGGAGGCCCAGCCCTTTGATATACAGGTGATTACCCCCATGCGGAAAGGGTATCTGGGGGTGGAGGAACTGAATAAAATTCTGCAGGAAACTTTGAATCCTCCGGGAGAAGGCAAAAGGGAGAAAAGTGTGGCCGGCGGCGTCTTTCGTGAAGGAGACAAGGTGATGCAGATCAAGAATAATTACCAGACCGAGTGGGAGGTAAGAAATGACCGGGACATTGTGACGGATCAGGGCCACGGGGTGTTTAACGGTGATATCGGACAGATCAGACGCATTGATCCCATTATGGAAACGGTGACCGTGGTGTTTGATGAAATCAAAGAGGTGCGGTATGCGTACAATCAGCTGGAAGAACTGGAACTGGCCTATGCGATTACGGTGCACAAATCCCAGGGAAGCGAGTATCCGGCCGTGGTGATTCCCCTGCTTGGGGTTCCGAAAATCCTCATGACGCGGAATCTGCTGTATACGGCGGTGACAAGGGCAAAGCGGGCGGTTACCATTGTGGGAAATGGGGAGATGTTGTTCCGCATGATCGACAATCCGTCGGAAATGAAACGATACAGCGGTCTTATTGACTGCATTCAGGAAGTCAAAGAACTGGAAGAAAGGAAGCCGATTGATTAAGAAGGCAACAGAATACATATTGTCACGCCTGTTTCCGCCCGTATGTCCCTTTTGCGAATGCGTGGTGGAGGGTACAAAAAGCGCGGTCTGTGAAGACTGCCTGCAGCAGCTGCCGTTTATCGAAGCGCCGCGGTGCGCAAAGTGCGGAAAGGCATTGAAATCGGTGGAGGACGGCATCTGCGCGGACTGCAGGGAGGGCGTCCATCTGTTCTCGGAAGGGCGGGCTCTCTGGAAATATGAAGGAAACGTAGCCGCTTCGATTCTGCGGTTCAAATATCATGATCAGAAAAATTATGCGCCGGTATATGCGGAATGGATGGTCCGCTGTCTGGGAGACTGGATACGCTCTCTGCAGATCGACCTGATGGTTCCCGTCCCGGTGCATAAAAAACGTCTGAAGGAACGGTCCTATAATCAGGCGCAGCTGCTGGCAGAGGAAATGGGGCGACGCATGGATATTCCCGTGTATGCAGACCTTCTGTACCGGTGGAAAAACACCGCGCCCCAGAAAAATCTGTCCGCATTTGCGCGGATGCGCAACCTGCAGGACGCCTTTGCGGTCAGGGGAGATGCGTTAAAAAACCGGCGCGTTCTGGTTATTGACGACATTTATACAACCGGGGTGACCATTGACGCGGCCAGCTGCGCACTGCGTGCCCATGGCGCGCAGGCAGTGTATTTTGCAGCCCTTGCCTCCGGCGGTATGTGAATTCGGGAATGACGGAAAAAGCCTTGCGGATTTTCCCTGATATTGGTATAATTAAAACGTATGTACCTGAGGAAGGAGCTGTCGGAAAAGATGCTGCAGAAAGAGCGGATTATTCTGATGACAAAACTGGCGGCGTTTGAGCAGCGGGAAAATAAAAAAATATTCCGGATCAATTCCTATCTGAAAAAGGATTATGTTACGGTCAATGTTATTTTGACGCTGTTTACCACCACTATCGTTTATATTCTGGGCTGCGCGCTGTTTCTTGTGGCCAGATACAAAAAACTCCTGGAAAATGTACAGAATGTCAATCTGTTGCGGATGGCCTATCTGATTGTGGGCTGCTGGATTGTTTTTGAAATCGCCTTCTGCCTGTTTTCTGCCGTCTATTACCGCAGAAAGCACAGAAAGGTCCGGGAAAAGATCGAGGCGTATGTTTCGGATTTGAAAAAGCTGGAGCAGCTTTACGCGGCGGAGGCACAGGAGTAAAATATAAAGGTGCAACACGGGGAGCAGATGATGGGAAGTATGACCGCATACAGGGAAAAATTGAAAATTCTGTACGGAAGATATGAGATATACATAAGGCCGGCGGTGAAGTTTTTATGCGCTCTGGCACTGTTTTTTGAAATCAGCCGTCTCACCGGCGGCAGTTCGCTTCTGGGAAATCCGGGGGTGATGCTGATTTTGTCGCTGCTTTGTATGGTGATTTCAAAAAATGCGATATTATATGTGACCGCGATTTATACGGCGCTGCTGCTTTATCCGGTTTCCATGGAATACTGTGTCGTATTTGCGTTTTCCATGCTGGTGATATTGCTCCTGTATATGCAGTTTTCACCGGAAAACGCATATCTGATCGGACTTTCCCTGCTGGCCTGCGGCCTGCATCTGGGCCCTGTGCCTGCGGTGCTGGCGGGACTGTTTCTTGGGCCTGTGGCAATGGTACCGGTGGCCTGCGGGACATTTCTATATTATACGCTTTCCGGTATCGCCCCGTATCTGGCAGCCAGCCAGACGGAAGCAGGCAGTATGATCGACCGGTTCCGCATCGTCATTGAAAGTGTGTTTTACAACAAAGCGATGTTTCTGGCAGTGGCCGCTTCGGCGCTGGCCGTACTGGCGGTATTTCTGCTTCGCAAGCTGAAAATCAGATATGTATGGATCCTTTCTGTTATCGGCGGCCTGCTTTTGGATTTCCTGATTCGGGTGGCAGGCGCGCTGATTTTAAAAACCCAGGCGTCTTTTGTGTCTGCGCTGATCAGTCTGGTGATTTCCCTGCTGATTTGTGTAGTGGTTCTGATTTTTACGAGAGATTTTGATTATCAGCGGACGGAAATCGTACAGTTTGAGGACGATGATTATTATTATTATGTGAAAGCAATTCCCAAAAAGCATATGCCTGCGAACCGGACATCCCAGGGCAGCGTACACAGACGGCGGGAACTGCATGAAGAAGGGAAATAAAATTGGCAAAGCTTACCGAATTAGCGGATAAATATTTATACGGTCACGGCCTGTTTCTGCCGAAGATCACATATTCGGATATTTTAGAGATCATTATTCTCGTTTTTATCATATATAAACTGATGGTTTGGATCAGAAATACCAGAGCCTGGGCATTGATGCGGGGGCTGTTTCTGCTGATGATTTTCCTGCTGATTGCCTATGTGCTGCAGATGGATGTCATTCTGTGGCTGGCAGGAAAGGCCATCAACATCGGTTTTATCTTTATTATCATTATGTTCCAGCCGGAGCTGCGCAAAGGCCTGGAACATCTGGGGCACAGAAATGTCCTGACCTGGCTTTTCCCGTTTGAAAGCAATAAAAATGAAAGTCAGTATTACAGCGGACAGATGATCCACGAGGTGATCAACGCCTGTGTGGATATGTCCCGGCACAATACCGGCGCGCTGATCGTTATTCAGCGGCAGGAAAGCCTGGGCGAGTATGAAAATACCGGAATCAGCATCGACGCAGTGGTGTCCGCCCAGCTGATCATGAATATTTTTGAACACAATACGCCGCTGCATGACGGCGCGGTGATCATCAAAAACGAAAGAATCGATTCGGCAACCTGCTATCTGCCGCTGTCGGACAATATGATGATCAGCAAGGAGCTGGGTACAAGGCACCGGGCGGCCGTGGGCATCAGCGAGATTTCCGATTCTATTACCGTCGTCGTTTCGGAGGAAACCGGCGGCATATCCGTGGCCATTGCGGGAAGGCTGTACCGGGATCTGGATAAGGAGCAGCTGCGCTCTTATCTGGTGGCAAATCAGAACAAAACGCAGGAAAGAGTACCCAAAAAGATTAGGAGGCGGAAGAAATCATGAGAAAAGCGCTGACTAATAATATCGGTTTGAAAATTCTTGCGATTATCATCGCGGTCATTGTCTGGATCGCTGTCGTGGAGATCAACGATCCGGTAACGACCACCAAATTTTATGACGTTCCGGTGACGCTGCGCAATGAGGACTCCGTCACGGAGGACGGACTGGTTTATACGGTGGAGGACAACACCGACCTGGTGACGTTGACGGTAACGGCGCCGCGGTCCGTATTGTCCGATCTGGATACGGCGGATTTTTCCATCATCGCGGATCTTTCGGAACGAAACGCCAGCCAGGAAGTGGAAATCAAGGCCACGTCAAGCAAGAGAAAAGTTGAAAATATTGCATTGGATCATAAATATCTGAAGCTGGAAACGGAAGACCTGATTACCAGGCAGATTACGGTGGAGCTGACGCCGGAGGGCATTCCCATGACCGGGTACGCGGTGGGGGAGGTCAGCGCCTCGCCCAATCAGATCACCATCAGCGGTCCGGCCTCGGTGATGTCCAGGGTGGCCCGGGTGACGGCCAGTCTGAATGTGGACGGCTGTTTTGAAACGCTGCAGTCCAACTGCCGGGTTACTCTGCTGGATGCCAAAGGCGCGGAGGTTTCCCGTGACCGCATCAGCTTCAGTGACGAGGATATTCTGGTGACGGCCAGTTTTCTGCCCACTAAGACCATCGATTTGAAGTTTGCCACGTCGGGCACGCCGGCGCTGGGCTATGGCGCTATCAGCATTACTTCGGATCCGGAGGTCATTACGATTTGCGGACAGTCTGCGGACATTGCCAATTTGGCCGGTATTTCCGTTCCGGCGGAGGAACTGGATGTTACGGGACTGGATAAGAATCTGGAAAAGACCATTAACGTGGAGCAGTATCTGCCCGATAATATCAAAATCTTAAGCGCGGACGGCGGAAACGTCAAGGTCAAGGTGCTGATCAAAAAGCTGAATGAAAAGATCCTGAATGTGCCGGTGGCTGACGTGACCGTGAAAAATCTGCGCACCGGACTGAGCTACAGCTTCGTAGATGAAAACGGAAACCAGCTGCAGACCATTCCCATCAAAGTGCTTGGTATCAAAGAGGATCTTGAAAAAATTACGGAAAAAGATATTAAGATCGTATTGGATGCAAACGGACTTGGGGTCGGAAAGCAGCAAATCCAGGCAGAAATTACGGTTCCCTCCGGCATGCAGACCGACGAGACCTGGATCTCTTTGATGCTGACCCGGTAGGCGCGGCTTAGAGTATGGAGGCATAAAATGATAGAACGAGAACTGAAAATCAAAAATCCTTCCGGACTGCATCTGCGTCCGGCAGGGATCTTATGTAAGACGGCAATGCAGTTTAATTCTGCCATCAGCTTTTCCCACGAAGAAACCACCGCAAATGCAAAGAGTGTATTGAGCGTGCTGGGCGCCTGCGTGAAGTGCGGAGACGTGATTACGTTGCGGTGTGACGGGGAAGACGAAGCGGAAGCAATGCGGAAACTCGTGATGCTGATCGAAGGCGGTTTAGGTGAATAATCAATACTTCCCCGGGACATAAATAGTGCCGGGGAAGTGCTGTTTATTTGGAGGTGCAATTCAAATGAAATTATGTCTCGTCATTCCCTGTTATAACGAGGAAGAGGTATTGCCGGAGACATCGAAACGATTAAAAATCAAGATGTCGCAGCTGCAGAAAGACGGCCTGATTTCGACGGACAGCCGGGTGATTTTTGTAGACGACGGCTCCAAAGACAAAACCTGGGATCTGATCGCAGCGCTGCATCAGGAGAATCCGCTTTTCTGGGGCGTCAAGCTGTCCAGAAACCGGGGACATCAGAATGCACTGCTGGCGGGGCTGTCCGTCGCTATGGACAAGGCGGACGCAGTGATCAGCATGGATGCGGATCTGCAGGATGACGTCAACGCCATCGACGCCTTTATCGAGAAATACAACGAAGGGGCGGAAGTGGTCTACGGCGTCAGAAGTTCCCGGAAAAAGGACAGTTTTTTCAAGAAAAATACGGCGCTGGCATTTTACCGGCTGATGAGTAAACTGGGTGCGGATGTGGTATACAATCATGCCGATTACCGGCTGTTAAGCAACCGGGCGCTGCATTCACTGTTTGAATTTAAGGAAGTCAATCTGTTTCTCCGGGGTATCGTTCCGATGATCGGATACAAAACAGATGTGGTATATTATGAACGGGCGGAGCGGTTTGCCGGAGAAAGCAAGTATCCGCTGAAAAAAATGCTGGCCTTTGCTTTTGAGGGCATTACCTCTTTAAGTATCCGGCCCATTCGTATGATCATTACGCTGGGTATTGTGATGCTGTTTGTCAGTATTGCGATGGTCATCTATTTTTTGGTCCGGCACTTTATCGGTTATACCGTGCCGGGCTGGACAAGCCTGATTGTTTCCATCTGGGCCATCGGGGCGCTGCAGCTGATCAGTATCGGTGTGATCGGAGAATACATCGGCAAGGTATACCTGGAGACGAAAGAACGTCCGCGCTTTATCATTGAAACTGTGATGGGAGACGAAGCATCTGATGAAAACAGCAATCGTTCATGACTGGCTGTCGGTGTACGGCGGCGCGGAAAGCATCATTCGAATCATGCATTCGCTGTTTCCCGATGCGCCGGTTTACACCAGCGTATATGATGCGGACAATATGCCGGAGGATTTCCGGGAAATGGATATCCGGCCGTCGTTTCTGCAGCATATGCCTTTTGCGAAAAAAAAATATTCCTCGTATCTGCAGCTCATGCCGAAGGCATTTGAGCGTTTTGACCTGTCAGGCTATGATCTGGTCATTTCCTCCAGCACCTGCTGTGCCAAGGGGGTAAAAACCCGGAAAGAGACCTTTCATATCTGCTACTGCAATACGCCGATGCGCTACGCCTGGGATTTTTATGACGAATATGTTTCGGAAAAGAGTTTTCTGGCCCGGAAGTACATCGGCCTGGTGATGCCGGGTATTCGAAAGTGGGATTTTGAAAGTTCGGACAGAGTCGATCAGTTCATTGCCAATTCCAATAATGTGGCGGACCGGATCCGGCGGCATTATCACAGGAGTTCCCATGTGATCTATCCGCCGGTACGCACGGACATGTTTGTGCCCACCGGCGCGCAGGAGGATTTTTACCTGGCGGCTTCCCGGCTGGTTCCCTACAAGCGGATCGATCTGGCGGCAGAGGTATTTACAAAACTGAACAAGCCGCTGTATATTATCGGCGGCGGTTCGGAATATGAAAAAATCAAGGCCCTTTCCGGCAGCAATGTGAAACTGCTGGGCAGGGTTTCCGACGACGAACTGCTTTCCTATATGCAGCGGTGCAAAGCCTTCCTGTTTCCGGGGGAGGAGGATTTCGGCATTACGCCGGTGGAGGCCCAGGCCTGCGGAAAACCGGTGATTGCCTTTGGCAAAGGCGGCGCCTGTGAGACGGTGATCGACGGGAAAACCGGCGTACTGTTTCCGGAGCAAAGCGTGGAATCTCTGACAGAGGCGGTGCTGCGGTTTGAAAACATGCATTTTTCGGAAGAAGATATGACGGCGAACGCGGAACGGTTTTCGGAAAAACGCTTCCGCAGGGAACTGTATGATTATATTATGGATGCATACGCGCGGTTTCTGCGCGGAGAAAGCGACGGACGAAAATGAGAGCATTTACGGTGGTTATGGCGGGGGGCGGCGGCAGCCGTTTCTGGCCGCTGTCCAGACAGGAATATCCGAAACAGCTGCTGAATTTAAGCGGCAGGGATATTATGCTGAACGATACGATTCTTCGAATGGAACCTGTCATCAGCCGGACAAACGCCTATATTGTAACCAATGCGGCACAGGAAAAACTGACAAAAAAACTGTTGGCGGCGCGGATTCCCAAAAGACATGTGCTGGCGGAGCCGGCCAGGCGCAACACGGCGCCCTGCATTTTGTATGCGGCGCTTATGCTGAAAAAGAAATACGGCGAAGCCGTGATGTGCGTCCTTCCTGCAGATCATTTTATTGCGGATGAGGAAGCATACCGGGCCTGTATCAAAGAGGCCATGGGTATTGCGAAAAAGACAGACGGGCTGGTGACCATCGGCATCAGGCCGGACTGCCCGGCTACCGGGTACGGATATATTGCCTGCGGAGAAAAGCTGCCGAAGACAGAAGCATACAGGGCGGCGGCATTCCGGGAAAAACCGGACAGGGAAACGGCCAAAGGCTATCTTTCTTCCGGAAATTATCTTTGGAACGCCGGGATTTTTGTGTGGAAGATCTCTTCCATACTGGCTGCATATCAGGCGCATCTGCCTGCCATGTATGAGGAAATGATGAAGCTGTATGACGATATCGGCACGAAATACGAAACCCAGCGGCTGGAAAGCGTGTATCCGCTGCTGGAAAATATTTCGGTGGATTACGGGATTATGGAAAAAGCCGAAGAGGTATATGTCCTGCCCTGCGACTGCGGCTGGAATGATGTGGGAAGCCTGGACGCGCTGGCGCTGATGCTGCCGAAGGATACGGACGGAAACGCCATCCGGGGTAATGCCATGGTGCAGGATTCGAAGGGCTGTATCGTTTCGGCGGGAAAACGGCTGGTGGCAGTTACCGGTTGTGAAGATCTGATGGTGATCGACACGGAGGACGCGCTGCTGGTCTGCCCGAAGGACCGGGCGCAGGATGTGAGAAAAATAGCGGAGCGGCTGGAAACCGAACAGCGCAGCGAAGGATAGGCGCGGATCGGTTTGCCGAACAGAAAGGAAACAGACAGATGAAAAAACATGCGTTGATTACGGGCATTTCGGGACAGGACGGCTCCTATCTGGCGGAGCTGCTGCTTGAAAAGGATTATGAGGTATACGGAATTATCCGGAGAAAGAGCAAACTGGACTATGGCAATGTGTCCCATCTTGTGGACCGTCTGCATTTGATTTATGCGGATATGACGGATCTGACCTCTCTGGTGCAGGCTATGAAAATCAGCCAGGCGGATGAGGTGTACAATCTGGCGGCGCAGTCCTTTGTGGCCACCTCCTGGGATACACCGGTGGAAACTGCCAATATCGACGCCATCGGCGTTACGAATATGCTGGAAGCCATCCGGCTGATCCGGCCCCAGGCCAGATTTTATCAGGCGTCCACCAGTGAAATGTTCGGCAAGGTGGTGGAAACGCCCCAGAATGAAAATACGCCCTTCTATCCCAGAAGCCCCTACGGCATTGCCAAGCTGTACGGACACTGGATTACACAGAATTATAAAGAAAGCTACGGAATGTTCGCCTGCTCGGGCATTCTGTTCAACCATGAATCCGAGCGCAGAGGTTATGAATTTGTCACCCGGAAGATTACGGACGGGGCCGCAAAGATCCGTTATGGCCTGATCGATCATATTGAACTGGGCAATCTTTCCGCGAAGCGGGACTGGGGACATGCAAAGGATTATGTACGCGCCATGTGGCTGATGCTGCAGCAGGATGCGCCGGACAATTATGTCATCAGTACCGGCACAACCAGAACCGTCAGAGATTTTGCGGACGCCGCGTTTAAGCGGGCGGGACTTCCCCTCACCTGGCAGGGCGAAGGCGTGGATGAAAAGGGAATCGATGCTGAGGGCATTGTCAGAGTTTCGGTGAATCCGGCATTTTTCCGGCCGGCGGATGTGGAACTGCTTCTGGGAGACTGCAGAAAAGCGGAAAGCAAGCTCGGATGGAAACGGGAAATTTCTTTTGAGGAAATGGTGGACCGGATGGTGGAAAACGATATGCGCATCATACAAAAAACAAAGGAGGAAGCATAGTTATGAAAGGAATTATACTTGCGGGAGGATCCGGCACACGCCTGTATCCGCTGACGATTGTGACCAGTAAGCAGCTGCTGCCGGTATACGACAAACCGATGATTTATTATCCGCTGGCCACGCTGATGCTGGCGGGAATTCGTGATATTCTGATTATTTCGACGCCGCAGGATCTGCCGCTGTTTGAAAAGCTTCTGGGCGACGGCAGCCATTTCGGCATCAAACTGAGCTATGCCGTACAGCCTTCGCCGGACGGACTGGCCCAGGCCTTTCTGATCGGAGAGGAGTTCATCGCCGGTTCTGCCTGCGCGATGATTCTGGGGGATAATATTTTTTACGGCAACGGACTGAAAAGGCACTTAAAAACCGCGGCAGCCAATGAAAAGGGCGCCACGATTTTCGGTTACTATGTGGAGGATCCGGAGCGGTTCGGCATCGTGGAATTTGACAAAGAAGGCAGGGCCATTTCCATTGAAGAAAAACCGGAGCATCCCAAGTCAAACTACTGTGTTACCGGCCTGTATTTCTATGACAACCGGGTGGTTGATTTTGCCAAGCAGGTCAAACCTTCGGCAAGGGGAGAGCTGGAAATTACCGACTTAAACCGGATGTATCTGGAGGATGGCAGCTTGAATGTTGTGACTATGGGCAGAGGCTATGCGTGGCTGGATACCGGCACTGTGGAATCTCTGGCAGAGGCCACGGATTTTGTACGGGTTGTGGAAGACCGGCAGGGCATTAAGATTTCAGCGATTGAAGAGATTGCTTACATGAACGGGTGGATCGATAAGGAGCAGCTGCTGCAGGCGGCGCAGCTTTACGGAAAATCCGCTTACGGAAAGCATCTGCAGAACGTGGCCAACGGCAAATATAAGTACGAGTAGGAGGAAGGCTTATGCGAAGCATAATTTTAAATGCCTTCCGACGATTTGGCAGGTGCGCCTGGGGCGCGCGTGCCGTTACCTTAGTAGAAGGAGGAAAGAGCAATGCAGATCACAGCGACGGACGTAAAAGATGTTTTTATCATTGAACCGCAGAAATTCGGCGACAACAGAGGCTGGTTCATGGAAAGCTGGTCAAAAAAGAAAATGGAAGACGTCGGTTTGTTTTATGAGTTTGTGCAGGACAATCACTCCTATTCCAGTGTGAAGGGAACCATTCGCGGACTGCACTGTCAGGCGGGAGCTTCCGCCCAGGCCAAGCTGGTACGCTGCACCAAAGGCAGGGTACTGGATGTGGCGGTGGACGTCAGAAAGGATTCTCCGACCTATATGAAATGGGCGGCGGTGGAGCTTTCACCGGAGAATAACCGGCAGTTTCTGATTCCCCGGGGATGCCTGCACGGATTTCTGACCCTGACCGATGAGGTGGAATTTTTATATAAGGCGGACAATTATTATGATCCTGCGTCCGACCGGTCTGTCCGGTTTGACGATCCGGCCTTCGGCATCGACTGGGGCATTGACGATCCCATTCTTTCCGAAAAAGACAAAAACGCCCCTTTGTACAAGGATTCGGATATTGATTTTTAAACACAGAAAAAGAGAGGAACAAAGAAATGACGATTATCGTAACCGGCGGCGCCGGATTTATCGGAAGCAATTTTATCTTTTATATGTTGAAGAAACACCCCGAATACCGGATTGTCTGTCTGGATAAACTTACATATGCAGGCAATCTTTCCACATTGGAACCGGTGATGGACAACCCGAAATTCCGCTTTGTGAAAGCGGATATCTGCGACCGGGACGCTGTATACCGGCTGTTTGAGGAAGAACATCCGGATATGGTTGTGAACTTTGCCGCGGAAAGTCACGTGGACCGTTCCATTGAGGATCCGGGCATCTTTCTGCAGACCAATATCATGGGTACGGCGGTGATGATGGACGCCTGCCGCAAGTACGGCATTCAGCGGTATCATCAGGTCTCTACCGATGAAGTGTACGGCGATCTGCCGCTGGACCGGCCGGATCTGTTCTTTACCGAGGAAACGCCGATTCATACCAGCAGTCCCTACAGCAGCTCCAAGGCTGCTGCCGATCTGCTTGTACTGGCGTATCACAGAACCTACGGACTTCCGGTGAGCATCAGCCGCTGCTCCAATAATTACGGGCCGTATCATTTTCCGGAGAAGCTGATTCCGCTGATGATCGCCAATGCACTGAATGACAAGCCGCTGCCGGTATACGGCGAGGGACTGAATGTACGGGACTGGCTCTATGTGGAGGATCACTGCAAGGCCATTGACCTGGTGATTCACAAAGGCAGAGTCGGCGAGGTGTACAACATCGGCGGACACAATGAAATGAAAAATATCGATATCGTCAAGCTGATCTGCAAGGAGCTGGGCAAGCCGGAAAGTCTCATTACCTTTGTAACGGACAGAAAGGGACATGATATGCGCTACGCTATCGATCCCACCAAGATTCACAATGAGCTGGGCTGGCTGCCGGAGACGAAATTCGCGGACGGCATCAAAAAGACGATTCAGTGGTATCTGGACAACCGAACCTGGTGGGAAACCATTATTTCCGGAGAATACCAGAATTATTATGAAAAAATGTATGCAAACAGATAGAGGTTAAATATGAAAATATTAGTAACAGGCGTAAAAGGCCAGCTGGGATACGATGTGATGAAGGAGCTGGCGCGGCGCGGCATAGAGGGGATCGGTGCGGATATCGACGAATTTGATATTACGGATCCGGCTGCCACAAGGGATTTTATTACGGCGGCAGCGCCGGACGCGGTGATTCATTGTTCTGCGTATACGGCCGTAGACAAGGCGGAGGACAATGAGGAGCTCTGTTATCGTGTCAATGCGGAAGGCCCGGGCAATATCGCCGCAGTCTGCAAAGATCTGGATATCAAAATGCTTTATATCAGCACCGATTATGTCTTTCCGGGAGACGGGGAGGCATATTATAAGCCGGAGGACGCAACGGGACCGGCAGGCGCTTACGGCCGGACCAAGCTGGCGGGAGAACAGAAGGTACAGGAAATCTTAGACCGGTACTTTATTGTCCGAATCTCCTGGGTGTTTGGCATCAACGGCAGTAATTTTATAAAGACCATGCTTCGGCTGGGGGAAACCCATGATACGCTGACGGTAGTGGATGACCAGATCGGTTCTCCCACCTATACGGCGGATCTGGCGGTGCTGCTGGCGGATATGATCCAGACGGACAAATACGGAATTTATCACGCCACCAATGAAGGCATCTGTTCCTGGGCGGAATTTGCGGCCGCCATTTTTGAAAATGCCGGTATGCAGGTAAAGATCATTCCGGTGACCACGGAGGAGTACGGAGCGAAAGCGCCCAGACCCAAGAATTCCCGGATGTCCAAGGATAAACTAGAAGAAAACGGATTTCACAGGCTTCCCTCCTGGCAGGATGCGCTTGCTCGCTATATGAAGGAACTCCAGGCGGAAAGGGAAGGAAAATGAGGCTGTTCAAAGAGGTTTGGGCAAGCCGTGAGCTGATGATGCGGCTTGCCAAAAATGATTTTAAAACCAAGTACGCCGGCAATTATCTGGGCATTATCTGGGCTTTTATACAGCCTATTATTACGGTGCTGGTGTACTGGTTTGTCTTTCAGGTGGGATTTCGTTCCGTGACGTCAGCCAATCAGTATCCTTTCGTTCTGTACCTGCTTTCGGGTATCGTTCCCTGGTTTTATTTCCAGGAGGCGCTGATTTCAGGAACCAACTGTTTTATTGAGTATTCCTACCTGGTGAAAAAGGTAGTTTTCAAAATCAGTATTCTGCCGATGGTAAAGGTCATTTCCGCATTGTTTGTCCATGCGTTTTTTGTGGCGTTTATGATCTTTGTATTTGCCCTGTACGGCTATTATCCGGACATTTACGTGCTGCAGGTGATTTATTACAGCTTCTGTATGTTTATGCTGGTACTGGGACTTGTATATATGACCAGCGCCATCGTGATTTTCTTCAAGGATCTGGGACAGATCATTTCTATCTTTCTGCAGGTGGGCATCTGGCTGACGCCCATCATGTGGGAAATCCAGATGCTGGGAGATAAGCAGTTTATCATGAAATTCAATCCGTTTTACTATATTGTAAGCGGATACCGGGATGCGCTTTTGACCAAGGCTTGGTTTTTTGAAAAGTGGAAGTACAGCCTGTATTTCTGGGCTGTGACGGCGATTGTATTTTTGATCGGAACCACCGTTTATAAGAAACTGCGGATCCATTTTGCCGATGTATTATAAGACTGCGGGGCAGACAATGAAGGATTGGGAAAAGGGAATCAGAGTCCTGAAGGCGGACGGCATCCGTGCCGCCGGGTATGCGTTAGTTTATGCGCTCAGGGAGCGCGCATCTGCGCAGAACAGGTACAATCAGTGGATTCAGAAATTTGAATATCAGCTGCCTGCGGAAAAGGCTGCGCCCGGCAGCGGGCCCTCCATTGCGCTGATTTCTGCGGATGCGCAGATGGCGGAACAGATCCGGCAAACCTCCGCCGATTATTATGCTTTCTGCTATCCGGGGGATCTCCTGCACAGGGACTGGGAGCAGATGACAGCGGCCTATATACAGCGGCATCCGAAGATTCGCTTCTTTTATACGGACGAAGACCGGATGCAGGACGGCATCCGAAAGGATCCCACACTGAAACCGGACTGGTCGCCGGATACCTATCTTTCTTATGACTATGTGGGCGGCCTGCTGGTGATGGACAGCGCGCTGGCAACGGAGGCGCTGGAGATCCTGACAGCGGCTGAACGTACGGAAGAAAGGTACGGCTGCGGCATGCTCTATGCCCTGGGGCTCTGCGCGGCGGAAATGATCACGGCAGAGGAAATCGGCCATTTCCGGCGCGTGCTGTATCATCGGAGGGAAGGCGTTAAAATTCCGGCAGAGCAGCTGCTTTGCATCAAAACGGATCTGATCAAAAGAAGAGGACTGACGGCGGTTTGCGAAACCGAAAAAAAGTCAGGCGAGGTGCGGATCGTGTATACTCTTCCGGAGGAACCCTTTGTATCCATTATTGTTCCGTCCAGGGATCAGCCGGAGCTGCTTTCCGCCTGTATGGAAAGCGCTGAAAAATATACGGCATATACGCAGTATGAATGGATCGTGGTGGATAACGGCAGTACGGAGGAAAACCGGAAACGCTACGTGCAGATTGCGGAGTCCGCATCCCATCCCTGCCGGTATCTTTATGAACCGATGGAATTCAATTTCGCGAAAATGTGCAATCTGGGCGCTGCCGAAGCCAGGGGAAGCTGTCTGCTGTTTTTAAACGACGATATTGCATTTGACGACAGCTGCAGCGTATGGCTGGCGCGGCTTGTGGGACAGGCGATGCAGCCGGAAACGGGCGCCGTGGGCGCAAAGCTGCTGTATCCGGACAGTACCCGGATCCAGCATGTGGGCGTGGTTAATTTTCACCATGGGGCCACGCATTTGTTCCGGGACTGCGACGATCTGAAGGTGCTTCCTTTTTATAAAAATTGTCTGGATACAGATACGACGCTTCTGACGGGCGCACTGCTGGCTGTAGAAAAAGAAAAGTTTACGGCAGTCGGCGGGTTCAGCGAGGAAATGGAGGTCACCTATAATGATGTGGACCTTTGTCTGAAATTGTTGGAACACGGCTGGCGCAATGTCCTCAGAAGCGACGCTGTGGCATTTCACTATGAATCCTATGCCCGGGGCGAGGACGCGGCGGATGAGGAAAAATACCGCCGCTGTCTGGAGGAACGGGAGCGGGTATTTGCAGGACATAAGGCATTTCGCGGGAAGGATCCCGCCTATCATCCCTACTTAAGTCAAAGCGATCCCAATGCGGGGGTGGCCGTCAGGTATCTGCCGCCGCCCGGTAAGGCCAAAAAGCTGTCCCGTGCATCAAAGCCGGATATGCCGGAACCGGGCAGTTTCCGCATCGACCAGATAGATGCGGACGAATGGTGTTATATCCGGGGATATGTTTTTACTGACAATCCCGGGAAAGAAAAGGTTCGCATCCTGTTTCAGGGAGAGCAGACATTCTGCTTCGATACACGGCCGTATTTTGATCATACAATGACACCGCTGATGCATAACGGGAAGTCGTATGCATTTTGCGGATTCGAGGCACTGATCCGGCATCTGGCGCTGCCGGAGGATAATTACCGTATTTTGCTGGAGGTTGGGAATCTTACGGCGGAAACGGGAGAAAACTGTTTGACATTAAAAAACAGATAGTTTAAAATTATATGCATAAATATATTCAGGTCAGGAGGGAAAGGTATGGCTGAACAGGAAAAAAAGGAGAAAAAGAGCCTGCTGAAAAAAATCGGCGGAAAGGGAATGCTCGTTATCGGTTTTATAGCGGTTTTTCTGATCATCGGTATCATCGGAAGAATCCTTGGAGTAAACTAACAAAAAATCAAAAGAACCCGGCTGAGATTCAGCCGGGATTCCTGTTTTTATACGCAGACCCGAAGATGAAAAGGAGATTTTATATATGTTAGTATTGCCCGATTTTCAAAAAGTCAAGGAAATCGCGGAGACGGGACAGTACAAAGTACTGCCGGTGAGCTGTGAGATTTTATCAGATTTTACAACGCCGATTGAAGTGCTGCGAACGTTGAAGCAGGTTTCCGACCATTGTTATCTGCTGGAATCCGTGGCGGAAAATGAAAAATGGGGCCGCTACACCTTTCTCGGTTTTGATCCGAAACTGGAAATTACCTGCATCAACGGCAGACTGAAGGCAGGTTCCTTTGAGGTGCAGACGGAAGATCCGTCGTCGTATCTTCGGAAGATTCTGGCGGAATACAAAAGCCCCAGATTTGAGTATCTGCCGTCCTTTACCGGCGGACTGGTAGGATATTTTTCCTATGACTTTCTGTCTTACAGCGAACCTGCGGTGCGGGTGAAAACGCAGGACAGCGAAGCGTTTAAGGACGTAGATCTGATGCTGTTTGACAAGGTCATTGCCTTTGACAATTTCCGGCAGAAGATCGTATTGATTGTAAATATTTCGCTGAAGGATCCGCAGCCGGCTTACATGCAGGCCATACAGGATCTGGAAGCGCTGGCCCGGCTGATTTCCAAAGGAGAAAAGAAGCAGGAGCCTGCGGGACATCTGCTGGGAGAGGTCCGGCCGCTGTTTGAAAAAGAGGACTACTGCAAAATGGTGGAGCAGGCGAAGCACTATATCCGGGAAGGGGATATTTTTCAGATCGTGCTTTCCAATCGTTTGTCCGCGCCCTATGAAGGCAGTCTGTTAAATACTTACCGGGTGCTTCGGACACTGAATCCGTCGCCCTATATGTTTTATTTCTCGGGGACCGATGTGGAGGTGGCCGGCGCTTCGCCGGAAACACTGGTGAAGCTGGAAAACGGTGTGCTGCATACTTTCCCTCTGGCCGGAACCCGGCCCCGGGGCAAAACGGAAGAAGAGGATCTGGCGCTGGAAAAGGAACTGCTGGCAGATGAGAAAGAACTGGCAGAGCATAACATGCTGGTGGATCTGGGAAGAAACGATCTGGGCAAGATCAGCCGCTTCGGCACGGTGGAAGTGGAAAAATATCACTGCATCGAACGGTATTCCCATGTAATGCATATCGGCTCCACGGTACGCGGACAAATCGACGAACGCTATGACGCGCTGGATGCAGTGCGCGCGGTGCTGCCGGCGGGCACCTTATCGGGGGCGCCGAAAATCCGGGCCTGTCAGCTGATCGGCCAGCTGGAAAACAATAAGCGGGGAATTTACGGCGGCGCCATAGGATATATTGATTTCACGGGAAATCTGGACACCTGTATCGCCATCCGGATCGCTTATATGAAGAACGGAAAGGTCTTCGTCCGAAGCGGCGCCGGGATTGTGGCGGATTCGGTGCCGGAAAAGGAATTTGAGGAATGCATGAACAAGGCGGCTGCCGTAATCAGTGCGCTGAAGCAGGCGGAGGGGCTGGACTTATGATTTTACTGATAGACAATTACGATAGCTTTTCTTATAATCTGTATCAGCTGGTGGGCGCCATTGATCCCGAAATCCGGGTCATCCGGAATGATGAAATGACGACGGAGGAAATCCGTGGGCTGTATCCGGATCGGATCATCCTTTCGCCCGGACCCGGCCGGCCGGAGGACGCCGGCGTCATCATAGAAGTGGTACAAAAGCTTGGAAAGGACATCCCGATTTTAGGCGTCTGTCTCGGGCATCAGGCGATCTGCGCTGCATTCGGCGCGCAAATCACCTATGCGAAACAGCTGATGCACGGCAAACAGTCGCGGGTGAAGCTGGATCCGCACTGTCTGCTGTTTCGGAACTGTCCGGAAAAGGTTCTGGTGGCGCGGTATCATTCCCTGGCAGCAGATCCGGACACCATGCCGGAGGAACTGGTGCCTGTGGCACTGACGGAAGACGGGGAAATTATGGCCGTGATGCACAAAACCTGTCCGGTCTGGGGCGTGCAGTTCCATCCGGAATCTATTATGACGCCGGAAGGCAGCATCATGCTGGAAAATTTCCTGCGTGATATCAGATAAAAAGGAGGTATGTAAAATGATCAGTGAGGCGATTATCAAAATCGTAGACAAACAGGATTTGAGTTATGAGGAGTCCTATGCCGTCATGAACGAGATCATGAACGGGGAGACCTCATCGGTACAGAACGCGGCTTTCCTTGCCGCTTTGTCCACAAAGAGCACGAAGGCGGAGACCATCGATGAGATTTCCGGCTGCGCAGCGGCCATGCGGGATCATGCCCTGAAGGTGGAAAATGACATGGATCTGTTTGAAATTGTAGGAACCGGCGGCGACGGCGCCCACAGCTTCAATATTTCCACGACATCCGCATTTGTAGCGGCAGCGGCAGGAATCAAGGTAGCCAAACACGGAAACCGGGCGGCTTCTTCCAGCTGCGGTACGGCAGATTGCCTGGAGGCTTTGGGAGTGAATATCGATCAAAGCCCCGAACAGTGTATCCGCCTGCTGCAGGACGTGGGCATGTGCTTTTTCTTCGCGCAGAAATATCATACCTCGATGAAATATGTTGGGCCTATCCGGAAAGAACTGGGCATCCGGACGGTGTTTAACATTCTGGGGCCTCTGACCAATCCGGCCAGCCCGAAACGGCAGCTGCTGGGGGTCTATGACGAAGTGCTGGTGGAGCCTCTGGCACAGGTACTGATGAAACTGGGCGTAAAACGCGGCATGGTGGTTTACGGTCGGGATAAAATGGATGAAATATCCGCAAGCGCCGAGACGGCGGTCTGTGAATTTGCCAACGGATATTATAAAAAATACACGATCACGCCGGAACAGTTCGGTATGGAACGCTGTAAAAAAACGGATCTGACCGGCGGCACACCGGCGGAAAACGCGCAGATGACCAGGGATATCTTAAAAGGAGAAAAGGGTCCGAAGCGAAACGCGGTGCTTTTGAACGCCGGCGCGGCCCTTTATATCGGTGAAAAGGCAGATTCTCTGGAAGAGGGTGTCCGACTGGCCGCGGGACTCATTGATTCCGGCAAAGCCATGGAAAAGCTGGAAGCCCTGATCAAGGCAAGCAATCAGTAAGAGGAGAAGGGAATGGAAGCAATCCTGGACGCGCTGGCGGCCCACGCAAGAAAACGTGTGGCGGCTGCAAAAGAAAACAAGTCTCTCGCGGAATTAAAAGAACAATGTCTTGCGCTGCCGGCAGGTGATTTTGCCTTTGAAAAAGCGCTGGCAGCGCCGGACATCGCATGGATCTGCGAATGTAAAAAAGCCTCTCCTTCCAAAGGGGTGATTGCGGAAAACTTTCCCTATCTGCAGATCGCGAAGGAATATGAGGCGGCGGGCGCCGATGCCATTTCGGTGCTGACGGAACCGAAATGGTTTCTGGGAAGCGATTTATATCTGCAGGAGATTGCAGCAGCGGTACAGATTCCCTGCCTGCGCAAAGACTTCACGGTGGATGCCTATATGATTTATGAAGCGCGGCTGCTGGGGGCGTCGGCGGTACTTCTGATCTGTGCGCTGCTGGAAGAGGCACAAATCAGAGAATATATCGATATCTGCGATACCCTTGGCATTTCGGCGCTGGTGGAGGCTCATGATGGCGCGGAAATCCGAAAAGCCCTTGCCGCAGGGGCACGGATCATCGGCGTAAACAACAGGAACCTGAAGGATTTTACGGTGGATACCGAAAACAGCCGCCGTCTGCGGGAGCTGGTTCCGCCGGAAATACTGTTTGTGTCGGAAAGCGGCATCCGCTCGGCGGCGGATATCCGGCGGCTGCGGGATATGGGCGTGAACGCGGTACTGGTAGGAGAAACCCTGATGAAAGCAGAGGATAAACGCGCGAAACTGCGGGAACTGCGGGGTGAGGCATGACAAAGATCAAATTCTGCGGGCTGAAGCGCCCCTGTGATATTGCCGCCGCAAACCGGCTGAAGCCATCCTATGCGGGATTCGTATTCGCAAAAAAAAGCAGCCGGTATATTTCTTATGAAACGGCGGAAACCCTGCGCCGGCAGCTTTCAAAGGAGATTCAAACGGTGGGCGTCTTTGTGAATGCGGCGCCGGAAGAAATCGCAGAAGCCTTTGACCGGGGGATTATTGATCTTGCGCAGCTGCACGGCAATGAAGACGAGGCATACATCCGACGCCTTCGTGCATGGAAAAACCGGCCGCTCATCAAGGCGTTTCAGATCAATACGATAGAAGATATCCGGGCGGCGGAGCAATGTGCTGCAGATTTTGTGCTGCTGGATCATGGTGCCGGCGGTACAGGCGCACGCTTTGACTGGAATCTGCTGGAAAAAATGCAGCGGCCCTATTTTCTGGCCGGCGGCCTGGATGCGGCGTCTGCGGCAGAGGCCGTCCGACGGTATCATCCCTATGCAGTGGATGTCAGTTCCGGCATCGAAACGGAAGGGTTCAAGGACCCCGGAAAGATGGAAGCGTTTCTGCAGGCGGTACAGGCAGCCGATGCGGGAAAGCCGGTTTTGCGAACTTAATGCTTGACATTGGAAAACAGAAGGGGTATATTGCAAGAGATCGCAACCTAAAAAAGGAAAATCAGGATCAGATTTTGGAGGAAAAGGTAAATGAATACTTTAAAAGCTGAAAAAAGAGACATGGCGTTCAAGGCCAAAAAAGAAAGAAGAGAAGGTTATGTGGTAGGCAATCTGTTCGGAAAGAAGATCAAAGATTCCATTCCGGTCAAGATGGTCAAGAAGGATGTGGACAAACTCTTAAAGACAGATCATAAGGGCAGCCAGATCATGCTGGATGTGGAAGGGAAAAAATACGACGTATTGATTAAAAACGTAGACTTCAATCCGTTGAAGGGAAGAATTGATTCCATAGAATTCCAGGCGCTGGTAAGCGATGAGAAGGTACAGTCGGTTGCAGAGGTTATCATCGAGAATCATGATGCGATCGCAGAAGGTATCCTTCGTATTGAGCTTTCTGAGATTTCCTATACGGCGCTGCCTGCAGCACTGGTAGATCATGTACAGATCGACGTCGGCAGCATGAAGATCGGCGATGCCATTCATGTAAAAGACCTGCCTATCGCATCTAATCCGGATATCACGATCAAAAATGATCCGGAAGCCGTTGTCGTTACAGTAACCGCTATACACAACGCAGCCGTTCCGGAGCCGGAAGCTGAAGGCGAGGCTGCGGAAGGTGAAGGCGAAGCTGCAGAAGAAGAAAAGAAGGACGAGTAAGAACAACAGTTGTCCTGAAATGTAAAAGGCTGGTGGATTTTTTATCCATCAGCCAAATTTTTTTTAACTTTCATCATTGTTCTAAATAACTCTCGGATAGTTATTCGTAATAATTCTGTATAATCTCCGTGCTTATCAGCATATTCCAACGCTGAATAGTATAATTCCTTTTCTGGAAGATTAAAATATATCGGCGGTAAGCCCTTTTTTCGGAGCATCCAATTTAACAATGCTCTCGAACTTCTGCCATTCCCATCTCTGAATGGATGTATTTGTGTAATTCTATGATGAATTCTTAAAGTTTGAACTAAAAATTCGCTAATTGTCATTCGATCCGCATTACACATCAGATCTTCTACCGGCTTTTGTAATTTTATCAGTTCAGTTGCAACATCATGCCAATCAACCGTTTCAAATTTAGCGCCAAGTACAAAATTATTATCCGTTCTTGTCTTTCCGGCTTCGTCGGGAAAAGGAGCATATTGAAACAATTTTTTATTTAAATCCAGCAACTTATATATCGTTAATTTATCCGTTGTTTCCAATATGAAATCGTATAACTCTGCGTGTCCCACTACCTGAATGATATCTTCGTAAGTTTCTTTGCAATACAAGCTATTCTGACGATTCATTCTTAAATCTGTAACAATTTCTGCAACTTCTTCTTCGTCAAGATTTAAGCCTTCCATTCGGTTCTCATTATAAATAAAATCATTTTTGAATTTGTACCAAACACGGTCCGGTTCGATCTTAAAAAAGAACACATAGGAATCAATCTCCTGTCTGAGCAGATTGATATTCTCAATTTCCATACCTAAAGCACGTTTCTTTTTGTCTGGCTTGTAATCGAAAATCCGTTTATTTAAATCTGTGTAATCACCATCAAGCATATGAAATGTGTATGCAAGTCTGAGTACACAGGAACGAAAACTTACACCAAAGCGTTCTGCTATCTGCAGGGCATCGTCAAGGGAAACTTTGCCATTTTCTGTATATTCATGCGCCACAGATAAAAATAATTTTCTGGGCATAAGCAATTCTGCTGCAAATTGTTCAGCAAATCGCTCCACTTCATTTCCTTTGATTTCTTTAGGACATATTTCATTTCTGCGATCTTTCAGGTGATGACATAATTCATGGGCAGCTGTAAATCGCTGTCTGGTAATGGTTCTCTTACAATTGATACCGACAACAGCAATATCATTGTCGTCTTCAGGAACAAGATAAATGCCCTCTAAATTCTCGAATCTCATAAGTTGATATACGATTCCAAATTCACGCATTATCTTAAATGGATCAATTGGAATAGAGGGCATTGCATGTCCAAATCTGTCTTTTAAGACTTTGTTCGCCAGTTCCAGTGGAGACATCCCGTCATGATAAAAATCTTTTGATACATCAGCCATTCATTGTCTCCTTATAGTTCCGTTTAAAATCAATAAGACTCATGATTTCTTTCCGGTCTATATCGGACAACTCGGAAAATGCACGGGCAAACATCTCCACCTGTGCATCTTCGGATGCCTTTCCATACATCAATTCGTCAACACTCACTCCATACAATTTTGAGAATCCAGCGAGTTCTTCTGCCGTAACTTTTCTTTGTCCGGTCTCAATGGCACTGATCGTTGGTCTGGAAAGATGCATCTGACGGGCAACAAACTCCTGTGACAACTTCAAATATTTTCTTGCAGCTTTTAATCTTTCATGCATGAATTTCACCTCCCGTGTAAGTTAGTATATACATATTAATTACGAAAAGTCAACAGAAAATGTTTGATTTCCTGACATTTTTGTGAATCACGAGTGTCTTCCTCCGGAGTATGTTGATAATCTATATTACAAAAGATGCCTTTGGGTATCCTTTTGTTTAACTATCGAATCTTTACAAGGTCTCCGGAAGTGCAATAAGACTGTTTTTTGGTAATTTATTTTTGAAATGTTTATATGTCAGATGTAAGAAAATAAAATAAGCGTTGATTAAAGGAGGAAATCTTAATGGTTTTCTCCTTTTCTTTGCAAAATCAACAGATAAAAATAATATTCCATTTTTTGACAATCTTTTTACATTTCCTTTTTTGTGATATATTGTTACATTACGCATATGTATCATAATCTAAAGGAGACAGTGACAATGAAAGAGGAAACCAGAGATCTTGTTTACAAGATAGTAATTGGGATCGTATCCGCTGTCGTGGGAGGTGTCGGTGGGTTTGCTGGTGGAAAATATAGGATAAAAAGTCAAGTAAACAGTCAGATTAGCCAAGTCGTAAATGTTGGCGAAACCGACTATGTGGGCGCAGTAGATTACATCATAAATCAGAACACAGAATACAAAGCAGAAATAGAAAGTCTAAAATCAGAAAATGAGAAATTGGAAGATAAAAACAAGGAATTGTCCGCAGAAATAGACAAGTATAAAAAGGAATCTACCAGCACATCGGCTTCTGAAAAGAATACCTCATCTACCAATGGAAGTAATGTGAACACCGCCGGTAAAAAGAAACTGTTCGAATTACAACCGTTAATTGGGAAGCTGTATGATTTTGCTCAAGAAACAATCGGTGAGAAAAAAGATAATATAGGAAATTTATATCCCAATGGGTATATTTTATACGCTAATGAATACACAGCCAAATCTATAACCTATGCTTTAGAGGAAAAATACAAAACTTTATCAGGAGAAATTGCCTTAGACAGTGAAAATAATTCTTTAAGGGATGGAATATGGTTTGAGTTTTACACAAACGGTGAAATGATAGGAAGCACCGATCATCTGTATGCAGGTGTAAGACCAATCTCTTTTGAAATAGATGTGTCTGGAGTAAACGATCTTGAAATACAAGCCAAAATCACTGGAACGACAATAGGTAGTGTATTGACGAACGGATTTTACGTAGAATGAATACTATGGAAGGACACACAAAAGGTGTCCTTCTCTTTTGCTCTTCTGAAATAAAAAAGGCTGGTGGTTCTTCCCATCAGCCTTTTTCATTCCGGAGCATTTTTCTCCCGGAATCCATGAAAAGGATTTGACCTTTTCGGGAAAATCCGATAAACTGTTTCGGAAGAAGGGGTGAACATACTATGACACTGATCAGGAACGAAATTCCGATTCTGGAATATGACAGCGATCCCCAGGCGGTGCTGATGCCGGGGAATGAACGGACCTATCACTTTCCGGAACGGGCAGTGATGCTGTTTATGGAAACGGAGATTGAGGATTATGCCGCGGCACATGACTGTCCGGTGGTGGGACAGTTTGATTCCATTACCAAACAGTTTCCTGTCTATCAGACTACGTATCAGGGACAGGAGCTGGTATTCTGCCAGGCGCCTTTGGGCGGTGCGTTTTCCGTGACCATCATGGAACAGCTGATTGCAGGCGGGGTGCAGGGCATCATTGCCACCGGCTGCTGCGGCGCGCTGGGCGCGGATACGGAAGGCGATTTTATCATACCGGTGCGGGCGCTTAGGCAGGAGGGCACCTCGTACCAGTATCTGCCGCCGGCCCGGGAGATTGCTCTTTGTGACAAGGGCGTTGCCGCCGTGGAAGCAGTACTGCGGAAAGCCGGATTTTCTTACCGCAAATGCAAGACCTGGACCACGGACGGGTTTTTCCGGGAAACGAAAGCCATGGTGCAGTACCGGAAAGACGAGGGCTGCGAAGTCGTGGATATGGAGTGCGCGTCCCTGGCGGCCTGCGCGCAGATGCGCGGCGTGACCTTCGGACAGCTCCTGTTTACGGCGGATACGCTGGCGGACAGCGAAGCCTATGACAGCAGAAACTGGGCGCGGGACACGTTTTCGACGGCGCTGCAGCTGGCATTTGACGCGGCAGTGATATTGGATATTGAGAAAGAAGGAGAAAACAATGGATAACGCAAAGGGCCGTTTTGGCATATACGGCGGGCAATATATCCCGGAAACGCTGATGAACGCGGGGATTGAACTGGATGAAGCATATACGCATTTTAAGGATGACCCCACATTTCAAAAGGAACTGACCGCCCTGCTGAACGAGTACGCCGGCCGTCCTTCCGGTCTGTACTTTGCGAAAAAAATGACGGAAGACCTGGGCGGCGCGAAGATTTATCTCAAGCGGGAGGATTTAAACCATACAGGTTCCCATAAGATCAATAATGTGCTGGGGCAGGCGCTGCTGGCGAAAAAGATGGGAAAGACCCGTCTGATCGCGGAAACCGGCGCAGGCCAGCACGGCGTTGCCACCGCTACGGCCGCGGCGCTGCTGGATATGGAGTGCGTGGTCTTTATGGGAGAAGAAGATACGAAACGCCAGGCGCTGAACGTCTATCGGATGAAGCTGCTGGGAGCGGATGTGGTTCCGGTGAAGACAGGGACGGCCACATTAAAGGATGCCGTTTCGGAAGCCATGCGGGAATGGAGCAGCCGCATTGCGGACACCCATTACTGCCTGGGTTCTGTCATGGGACCCCATCCTTTCCCCACGATTGTACGGGATTTTCAGTCAGTGATTTCCCGGGAAATCAAAGCCCAGATGCTGGAAAAAGAAGGCAGACTGCCGGATGCGGTCATCGCCTGTGTAGGCGGCGGCTCCAATTCCATCGGCAGTTTCTATCACTTTATCAATGATCCGCAGGTGCGCCTGATCGGTTGTGAAGCCGCGGGCCGGGGCATCGATACCTTTGAAACGGCGGCCACCGTCAACACCGGGCGGGTGGGTATCTTCCACGGAATGAAGTCCTATTTCTGTCAGGACGAGTTCGGCCAGATTGCGCCGGTATATTCCATTTCGGCAGGCCTGGATTATCCGGGGGTCGGACCCGAACACGCATGGCTGCATGATACGGGACGGGCCGAATATGTGCCCATTACCGACGACGAAGCCGTGGAAGCTTTTGAATATCTGTCCAGGACCGAGGGCATCATTCCGGCCATCGAGTCTGCCCATGCGGTAGCGTATGCCATGACGGCGGCGCCCAGGGCAGACAAGGATCAGATTTTTGTTATCACCATTTCAGGCCGCGGCGACAAGGACTGCGCGGCAATTGCAAGATACAGAGGAGAGGATATCAATGAGTAAGATCAGATCGGCATTTGAAAATCAAAAGGCGTTTATCCCCTTTATTACCTGCGGAGATCCGGATCTGGAAACCACGGCGAAGGTGGTGCGTGCCGCAGCGGAAAACGGCGCGGATCTGATTGAACTGGGCATTCCTTTTTCGGATCCGACGGCAGAAGGGCCGGTGATTCAGGAGGCCAATATACGGGCGCTGGCCGGCGGCGTCACCACGGATCGCATTTTCGATCTGGTGCGGGAGCTGCGGAGAGATGTGACCATCCCTATGGTATTTATGACCTATGCCAATGTGGTGTTTTCCTATGGCGCGGAGCGCTTCATCGGCACCTGCGAAGAAATCGGTATCGACGGATTGATTCTGCCGGATCTGCCCTTTGAGGAAAAAGGGGAGTTTCAGGACGTTTGCGATGCCCACGATGTGGATTTGATCTCCATGATCGCCCCCACCTCCAGAAACCGGATCGCCATGATCGCCAAAGAAGCCACCGGCTTTATCTATATTGTGTCAAGCCTGGGCGTTACAGGTACCAGAAATGAGATTAAGACGGACATTGCGTCTATGGTGAAGATTATACGGGAAAATACGGATACGCCCTGCGCGGTGGGCTTTGGCATTTCCACCCCGGAACAAGCGGCAAAAATGGCGTCTTATTCGGACGGCGCCATTGTGGGATCCGCCATTATCAAACGGATCGCGGCTTACGGCAAAGACGCGGCGGAGCCGGTAGGCGCTTATGTCCGGGAAATGAAAAACGCCCTGCGGGGACTGTAAAAAAGAATAGTGAAATGAAAAGAAGAACCGGGAATGCATATACGGTTCTTCTTTTTTTGCGCCCTGGGGCGCTCCTATGATCATAAAGCGGATTTTCCGGTGAAAAATGGACATTTTTTCAGTGGAATTTCGCCTTGTATTTCAAATTTTACAGTGCTATAATGACAGGAAAAATGACCACGGAGGTGCTTAAAAAATGGAAGATTTTTCCCTTGTTATGCCGGATTTTGATTTCTTTGGCATAAAGCTGACCTGTGCGGTTCCCCTCGGCTGGATCGTGACGCTGGTGCTGATCCTGTTTATGGTGGTGATCCGGATCAGTGTGCGGCGGTTCAAGGAAGTGCCCGGCGCATGGCAGAATGCAATCGAGACCGTGGTAGGATGGGCGGAAAGATCGGCGAAGGCCAATATACCGGAAAAGCAGGCGGGATACATCGTTCCCTATGTGCTGGTGCTGATTCTGTTCATTGGGGCAAATTCCATACTGGAACTGATCGGGATCGAACCGGTGACCTCGTCGCTGTCTACGACTTTTGCGATGGGATTGTTTACCTTTTTCTGGATCAACTGGTATGCGCTGCGGATCAAGGGTTTTAAGGGGAGAATGAAAGCCCTGGCCAATCCCATCAAGGTGATTACGGACTGTTTCATTCCGGTATCCATGGGCTGCCGTCTGTTCGGTAACGTTTTGGCGGGGACTATCGTTATGAGCCTGCTTTACGGCGCGATTCCGATATTGCTTCCGGCGGCGGTTTCCGTTTACTTTTCCATTATCCATATGGTCATCCAGGGATATATTTTTATCACGCTGACCTTATCTTTTATAGAAGAAAACATTGAATAACAGGTTTGTTCCGTACACAAAAACGGAAGAAAGGAGAAACATTATGACACAGGCAATTGCAGCAGCAATCGCAGTAGCAGCGGGAGCATTGGTAGGTTTTGGTATGACACTGGCTACAGGAAAGGCAGCGGAGTCCATCGCGCGTCAGCCGGAATCTGCTTCCAATATCCGTTCGACGCTGCTGATCGGACTGGTGCTTTCCGAGTCTACGGCAATTTACGGTTTTGTTATTGCCATTTTGCTGATCATCATGAAATAGCGGGAGTGCATTGGGATGAGTGAATTATTTAATGCAAAGGATATTATTTTTCATCTGATCAATCTGATCATTCTGGTGATTGCCTGCCGTTTTCTGGTCTACAAGCCGGTGGCGAAGTTTATGAACAAACGCCGGGAAGGATTTGAAAACGAAAGAAAGCAGCTGGATGAGAGACAGAAGGCGCTGGATGCATTTGAACAGAACAAAGA
Organism: uncultured Lachnospiraceae bacterium; assembly: GCA_947630695.1. Taxonomy (GTDB): domain Bacteria; phylum Bacillota; class Clostridia; order Lachnospirales; family Lachnospiraceae; genus CANRIM01. The sequence continues at coordinate 87,633 of CANRIM010000001.1, forward strand.
GCAGCTCATGAGCGATGCGAAGCAGCAGGCAGCCGCTTACAGCGTGGAGCAGAAAAAACAGGCGGACGAGCAGGCTGCCATTATCATTGAAACTGCCCAGCGCAAGGCGAAGGAGGAAAGCAGCCGGAGGCTTGCGGAGGCGGATAATATGGTGAAAAACGAGATGCGCTACCAGCAGGAGAAGATCATCGATTCCGCCATTGCCATGGCCAAAAATATTGTGCAGAAAGAGGTCTCCCAGGCAGACGAAGACAAGTTTGTGGAAGAATTTATACATGCCCAGTCCGGCGAGACCGAGGAGCAGTAAGGGAGGGCTTTGAGTATGACAATGAAAGGCGTACTGATCTGCGCAAAGCCCATGGCTCCGGAAAATGTTGCGAAGCTGGAAGCCTTTTTTTCAGAAAAGTACGGGGCGAAGGTGGTTCTGCAGGAGGTCATCGATGAGGAACTCATCGGCGGATTTCGCGTTCGGATCGGCGGCAATATCTATGACATGGGCATGGATACGGCCTTTGAAAAGCTGTCCAATGCCGTAGATGCTTCCGATGTGCTGCAGGACGGCAAGGTGGTTTATGAGCTGGGGGATTATCTGACGCAGCTGTGGCAGACCATCAGCGATGCGCCGCCCGAAAAGAAGGGTACGGTGGTATCGGTAGGCGACGGCATTGCCGTGATTAAGGGCATGAAGGACCGCCGCTACTATGAACTGATCGAATTTCACAGCCATTGCTTCGGCATTGCCATGAATCTGCGGGAAGACCGGACGGAATGTATTCTGATCGGCGACGAGGGCCTGATCGAGGAAGGGCAGGCGGTATTCGGCACTGGCAAAGCACTGGAAGTTCCTGTGGGAGAGTGTATGCTGGGCAGGGTTGTGGACCCGCTGGGCAGGCCCCTGGACGAAGAAGGCACCATTCATTTCGCGAAGACAAGGCCCATCGAGGCAAACGCGGCGCCGATTATCGACAGAAAGCCGGTGTCCGTTCCCCTGGAAACCGGATGCCTGGCCATTGACGCCATGATTCCCCTGGGCAGAGGCCAACGGCAGCTGATTATCGGCGACCGGCAGCTGGGGAAAACAACCCTGGCCATCGATACCATTATCAATCAAAAAGGAAAAAATGTTCTCTGCGTGTATGTGGCCATCGGCCAGAAGGCCTCCACGGTGGCGCAGATGGTGCAGCTGCTGAAAAGCACCGGCGCCATGGAGTATACCGTTGTGGTCAGCGCGACGGCAGCGGCGCCGACGCCGATGCAGTATATCGCGCCTTATGCGGGCTGTGCCATTGCAGAGGAGTTTATGTACAGCGGAAGGGATGTGCTGATCGTCTATGACGATCTGTCCAAGCACGCTGTGGCGTACCGGACGATTTCCCTGCTGCTGAAGCGGCCGCCCGGCCGTGAGGCGTATCCGGGAGACGTCTTTTATCTCCACTCCAGACTGCTGGAACGAAGCGCCTGCCTGAGTGAAAAGCTGGGAGGCGGAACTATGACCGCCATTCCCATCATTGAAACGCTGGATGGCGATATTTCGGCTTATATTCCCACCAATGTCATTTCCATTACTGACGGACAGATTTTCCTGCAGAGCAATCTGTTCCATTCCGGCGTCAAACCGGCGGTCAGCGTAGGCCTGTCCGTATCCCGTGTAGGCGGCGCGGCGCAGACCAAGGCCATCCGGCGTTTTTCCGGACAGCTGCGTCTGGAACTGGCGCAGTACAGGGAAAAGGAAGTATTTGCCCGGTTCGGCACCGGTCTCGACAGCGAGACCCAGGCGCTGTTAAAGCGCGGACGGCAGTTCGTGGAACTGCTGAAGCAGCCGCAGCATGCGCCGTATACCATGTACCAGGAAGCCATATTGCTGTATGTGTTTGTAAACCGGCTGGTGCCGGATCTGCCGCCGGAGGAAATCGCGGAACTGAAGGTGGATTTCCTGCGGTTTATGCATATGCAGTATCGCCGCGTGGAGCGGGCAATATTAAACAGCAAGACCATTGATGATAAATCGGCGGAACTGATTACGCGGGCGTTTCAGGAATTTATGGCGGGACGCGAAAACGCAAAAACGCAGTAAGGCTGCCGATGCATTGAAAAAGGAGGCGGGCACATGTCGGAGCTGGCAGAACTGGAAAGACATATTCAATCGATACAGCAGACAAGACAGATTACCAACGCGATGTATCTGACCTCGTCTTCCAAGATGCGTAAGGCGCTGAAGCTCTACGAGGATAACAAAACCTATATGACCGGGATCTATCCGGTGCTCAAACTGCTGATGCAGCATCCGGCGTGCAAAGATCTGCCCGTGTTTCACCGGCAGCAGGAACGGAAGTACGGATATATTGTGATCACCTCCGATCAGGGACTGGCAGGAAGCTACAATACGGAGGTGCTGGCGCTGGCAGAAGAAGCCATGCAGGCAAGGAAGCCTTCGCTGCTTTACGTGGTCGGAAATGTGGGCGACGATTACTTCAGACAGAAGCACTACAACGTCAATCCGGAGTTTAAGGAGCAGTTCCGGCAGATCTCAAAGAGAGGCGCCAGATATGCCGCCCAGACGCTGTTTGATGAAATCGAAGACAGAAGCATTACGGATTTCTATCTGGTATATACCCGGATGGAGTCTGTATTTCAGCATAAACCGGTGGTGCGCCGGCTGCTGCCGCTGATTGCGGAGGATTATGAAGATCAGCGGCCGCTGCTGATTCCGGAGGAGGCGGAGCTGCTTCCTTCACCGGAAAGCGTGCTTTCCCATACGCTGAATATTTATCTTATGGGGCGGATTTACCATGCTGTGGTGCAGTCCTATGCGGCGGAGCACAGCGTGCGGATGCGGGCGATGGAGTCCGCCACCAGAAATGCCGACGAAATGCTGTTTCTGCTGCGGAAGAAGGCCAATCAGGCCAGACAGGAAAAGATCACGCAGGAGATTACGGAGATTGCGTCGGGGTCCATGGCTATTGGAGGAGATGTATGATACGTTCAGAAAATATCGGTAAGATCATAAGGATTTTGGGGACGGTCATTGATGTGCAGTTTCAGATCATGCCGCCGATTCATACACTGCTTTATGTAGAGGAAGAAGATTTTCACTGTCCGCTGGAGGTGTCGCTGCAGCTGGAAAACGGTACCGTGCGCTGCATCGCTCTGAAGGCGGTGGAAGGCATGCGCTTCGGTATGCGCGTCATCGATACGGGGGCGCCTGTCCGGGTTCCGGTAGGAAAAGGGGTGCTGGGCCGGACCATGAACGTGCTGGGGGAACCCATCGACGGACTGGGAGAGATTCCTTCGGAAAATAAAATGAGCATTCATGCGGCAGCGCCGCCTTATGCCATGCAAAATCCTTCCATTGAAATTTTATATACCGGCATTAAGGTCATCGATCTTTTGACTCCTTATGTCAAGGGCGGCAAGATCGGTCTGTTTGGCGGCGCAGGCGTCGGAAAAACGGTACTGATCATGGAACTGATTCGTTCCATTGCCCAGGGCAGCGGCGGTTACAGTATTTTTGCAGGCGTCGGGGAGCGAAGCAGAGAAGGCAACGACCTGATGCAGGATATGCAGACCAGCGGCGTTATCGATCATACCGCGCTGGTGTTCGGACAGATGAATGAACCGCCCGGCTCTCGTATGCGTGTGGCCATGACCGCGCTGACCCTGGCGGAGAATTTCAGAGACAGTTATCATCAGGACGTCCTGTTGTTTATTGATAATATTTACCGTTTCGTACAGGCAGGCAGCGAGATTTCCTCGCTGTTGGGCAGAATGCCTTCCGCCGTGGGTTATCAGCCCACCCTGGCCAATGAGCTGGGTACCATGCAGGAACGGATTACCTCCACCAAGAACGGGTCCATTACTTCGGTGCAGGCGGTATACGTCCCGGCGGACGATCTGTCGGATCCTGCGCCTGCCACCATTTTCTCACATCTGGATGCTACGACGGTGCTTTCCCGTGCCATTTCGGAAATCGGCATTTATCCGGCCATTGATCCGCTGCAGTCTACTTCGCGGATCCTGGATCCGGAGATCGTGGGGCAGCGCCATTATGATACGGCGCAGGGTGTGATCCGGATCCTGACCAGATATCAGGAACTTAACGACATTATCGCGATTCTGGGCATCGATGAGCTGGCGCCGGAGGACAAGGTCATTGTCAACCGTGCCAGAAAGATCCAGCGGTTCCTTTCGCAGCCCTGCTATGCTGCAGAGGTATTTACCGGAAATCCCGGCCGCCGGGTATCGATTGAAAAGACCATCGAAGGCTTCGAGGCCATTATGAACGGCGAAGCGGACGATATGCCGGAAGCTGCGCTGTTTATGGTGGGTGATTTCGATGAAGCGAAGGAAAAGGCGGCCCAAATGAGAGGTGAAGTGCATGCAGACCATGAAGCTGATCATTGACATTCCGGACGGTGTTGTATTTGATGACGAGATTCGATCGCTGACTGCGGAATCCGACGACGGCAGCTTCGGAATCCAGCCCATGAAATCCGACTGTGTGATCGGCCTTTCCAATGGGCCGGTTCGGATCGTCTGTGCAGACGGAAGCGAAAAAATCGCTGCCATCGGGGCAGGCATTCTGACGGTGAAGGACAATACCGTCAGTATGATCGTTGCAGATTTTAACTGGCAGGAGGATATTGACGAACAGGTGGCACTGGAAACCATTGAACGGCTGAAAGCCCGGCTGGCCCACAAGGATGAGATGATGCACCGGGAATTTGTGCTGGCGCAGGCGGCGATTTCCCGCTCGGAAGCCCGGCTGGAAGCCCTTGGGATGCGCCGGGGAGACGGTTCGCATCAGGAATCATAAGCCGCTACAAGGAGGAAGGCTTATGCGAAGCATAACTTTCAATGCCTTCCGACGACATGGCAGGTGCGCTCCCCGAGCGCGCGTGCCGATACCTTGATAGGAGGAAGGATTATGAAAGTCAGAATAAAACGGATTGCAGCAGTACTGCTGTGTATGGCGCTTCTTTGCGGCGCAATGTCGGTCTGCGTGTTTGCGGCGGACAAATATGACGGCTATCCCCTGGCTCAGGCAGATACGCTGAAAGGAAAAATCGTGATTTTGGACGCCGGACACGGAATTGAAAATTCCGGCGGGGCGGAAGGGTATCTGGAATCGGAATTTGCCCTTGCGGAGGTACTTTTTGTCAAACAGAATCTGGAAAACCGCGGGGCAGTCGTATATCTGACCCGATCCACGGAAAACGACGTATATACTTATGCCAGAATGTCCTATGCAAATAATCTGGCGCTGGATGAGGTTGTGAAAAAATATCTGGCACAGCTGGAAAACGGCAATGCCGACGCACAGAATAATCTCGATGAGATTGCCGGCCTGCAGGCAGAGCTGCAGACGGTGATCGACGATCATTCCAGGGATACGCTGTATTACAATACGCCCTATTCCATGAGCAGTCCCATCAAGGATGTGCTGCGGCGGGTGTTCGAGTATGAAAACACACCAGAAGTGTACGAAAATATGCTGTTCATTTCCATTCATTCCAATGCGGATGAGAGCGGTACGGCCAGTGGAACCACGGTTTATTATATGAGCAACAGTTTTGCGGATTCACAGAATTATTATACGAATTATTCCAATGAACAGCGGAAAATCAATCTGGCCACCTGGCTGGGAGAGGCAGTGTCGGAAGCAGGCGGATTTCGCAACCGGGGACTGGCCCTCAATGATTTTTATATGATCCGGGAACACAATATTCCGGGGGCGCTGATTGAAACCGCGTTCCACAGCAATGCTGAGGACCGGGCGAAGCTGTCGGATGAAACATACCGGAAGCGGATTGCCAATGCCATTACATTTGCGATTGAAGATTATTTTGCATACTATAAAGCTTCGGAGACCATTACCCCGGAACCGGAGATTACGCCGGAACCCACGGAAGAACCGGAACCCTTTTACAAAGCGGATCTGGATGCCGACGGTTTTGTGAGTGCTGCCGATTCGCTGGCTGTCTTAAAGCATGCGGCGCACCTGAAACGGCTGGAAGGAAGGGCACTGGAAGAAGCGGATGTGAATCGGGACGGGACGGTGGACAGCAAGGACGCCCTGATGATTTTGCAGTATGTAGCGAAGCTGATTCCGGCGGAAAATGAGGATACCTATGAATTTCCGGTTGTGACGGAGGCTCCGGAAACAGAAACACCGGGAACGGAGACCACGGAAACAGAAACGCCGGGAACGGAGACCACGGAAACAGAAACACCGGAAACGGAGACTACGGAAACAGAAACGCCGGGAACGGAGACCACGGAAACAGAAACGCCGGAGACGGTAAACCCGGAAACAGAAGTGCCGGAAACGGAGGAAATATCGGCCCCGGCAGCATAAAATAGTTGACATCTTTTTGTTTAGATTTTATAATTCAAAACAAATTGGCCGCCATATTTGCAGGATTGAAAAATATAAAAACGGCTTTACTGATTTTGAGTGGAGCCGTTTTATGTTTCATATGAAATAAAAGGAAAAGAGGTAGCAACATGAAAAACATGAAAAAGATCATGGCATTCGCACTTGCTGCAGTTATGGCAGTATCCTGTCTGACAGGCTGCGGAAAAAGCGAAAGTAAAAAGAGCGCCTATTTTATCGGCGCGACAGGTCCTTTGACCGGTGACGCAATGTCTTACGGCGTTTCCGTCAACAGAGGCGCGCAGATCGCGGTAGATGAAATCAATGAAGCCGGCGGTCTGAATGGTGTGGAATTTACTTATGAAATGAAGGATGACAAGGCAACCGCAGCCGACGCCTCCACAGGGTATGATTCTCTGTATGATGACGGTATGCAGGTTTCCATCGGCAGCGTAACTTCCGCATCCTGTGAAGCTTTTGCTTCCAAGGCAGCAGAGGATAACCTGTTCTTCATTACACCTTCCGCATCGGCGGCCAGTGTTATTGAAAACAGATCCAATGCTTTCCGTGTCTGCTTCGGTGATCCCGATCAGGGTACACTTGCTGCAGAGGAACTTTCCGAGAATTTTGAGAAGATCGGATGTATCTATGATACCAGCGATACATATTCTACCGGTATCTGGGAAGCATTTGACGAAGAAATGAAGAATCTGGGCACAGAGTATACGGTTTGTACGTTTGACGCGGATAACAAGAGAGATTTCTCCAGCCAGGTAGACACCCTGAAAGACTGCGATGTCATTTTCCTTCCGATTTACTATACGGAAGCCGGCCTGATTGCCAAGGCGTGCGCAGCCAAGGGCGTGGGCGCCGAGATTTTCGGTTGTGACGGACTGGACGGCGTTGCGGAGCAGATCGATTCGACGGTGACCAACCGCATTCGTTACATCACCCCGTTTGATGTCAACAGCACCGATGAAAAGGTTGCGGCGTTTGTTTCCAAATATGAGGATGCTTACGGCGAGAAGCCCGATCAGTTTGCTGCAGACGGATATGATGCGGTTTATGCGATTTACCTTGCCATGGATGCAGCGGGCGTAAATGACGTGAAGATTTCCGCCAGCGATCTCTGCGATAAGATTGTAGAAGCGATCACCGATGATTCCTTCTCCTATGCCGGACTGACCGGTGATATGACCTGGGATGCAAGCGGTGCCTGCACGAAGGTCCCGGTTATTGTTGAACTGAGCAACTAAAAACGAATCAAAATTTCATACACTTTTACCGCATACGGCCGGAAAATTCCTTTCGGCCGTATGCGTAATTCGTGCCGATATGCAAGGCGCATGAAAGATTTTACAATTCTGCTTTTTGCATATCGATGCGAATCTGCCCGCACAAAGCGCTGCAGAGCGCAAGAAACGAAGGGAGAAGCACATGAACATAGTAAGCGGCTTGATCAACGGCCTGAGCCTGGGTGCGATCTATGCACTGATTGCTCTGGGTTATACGATGGTGTACGGCATTGCGCGTATGCTGAATTTTGCCCACGGTGATATCATCATGGTGGGTGCTTATGCCATTTATTTTGCAGTGGGAATCAGCGACAATCCGGTGGTTTCCATTCTGGGCTCCATTGTGTTTGCCATTCTGATATGTACGCTGATGGGCGTTATTACGGAAGGTCTGGCTTACCGGCCGCTGCGGGGCGCTTCTCCGCTGGCAGTACTGATTACGGCCATTGGCGTCAGCTATTTTCTGCAGGGAATTGCCCAGATGGCCTTCGGCGCGAAAGCGCTGCCCATCACACTGCCGAATCTGGGAACGATTCGTCTGTTCGGTACATCCATCAGTGTGGGTACGATCATTACCCTGATCCTGGGCCTGATTCTGATGCTTGCGCTTACGCTGTTTGTCAAATATACGCGTACGGGCCGTGCAATGCTGGCCGTGTCCGAAGATAATGGCGCAGCGCAGCTGATGGGCGTCAATGTGAACCGGATCATCATGCTGACCTTTGCCATCGGTTCCGCACTGGCGGCCTTTGCCAGTCTGTTTTATCTGTTTTCGATCCCGTCTGTGGATCCGAAGTTAGGATCCATGCCCGGTATTAAGGCATTTGCCGCGGCGGTCATCGGCGGCATCGGTTCCATTCCCGGCGCGGTGATCGGCGGTCTGCTGCTGGGACTGATCGAAAACGTCTGCAAAACGGTTCCGGGTCTGAGCCAGTATACCCTTGCCATTGAGTTCGGAATCCTGATTCTGATGCTGTTGATCCGGCCCATCGGCATCCTCGGCAAGAAGAGGAGGGTGAAGGTCTGATGAAACAGTATCTGAAAAATATCAAACAATCCTTTAAACTGAAAAAAAGCCTGAATTATTTTGTGATTGCGGTGTTTCTGATTGCCATGATCTGCCTGGACGCAGGCGGTATGCTGGGACGTTCCACCGTCGGTATTCTTTCCCGGATCGCCTATTGTATTATCCTGGCGGTTTCGCTGAATCTGGTCGTCGGATTTTTGGGAGAACTGTCCTTAGGACACGCAGGTTTTATGTGCGTCGGCGCCTATGTGGGCTGTTTCTGCGCAAATCTGCTGCACAAGAGCATCGCCAGCGATCTGCTGGTGCTGATCATCGCGATGCTCATCGGCGGCGCGACGGCTGCCGTCTTCGGCTTTATCGTAGGGCTTCCGGCGCTGCGATTGCGCGGGGATTATCTGGCCATTGTCACCCTTGCCTTTGGTGAAATCGTGCGGAATATTTTCAACGGATGGGATGCCTTCGGCGGCGCCATGGGACTCAGTACAAAACCTTATGATGCGCATTCGCTGTTTATCGTCGCTTTTATCGTTGTACTGTTTGTACTGATGGTCTGCCAGAATCTGATCCGCAGTAAGCACGGCCGTGCCATTACGGCAATCCGTGATAATGAAATCGCGGCAAAGGCCATGGGCATCAATGTCACATACTATAAGCTGTTTGTATTCACCATCGCCGCGTTTTTCGCAGGGGTGGCAGGGGTGATCTACGGACATTCCGTTTCCATCATCCGGCAGGATTATTTTACGTATAATTATTCCATCGACTATCTGGTTATGGTGGTCCTGGGCGGCATGGGCAGCATGAACGGCTCCATCATTGCGGCGTCGTTGATTACGTATATCAATGTCTGGCTGCAGAATATGCTGACCGGCGATCTGGCGGGCATCAAGCAGCCGATCTACGCGCTGATTCTGATTGCGGTGGTCATGTTCAACAACGCGCCGGCGCTGAAGCCGTTCAAAGAAAGATTCAATCTCCGGAATCTCTGGGATCTAATTTTCCGTTCGCGGCGGAAACCGGAGGTCATCAAAGACGACGCCGCCGAATGGAACCGGATCGAGACGAAAATCAAGATCGACGATCTGCTGTCTGTGGAGGTGCCGCCGAACAAGGCCAATACTCCGGACAAACCGCAAAAGGACGGCGCTGCTGTCAAACCGAAGAAGGGAGGCAAATAAGATGTCTGATATAATGCTGAAAACAGAAAACTTAGGAATCTCCTTCGGCGGTCTGAAAGCGGTGGACAACGTCAATCTGGAAGTTAAAAAGAAACAGTTCTACGGACTGGTGGGGCCCAACGGCGCCGGCAAAACCACGGTGTTTAATATTCTGACGGGCGTATATCAGCCCACCACCGGAAAATTTTATCTGGACGGAACCGAGTTAAACGGCAAGAGCCAGGAGACCATCAATCATATGGGCATCGCCCGGACCTTCCAGAATATCCGGCTGTTCAGCAACATGAGCGTGATTCGAAACGTGCTGGTGGGACTGCACAATCAGAAGGAATTTCGCTGCAGCCCGTTTACAAGTATGTTCCGTATGCCGGGACATTATGATTCCGAGATCCGGATGCGTGAAAAGGCAAAGGAAATCCTGCGTATTTTTGATCTGGAAGAAGAGAGAAACAATCTTTCCTGCAATCTGCCCTACGGCAAACAGAGAAAGCTGGAAATCGCCAGGGCACTGGCCACCAATCCCAAGCTGCTGCTGCTGGATGAACCTGCGGCGGGCATGAATCCGAATGAAACCAAAGAATTGATGGATATCATTAAATTTATCCGTGACAAATACGAAGTAACCATCCTGCTGATCGAGCATGATATGAAATTCGTCTCCGGCATTTGCGATGAAATCACCGTTCTGAATTTCGGAACCGTGCTTGCGCAGGGCGATACGAAAACAGCGCTGAATGATCCGGAAGTCATCAGAGCGTATATCGGAGGATAGGAAAATGGCATTATTGGAAGTAAAGGATCTGGAAGTCTATTACGGCGTGATCCGCGCGCTGAAAGGCATCAGCTTTGAAGTCAGCAAGGGAGAAATCGTTACGCTGATCGGTGCCAACGGCGCGGGCAAAACCACCATTATGCAAAGTGTCATCGGCCTGATCCCCGCACGGGCGGGTACGGTGATTTATAACGGAACGGACATTACCAAACTTCCCTGCCACAAGATCGTCGGGCTGGGCCTGACACAGGTGCCGGAGGGACGGCGGGTATTTCAGGAACTTTCCGTCCACGACAACCTGCTGATGGGCGCTTACAGCAGCAAGGATAAAAAACAGATCAAAAAAGATGTGGAACGTATCTGCCAGTGGTTCCCGCGGCTGGGGGAGCGGCTGACACAGATCGCCGGCACACTGTCCGGCGGCGAGCAGCAGATGCTGGCCATGGGCAGGGCAATGATGTCGCATCCGGATCTGCTGATGCTGGATGAACCTTCCATGGGACTTTCACCCCTGCTGGTGGATGAAGTGTTCGAGATCATTCAGGAGTTTCGAAAGGACGGCACCACGATTCTTCTGGTAGAGCAGAACGCGGGAAAATCCCTTGCGATTTCCGACCGCGCCTATGTGCTGGAAAACGGGCGGATCGTACTTTCCGGAACCGGAAAAGAACTGATGGAAAGTGAAGAAGTAAAGAAAGCTTATCTCGGCGGTTGATGCCGGAAGACACGAAGGAAACCCGTAAGGCTGTGTCAGAACAGTTTTACGGGTTTTTTTACGGGTCAGTTTTCCTGACGCAGAATTTCTTTTTTCAGGCGTTTCATGATTTTCTTTTCCAGTCTGGAAATATAGGACTGGGAAATGCCCAGCAGGTCCGCCACTTCCTTCTGGGTCAGATCCCTGCCGTCTGTCCGGCCGATGCCGAAGCGCAGGGAAATGATGGTGCGTTCCCGCTCGGAAAGGCAGTTGATGGCGTCCCGCAGCATGGAGTATTCGGTTTCTTCTTCGATATTGCGGGAAATCACATCTTCATCCGTCCCCAGAATATCGGACAGCAGCAGTTCGTTGCCGTCCCAGTCGATGTTTAAGGGCTCGTCAATGGAAACCTCCAGCCGGGTCTTTTGGCTGTGGCGCAGGTACATCAGAATTTCATTTTCAATACAGCGGGACGCATAGGTGGCCAGCTTGATGTTTTTTGTAGGATTAAAAGTATTGATGGATTTGATAAGCCCGATGGTACCGATGGAAATCAGATCTTCCACGCCCACGCCGGTATTGTCGAATTTTCTGGCAATATAGACGACGAGGCGGAGATTGTGTTCGATCAGCGTGCTTTTGGCATTTTCACTGCCTTCCGCTTCCAGACATTCGATCATCCGGGCTTCCGTGTCCGGCTCCAGCGGTGCGGGCAGCACGTCGGAACCGCCGATATAATGGATTTCGTCCTCCTGGGGCAGCAGAAAAAAGGTCTGCAGCGCATTGATGACGGGAAATCCGAGGACATTTTTCAGACTGACAGCATTCATGGTTTTCTCTCCGTTTGTTTCATAAATATTTCCGGACTGACGATCATCTGATATGCGTCTGCGGGAGAAAGCGGGTAGGGACTGATACCCACCGGCGCATTCTGCAGCAGGGTTTCGCTGCCTCTGTATTCTATGTACAGAAAGGGAACATACAGCACTTTCAGCGTTCCGTTTTCACAACCCAGACTGTGAAACGCAACATCATGACAATCGTAGGCGGATGCCGGCGCCGGAAGCGCCTGCGCATTGATGATGGAAACCGGCAGACCGCTGGGAGGATCCTTCAGCAGATTTCCGGTATCCACCAGGGCACGCAGCGTTCTGGTCTGTTCGGAAATCCGGATGCGGACGTCGGCATATTTGCGGATCCGTTTTTTCAGCCGCCGCAAGATGGAAAAACCGGCGGAAAACAGCAGCCATGCGATAAAAAACAGCAGCGCGGGCGGCACTGCGGGAAGCCTGCTGCTGACGGCGGAAATGATGCCGCCGAGGATAAATGCTACGGTGTAGGTGCAGAGCAGCAGATGAAAAAAAACGGTTCCGGTCTTCGGCCGGAAGGCCGCAAAAAGCATGACAGCGCATAAAAAAAGGCCGAACAGCAGATTTACAAACAATGCGTCTGCCGGCAGAAGGAACGCGGCGGCGGTGGAACATACCGCACCGGCAGCTGCACCGCAAAGGAGTCTGCGGGCGGACACGGGTCTGTGTACCAGTTTGCTCACGGCATACAGGATCAGATAATCCCGGATCCATTCGGTCAGAAATAAAATGTCCGCATACATGTTCCATGTCCCTTCTGTAAAAGCATTATAGTTTTTGAAAATTCAGAAAAATGTCAAAAGCGGGAAGCAAAAACGGAAAATTCATAGATTTTTATTGACAAAATGTCTGTAAAACGGACAAAAACCGGTTTTATCCGGCAGCGTCTGCGCCCCTCGAGTGCATTTGCGCAAAAATGGATTGTTTGCGCGCCGGGATTGTGATAAAACAGTTATAGACGCAGACAGGATTGCATATGTCTGCATGAAACGAAGTGATAAGGAGAAATCAGATGAGAACAAGCGGAATCCTGATGCCGGTATTTTCGCTGCCGTCTCCATACGGCACAGGCACCTTCGGAAAAGAAGCCTATGCATTTGTGGACTTTCTGAAAAAGGCAGGGCAGCGGTACTGGCAGATACTTCCATTAAACCCGACCAACTACGGAGATTCCCCGTACCAGTCTTTTTCCTCTGCAGCGGGGAATCCCTATTTTATTGATCTGGATATGCTGCAGGAGGAGGACCTGCTGCAGAAATCGGAATACGAACATGTGGATTTCGGCGGGGACCGTACCAGCGTGGATTACGGAAAGCTGTATGAAAACCGTTACCGGGTACTGCGGATCGCCTTTGCCCGTTTCCGGCAGGCCATACCGGAGGCTTTTCACCGGTTCTGTGCGAAACATGAAGACTGGCTGCCGGAATACGCCCTGTTTATGGCGTTAAAAGATGCGAATGGCGGCGTCAGCTGGCGGAAATGGGATGAAAAGCTGCGGTTCAGGGATCCGGAAACCCTGCGGCAGGCCCGGGAAGATTATCAGGAAGATATTCTGTTTTACGAATTTCTGCAGTACATCTTTTTTAAACAATGGACAAAACTGAAGGTATATGCCAATCAGAACGGAATCAAAATGATCGGCGATATGCCCATCTATGTGGCGGACGACAGTGTGGACGTATGGGCGGATCCGAAGCAGTTTGATCTGGACGAAGATTTGCTGCCGAAAGTAGTCGCAGGCTGTCCGCCGGACGCATTTTCGGCAGACGGACAGCTCTGGGGCAGCCCGGTGTATGACTGGGAACGGATGCGAAAGGAAGCGCAGCCCTATGCCTGGTGGCGTGATCGGGTGAAACGGGCTTTTGCCATGTATGATGTGATTCGCATCGACCATTTCCGGGGATTCGAATCCTTCTATTGTATTCCCTATGGCGAGAAGACGGCCAGACGGGGCAGCTGGCGCAAAGGTCCCGGCATGGAACTGATCCGCGCGCTGCAGGAGGATTACGGAAGTGCACTGCCCATCATTGCCGAAGATCTGGGCTTTTTGACGCCGGAAGTAAAGAAACTGCTGAAGGACAGCGGCTTCCCCGGCATGAAGGTATTGCAGTTCGCATTTTCGGGGGATCCGGAAAGCGATTATCTGCCCCACAATTATGACAGAAACTGCGTTGTCTATACCGGCACCCATGACAATGATACGATTATGGGCTGGATGAACGACACCGCGCCCCATGAAGTGGAGAATGCAAAGCGGTATATGCATTTCGAAGGCAGCGGCGGCTTCAACTGGGCGATGATTCGCCTGGCAATGATGTCTGTGGCGGATACTGCGGTATTCATGATGCAGGATTTTCTGGGATTGGGCAAAGAAGCCCGTATCAATACGCCGTCCACGCTGGGCGGAAACTGGAACTGGCGGATTTTGCCGGGCTGTACCAACGACTGGCTGGCAAAAATTATACGTGACTGCTGTATGATTTACGGCAGATGTGTAAAACATACAGAAGGAAAAGAAGAGCAGAGGAACGGATCATGAAGGATGGATTGATTAAGGCCGCGGCGGCGGCAGTGGAAATTTCGGTTGCGGATGTAAGAAGCAATGCCCGCAGGATCATTGAAAAGATAGAGGGTGCAGATGTGCAGAAGATCAATCTGTTGGTGCTGCCGGAGCTTTGTCTGACCGGGTATACCTGCGGAGACCTGTTCTTTTCGGAACAGCTGCTTTCGGAAAGCAATCAGGCGCTGAAAGAAATTGCCGCAGCCACAAAAGGATTGTATCCGGTTACCGTGCTGGGAGCGCCCCTTGCAGCCTGCGGAAAGCTGTACAACTGCGCGGTGGTTCTGCATGACGGAAAGATTCTGGGCGCGGTGCCGAAAATACGGATCCCCAATTACGGGGAATTTTATGAGAAGCGGCATTTTGCCGCAGGCGATACCCTGGGCCGTGATGCGTCGGTACAGATCGGCGGAGAAACCTTCCCCGTTTCCCCCCGGCTGCTGTTTCAGAATGAAAAAATGACGGACTACTGTTTCGGTATTGAGATCTGTGAGGATCTTTGGGCGGCGGAGACCCCTTCCGCGGCGCTGTGCCAGGCAGGGGCGGTGCTGATTGCAAATCCTTCCGCCTCCGATGAACTGATCGGAAAGTCCCAGTACCGGAAACTGCTGGTTTCCGCCACCAGCGCGCGGCTGCTGTGCGGGTATATTTATTCCTCTTCGGACAGCAGCGAATCCACCCAGGATATGGTCTATTCCCGGCATGCGCTGATTTGTGAAAACGGAAAACTGCTGGCGGAAAACAAAGCCTTTGAAGAAAATGCCTATACGGTTACGGAAATCGATATACAGCATTTGATGGCGGAGCGGCGAAAGAACACCAGTTTTGCCGCCGCCGTACCGGAGGAGTACTGCAGAATCAGCTTTGCGCAGGAACTGCGGGAAACGGCGATTACCCGGTTTATTGAAAAAAATCCCTTTGTTCCGGACGACAGAGAGGATGTCCGGACGAGGGCGGAGTCCATTCTGGCGATTCAGTCTCAGGGACTGAAGAAACGGCTGGAACATACAAAAGCCAAATCTGCTGTTATCGGCGTATCCGGCGGACTTGACAGCACGCTGGCGCTGCTGGTGGCCGTCCGGGCCATGGCCCTTTGCCATCGTCCGCTGACGGACGTGATTGCAGTGACCATGCCCTGTTTCGGCACCACCAGGCGGACCAAATCCAATGCGGTGCGGCTGTGTGAGGAACTGGGCGTTACGCTGAAGGAAATTGATATCACAAAAAGTGTGCTTTCCCATTTTGCGGACATCGGACAGGATCCGAAGACCTATGACGTGATCTTCGAAAACGCCCAGGCCCGGGAACGGACCCAGGTACTGATGGATCTGGCCAACATGTATGGCGGGCTGGTTATCGGAACAGGGGATCTGTCGGAACTGGCCCTGGGCTGGGCTACCTACAACGGGGATCACATGTCCATGTACGGAGTCAATGCTTCCGTGCCGAAAACGCTGGTCCGCTATATCGTACATTATGAATCCATCCGTTACGGCGGCGCCATCGGCGAAATTCTGGAGGATATTCTGGATACGCCGGTATCGCCGGAACTGCTGCCGGTATCCGAGCAGGGGGAAATGACCCAGAAAACCGAGGATCTGGTGGGACCCTACGAGCTGCACGATTTCTTCCTCTATCACATGCTGCGGTTTTCCGAAACACCGGCAAAAATTCTGCGGCTGGCAGAAATCGCTTATCAGGGCGTTTATCCAAAGGACGTCATTCTGCACTGGCTGAAGGTATTTATCCGCCGGTTTTTTGCCCAGCAGTTCAAACGCTCCTGTATTCCGGACGGCCCGAAGGTAGGTTCTGTGACCCTTTCACCCAGAGGCGACTGGCGGATGCCTTCCGATGCATCGGCCGCGATCTGGCTTTCACAGCTGGAAGGCGAATGATTTTTCTTTTCCAAAACTGAATATTTCCCCAAAATTATGTCCAAGCTATTTATGAAAACATAAACAGGGAGGACAGATCATGGCATTGTGCAAGGTGGAAATCTGCGGTGTCAATACCTCCAGACTGCCGGTGCTGAAGGACGAGGAAAAAGAGCAGCTGCTGCGCCGCATCAAAGAAGGCGACGAGGCGGCGCGGGAAACCTTCATCCACGGAAACCTCCGGCTGGTATTGAGCGTGATCAAACGATTTCCAAATACAAATGAGAATGCCGATGATTTATTTCAGATTGGATGCATAGGACTGATTAAGGCGATTGACAACTTTGACATCAGCCTGAATGTAAAATTTTCCACCTATGCGGTCCCGATGATAATCGGGGAGATACGAAGGTTTTTAAGAGACAACAATGCAATCCGGGTGAGCCGGTCGCTGCGGGATACGGCGTACAAGGCCATCTATGCAAGAGAAAATATGATGAAAAACAGTCAGCGGGATCCGACGGTTTCTGAAATTGCGGAAGAAATCGGCCTGCCGAAGGAGGATGTAGTTTACGCGCTGGACGCAATACAAACGCCGGTCAGCCTGTATGATCCGGTATATTCCGAAAGCGGCGATACGCTGTACGTCATGGATCAGATCAGTGACAAAAAGAACAAAGAGGAATCCTGGGTAGAGGAAATCTCTTTGGAAGAAGCGATGAAAAAGCTCAGCGAACGGGAACGGCACATCATCGATCTGCGGTTTTATGAAGGCAAAACCCAGATGGAAGTGGCAAAGGAAATCGGCATCAGCCAGGCGCAGGTTTCCCGGCTCGAAAAAAATGCGTTGAAATTCATGAAGCGTTTTCTGACGATCTGAGATCAGGAACATATCCTGCGGAAATGCATACTGTAATACCGGAAGACAAAAAGAGGCCGGCGGCTATGAGAATCTGTGAGCTGAGGAACAAGGAAGTCATTAATATCTGTGACTGCAGAAAGCTGGGGTTTGTGGAGGATGTCAACATCGATCCCTGTACGGGCTGCGTCAAAGAACTGATCGTTCCGGAACATAGCCGCCTGTTTTGTCTGTTTCAGGAAGAATTTGAATATGTGATTCCCTGGTGCTGCGTCCGGCAGCTGGGGGAGGATATCGTTCTGGTGGAAGTCAAAACAAAAGAAGTGCGGAAAGTCTGCAACAGCGTTTGACACTGTTTATCAATCTGTGTTATCATTTTAAAAGTATGGTTTTCAGGAGGATAAAGCGATGAGGTGTCCGTTTTGCGGAAAGGAAAATACGAAAGTTATTGATTCAAGACCGGTGGAGGACGTCAATTCCATCCGGCGCCGCAGGGTCTGCGACGTCTGCGGAAAACGCTTTACCACGTATGAAAAAATTGAAACCATTCCGCTGATCGTGATCAAAAAGGACAATAACAGGGAACAGTACGACCGTTCCAAGATTGAATCCGGGGTTTTACGCGCCTGTCACAAGCGGCCGGTATCGGCAAAGCAGATCATCAGCCTGGTCAACGATGTGGAAACCGAACTTTTCAATATGGAAGTGCGGGAAATCCCGTCTACCGTGATCGGCGAAATCGTTATGAATAAATTAAAAGATCTGGAGGCAGTGGCCTATGTGCGCTTTGCCTCGGTTTACAGAGAATTTAAAGACGTAAATACTTTTATGGAAGAACTGAAAAAACTACTGAAATAAACAAAGGAAGAAAAGATTATGGCGACATTACTGGAACAGTGGCGGGAAGCCGCATACGCACAGGATCAGAACACAAAAGAAGCAAAAAAGTTCTGGAAGGATTATTTTGCAAAGGAAAAGGAAATCTACCGGCAGCTGCTGGCGCAGCCGGATACGCCGGTCAAGGGCAGCGTCAAAGCACTGGCGGCGCAGTTTGATATCGATTTGATGACCATGACGGGGTTTCTGGACGGCATCAACGACAGCCTGAAAAAGGAAAACAACGTCGAAAAGATGACGGAAAAAACAACGGTCAGCTTAGACTACGATCCGGAAAAGCTGTACTGGCATATGGTGGAGGCAAAGGCCGACTGGCTGTATGAGCTTCCGGAATGGGACGCGCTGCTTTCTGAAGAAAAACGCCGGGAACTTTACATGGACCAGAAACATTCCGGAACGGTCCGGAAGGAAGCGAAAGTCGGAAGAAACGATCCCTGTCCCTGCGGCAGCGGTTTGAAATATAAGAAGTGCTGCGGTAAAGGTAAATAGGAGGGATTTTATTATGGGCAAATACTTCGGAACAGACGGCGTCAGAGGCGAAGCAAATGTCACTCTGAATGCTTCCACGGCGTTTCAGATCGGTAAATTTCTGGGCTGGTATTACGGAAACGGAAAATCATGCAGAATCGTCATCGGCAAGGACACGAGACGCAGCAGTTATATGTTTGAGCAGGCTTTGGCGGCAGGACTGGTATCTACCGGTGCGGACGCCTATTTTCTGCATGTAACTACGACGCCGTCGGTTTCTTACGCGGTGCGCACGGAGGATTTCGCCTGCGGTATTATGATTTCCGCAAGCCACAATCCGTATTATGACAACGGCATCAAGCTTTTGAACGGCTACGGAGAGAAGCTGGAAGAAAGCGTGATTGAAAAAATAGAGCAGTATATTGACGGACAGTTTGAAATTCCCTTTGCCAAACGGGAACGCATCGGCAGGGTCGTGGATTTCAGCGCCGGCCGGAACCGTTATATCGGGCATCTGATTTCCATTCCCACCAAATCCTTCAAAGGCGTGCGTGTGGGCTTAGACTGCGCCAACGGAAGCGCGTCTTCCATTGCAAAAAACGTGTTTGATACCCTGGGTGCGAAAACTTATGTGATCAACGATGGGCCGGACGGTACCAATATCAACAACAACTGCGGTTCCACGCATATTGAGGGCCTTTGCCAGCTGGTCAGAAATGAAGGGCTGGATATCGGTTTCGCTTATGACGGGGACGCTGACCGCTGCCTCTGCGTGGACAGTCATGGTGAAGTGATTTCCGGCGACGGTATTCTCTATGCCGCCGGGAAATATTTAAAGAGCAAAGGCAGACTGCAGAATGACACGGTGGTGACCACGGTGATGTCCAATTACGGACTGTATAAAGCCTTTGACGAGGCGGGCATCCGCTATGAGACCACGCCGGTGGGCGATAAATATGTTTACGAGTGTATTCAGAAAAACAATTACAGTCTGGGCGGTGAACAGTCCGGACATATCATTTTCAGCAGATTCGCCAATACCGGCGACGGCATTCTGACCTCGCTGATGGTCATGGATATGGTCATCGCCTCGAAAAAACGCATCGAAGATATGGTCAAGGGCTTTACCGTATATCCGCAGGTACTGAAAAATGTCACGGTCGGCGATAAGACGGCGGCGATGGAAGACCCCGACGTACAGGCCGCGATTGAAAAAGAAGCGAAGCGGCTGGGGGATGACGGCAGAATCCTGGTACGGGCCAGCGGAACGGAGCCTCTGGTTCGTGTCATGGTTGAGGCCGGAACGGAAGAAATCTGCGAAAACAGTGTGGATGAAGTGATCTTTGTCCTCCGTAAAAAAGGACACATTACGGTTTAAAACGGCGGACGTGCCGCTACATATTATATGGAGGAAGGCAAATGAAATGCCTGATACTGGCCGGAGGCAGCGGCGACAGTCTCTGGCCCTTGTCCAGAAAGAATTACCCCAAACAATTTATGGATATTCATCAGAATCGTTCCTCACTGCAGGAGACTGTGGTGAGGAATCTTCCCTTTTGCGATGAATTTCTGATTTCCACCAGCCTGTCCTATCATTTTATTGTAGACGGGCAGATGAAAGCGTTTCAGGGCCTGACCTACCGATGCTTTCTGGAAGAGTGTCCTGCGGGCACCGCGGCGGCGGTGGCGCTGGCCTGTATGCTGTCCAATCCGACGGAGCTGATTCTGGCGGTGTCCGCCGATATCCTGGCGGGGGACAAGCATTATCAGGAAGCGGTGCTGAAAGCAAAAGAGGCGGCCAAACAGGGAAATATCGTGGTATTTGCGGCGCCCGCCCTGCAG
This sequence comes from uncultured Lachnospiraceae bacterium, assembly GCA_947630695.1. Taxonomy (GTDB): domain Bacteria; phylum Bacillota; class Clostridia; order Lachnospirales; family Lachnospiraceae; genus CANRIM01. The sequence continues at coordinate 108,341 of CANRIM010000001.1, forward strand.
GAAATTTCAGCGGTAAGCTATATGACCTGCAGCGGAGAGGATGTTACCGGCTTTTTTGTCCGGCCGGACCGGGAAACGGCAAAACGGCTGATTGAAGAAAACGCCCTGTTTCATACCGGCATGACTCTGTTTTGCGCAGGGGATATGCTGCGCGCCTTTCAGACGCAGCAGCCCGGACTGTATGGGGCCTGCGAAGAAATTGTCAGGAATACCAAGCGGGGCCTGGATACGATCCGGTTTTCCGCAGCGCTGCTGGAGGCGTTGCCCCAGCTGTCGCTGGAAGAAGCAGTACTGCGGCGTCATAACGGACTGAAAGCAGTCAACGCCGCATTTTCCTGGAAGAGCATCGACCGCTTTGAGGATATCGTTTTTGAAAAGCATCCGGTGATTTTAAGGGACTGTGAAAACGTCAGCATTGTCAATGCGGCGGACCGGCATCTGGTGGTGGCGGACGGCGTCAGCGATCTGACTATTGTACATACACAGGACGTGACCCTGATCGGCAAACCCCAGGAGACAGACCGGATCCGCACGCTTGCTGCGGATTACGGCACAAAATATCCGTCCTATTTCAACGATCATAAGGTGCTCTATTATCCTTACGGCACCCAGGAAGTTTTGGTGGAGGATCCCGGCTATGTGGTGAAAAAAAGTGTGATCTATCCGGGACATACCATTGCCGAACACCGGCACACCGGACGACGGGAACACTGGGTGATTACCGAGGGAGAAGCCCTTCTGACGGTGGACGGCACGTCTTTTTGCAGAAAAGCGGGGGAAAGCGCCGATATCGGCGACGGCATTTTCCATAAAATAGAAAATACCGGCGAGGTGGCGGTGACCATTATCCGCACCATTACCGGAAAAATTGAAAAAGACCGGAAGGAATTGTCGTCGCGGCAGAGTACCTCCGGACATATGCAGTTTCCGAATATCGTAAAACTTTCGCCGGCATTTCAGGATTATATCTGGGGCGGCAGCCGGATCCGGACGGAACTTCAGAAAAAAACCGATCTGGAACGGGTGGCGGAAAGCTGGGAGCTGTCCGCCCATGAAGACGGCCAGTCGGTGATCGCGGAGGGCAGATACAAGGGAATGCGGTTCGGAAAATATCTGGAACGCATCGGCAGGGAAAGCTGGGGCTGGAAGGCGGCGCAGATGCCGCGTTTCCCGCTGCTGATCAAATTTCTGGACGCCGCGGCGCCGCTGTCGCTGCAGGTACATCCGGACGATGAATACGCCTTGTCCAATGAGGGCGAATACGGAAAATATGAAATGTGGTATATTCTGGAGGCAAAGGAAGGCGCGAAAATCTATCGCGGATTTTCCCGGCCTGCCGGAAAGGAAGAAATCCGGGAACGGATCCGAAACGGCAGCATTCTGGAAATTCTGAATGAAATGCCGGTAAAAAGCGGGGACACGGTATGGATCGAGCCCGGCTGCGTGCATGCGCTGGGGGACGGTGTGCTGCTGTGTGAAATCCAGCAGAACTCCAACAGTACCTACCGGCTGTACGATTACGGAAGGCCGGACAGCTTCCTGCATAAACGACCGCTGCACATCGATAAAGCGCTGGATGTGATCGGCTGCGCCGGCGGAAATTTTGAGACCAGCGCGGACCGGGAATGTAAGACCTATAACGGATATCAGGTGCAGAAGCTGGGCAGCTGCAAATATTTTGTCAGCAGTCTGTATGAAACCTGGGACCGTGCGGTGATCGATGTGGACGAGGCGTCCTTTGTTTCCGTGCTGTTTATTGAAGGGGAAGGCACCCTCAGCGACGGCATCACGAAGCTGACATTTCAGAAGGGCAGCAGCTTTTTCCTGAAGGCGGGCAAATACAGTGTGACAATTCAGGGAAAGAGCAAATGCCTGGTGACACATGTTTAAACAGAAAAGTATCGAAATCCAAGGATTTCGGTACTTTTTTTCTTGACAGAAAAAGAAATCCGTGATATAAATAATTCAACATATGAATAAATGTTCATATATTGAAACGGAGGTGGCTTCTTTTGCAGGAACATATGGCGGAACGCTGCGATTATATCTGCGTACACGAGGATCTGGTACAAAAGGTTGCGGAATTGCTCCCGGAAGAGGAACAGCTGTACGATCTGGCGGATTTTTTTAAAGTCTTTGCGGATACGACGCGGATCAAGATCCTGTTTGTCCTGTTTGAATCGGAGGTGTGCGTCTGCGATCTTGCGCGGCTGCTGGGCATGAACCAGTCGGCCATTTCGCATCAGCTGCGTATATTGAAGCAGTCCAAGCTGGTGAAAAACAGACGCGACGGCAAGACTGTTTTTTATTCCCTGGCGGACGATCATATCAAGTCCATCCTGGGGCAGGGCATGGAACACATCAATGAGTAATGAAATGAATCATGAATAAAGAAAAGGAGAGGGAAAAATGAGAAAAGAAATTATGGTAAAGGACATCGACTGTCCCAACTGTGCGGCAAAGATTGAACGGAGGATCCAGAAGCTGGAGCATGTAGACGCGGCTTCTTTGAATTTTATCGGAGAACTGCTGACGATTGAAGCGGCAGAAGAACATATGAAAGCGGTTTTGGATCAGGCGAAAGAGATCATTTATGATGTGGAACCAGATGCGGTGATTGAGGGTTGAGGAGGAATATGAAAAGCGAAATTCTGAACGCGAAAATGAAAAAGCGTCTGAAACGGATCCTGATCGGACTGGGGCTGTTCTGTATTCTGATCGTCATCGGACTCTGCGGCGTTTACGATCTGCTGGAAGCGCGGATCGGTATGCGCAATACGGAAAATATCCGGCTGATCCTGTCGCTGCTGATTTATCTGGCAGTAGGACATGACATTCTGATGAAGGCACTGCGCAATTTGAGGAAAGGCCAGTGGATGGACGAGATTTTTCTGATGGTGGTGGCCTCCCTCGGCGCCTTTGTACTGGGGGAATATGATGAAGCCATCGCCGTTGTGCTGTTTTATGAAACCGGAGAGTTTTTCCAGGACTATGCAGTCAAAAAGTCCAGAAAATCCATTTCCGAACTGATGGATGTGCGTCCCGTGTCCGCCAATCTGAAGACGCCGGAGGGGGTCAGAAAAGTTTCACCGGATGAAGTAAATCCCGGGGATATTCTGGTGATTCTGCCGGGAGAAAAAATCCCGGTAGACGGCGTTGTCGTCAAGGGTGAAAGCAGCATTGACAAGAAGGCTATGACCGGGGAAAGCGTGCCGTTTCCGGCGGAGTGCGGAGACGAACTGCTGTCGGGCTGCATCAACCTGAATGCGGTACTGGAAATGAAAGCGACGGTGCGGTACGCGGATTCCACCGTATCACGGGTCCTGCAGCTGATGCAGCAGCAGGGCCGAAACAAGGCGAAGACAGAAGAATTTATTTCCCGTTTTGCCCGTTATTATACGCCCGCCGTGGTGATCCTGGCCGTGCTGATCGCGCTGGTTCCTTCGCTGATCTTCCGCGAGCAGACCCAGACCTGGATATACCGCGCCCTGACGTTTCTGGTGATTTCCTGTCCCTGTGCGCTGGTGCTTTCGGTGCCTCTTGGCTTTTTCGGCGGGATCGGCGGCGCTTCCAACTGCGGGATCCTGATCAAGGGCGCCGGATTTATCGAACGGCTGAGCAGGCTGGATACCATTGTATTTGATAAAACCGGCACGCTGACGAAGGGCAGCTTTGCGGTGGTCCGTGTGGATGCTGCCGGAGACCGGGATACGGTGCTTCGTATGGCGGCGGCCTGCGAACAGTTTTCCACCCACCCCATTGCAGTGTCGATTCGAAACGCGGCGGAAGGCATGGAACTGCCCCATGCAGAACAGGTACAGGAACTTTCCGGCCTGGGCATATCGGCACAGATTGACGAAAAACCGGTACTTCTGGGGAACCGGAAGCTGATGCTGTCTCATCAGATCATGCTGCCGGAGGTGGAAGAAGACGCAGCCTGCACAATGCTGTATGTGGCGTATGACGGCGCTTATCTCGGTGTGATTTTTGTGGCGGATACCATTAAAGACAACGCAAAGGAAACACTGGAGCAGTTAAAACGCGCCGGCGTCACAAATATGGTGATGCTTACCGGTGACCGGAAAGAAAGCGCGCAGGCGGTGGCCGGTCAGCTGGGGATCACACAGTGCTATGCAGAACTGCTGCCCCAGGATAAAGTGGACATAGGCAAAAAAATAGCGGCACGGGAGAAAACGAAACGATACACCGCATTTGTGGGAGACGGTATCAACGACGCGCCGGTGCTGGCCGGCGCGGACGTAGGCATTTCCTTCGGCGGCATCGGATCGGACGCCGCGGTGGAAGCTTCCGATGTCGTCATTATGAACGATGATCTGAGCAGAATACCGCTGGCGGTGACTTTGTCCCGAAAAACCATGCGGATCGTACGGGAAAACATCACATTTGCACTGGGGGCAAAGACGGCGGTACTGGTGCTGTCTGCCTGCGGGATCACTTCGATGTGGCTTGCGGTTATTGCCGATGTGGGCGTCTGTATGATTGCGGTGCTGAACGCGTTGCGGACCATTCGGGTCAACCACAGGTATCTGGCAGGATAGACCGAATGGATTATCATTATACACAAAAAAAACAAGCATTTTGTGTAAAAAGTGTGTATTGATAAACCACGGAAAAAATCTTATTATAGTTTTAGTCTTTAGAAAGGAGGAAACTATGAAAAAGAGAATCATAGCATTATTGATTTTTGCAGTTTTAGCCTGTCTTGTCTTTGCCGGCTGTAAGAAAAAAAGCGGTGGCGACGATTCCGACGTGGAAGCCTGGGACAAGAACGTAACTGTATCGTGGTGGATGGTTGGCGGAACGGATACCTACTATACCTACTACTGGAAGGAAATGAAGTCCTTGCAGGAGATCCAGAAGCGCACAAATATCACCATAGATTTTCAGATGGCAATCAACTATGATGCATATCTTCCGATGATGACGGCCAAGACCTATCCGGATATCATTACAGCGAAGAATCTGGAGCGCTATACAGGACGTATGGCAGGTATGCATGACGACGGTGTATCTCTTGAACTGAACGGCTACATGGATGAATACATGCCGAACTTCAAGGCACTGTTGGAGGAGTACCCGGATCTGGGTCGCGATATCAGACTTGACGGAGGTGTTTATACATATCTGAGTACCTTCTATGATATCAATGACGAGACACAGAGAGCGCTGACCTCTGAATACGGCCTGGTTATCCGTCAGGACTGGCTGGATTCCGTAGGCGAGGATGTTCCTGAAGATATGGAAGACTGGTACAGAGTACTCAAGGCATTCAAGCAGCAGGATCCCAACGGAAACGGTGATGCAGATGAAGAGCCGTACATCGCATGTTCTTCAGGCTGGAAGTATTTCCTTCCCGCTTATGGCATTGACGATGATCCTTCCATCATGGATGGAAAGGTTGTATTCGGTTATATGACCGATAATTATAAAGAGTATCTGACCGAAATGAACAAGTGGTATACAGAAGGACTGATCTACTACATGTTCGATAAGACTTCTCTTGAAAATCAGAGAGATCGTGTAACCGGCAACTTCGCAGGTTCATGGAAGGGCGGCGTTACGGACTTTGATGAAGATGATGCAAGCTCGTTCCTGGCAGTTCTGAAAGAGAAGGCACCCGGCGTTGCATTTTCACCCTGCCCGTGGCCCAAGACTGCAGACGGTGACCATTGGTGCTTCTCCGATATTTCTTCGTTCCATCGTGATACCACTGTCATCACGAGCAATGCGAAGAAAGACGGTGTAGACACAGCTGCTGCTTATCTGCTGGACTACATGCTTTCCGAAGAAGGTACCACGCTTCTTACCTGGGGTATTGAAGGCGAAAGCTACGAAGTAGTCGGCGGTGAGAAGAAACTGATGTCCGGCATGGACGAATTGGTTGATTTCCACGGAAAGAAGATTCCGAAATTCAATACCTATGCGGATAACCTGACGGTTGCATTCCCTTCACGCGGCGATATCGTTGCTGATTATGTATTCTCACAGAAATCTGAAGAATACAAGAATGCTGCTTATGTATTTGCAGAGGGCGATACTTCCTATAAGCTGCTTGCACCTGTACAGCTTTCAACAGAGCTTGAGCAGGAAGCAGAAGAAATTCAGGGAGAAATGAAGGATTACATGACCAAGATGCGTCAGCGTTTCGTAACAGGCGCATTGCCTCTGACAAACTATGATGCGTACTTAGAGCAGTGCAGACTTCTTGGCGGAGATACATTTACCGAAATCTGGCAGAAAGCTTATGATGCATATCTCGCAAGATAACTGTATGAATAAATGATAAGTGAGGCTGCCCAAAAAAGGGGCAGTCTCATTTTCAATTCAAAAAAGCAATGGAGGGGCTTGAAACAATGAAGTGGGTTCGTAAAACACTCGCATTTGTTCTAACGTTTTCGCTTGCCGCTGCAAGTATGAGCAGTCTGGCGGCTGCTGATCAAACACCGGCGACAGATAAAATTCCGGGAACAGAGAGAACAATTGTAGATGATTTTGATACAAGACTGCTGTCCCTGACCGGATATGCCCAGGGCAAAGTAGATTTGAACAACAGAAAACGGTTCCTGAATACAGAAAAGCATGTAAAAGTGCATAATGCAGATGAACTGGTTGCGGCTCTGTTGAAGGCAAAAGAAGATGAAGTGGAGATCATCGAGATTATGAATGACATCGATATGGGGTATTCCCTGTTAAGTGAGGAAACAAAGGCCTCGTCGATGGTATCAGATTATTTTGAAAAACAGTCGGCTGCAAGCAAACTCACCAGCCCCGGAATGATGGAATCCGGTCTGACGCAACTGACATTGTCGGGGATTGACGGCCTGACGATTTTCTCCGAGGGCGGCGCAAAACTCAGCCGTGCGGAGTGGAAACTGTCGGGAACCGATATTATTATCCGTAATCTGAAATTTGATGGTATGTGGCAGTGGGACAAGGAAAGCGACAACAAGGATGCCGGCTGGTCTGTGATAAAAGTCAATCGCGGCAAGGGCGTCTGGCTTGATCACTGCAGTTTTACAATGGGTTATGACGGACTGTGCGATTCCGAAGGCGGCGCCAACGGCGTTTCCTATACCTGGTGTAAATTTGGCGAAAAGACCCCAGACACCAAAAATATTACAAACACGCTGGATGTAGACAGCAACCTGTATCAGACCATGCGTCTGGTGGAACAGCGGTACAAGAATGGCCAGCTGGATGCGGATGACGAATATAAAGTCATGCGTGATGCCGGTGCCACCTTTGAACAAGTGCTGGCTTTCAGTGCATTCCACAGTAAGGCCTTCCTGATCGGTTCAGGTGATAAAGATTATAAGGATGACACAAAAAATGGTCTGGAAAACGGAAATCAACGTTTGGAAGTGACATTTGCCTACAGCGTGATGTCCAATCTGGGGCAGCGTGTGGTTCGTATGCGTCAGGGCAAGGGTCATCTCTTCAACTGTTATATCGATGATATGAAACGTTATCAGCTGCGTCAGAGTGTATCCGGACTGCAGAAGGCAGAGGATCACAGTTTATATCGTTGTATTGACGTGCACAACGGCGGCAGTGTCGCTGCGGATACCTGTGTATTTGACGGTGCATCCGCAGCCATTATCGGATCTTCGCAGAATGGTGCTACCAAAGAATGGGAAACCTATTTCCAGAATGTTTACAATCAGGCGCTGGTCGTCAATTCCAGAATCAATACGCAGAATGGAAAAACCTATACCGGCAGCAGCTGGGATGATGGCGGAAACAATCCGCTGGTCAGAAGCGGATATTACCTGGAACCAATGCTTGGAAAATTCTGCTGGGATGTTCGCATTGACGGTCTGGAAGATATGGATCTGGAAAAACCACCTGTAAATGATGAAAATAAGCCGGTTCCGTTTACATTCAATTATGATTCCGACTACCAGCTGCCCTATGAATACACCGTGGTAGCGCTGGATAAGGTACAGGAAGTAACGGAAAAGTATGCCGGGGCTTATACGTATTGTCAGCCTGCAGAGTTTTGGCTGAAAACAGAATACGGTACAGATGAAACAGCACAGCCGGTTTCGGAAGAGATTCCGGTGACAGCTATTGACATCAATTTTGACAGCAAAAGTATCAATGTGGGCGAGGTGGCACAGGTGATTGTAAATCGGACGCCCAGTTATACGACAGACCGCAAGCTGGAGTTTACATCTTCTAATGAGGAGGTTGCAGAGGTGCTGGATTCCGGACTGATTGTTGCAAAGAAAACCGGAACGGCAACAATTACGGTAAAAGCGGGAGCGGCTGCAGCAAAGGAAATTGCTGTTGAAGTATATAATAAAGTCAAATCCGTGAAACTGGATACGAAAACCAACACAATTGAAGCAGGAAATACCTTGCAGCTGACAGCGACGGTAGAGCCTGCAGATGCGGACAATCCTGCCCTCACATGGAAATCTTCGAATGAGAAGGTTGCAACTGTATCCGCAGACGGACTGGTTACGGCAATCGCACCCGGAACAACACAGATTACCTGCGCATCTGTGGAAAATCCGGCGATATCCGCCAAATTAACCATTAGAGTTGAAAAATCGACCTCTCCGGCGCTGTTAATGGGAGACGTCAATCAGGACGGAAATGTAACAGCAGATGATGCACTGGACGTTCTTAAACATGCGGCAAAACTGATTAAACTGGAAGGCGATAAGTTGAATGCCGCGGATATGGACGGAGATGGCAACGTGGGGGCAGGAGATGCACTCCTGATTCTTCAGACCGCTGCAAAACTGATCTGATCGGGGTTTAAGCAGCAGACAGGATGCATAGACATACAAGATGATAAATCCGGCAGAACCAAACGGTGTTCTGCCGGATTTTAAAAAAATTACCAGAATAAAAAAGGAGGAAATGACATGGCTGACAGAATTATGCTGAATCAGACATCATACCACGGAAAAGGAGCGATTGCAGAGATTGCAAATGAGGCGAAAGCATGGGGCTTTCAGAAAGCACTGGTTTGCTCAGATCCCGATCTGATCCGGTTCAACGTGACGTCGAAAGTGACGGACATGCTGGATCGGGAAGGACTGGCATATGAGATTTATTCCGACATCAAAGCCAATCCGACGATTGAAAACGTACAGAAGGGCGTTGCCGCATTCCAGGCAGCCAAAGCGGATTACATTATCGCGGTAGGCGGCGGTTCTTCCATGGATACCGCAAAGGCCATCGGCATTATCATTGCCAATCCGGAATTTGCGGATGTAAGAAGCCTGGAAGGCGTAGCGCCGACGAAAAAACCCTGCGTTCCCATTATCGCAGTACCTACGACAGCCGGAACCGCGGCGGAAGTCACCATCAATTACGTCATCACGGATGTGGAGCGGAAACGAAAATTTGTCTGTGTAGATCCCCACGATATGCCTATTGTGGCGGTGGTGGATCCCGATATGATGAGTTCTATGTCTAAAGGACTGACGGCGTCCACCGGTATGGATGCGCTGACCCATGCAATTGAAGGCTATACCACCAAAGCTGCGTGGGAAATGACGGATATGTTCCATCTGAAAGCCATTGAAATCATTGCGAAATCGCTGCGCGGCGCGGTGGCAAATACACCGGAAGGCCGTGAGGGCATGGCACTGGGACAGTATATTGCAGGCATGGGCTTTTCCAACGTCGGTCTGGGTATTGCTCACTCCATGGCCCATACCCTGGGTGCGGTTTATGATACGCCGCATGGGGTGGCGTGCGCTATGATGCTGCCCATCGTTATGGAATACAATCAGGAGTGCACCGGAGAAAAATATCGTGAAATCGCGAGAGCGATGGGCGTAAAGGGCGTAGATGAGATGCCCATGGAAGCCTACAGAAAAGCTGCCATTGACGCAGTGAAGCAGCTTTCGGCAGATGTGGGCATCCCTGCGAAACTGGAAGCGCTGAAGGAAGAAGACCTGGATTTCCTGGCAGAATCCGCGTTCAACGACGCCTGCGCGCCGGGCAATCCGAAGGAAGCCAGCATCGAAGATCTGAAGGCTTTATTCAGAAAACTGATGTAACGCTTTTTCATACCAAAGTAAAGCGTAAAATAAGCAGGGCGAATCGTGCAGCATACACGGTTCGCCCTGTTTGTTTTCTTGAAAATCCTGCTGCTTTTACAGGAATTAAACGGACAGATCAAAGCCGAAATAGTTGACGGCATTGCGATAGGAAATATCTCTGACCATTTCTCCAAGTACCTTCATATCTGCGGGATATTCGCCGTTTTCTACCCATTTGCCCAGCAGATCGCACAGGATGCGTCTGAAATACTCATGTCTGGTATAGGACAGGAAACTTCTGGAATCCGTCAGCATACCGATGAAATTCGCCAGCAGCCCCAAGTTGGCCAGGGAGGTCATCTGCTCGGTCATACCTGTCTTATGATCGTTGAACCACCATGCGGAGCCCTGCTGGATCTTGCCCCGGACTTCCGGACCCTGGAAGCAGCCGAGTACCGTGCCGATGCCGGCGTTGTCTGCCGGATTCAGGGAATAGATAATGGTCTTCGGCAGCTCGTCTGTCTTGTTGAGGGCATTTAAGAACGCAGCCATTTCTTTGGTGGAGCTGTAGGTATTGATGCAGTCAAATCCGGTATCCGGCCCCAGCTTTGCAAACATCAGGTCGTTGACACTGCGGTGCGTACCGTAGTGCAGCTGCATGGCCCAGCCCAGTTTATGATATTCTTTTCCGACGAAGATCATAAAGGCGGTTTTGAATTTCAGTTCTTCTTCTCGCTCGATGGTCCCGCCTGCCAGGCGTTTCGCAAAGATGGTTTCCAGCTGGGCATCGTCGGCGGGTACATACATGACGTATTCAAGGGCATGGTCGCTGGCCCGGCAGCCCATTTCGTTGAAGAACGCCATACGGTTTTTCAGCGCTTCTTTCAAATCCGCAAAGCTTTTAATGGTAATGCCGCTGGCGGTTTCCAGCTGCGCAAGATAGTCGAGATAGCCGGGGGCTTCGATGTTCATGGCCTTATCGGGACGCCATGCCGGAAGCACCTGCACGTCAAAGCTGTCGTCTGCGGCCAGCTGTTTGTGCCACTGCAGGGAATCCACCGGATCATCGGTGGTGCAGATCAGCGTGACGTTGGATTGTTTAATGATGTTGCGGACGCTCATTTCAGGGGTATGCAGCTTTTCATTACAGAGGTTCCACACTTCTTCCGCGGTATCCGCATTCAGTGTGCCTTCATAACCGAAATAGCGCTGCAGCTCCAGATGGCTCCAGTGATACAGCGGATTGCCGATGGCCTTGCCCAGGGTTTCCGCCCATTTTTTGAATTTTTCAAAATCCGGCGCGTCGCCGGTAATATAATACTCATCCACGCCGTTGCTGCGCATCTGACGCCATTTGTAATGGTCTCCGCCCAGCCAGAGCTGTGTGATATTGTCGAATTGCCGGTCTTTTGCGATCTCTTCCGGATTGATGTGGCAATGATAGTCGAGAACAGGCATCACCGCTGCATGTTCGTGATATAGGGTTTTCGCCGTTTCCGTAGAAAGCAGGAAATCCTGATCCATAAATTTTTTCATTTCGGGGAAACCTCCTGTCTGAATTTTCTGTCCCCATTATATACTTTGCGCCCGTTAACTGCAAGCGGAAAGCAAAGAAGAAGTGCCTGTAAAACCCGGGAAAAACGAAAGTATATTCGTTATTTTGTCTATTGAAGTAGAAAAATGCAGTTATTATAATGGGTGTGTTTTGAAAAAAATTGGAGGGATTTATATGGTACTGCTGAACAAAACGTTGACACATCCGGTAAAAAGGCCTTTGAAGGTCCTGCAGTTCGGGGAAGGCGGCTTCCTTAGAGCCTTCGTTGACTATATGATCGATGTGGCAAATGAAAAAGGAAATTTCAATGGCGATATTGTTATCGTAAAGCCGATTCCCATGGGGAGCCTGGATCATTTTAAGGAACAGGACTGCCAGTATACGCTTTCGATGACCGGTATGGAAAACGGCGAAGCGAAGACCGTGACCCGGGTCATTACCAGCGTAGCGGACGCGGTGGATGCGTACGGAGAATATGAGAAATACATGTCCTACGCAAGAGAGCCGGAGCTGCGGTTTGTGGTTTCCAACACCACGGAAGCGGGCATTGTTTTCAATCCGGAAGACATGCTGGAAATGACGCCGCCGGTTTCATTCCCCGGCAAGCTGACGAAATTTCTGTATGAAAGATATCAGTGGTGCAATGGAGATGATACAAAGGGCTTGATCATGCTCCCGGTGGAACTGATCGACAACAACGGTGCGGAACTGAAGAAATGTGTAAAGCAGTATATCGCGCTTTGGAAGCTGGAAGCGGATTTTGAACGCTGGGTCGATGAAGCCTGTGTATTTACCAGCACGCTGGTGGATCGTATTGTTACAGGCTATCCTGCAGAAAACGCAAAGCATATGTGGGAGGAACTGGGTTATCAGGACAATCTGCTGGATACCAGCGAACTGTTTGCCCTCTGGGTGATCGAAAGCGAAAAAGACATTTCGAAGGAATTTCCGCTGGATCAGGCAGGCATGCCGGTGATATTTACAGACAACTTAAAACCTTACAAAAAACGGAAAGTGCGAATTCTAAACGGCGCCCATACTTCATTCGTACTGGCTTCGTTCCTGGCAGGAAACGACTATGTTATCGAGTCCATGAACGACCGGGACATTTCCAAATATATGAAGGATACGATCTTCAATGAAGTCATTCCGTCGCTGCCCAGCCGGAATGACGATTCCTACACAGATTTTGCCGAATCGGTGATTGAACGGTTCGAGCATCCTTATATGAAGCACAGGCTGCTTTCCATTTCCTTAAATTCGGTTTCCAAGTGGCGCGCGCGCTGCCTGCCTTCTCTGCGCAGCTATATCGCAAAAGAAGGAAAACTGCCGAAGCATCTGGTCTTTTCCCTGGCCAGCCTGATGGAATTTTATACCGGCGACGAGATTCGCGGCGGTGCGCTGATCGGACATCGCTGCGGCGGAGAAGAGTACAATGTCATGGATGATGAAAATGTACTGGCTTTCTTTGCGGAAAATTCCACGAAGCTGCCGGAGGCGGATTTCGTACACGCGTTCCTGAAGGAAGAAGCATTCTTCGGCGAAGATCTGACCAAATACGAAGGTCTGGAGCAGGCAGTAACAGCGGATCTGATCAATATCCGTAAACTGGGCGTTCGAAAAGCCATGGAACAGGTGTATGCCTGAGATTTCGCAGGGTTTGCCCGGAAAGGAAATTTGTGATGCGGGATTATATCCGGATACATAAAAATGATATGGTCGCGGTGGCGATACGGCCCCTGAAAAAAGGAACAAAATGTCTGGTGGAGGATTTGACGGTTACGCTGACGGAAGACATTCCCATGGGACATAAGTTCGCGCTGCGGGATATTGCAAAGGGTGAAAATATTATCAAATACGGATTTCCCATCGGACACGCGGCTGCAGAGATCAAAGCCGGCGCCTGGGTGCACACCCACAATACGGAGACCAATCTGGACGACGTACTGGAATACAGTTATCAACCCGATTTTCGGGAGCTGTCGCCGACGAAGCCCGCCAGCTTTGACGGCTTTGTGCGCAAAGACGGCCGTGTGGGCGTCCGGAATGAACTGTGGATCCTGCCGACGGTGGGCTGTGTCAATTCCATTGCCCAGCGCATCGCGGAACAGGCCCAATCTTTTGTGACGGGAAGCATTGACGGGGTATACGCATTTCCCCATCCTTACGGTTGTTCCCAGATGGGCGAGGATCAGGAAAATTTCAGAAAACTGATTGCGGATCTGATTCGTCATCCCAATGCCGGCGGCGTGCTGGTGCTGGGTCTGGGCTGTGAGTATTCCAATATCGATGTGATCAAAGAATATCTGGGAGATTACGATACTTCCAGAGTGCGCTTTCTGGTCTGCCAGGAATCGGACGACGAGGAAGCCGACGGACTGGCTCTTTTAAAAGAGCTGGCAGATCAGGCAAAAGAAGACAAGCGGACGCCGGCGGATGCGTCGAAGCTGATCATCGGAATGAAATGCGGCGGCTCCGACGGCATGAGCGGCATCAGCGCCAATCCGGTGGTAGGCGGTTTTTCGGATCTTCTGATTTCCAAGGGCGGCACCACCATACTGACCGAAGTGCCGGAAATGTTTGGCGCGGAGACTATTCTGATGAACCGCTGCGCGGACGCATCCTTATTTGAGAAAACCGTACAGCTGATCAATGATTACAAGAAATTTTTCCTCAGCCACGGGTTGGTGGTTTATGAAAATCCTTCCCCCGGCAATAAGGCCGGCGGCATTACGACGCTGGAAGACAAGTCGCTGGGCTGTACGCAGAAGAGCGGTTCCGCCGTTGTGAAAGGCGTCTTAGGCTACGGCGACAGAGTGCAGACCTGCGGACTGCAGCTTTTGTCCGCACCGGGAAATGACCTGGTGGCGGCGACGGCAACCGCAGCAGCCGGTGCGCAGATTGTGCTGTTTACCACGGGCAGAGGCACCCCCTTCGGCTGTCCTGTACCTACGATTAAAATCGCCAGCAATACGCCGCTGGCGGAGAAAAAGAAAAAATGGATCGACTTCGACGCGGGACGGCTTGCGTCCGGCATGAGCCTGGAGGCGCTTTCGGAAGAACTGTTCGCCCAGGTGCTGGCGGTTGCTTCCGGGAAACAGGTCAAGGCAGAAGAAGCCGGATTCCACGATATGGCCATTTATAAGACAGGTGTGACGCTATAGGATTACAGCGTAACAATCCGTAATCACTTTTGACGCCTGAATCGATGAAAAACTGACGTGATCCTCTGGGATCAGGTCAGTTTTTTGTCGATTTTTGAACAAATGGATTCTTTTTGAAAAATTTGCTTTTTTTGTAGCATTATTTTCGAAATTCATGTATGATGAAAGCAGAAACAGACAAAAGAACAGGAGAATCCCATGAGACGCGTATATTTGATTATTCCGCAAACCCCTGACAAACGAATCATGCACGGGATCGGTCTGCTGCGAAAGACACTGCAGCAGGTGGGCTATGAGACGATGGATATGGAAGAATCCGCGTATTTTACGGTAATCCGGCCGGAGGAACCTTCCATTTACGTCTGCGACCGGACAAAGTCCGACTGGATTGTGCAGCGGGAGCAGGAGGGCGAGCAGATTTATCATTCGAAAGCCCCTGAAGGGGAAGGATTTTATATTTCCACCTTGTCGGGAAGACGTTTTGTGATTACCGGCGGCAGCAATACAGGCGCGCTTTACGGCTGTCTGCGTTTCTGTGAGTATGTGGAGCGGGAAAAGGCGCTGCCCCGGGAATGGTTCTTCGGCGACGCGCCGGTGATGAAGCTGCGGGGTCCCGCACTGGGACTGCAGCTGACAAAGATCGAGCCGCCCCGCAATACCTACGAGTACCCGATCACGCCGGATCGATTCCCCTGGTTTTATGATAAGGAACTCTGGACGGAGTATCTGGATATGATGCTGAAGGAACGCTGCAACGTGCTCTACATCTGGAGCGGACATCCGTTTTCGTCGCTGCTGAAGCTGGAACATTATCCGGAAGCGCTGGAAGTCACGGAAGAAGAGTACCGCCTGAACCGGGAGATCTTTACCTGGCTGGCGGAAGAGTGTGACAAACGGGGTATCTGGACGGTCCTGAAGTTTTACAATATTCATATTCCCTATCCTTTTGCCATCGCGCACCATCTGGAACTGCTGCAGACGGATATTGAGCCGGTGGTAAGAGACTATACCATCGAATGTATCATCGAGTTTATCCGTTCCTTCCCCAATGTGGGACTGATGGTCTGCCTCGGGGAAGCGCTGCGGGGACAGCAGAACAAAACGGACTGGTTCCTGGAAACTATTTTGCCGGCAGTCAAAGAAGGACTGAAGCAGGCGGGCATCGACAAAGAACCGCCTTTGATTCTCCGCGCCCATGCGGTGGATGCGGATACGATCCTGACGGAAGGCATGAAGCAGTATTCCAATCTGTATACCATGTGGAAATACAACGGCGAGGGACTGACTACCTACCTGCCCACAGGCAGCTGGCAGAAGACCCATCTGGAACTGAGCGCCCATGGGCAGCCCCATATTCTGAACGTACATATTCTGGCGGATCTGGAACCCTTCCGTTTCGGCGCGCCCTCCTTTATACAGAAATGCGTACAGGCGGGCATTGAACGGCTGGGCGGCAGCGGGATCCATCTGTACCCGATGTTTTTCTGGGACTGGCCCTATGCGCCGGACAAGGCGTCGCCCCGGCTGAAGGCGGTAAAGCGCGACTGGATGTGGTATCAGATGTGGATGCGCTATGCCTGGAATCCCTACCGGCCGGAGCAGGAAGAACGGCTGTACTGGACCCATGTATTTGCCCGCCATTTCGGCTGCGGAGAACAGGCAGGCCGGGCCATTCTGGACGCGATGGAAGCAGCCGGCGAGTGCGCGCCGCGGATTTTGCGCCGGGTGGGCATTACGGAAGGAAACCGGCAGACTTTAAGCCTCGGACAGACCATGGGACAGTTTACCCATGTGAAAAAATTTAAACCGAACACGGAATTATACAAATCCGTTTCCACACCGGGGGAAACGCTGGATGAATTTATAGAGAAAGAAAAGAAGGGGCAGCCCCATTTTGGCGAGACCCCGCCGGATATGGCGAAGGAAATCCGTTATTATGCGAAAAAGGCGCTGCTGCAGATTACGCTGGCAAAGCCTTATATTACCCGGGAGACAGAGGAGTTCGGCCGCTTTACGACCGACATTCAGGCCATTTATCACATGACGCTGTTTTATGCGGATAAGGTGATGGCGGCGGTCTATGTGATGCGCTACCGCAATACCATGAATGAAAAACTCCAAGGAGATCTGTCATTGCTGGACAAGGCGGAGCGGTATCTGAGCGCTTCGCTGGAATCTTACAGGAAGCTGACGGCTATTACAAAAGATACGTATCTCTATGCCAACAGTATGCAGACGCCCCAGCGGAAGATCCCGTTCCCGGACGGCGGCATATACAGCCACTGGCAGGATTGCCTGGGAATTTATGAACATGAATACGACTGCTTCGCGAAGCATCTGGCAGAGATGAAACAGGGGATTTTCCCTTCGGACGAAAAACCGGAGCTGGCGGATCTGAAACCTTTGAAAGAAGCACCGTTTAAAGTACTGACGGAAGGCTATCCCGTCTTTACGATTGCAAAAGGAAATTCCGTATTCAGCGACAGAGACAGAGCAATTCAGGCCTGCGCGCCGGAGGTCGCGGGAATGACCGGTATCCAGATGCCCAGAGAAATCTGTGAAAGTGCGGCCGGCGCGAAGTTTGAAATTGAATTTGACCGGGATGTCTATCTGCTGGTGGGTTATTTTAAAGTCAAAGGAAAGAACAACTGCTGGCTGAAGGTGCCGGATCTGGAAACGGACACTCACGCGGATGACCGGGGCGGACTTGCGGTGGTTTATGGAGAGGCCCTGAAGGTGGACGGTTCTCCGGCAGTAGATATTCATGCGTTCCGCTATGAAAAGGGACGGCATAAAATTTATTTCGGCACAGGCGTTTATATGATTGCCGGCGTAGCAGACGCCGATCAGAAGATCGTGCCCAGAGAAGCGGGCCTTGCAGGAGACCTGCTGGAAACGCTGGATTGGATGTATAAAGATGAAAAAGACCCTTTACTGTAAACTGACCGGCGGCAGGGAGGATGATGAAATCTTTCAAAAAGCCGCGGCGGTGATTCAGGCCGGCGGTCTTGTGGCCTTTCCCACGGAGACAGTCTATGGCCTCGGCGCCGACGCGTTCAACGCCCGGGCGGCAAAAGAAATCTACGCGGCCAAAGGAAGGCCCAGCGACAATCCGCTGATTGTGCATATCTGCAGACAGGAAGATCTGCAGAAAGCGGCGTCTGAAGTTTGTGAAAAAGCAAAGCTTCTGACGGAAGCCTTCTGGCCGGGACCGCTGACGGTGATTCTTCCGAAAAATGCGGCGATTCCCGCATCTACGACGGGGGGCCTGCACACGGTGGCGGTGCGGATGCCGCAGCATCCGGCGGCACTGTCGCTGATTGCGGCCAGCAAGACGCTGATCGCGGCTCCCAGCGCCAATACCTCCGGCAGGCCTTCCACTACAAATGCTATGCATGTGAAGGAAGATCTGGACGGAAAAATCGATATGATCCTGGATGGCGGCGCGGTGCAGATCGGACTGGAATCCACCATTGTCGATCTGACCGAAGAAATACCGGTGATTTTAAGGCCGGGCTTTATTACCAAAGAAATGCTGGAAGCCGTCGTCGGTCCGGTGCGGACAGATCCGGCGCTGGTGAAGGAAAATGAAGCGCCCAAAGCCCCCGGAATGAAGTACCGGCATTATGCGCCGAAAGCGCCGCTGTATCTGGTCAGCGGGACCGCAGAGGCGGTGACGGAAAAAATCAACGCGCTGTGCAGGCAGGCAAAAGCAGAGGGCAAAAAAACCGCGGTCATCGCGGATGACGGCAGCTGCGGACGGTATGCGGCGGATGTCGTGGTTTCCGCAGGCAGCCGGGAAGACGGACGGAGCATCGCATCCGGCCTCTATGATATTTTAAGAGGATTTGACAGAGACGGCGCGGATGTCATATACTCGGAGTGTTTTGAAGACAACGAACTGGGACAGGCGATTATGAACCGGCTTTTAAAGGCGGCGGGACATCGCGTGTTGCAGGCATGAGACAGCAGGAGGGAACGAAAGAATGATAGCAATCGGCTGCGATCAGGCGGGTTATGCATTTAAGTGCAAAATGATGGAGCATTTTGATCGGGAAGGCATCGAGTATATGGATTTTGGCTGCGACAGTCCGGAGTCCTGCGATTATCCGATTTATGGCAAAAAAGTGGCGCATGCCGTGGCGGACGGCCGTTGTGAAAAAGGCATTCTGGTTTGCGGCACCGGCATCGGCATGAGCATTACGGCAAATAAAATCAAAGGGATTCGTGCGGCGGTCTGCCATACCAGATATGAGGCGGAGATTACCAGGTTGCACAATGACGCAAACATTATCTGCATCGGCGCCCGGGTGCTGGCGCTGGAAATGGCCATCGAATGTGTGGACATTTTCCTGCGGACGCCGTTCTCGGAAGAGGAGCGGCATATCCGGCGTATCAAAATGATAGAGGACTGACGGATATGAGTGAAAAAAGAGAAGATTATATCAACTGGGACGAGTATTTCATGGGAATTGCCTATCTTTCGGCCATGCGGTCCAAGGATCCCAATACCCAGGTGGGCGCCTGTATCGTATCGAAATCCAACCGGATTTTGTCCATGGGCTACAACGGTTTCCCCAACGGAATCGACGACGATGCATTTCCCTGGAACCGGGACAATCCCGATCCGCTCTGCAACAAGTATTTTTATACGACGCATTCCGAGCTGAATGCCATTTTAAATTACCGGGGCGGCACACTGGAAGGGGCGAAGCTCTATGTAACGCTTTTTCCCTGCAATGAATGCGCCAAGGCGATCATCCAGGCCGGTATCCGGCAGCTGGTATACGCCTGCGATAAATATGAAACAACGCCGGGCGTCATTGCATCCAAGCGGATGCTGAAAAGCGCCGGGGTGGAAATGATTCCGTATCAGCCCACGGGCAGAGAAATAAAACTTCATGTATAAAGCATATAATAAGAGAAAATTGAAAATGAGCATGGTTGCCTGTGGGCTGGGACTTTGCCTGCTGCTGTCGGCCTGCGGAAAAGCAAACAAGGATACGCTTTCCGCTGCGATCCGGGAGATCAACGCCGGCAACTATTATGCGGCCATCGATCAGTTTACCGCCATTGCGGAGGATAAGGAGACAGATGCGGCGACGCGTTGCGACGCCCTCCTTTATATTGCCGAGGCGGATCTGATGCTGGAGCAGGACGACGAGGCCATTGCCGCTTATGAAGAGGCGCTGCAGTATGACGAGGACAATACGGAACTGATGATTGCACTGGGTGAAGCACTGCAGAAAAACGGAAAGACCCAGGACGCGCTGGAGTATTACGAACGTGCGGTTTCCTATGGCGATGAGGAAGCCCTTCCCTTTGTGGGGGCAGCCTATATCGATACCGATTGTTTTGCAGAGGCGGAAAGCGTGCTGCTGCGTTATATCGAAAAGAATCCCATGAACGCCGCGGCAAATTATTATCTTTCCAAATGCTGTTACGCGCTGGGAAAGACAGAAGCGGCGCTGGTATATGCGGAAAATGCGGTACAGCTGGGAGATGCGGCGTACAATGACATCTTACTGTATCATATGGCGGTGCTTTACGAAGATCTGGGACAGTGGGATAAGGCTTCCGCCTATATGGGCGCATATGTTCAGGCGCATCCGGAGGATGAAAAAGCGAAGACGGAGTATACTTTTATTACCACAAGGGTACAGCAATAGGGTTCCTTGGTTGTGTAAAATAAAATAGAAAAGAGGAATGCATGATGCAGGCGATGGAATTTGATCAAAACAATTTCACGCAGGAGGTTCTTCAGTCGGCAAAACCGGTGCTGGTGGATTTTTTCGCAGTCTGGTGCGCGCCCTGTAAAATGGTTTCGCCGCTGATTGAGGAAATTGCCGCGGAACGTGATGACATTAAAACCGGCAAGGTGGATGTCGATCAGAATATGGCGCTGGCACAGCAGTATCAGGTCATGAGTATTCCCACATTGATTCTGTTTAAAGACGGAAAGCCGGTCAACAAAATTGTGGGCGCAGTACCGAAAGAAGAAATTCTGGCAATGCTTTAAGGAATCTGCACATCAGAGAAAAAAGGTTCACACCGGTATGGCGTGAACCTTTTGAAAGTGTGGAGAAGAAAGGAGGCGAAGCGCTGCGTGCTGAAACGGATCATGAAAATGGCGGTATGCGCCGGTATGCTCTGCGTATTGTTTAGCGGATGCGGACAGGCAAAGCCCGCCGCAGAAAAAGAGGATCTGCGCATCATTTGCACAGGCTTCGCCGAATATGACTGGACAAAAGCGCTGACCCGCGGTGCACAGCACGTGCAGCTGTCCTGCCTTCTGGAAGACGGAAACGATCTGCACAGCTTTCAGCCTACGGTAAAAGATATGGCCGCGGTGTCCGGCTGTGATATATTTATTTACGGCGGCGGAGAGTCCGATCTTTGGGTGCAGGAAATGCTGGACAGCATGGAACATAAGGATATGACCGTGCTTGCGCTGATGCAGACCCCCGGTTTTGTGCCGCTGCGGGAAACGCGTATGCCGGGAATGCAGGAGGAAGCGGAGGAAGACGCCTATGACGAGCACGTCTGGCTTTCTTTGAAAAACGCGGAATTGTTCTGCGGCAGGATCACGGAAATCCTGGAGGAAAGGGATCCTTCCCAGGCAGATCTGTACCGGGCCAATCATGACGCCTATGTGCGGAAGCTGCAGGAACTGGACGAGGCATATGCGATTGCGGCGGAAACGGCAGCCTCGGATACGCTGCTGGTAGCCGACCGGTTTCCTTTCCGGTATCTGCTGGCGGATTACGGGCTGAAGGCTTACGCGGCCTTTGCCGGCTGTTCCTCGGAAACGGCGGCCAGTTTCCGGACGATTGTTTTTCTGTCCGAGACCGCAGATGCGCTGGGACTGAAAAATATTGTGGTATTAAAAAATTCCGATACCCGGCTGGCGGAAACCGTGCTGGAGAACTGCGCGGATCCAGAGCGGGGCATCGTGGTCATGGATTCCATGCAGAACGTCCGGATCCGGGGCGAAAGCGCTCCGCCGGCGTATCTGTCTGTCATGGAAACAAATCTGCAGGCGCTGACAGAAGCGCTTGCATTGAAACAGGAGTAAGGAATGGCGCAGCTGGTTTGTAAAGCGCTTTCTCTGGGATATGAGGGAAGGTGCGTGGTAAACGGATTGAACTTTCAGGTCAATCAGGGAGATTATATCTGCATTGCGGGAGAAAACGGATCGGGAAAGACGACGCTGATGAAAACGCTGCTGCATCTGACGCCGCCGTTGGGCGGAGAAATCATCACCGACGAATCCTTTTCTCTGGAGGAAATCGGCTATCTGCCGCAGCAGCGGCAGCCCCAGAGCGATTTTGTGGCGTCCGTATATGAAATTGTGCTTTCCGGAACCATAGCGCGGCTGAAAAACCGGGCGTTTTACGGAAAAGCAGAGAAACAGACGGCTTTAAACAGTATGGAACGCTTTGGTATTCTGGATTTGCGGAAAAAGAGTTTCCGGTCCCTTTCAGGCGGGCAGCAGCAGCGGGTGCTGCTGGCCCGGGCATACTGCGCCGCCGGAAAAATGCTGCTGCTGGACGAACCGGTGTCTGGCCTGGATCCGAAATTTGCCGCGGAAATGTATGATATCATCGAGGGCCTGCATGAGGACGGGATGACGATTCTGATGATTTCCCACGACCGGAAAGCGCTGGATTATGCGGATCATGTGCTGCATATCGGGGACACGCTGTTTTTCGGCACGACGGAGGAATATCTGAAAAGTCCTCTGGGCAAGACCTTTTATGCTTACGGAGGAGAATGATCATGGGAGAAATCATTACTTATTTTCAATATCCGTTCGTTCGTTACGCGCTGATTACCGGCGTGCTGATTTCTCTGTGTACGGCGCTGCTGGGGGTACCTCTGGTCCTGCGCCGCTTTTCCTATATCGGTGACGGATTGTCCCATGTGGCCTTCGGCGCGCTGGCCATTGCATCGGTACTGCATCTGACAAATCAGATGCTGCTGGTGCTGCCTGTAACCATTCTCTGTGCGGTGCTGCTGCTTCGCACCGGGCAGAATACCCTGATCAAAGGAGACGCGGCCATTGCGATGCTTTCCGTTTCCGCGCTGGCGCTGGGCTATCTGCTGATGCATCTGTTTTCGGTTTCTTCCAATATCAGCGGAGACGTCTGCAGCACGCTGTTTGGGTCCAGCTCCATTCTGACCCTTGACCGGACCCGGGTGCTGCTTTGCACGGTGCTGTCTCTTTTGGTTACGATATTTTTTATTCTATATTATAACCGGATTTTTACGGTTACATTTGATGAAACCTTTGCGAGAGCCACCGGCGTGCGGGCAGGGCTTTGTAATCTGCTGTTCGCCATTGTGATCGCGGTGGTGATTGTGCTGGCCATGAACCTGGTGGGGTCGCTTTTGATTTCAGCGCTGGTGATATTTCCGGCGCTGTCTTCCATGCGGCTGTTCCACAGCTTTAAATCGGTCACAGTGTCCGCCTGCCTGATTTCGGTCTTCTGTACGGTGATAGGCACGCTGTTCTCGATTCTGTGCGAGGCGCCGGTGGGGGCGTCTATCGTGGCCTGCGATATGATTGTGTTTCTTATCTGCGCAGGGGCGGCAAAAGCGATGCGTCTTGGCCGCTGACCGGAAAAAATCAGGAGGCATCCGAAACCCGGCGTTGCGGTTTCGGATATGGAAAATGGTATGTTTTATGTGATTGGTGCGGCAGCTGTATCTGCGCTGCTGCTTCTTTTCATGGTCTGTCCGGCGCTCCGGAAGCATCCGGACCGGCGGCTGCTGGAAGGAAGTTATATTGCGCATCGGGGGCTGCACGACCTGCAGCCGGATGTTCCGGAAAATTCCCTGCCTGCCTTTGCCCTTGCGGCAAAGCTGGGGTATCCGGTGGAACTGGACATTCATCTGAGCCGGGACGGGGAAGTCATCGTATTTCACGACGGAAATTTCGGGCGCATGTGCGGATCCGACAAAAAACCGGAAAGCTGTACCCTTGCGGAAATCAAAACCCTCCGGCTGGCGGGAACCCGGGAACGGATCCCGACGCTGGCGGAATGCCTGGCGGTCATTGACGGCCGGGTTCCGGTTCTGATCGAATTTAAGTGCAGCGGCGGTTCCTGCCGGCCGCTTTGCAGGGCGGCGGATCAGATCCTTGCGGCGTATCAGGGCGCATATCAGGTGCAGTCCTTTTATCCGCCGGTGCTGTACTGGTACCGGCGGCATCGAAAAGAAGTGATGCGGGGACAGCTGGCCGGGGGTTTTCGGCAGAATAAACGCTTTTCCCTGCTGCGCACGCTGCTTTCCTGTCTGGTGTTTAATTTCCTGGCCAGGCCGGATTTTATCTCTTATCAGTACACCAACGGAAACAATTTGTTTTTCCGGCTCTGCAAACGGCTTGGCGCAGCGTCCTGCGGCTGGACCTTCCGGGCGCCCCGGGAATTAAAAAAATACAAACAGATGTACCGGGCATGGATCTTTGAAGGATTTGTGCCTGCAAAAACAACGGAAAAAGAAAGCGGAAATACATGAATAAAGATTTAACGACGGGAAATCCGTCCCGGATTTTGTGGCGGTTTTGCCTGCCTTTGTTTGGAAGTGTGATTTTTCAGCAACTCTACAATATTGCGGACAGCTTTGTGGCGGGAAAATTTATCGGTGAAGAAGCGCTGGCAGCCGTGGGAAACAGTTATGAAGTCACGCTGATTTTTATTGCCTTTGCTTTTGGATGCAATATCGGCTGCTCCGTCATCGTTTCGCAGCTGTTCGGTGCGAAACGGATGAAGGATCTGAAAACCGCCGTCTATACGACCATGATCGCCACCGGCGTACTGTGCGGCCTGCTGATGCTGGTGGGGCTGGTTTTCTGTACCGGCCTGCTGCATCTGATCAATACGCCGGCGAATATTATCGCGGATTCCGCTCTTTACCTGCGCATTTATATCTGCGGACTGCCCTTTGTGTTTTATTACAATGTTTCCACCGGTATATTTTCCGCACTGGGAGATTCGAAAACGCCCTTCATATTTCTGACCATTTCTTCCATCTCCAATATTGTGATGGACATTGTGTTCGTAACGGCCCTTTCCTCCGTGTTTACCCGAGGGGTGGACGGCGTGGCCTGGGCGACCTTTATCTGTCAGGGCGTCAGCTGTCTGTTCGCGCTGTATTTTGTGCTCAAACGGCTGAAAACAATTGAAACCGAAGGCAAGATCCTACGCTTTTCCTGGAACCTGCTGCGGCGGATCGGTATTGTGGCGGTGCCCAGTACCTTGCAGCAGAGTTTTGTATCCGTGGGAAATATTATTATCCAAAGTATTATCAACAGCTTCGGTTCCGGGGTCATGGCGGGATATTCCGCTTCCGTGAAGCTGAACAATCTGGTGATCACATCCCTGATCACCATCGGCAACGGCCTGTCCAATTATACGGCGCAGAATGTAGGCGCGCGAAAATATGAACGGGTACGGGAGGGCTTCCGCGCGGGGCTGAAAATGGTTTGGATCCTGTGCATTCCGCTGACCGCCGCATACCTGCTGGCGCCGAAAGCGCTGATGCATGTATTTCTGGACGAACCAACCGCCATGGCCATGCGTTCCGGCGTTGCCTTTCTGCGGCTGCTTTCCCCCTTCTATTTTATGGTGGGCGCCAAGCTGATTTCCGACGGCATTCTGCGGGGCGAAGGCAGAATGGTGAGCTTTATGGTGGCGACCTTCACCGATCTGGTTTTGCGTGTGGTGCTGGCCAAGCTGCTTTCCCTGCAGTTCGGCTGGTTCGGTATCTGGCTGGCCTGGCCCATCGGATGGTTTGCGGCCACTCTGTGCTCGGTGGGCTTTTGCAGAAAAAGTTTCCGGCAGCAGCGGGCGCAAATCGACAGGGACAGCGGACAAACATAAGCCGGGCGGACTTGTTGTAAACTTTTTCCGTTTGTGGTACAATAAAAAGAAAACTGCGACAGTATACGAAAGAGGAAAAATTTATGGCAAAGGAAAAACGCAGATGGGGAGACAGAAAAGACGGAAAGCTGATCAGAGATCTGGACGGCATGCATTTTATTACGCCGCTTCTGTATCCGAATCGCTGTGACAATGAGGCTTATATTTCGGAACGGATCGATCTGACGGAAATCGACCGGTATCTGGCAGAAAAAAACGCGGACAATCCGGAATTCAAATATACACTGTTTCACCTGATCGTCACGGCAGTGATCAAATGTATCACGCTGCGGCCCAAGCTCAATCGGTTTATTGCAAACAAAAACTTTTATCAGAGAAACGAGATCAGTGCGTCCTTTGTAATCAAAAAGCAGTTCCAGGACGAGTCCAGAGAAGGCCTGGCTTTTGTGCATGCAAAGGAGGATTCCACGCTGGAAACCATCCGCGCGGATATTTACAGGCAGGTGACGGACTGCCGCAGCGGCAAGATCGACGCCTCCAGCGACAGCATGGATCTTTTCAACAAGATGCCGCGTTTTCTGTCCAAATTTATTGTCTGGGTGATTACCCGGCTGGACAAGCACGGAAAGGTGCCGTCTTCGCTGATTGCCTCAGACCCGTACTATTCTTCGGTGGTATTGTCCAATCTGGGATCCATCGGCATGAAATGCGGATATCATCACCTGACCAACTGGGGCACCAATTCTCTGTTCGTCATTGTGGGAGAAATCGGAAAGCGGAAGTTTTATGACAAAGAGGGAAATGAAACGCTGAAAAATTCCGTGGAATTGGGACTGACCATCGATGAACGGCTGGCAGACGGATATTATTATTCCAAGACGGTGAAACTGCTGAAATATCTGCTGGAGCATCCGCAGCTGCTGGAACATCCCGTCAATGAAGAAATTCCGGAGGAGCTTTACAAAAAGCGCTAAATGACATTTTATGATACAAAGACTCAAAAAAGACCGATGCTGGCTGTACGCCCTTGTACTGCCCGCGTATCTGATTGCTTTTTTTCTGGTGGAACATCTGATTACCGACAATTACTGGTCTTCCTGGTGCATCGTGGACGACTGGATCCCGTTTTTTGAATGGGCGGTGATTCCCTATGTGCTCTGGTATCCCTTCCAGTTGTTCGGCGCGATTTATCTGTTGTATCAGGATACCATCGGATATAAAAAATATGCGGTGGCTTTCGGCGCCGGTTTCGCCATGGCCCTGCTGGTATGTGTGATTTTCCCCAACGGACAGGATCTGCGTCCGGCCGCTTTTGTACATGACAATCTGGCGACCCGGCTGCTGACGGGGATTTATGCGGCGGATACCAATACGAACGTACTGCCCAGTATGCATGTGATCGGTTCTTTTTCCATCTGTACGGCGCTGCTGAAGTCGGAAAGCGTAAAGCAAAGGTGGATACGCACCGGCGCGGTGTGTTTAAGTATTGTGATCTGTATTTCCACGGTGCTGGTCAAGCAGCATTCGATCCTGGATGTGATTGCGGCGGTTCCGTTTTGTGTCATTCTTTATTTTCTTGTGTATTGGGACCGGTCTCCGGTTTCAAAGGGGCTGCGGAAGAAAGCTGCATAGCCCCCGAATTAGTATAAGGAGGAAGGCTTATGCGCAGCATAACTGGAATGCCTTCCGACGACTTGGCAGGTGCGCCCTTCAGGCGCGCGTGCCGCTACCTTAATAAATGGAGGAAGCGTCATGTCATATACAGCTTTATACAGAAAATTTCGTCCGGCTTCCTTCGATGAAGTGAAAGGGCAGGATCCCATTGTACGAACCCTGAAAAATCAGGTGGCTTCCGGGCGTACCGGACATGCATATCTGTTCTGCGGAACCCGGGGCACCGGAAAAACTTCCGTGGCAAAGGTGCTGGCGAAGGCCGTCAACTGTGAACATCCCGTGGACGGCAACCCCTGCAATACCTGCGCCATGTGCAGAGAGATTGCGTCCGGCGCTTCCATGAATGCCATCGAGATCGACGCCGCATCCAACAACGGCGTGGACAATATCCGGCAGGTGATCGAGGAAGTGGCGTACCCGCCGGCAAAGGGACGCTATAAAGTATATATTATTGATGAAGTGCATATGCTGTCCACCGGCGCATTCAACGCGCTTTTGAAAACGCTGGAGGAGCCGCCCGCCTATGTGATTTTTATACTGGCGACTACGGAGGCCCACAAGGTGCCGGTGACCATTATGTCGCGCTGTCAGCGCTATGATTTCCGGCGGATCGCGGCGGATGAGATCGCCGCCCACCTGAAAAATCTGGCGCGGCAGGAGCAGCTTTCATTTGAAGACAAAGCATTGGAATATATTGCACGGCAGGCGGACGGCGCCATGCGGGATGCCCTGAGCCTGCTGGATCAGTGTATCGCATTCAATTTTGGCGGCACACTGGCATATGATAAAGTACTGGAGGTTTTGGGAACCGCGGATACAGGCCGTTTTTACGCCCTGACGGACGCCTTGTTTGCCGCGGATGCGGCGAAGGTCCTAAACCTCATTGATGAGACATTTTCAGAAGGAAAAGAGTCCGGCGCCTTCGTCTCGGATCTGATCTGGCATTTGCGCAATCTGCTGCTGACCAGGGTTTCCGGCGGCACGCAGGACATTCTGGGGGTTTCCGCGGAAGACTTTGCGGATATCCGGGAACAGGCGGAGCGGGTGGACACCGCGTTTCTGATGCATGCCATCAACATGCTGTCGGAACTTTCGGCGACGCTGCGCGTTACCACGCAGAAACGGGTCATGACGGAAGTCTGTATGATCCGCCTCTGCCATCCGGAGATGGGCGAGGATATCGAAAGTCTGGAAGAACGGGTGCGGCATCTGGAACAGCGGCTGGAAGGCGTGTCTGCGGCAGAGCTTACTGTGCCGCGGCAGGCAGTGCCTGTGACGGAAAGTGCACCGGCGCAGGAAGCCGACGCGAAGATGCAGACGCCGCAGACGGACGAGGCGGCGGCAGAGGAGGCAGCTTTTCCGGCGGAAACGCCGCAGCAGGAGCAGGCTCTCGACCCTCAGGAAGAAGCCGGCGGCGCAGCACTGGTGGAACGGGAATGGGGCCGTATTTTAAGCGGCATCCGCGGCATGGAAAAAAATATGCTGGAAGAGGCAAAGGTTTCGGTGGACGATGCATCCCATATTCGTTTAAGCTACGCCAAAACCGCGGAATTTACCTATAACTATGTGATGCAGTTTCATCTGGCAGACAAACTGACGGCACTGGTAAAGAAAAAGTACGGGGTGGAGGTCGGTTTTCGTGTGGTGATTGCCGACCAAATGCCGCCTGAAAAGGATCATCGTATGGAACGTCTGCAGTCGATTGTGACGATTCCGATTGAAGAAGAGTAAAAGAAAGGGAAAAGGTATTATGGCAAAAAATTTTGGCGGGTTCGGCGGCATGCCGCAGAACATGAACAATCTGATGAAACAGGCGCAGAAAATGCAGAAGCAGATGGAGGAAGCCGGCAAACAGCTGGAGGAGGCAAAGGTAACGGCCACTGCAGGGGGCGGCGCTGTCAGCGTTACGGTCACCGGAAAGAAGCAGCTGCTGGAGGTGAAGATCGATCCGGAAGCGGCAGATCCCGATGATATCGAAACGCTGGAAGATCTCATTGTCGCCGCTGTCAACGAGGCGCTGCGCAAGGCAGATGAACTGTCCGCAAATTCCATGTCAAAGATCACCGGCGGTTTGGGAGGCTTGCCCTTTTAATGGAATACTACAGCAGGCAGATCAATCAGTTAATTGAAGAATTTTCCGCGCTGCCCGGCATCGGAAGCAAAACGGCGCAGCGGCTGGCATTTTATATTCTGGGACAGCCGAAGGAAAAGGCGCTGGCGCTGGCGGAGGCCATTACAGAAGCCAGAGAGCACGTCCGTTACTGCAAAACCTGTTTTGCGCTGACGGATGCGGAACAGTGTCCCATCTGCGCCAGCAGCGAACGGGATCACGGCACCATCATGGTGGTGGAAAATACCAGAGATATGGCGGCTTATGAAAAAACCGGCAGATACAACGGCGTTTATCATGTGCTGCACGGCGCCATTTCCCCTATGCTCGGCATCGGCCCGGCAGATATCAAATTGAAGGAACTGATCAAACGGCTGGAGGGCGATGTGCAGGAAGTGATCATTTCCACCAATGCGTCCCTGGAAGGGGAGACCACGGCAATGTATATCAGCAAGCTGATCAAGCCTGCGGGAATCAGGGTAACGCGGATCGCCAGCGGCGTCCCGGTGGGCGGCGATCTGGAATATATCGATGAAGTGACATTGCTTCGCGCTCTGGAAGGGCGCGTGGAATTATAAACCGCCATTATATGCGGCAAAAATCAAACAAAGGAGGCAGGTATTCTTGAACACGGACAAAGAACGAATCAGACAGTCCATTGACGAAGGTCGGACGTCGCTGGGAATTGAATTTGGCTCTACCAGAATCAAAGCTGTACTGATCGACGAAACAAACAGGCCGGTGGCAGGCGGCACCCACGACTGGGAAAACCGTTATGAAAACGGCATCTGGACATATAGCCTGGAAGACATCCATACAGGCCTGCAAAACTGCTACAAAAGTCTGGCAGAGGACGTAGAAAAACAGTATGGTACGAAGCTGAAAAGAATCGGTTCCATCGGAATCAGCGCCATGATGCATGGCTATATGCCCTTTGACAAAGACGGAAAGCTGCTGGTTCCCTTCCGGACCTGGCGCAATAATATCACAGGGCCGGCGTCGGAGGCGCTTTCCCAACTGTTCGGATTCCATATTCCGCAGCGGTGGAGTATCGCGCATCTGTATCAGGCCATTTTAAACGGGGAAACCCATTTGCCCCAAATCGATTATCTCACTACGCTGGAAGGCTATATCCACAGGCTGCTGACCGGCGAAAAGGTCATCGGCATCGGCGAAGCCTCGGGCATGTTCCCCATCGATTCACAGACAAAAGACTACGATGCGGAAATGGTGGCCAAATTTGACGCGCTCATTGCGGAGAAAGGCTATCCCTGGAAGCTGAAGGACATTCTGCCGAAGGTGCTGGTGGCCGGAGAACCGGCAGGCACACTGACGGCGGCAGGGGCAGCATTCTTAGACCCTTCCGGCAATCTGCAGCCGGGAATTTCCCTTTGCCCGCCGGAAGGCGACGCCGGTACCGGCATGACCGCCACCAACAGCGTTGCGAAATGCACCGGAAACGTTTCCGCAGGCACCAGCGTATTTGCCATGATCGTGCTGGAGGACAGGCTTTCCAAGCCTTATGAGGAAATCGATCTGGTAACCACGCCGGCAGGAGACGCGGTGGCTATGGTACACTGCAACAACTGTACCTCCGATCTGAACGCCTGGGTAGGCATTTTCAAAGAATTTGCCGAAGGCATGGGCATGAAAGTCGATATGAACCAGCTCTACGGTTTCCTTTACAACAAGGCGCTGGAAGGCGCGAAGGACTGCGGCGGCCTGCTTTCCTACGGATATTTTTCCGGGGAGCATATCACGGGCTTTGACGAGGGAAGGCCTTTGTTTGTACGGGAGACCAACAGCAGCTTCCGTCTGGCGGAATTTATGCGCTGCCATTTGTATACGGCGCTGGGCGCACTGAAGATCGGGCTGGATATTCTGATGCAGAATGAAAAAGTCAAAGTGAAAAAGATTTACGGGCACGGCGGACTGTTCAAAACCGAAAAGGTAGGCCAGAGCATTCTGGCGGCTGCCATGAACGCGCCGGTTTCCGTTATGGCAACTGCGGGAGAAGGCGGCGCATGGGGCATCGCACTGCTGGCTTCCTATATGAAAAACAAACAGGCGGACGAAAGTCTGGACGCTTATCTGAATGCGCATGTTTTCGCAGGAGAGCAGAGCATCGATATGGATCCGGATCCTGCGGACGTGGAAGGATTCAACCGTTTCATTGCACGCTATAAAGCAGGCCTTGCCATCGAGCGGGCCGCAGTGGATAATATCCGGTAAGACGCAGGCGCAGAAAAGAGGGAAAACATGTTAGAACAATTAAAACAACAGGTATATGAAGCCAACATGGAACTGCCGAAGCGGGGCCTTGTGACCTATACATGGGGCAATGTCAGCGGCTTTGATCCGGAAAGCGGTTATTTCGCAATCAAACCCAGCGGGGTGGAATATGACGCGCTGCAGCCGGAAGACATGGTGATCATGGATTTAAACGGCAATCAGATCGAAGGAAAATATCGTCCTTCTTCGGATACCGCAACCCATATTGAACTGTATAAAGCCTTCAAAGGCATTGGCGGTATCGTGCATACCCATTCTCCCTGGGCCACCCAGTGGGCGCAGGCTGGAAAGAGCATTCCGATTTACGGAACTACCCAGGCCGATTACTTCTACGGCCCGGTGCCCTGTGCCAGGAGTCTGACCAAAGAGGAAATTGACGAGGCTTATGAAAAAAATACGGGCCTGGTGATTGCGGAAACCTTCAAGGATATCAATCCGATTTATGTGCCGGGCGTGCTCTGCACCAACCACGGTCCCTTCGCATGGGGCAAAGATGCGGCAGAAGCGGTACATAATGCAGTTGTACTTGAAGAATGCGCAAAAATGGCTTATTATACAGAAAAGATCAATCCATCGGTACAGCCGATCCCCCAGGCATTGCTGGACAAGCATTTCTTAAGAAAGCACGGCGCAAATGCCTATTACGGACAGAAGTAAAATGAAAGTTTACATAATAGGAGGACTTTTTCAATGAGTAGCAGTATTGACACAAAATGCGTAAACGCCATTCGTGTACTGGCCGCAGATGCCGTACAGAAGGCAAAATCAGGACATCCGGGACTGCCGCTGGGCTCCGCTGCAATGGCGTATGAGCTCTGGGCACATCACATGCACCACAATCCGAAGGATACTTCCTGGCCGAACCGGGATCGGTTCATTCTTTCGGGCGGACACGGCTCCACACTGCTGTATTCGCTGCTGCATCTGTTTGGCTACGGCCTGACAGCGGAAGATCTGGCGGGATTCCGTCAGGAAGGCTCTCTCACCCCCGGCCATCCGGAGTATCGTCACACGAGAGGCGTGGAAGCTACCACCGGCCCTCTGGGCGCAGGCATGACCATGGCAGTGGGTATGGCCATCGCGGAAGCACATATGGCAAGCATCTTTAATAAAGAAGGCTATCCGGTAGTAGATCACTATACCTACGCGCTGGGCGGCGACGGCTGTATGATGGAAGGCATTACCTCGGAAGCATTTTCACTGGCCGGCACCCTGAAGCTGGGCAAGCTGATCATTCTGTATGATTCCAACAAGATCACCATCGAAGGAAGCACCGATATCGCGTTTACGGAAGATACGACGAAGCGCTTCCAGTCCTATGGTTTCCAGACGCTGACGGTAGAGGACGGAAACGACCTGGATGCCATTGCCGCAGCTATCGAAGAGGCAAAGGCGGATACCACCAGACCTACACTGATTACCGTCAAGACCATCATCGGTTACGGCTGTCCTGCAAAACAGGGCACACCGGCAGCCCACGGCGAACCGCTGGGCGAGGAAAATGTAGCCGCGCTGAAAGAAAATCTCGGCTTCCCGGCAGACAAATTCTTCTATGCGCCGGAAGACGTTTACGCACATTACAATGAACTGATCGAAGAACAGCAGACCGCTTACAACGAATGGAACAAGCTGTTTGACGATTACTGCAAGGCATATCCCGAGATGAAGGCCCTCTGGGATCAGTACCATGACGCGGATATCGCGAAGAAACTCATTGACGACGATGCGTTCTGGGCTTATGAAGACGCGCCTGCCGCAACGAGAAATCTCTCCGGTACCATGGTGAACCGCATTAAAGACTATCTGCCCAACTTCATGGGCGGCTCCGCAGACCTGGCGCCTTCCAACAAGACCAATATGACCGGCGCCGGCGACTTCTCCGCAGAAGACAGAAAGGGCAGAAATATGCATTTCGGCGTCAGAGAAATCGCCATGGGCGGTATTGCCAACGGGATGGCCCTTTACGGCGGACTGAAACCTTATGTGGCCACCTTCTTCGTATTCAGCGATTACGTAAAACCTATGATCCGTCTGGCTTCCATCATGGGACTGCCGATTTCCTATGTGTTCTCCCATGACAGTATCGGCGTCGGCGAGGACGGCCCCACCCATGAGCCGGTCGAACAGCTGGCGGCACTGCGTGCCCTGCCCAACTTCCATATCTTCCGCCCGGCGGATGCAACGGAAACCGCAGCAGCCTGGTACAGCGCCATCACAAGCAAGACGACGCCCACGGCACTGGCACTGACCCGTCAGAACCTGCCGCAGCTGGCAGGCTCCTCCAAGGAAGCCTTAAAGGGCGCCTATGTGATCGCGGATTCCGATAAAGCGGAACCGGATGCCATCATCATTGCCAGCGGTTCGGAAGTCAATGTTTCCATCGACGCGAAAGCGCTGCTGGCCAAGGAGGGCATCGATGTCAGAGTCGTATCCATGCCCTGTATGGATATTTTTGAAGAGCAGTCCGAGGAATACAAAGCATCGGTTCTGCCTTTAAGCTGCAGAAAACGTGTGGGCGTGGAAGCACTTTGCTCCTTCGGCTGGGACAGATACATCGGCCTGGACGGCAAGCTCATCACTATGGATCAGTTCGGCGAGAGCGCCCCTTACAGCGTTCTGTTCAAGAAATACGGATTCACGGCGGAAAATGTTGCCGCAACAGTGAAGAGCCTGTTCTAAACGGTTATCAAACATTTGAAACGTAACAAATCACCCTCCGGGCACTACCGGAGGGTGATTGCTATTTTACGGAAACTGTCTGCCGCCATCAGAAGACTCTCGCAGATACAGTCTGCAAGCTGCATCACCGTAGACAGCCGTGTGGTCTGCAGCTGCATATTGGCCAGCGGCGAGGAAAGGCAGACAATGCCGGTGATGGAAATATCCCCCACCTGTTTTAATTTTTTTTTGACGCCGATTCCGGGACATAAGGCGCCTCTCGCAATGGTAACGTATCCCAGATGGGAAGAAGTACCCAAAG
This sequence comes from uncultured Lachnospiraceae bacterium, assembly GCA_947630695.1. Taxonomy (GTDB): domain Bacteria; phylum Bacillota; class Clostridia; order Lachnospirales; family Lachnospiraceae; genus CANRIM01. Next base: position 143,024 of record CANRIM010000001.1, read on the forward strand.
AAGCATCTACGGCAATCACGGGCAGGCCGGGATGCTTTTTCTTCGCCTCGGAGAGCTTCCGATCCATGTTGAGGGCATGGACGGGATCCGCCAGCGTTCCGTAAACAAAAATATTCGGCAGTCCCATCTTTTCCATTTTATAACCCACCAGCGGCCCCAGGCTGTCTCCCGTAATGCGGTCGGTTCCGATACAGAACAGCACATATCCGCCGGAAAGGGAAAAATCGCCGGAAAGCAGCTGCATCAGCTTCCGGTACAATTCTTTGGAAGCCGCGTCACGGCAGGCATCGTAATAATAGGTACGGCACTTCATAAAAATCTCCTGAAACATTGGTATTGATCCGGCGGGGCAAGACAGGGCCGGCGTCTGGAAATAGTGTTACCATAATATAGAAAAATTAGTCGAAATATTTTTCAAAGATTCCGTCATAAAACGCCAAAATATCTCATGGGCTTTTTGATAGTATAAGCCTGGAACATGAATAAGGTGAGGTGAATTATGATGAATAAAAATGATTCCGTTAATTCCCAAAAGCCAAAAACAAGGAGCCCGGACCCTGCCTTGTTAAAAAACATCCGTCAAATCGGAATGCCGTCCGCAGGAACGAAACTTTATATAGAAGACAGCGCATTAAGCTATCTGAAATACCAGCTGAAAAAAAATGATAACCGTATCATTGCACTGATCGGATCAGAGTCGAAGAGAAACGACACTGCCTGCCTTTTCGTAGAGGGCGCCGTAAGGACAGATGATATCTATGCAAACGGCAGCGAATTGTCCTTCGGACAAAAGGCATTTTCGGATCTTTACGAAAAAATGAATACATTTTTCGACGGCTGTATTCTGTTGGGCTGGTATGTGCCGGCATATGAAATGATCCGGAAATATGCTTCCGCTTTGGGGGAAAACTGCAGGCTCTTTATGCTGGAAGATCCGACCAATCAGGAGGAGATGTTTTACATCAGGGATATGGGCAGAGTCCGAAAGCTGGGCGGCTACAATATATACTATGACAGAAACAATGCAATGAAGAACTATCTTCTCAGCTGTAAAGAGGATTTGCTGAAAGAGAATACCGAAAGGATACATACAAATACAGAATCGGTGCAGGAAAACGGGAAGGAAGAACGCAGCAGAAAAGCGGACAGAAAAGATCAGGAAAAAAACCAGGAGCAGGAATCGTTTCGGATCACGCCTTTTCTGTATGCGGCGAGTACCGTGCTTGCCATCGTAGTGCTGGTGGTAGGCATTACGATGATGGGCAATTATGAAAAAATGCACGATATGCAGGCCTCCCTGGAGACCCTGGCAAAACAGGTGGGAATCACATTTTCCGGCGGGGATGCCGATGAAACGGAAAATGATGCGGACAAGCCGTCCCCGGAGGCGACAGAGTCGGCGTCCGAAGATCTGAAGACGGATGCGCCGGCAGCGGAAAACACGGAGAGTCCGGCGGCAACCTATTCTCCGGCCAACGGCATCGATGTGGTGGAGTATTATGTGGTAAAGGAGGGCGACACACTGGCGGGCATCTCCATGAAGCTCTATGATTCTCTGGATATGGTGGAAAAAATCTGTGAAATGAATTCCATAGAAAATGAGGATTCCCTGTATATCGGGCAGAAGCTGTATCTTCCAAAAGAATGAGCGAAGGACTTCGTAAGGAATTCTTTGGGAAACCGGCTTGAAAATGTAAGGTCAATAGAGTAAACTAAAGAATGAGCAGTGTGGAAACAGGCACTGCTCATTCAAAATTTACTGCCGCGATGGAAGGATGCGCATGATGCAGACAACGAACGGAAGACGGCTGCGCAACAGCGGGCTGCAGCCGGTGAACCAGGATCTGGAATATCAGGAAAAAATCAGAAAATACCGCAGAAGAAGGCGGATCACCACGGCGCTGATCGTGCTGCTGCTTTTGCTTTTGATTGCGGCTGGAATAGTTTTATACTATTACCATACCTACGAAGGCTATAGGGTGAAGGAAACGCAGGAACATTCGGACTCCACGTATGTCAGCTATGAGATGATCAACGATCTGCGTCTGCGGTGCACCAAAGACGGTATTTCCCTTCTGGAAAACGACAATCAGACCGTATGGAGCGCCACCTATGAAATGCAGTCTCCGGTTACGGATATTTGCGGGGATTATATCATCGTCTATGAAAAGGGCGGCAACCGGATCTATCTGTTTGACACAAAAGAAGCGCTGTACACCTACGATTCCGCCATGCCGATCAAAATGGCCTGCGTCAGCAGCAAAGGAACCATTGCCATGATGCTGGAGGAAGAAGACCAGGTCTGCCGGATGAAATACGTTGACAGCAAAGGAGAGACCATTGCGGAGGGCAGATCCTTTTTCAGCGAAAGAGGGTATCCCATGGATATGAGCCTGTCTTATGACGGCTATCAGCTTTGTGTCAGTTATTACGTGATCGAAGGCGCGTCGGCAAAAACCAATCTGATTTTTTACAGCTTCGACGAGATCGGCGACGCCAACGTGGACCATATCGTCACACAGGACAGCTACAGCGATACCATCATTCCCACCGTGAAGTTTTTAAAAGACGGAACCCTGGCGGCTTTTTCGGACAACAGTGTGCTGATCTATTCCGGCGGGAAGAAGCCTGCGCTGGCAAATACCGTTGAGATTTCGGATGAGATCCTTTCCGTGGTATACGACGAGAAAAATTTTGCGGTGGTGACCGCAAAGGAAAACGGCAAAAAACAGCTGCAGATTTACAACCGCAGCGGCAAACCCGTTTCCACGATCCCGGTGGATTTTGAATACACGGATATCCGGATGAAAGACGGAGTGGTTCTGCTTTACAATACAGCCAAATGGAACATTTATCTGAAAAACGGGTATCGGAAAGCAACAGGGGAGTATGCCGGAGAAATCACGCAGATGGTACCCGCCGGATTTCAGCATTATATGATTGTCGGCAGTGATAAAATCGAAGAAATCCAGCTGGCGAACTGACGGAGGATCCTATGAATACACTGACGATTATAGTGCTGGCCATGCTGGCGGCAGCGGCATGGCTGGGATGGCATAAAGGTTTTTTAAGGATGCTGTTTTCCGTGGGCACGGTGCTGATATCCCTGATATTGACGCTGATACTGGCGCCCCGGGTGGAGAATTTTCTGAAAGAAAAAACCGGACTTTACGATATGATGCAGGAGAAATACAGCAGTTTTCTGCACACCCAGGAAGATGACAGCTATATCCGGTCGCTGGCAGAGAATCTGAACACAGACGAAGAAGCCGGAAGCAGGGAAAATTTCCTTTCTTTGATCAAAAGCAGAGAAACGCTGGAGGAAACCGCACAGGACGCCCTGCAGGCGGTAACGGATGAATCCAAACAGCTGCTGGCTGCCGGCTTTGCAGGACTCAGCGTAAAAGCAGCAGCTTTTTTACTCACATGGATCGTCACCGGTATCCTGATTCGGATTTTGCTTGGGGTGATTCGGATCATAGAGAAACTTCCGGTGATCCATGGGGCCAATAAAGTGGCCGGACTTTTTCTGGGCAGCCTGATCGGCCTGCTGCTTCTGTGGATTTTCTTCGCGCTGGTCACTGCCGGAGCGGCCACGGACTTCGGCAGCAGATGCATGAAACAGATCGCTGACAGCCCGGTTTTGTCCGCATTTTACAGGCATAATTTTATTTTAAACTTTTTTTAAATACTTCTTGACAAGGCAGGAAAATGCTGATAATATAAACTTCGCTGTCACGCAAAAAGACAGCACGAACCTTGAAAACAGAACAGAGACACAACCCTGAAAACATTCAAAGAGAGAAACAAAAAAGCG
>CANRIM010000002.1 GCA_947630695.1 uncultured Lachnospiraceae bacterium
ATTTCTGCTTGACTTTTTATTTGCAGACTATTTCTATCTTTGTATTTGTGCAGACACGAATCACCTGCGCCGCTTCTCTGTCCAGCCTTTTCAGGCTTGGGTCATTCGAAAGAAAATTGTTCAGTGCTTCCTCATCCTTCGAATACTTTATAAAGCCCAGCACCGATCCTAAATCGGACTGAAACTTTGCAAGATCTTCCTCGTCCATTGCTGCAGGTTCAATCAGGTTGATTTGATAGTCCGCCACATATTTTTGTATGGCAGGATCCTGTATCGTCATCATCTCCTGCAAGGTTCTGGGGCCGTCCCACTTCTCGGACCCATACAAAATCACCAGTGTGATCACCGGGATCAGTTTATCTTCTTTGTAAAAGCCGGAAAGAAACTCTCCGCTGTTATGGCCTTTCCAGTCTTTCTCATTCCTATGTCTTTTCTCCGTCTGCCGCACCTGTGCTGCATATCGCAAGAAATCGTACAGCCCGTTTTTCACTGGCTCCGCGTACCGGATTTTGGATTCATTTTCTATCCCTAAAATCAGATACGCAGCTTTATCGTCAGACATCATCGTGGTCATTTTCAGCAGATCTCGTGCTTTCTCTACTGCCTTTTGATTTTCCTGATCGAACAGTGACAGGATTTCCTCCGGATCCATTTCATGCAGTTTTTCAGGCTGAATGACCTGTTGTCCTCCATAAATGAAGTAATTACAAGCATCTGCAAAAACGGTGTTGTTCTGCATATATTCTTTTGTGACTACATCGACTTTTCCCAATATAAATTACCGTCCTGTAAAAAAATTTCAAAACATGCGCTTGTTTTGTATCCATACAATATTATATTATGTACATATTGTCAATGTAGTTACATATTGTTTTTTTATAATCGCCAATCAGGTCACAAAAAAGTATTCTCGCACCATTATCTTAGCACGGGGAAATTCCCACCGTCAATGAATCTGTAGTTCAATCATGACTGAAGCCACTTCCGGCAATGGGATTCCGGTGCCGACACCACAACAAATACATAGCCGAACACAACTACGGTATCTCCGGGTATGAAACATATCCTTGATCAACGGTCTGCATATTATTCGTTAGCACCGGCTAACCTATCTCTTAAAACCAGCCTCCGCCACGGCAAACGCTTCCGCAAACGGAGGCAGCTCTTCTTTCCCGTATTTTATCAATTCCATCAACAAAAGCCGATCTTACCAAAACCCATACTAAGCAAGTATCTCTCTCGCTTTCCTAAGCGCCTGATCCACCACCTGATCCATATCATAGTACCTGTACTCCGCCAGCCTGCCACCAAAAATCACCTTTTTCTCCGCATCGGCCAACGTCTTGTATCTCTCATAGAGCTTTCCGTTTTTCTCGTCATTGACAGGATAGTAGGACTCATCCCCTAACTTCCACTCACTGCTGTACTCACGGCTGATGACTGTCTTTGGCAGATCGTTACCATCCTCATCCTTGCCAAACTCGAACCAATTATATTCTATGATTTGCGTCCAGTTCCTGCTTATGTGACAGATAGTCCACAGCAGCGGCGTTTTCCACCGCATCTATATTACGTTCAAGCCCATCCAAAGATATCTGAATACCCATTCGCGCATAATATAATTTTTTTTCTTTCTGATACTTCCAGTTTTATTCTTTAGGCTTTCGTCACCGTTCTTTTGTATGGCATTTAGTTCCCTATCTCCAATTCGCTTTGTCCGTAATTTCATTTTTCCCAACCGCTAATACCATATTTATCTAAATGCTTCTTTGCAAACGCAATCCCACTATCTGTTATATAGACATATTTACTGCCTGAGAAATGCATCATTCAATACCTCAATTTTTCATCGTGCTATTGCACAATAGATTTAAAGTTTTGTTCAAGTCTATCGTCTTTGGCGCTGTCGATGATGATGGCTTTCATTTGCTGCTCCTTATTCTATGAAGTACAGGTTGAATGACAGCAATAATCGCTTTTCTGTAATGCAGAAAATAAGCTACCAACGTAAGGGTATATGCCGCACAGGCGCCCCATCTCGGCAGGAAGTTTGTATAAAGGATAAAGGCTCCGGTCATTGCCATCTCAATGAGATGATCTTTTGTAAAACGCATCCCAATTTCTTTTTCGACCGCCCGCTCGGACAGTATCGATTTGAGGATGTTCGAAATGACAGCACAAACAAGAAGCGAGGTAAGATTGTCGAAGATATATGCCGATATCGCAAAGGAGACCGCGGCAAAAACAGCAGAAATAATATTGACGCGGAGCATATCCTTCTCCTTTCGGTATGCCTTGAGGTAATTGTTGGTAAGCAGGCTAACCTTAGAGGTAAAAATGATGACAGGAAGAAGCAGTCCCAAATAGTTCAGACTCTGGCTATATTTCGGCAGAAATCTTTCTATAAACAGACACCCGGGATAATAGGCCAATATCACTACGAATAAAAGTGGAGAAATCACATCACGGATGCTTTTGTAAATTTCCGGTAACCTGTCCCGCTCCGTTCGCTTCAGCTGCGGAAAAAGCACCACACTGACCGCTGTGATAAACGTAAGAAACAGGTTGGACAGGCTGAAGGAAAACGAAACCTTGCCGAAGGTCAGTTCGTCCCAGTGCCAATGCACGATCATTTTCGCGAATCCGTTCAAAAGCATTGCTGACCAGTTAGCAAACATCAGGATGATGCCAGAGGAAACATTCACCTTCCACTCCCGGAAAGCCTCGCGCAGGGGCAGAGATCTGCCAAAATACATCCCCTTGTTGAAAAAGCGGGAAAGAACGATGCCGACAACGTCTCCAGATAACTCGGCGATACAGTAAAACTCAAACCGGTTGACGCGCAGGAGCAAGAGCAGCACCGCAATCAGACCGTAACTCATCCGTTGTGCGATAGTGAGAATGGCATATTTGCTGATACGGTTAGTAATCTGAAATGTGTAAGAGTTATATGTCACAAGATTTTTTGTGACTATGCCTATCGCGACAAACAAAATCGCTGTCCTTGAGATCCCGCCCGTTAACAACGAACCCACGAGGATTGCGATGAAAGCCATTACGCCTGTCGAGCCCAGCAGGATTTTAAACTGCGAACGTATCCTCGTCTTGTCGAGCTGATCGAAGTCGTATTGGGAGTAACGGAGAACGATACCATCCAGAAGTCCGAAATGCAACACACCAACGTATCCGACATAAAGTATGTAGGACTGCCAATAGGCATACTGGTATTCATCGATGAATTTGGGAACAAGAAAACTGACGATGAAACTGACGATAAGAGATACAATTTGGGCAAATATGGAGGTTAATATTTTTGAAGTAATCGTACGTGTAGAGGTCATCGACTTCTCCTGTCTTCATTAAATTTTTTATCAGTACAGCGGATTGTTTTCAAATACTTGCCGAAATACCGCATTAATATATCTTCCGTCCTGATTTGACATGCCATACATTACACTAAGAAAGAGAACTACATACGCTAAAACGGAAATAATCCACATTGCCCGTTTATTTCGAGGATTTGCCGTATATATCTGCCTTGTAAACAATATCCCGCCTATGACCGTCGCAACTCTGTTTAATCGTTCATAATCTCCTGCTATGGTTATTTCCAATACTGTAAATAAAGAAATATAGATATAGCTTAATAATAGTATTTGGTTTTCTGACAATGCATTCTCTTTTTCTATTATTTCGGAATTTCCATTTACCAACAAATCATTCGATTTGGAAGTTTTTGTCCACATCCATAACATGAGTAAAAAGCATCCTCTGGTTAAAATCAGTCTCAGTATTCTAAAAATTGTTATATTTTTTTTCACATATAGCCAATAAAGCGGACGATCACTTCCACTTATTGCTTCTACAAGACTCCCAAAGCGCGGCAGCTGTGTCAACAGAAATAAAATCAGCACCGGCAAAAGGAAACAAATAAAGTATGTTCTTTTCCTTAAATTTAGAAATAGGACACTCAAAACAATAAACAGCGCCGCTGAATAGTGAAACCCGGTTGCCGCTGCTATTCCTATGAAGAAGAACAAAATATTTCTTTTTTTATGTGTCTTGTGAAAGTCTAAAATAAACCGAATCGAAAAAATGACTATGGCACATGATACAAAAGAACGCACCTGAACTACATCCAAACAAAATGGATATAATAAATACAAAAACAAACAGACATTGGGATACGGGGAAAGATCAAAAAAAGTTTTGGCAATCAGAAAAAATCCCAGCAAGCATAAAAAACCACGAAAGAAGGCATAACTAAAGTCAAATGATCTAAATAATTCTTCCAGTTTTACAAAAATTGGTTCTGAAATATTTCCCCCATATAGATAATTATTTTGATAAGCCACCAAATCAGCATTTTTCGTGGAAAAAACAAACACAATTGAAGCCCATGTGATTAGAAAAACCGCAATTAATCTGCTGTTCTTTTTCATAAAGGATAAAAATCCGGAAAAAGCCAGAAATAAATAACTCATGAAGCTAAATTATCCTTTCTCCATTTGTATGGACAATTCCTAAATCTTTCGTAAAATCAGTTTTGTCACCCAGACACAGTAGAGCGCTGCGCCTCGTTTTTTTGCCAACGGGCAAAATGCCAGATTCCACCATGCAGAAAAACTTTTATGATAATTCATAACCCATTCCACATATTTTCGGTTTTCCGGGCTGATATCCTTTTCATGCAGACGAACATATTCCCTTACTTGATCCTGTCTCATATAACGGGAACGGGAAAATACATTAAGAATTGACTTTTTGCGTACCAAGGTCGATGCGTCTTTTCCGCAAATATTATCCCCATGCTGTCGGTACAGGATATAAGAGGATGGGTCAAAAACAACGGTTGCTCCGCAGAGAATTGCCAGTCGGTATACCCAGGCGTCATGAATGCTTCGATACTGCGTCGGTATTTCACTGACCGCTAATTTCACCAGGGGACGATTCATGACCATCGTACAGCCATAAGCCAAAGAGGGCCATAGAATATCATAAAAATCGCCGTAGTGTTTGATCTGTTCCTCTTGGATCAAATGCAGCTCAGCATCAACGAAGGTTTTGTTGGAATAGTACAGCATCGGCTTCGCTTTATCCGAATTCTGTTCTCGCATAAGCCTGACCGCCGCTGACAGCTTGTCCTGTTTCCACACATCATCCTGATCCGCGAAAGCAAAATAATTTATGTCCGTATGTTTGTCACATACTTCTTTAAGCAATGTCAAAAAGCTATCGCGGATTCCCAGGTTGATAATGTTGTCCCTGTTCCAGAAAAACACATTATTATTTTTGCCGGCATAGCCGCTTATAATTTCAGCCGTACTGTCAGTTGATCCATCATCTCGGATAAAGAGTTCCACATCAACATTTTTTTGCCCCAGTATGCTGTCAATCTGTTCTCTTATATACTTTTCGCCATTATAGGCTGACATTATTACGGCAACCTTAATCAAGTTCTCACTCATAATGATTTTTCCAAAATCAAGACGGTTTTTTCTGTTCCGCTATTTATATCTATTACAGCTCTCCATCCCAGTTCCATCAGCCGCTCTGCCTCCAGCGCCGAGTTATCCATCGGATTAAAGCTCTGTTTTTCCTTATCGCTCGCGGCTTCGATTACAAGCTCAACATTTCCCGCCCTCGCGATCGCTTCCGCCATTTGACGAACAGTCACAACCGAATCCGGATTTGAGATGTTATACGCCTTTGCCGGTTCACCTTTCATAAGCACCTTTATTATCGCGGAGGCACAGTCGAGGCAGTGACAATAACTCCTGCGCTGGGTGCCCGCGCTTTTCATAACAAGCTTTTCACCTCGCGCGGCACCATAAGCAAACGCCGATGAGATTCTGTCATCATTCGGCGAAGCAGTCGGACCATAAATATGTCCGGGGCGGACAATCACCGATTCAACGCCGTATTCTGCATAATAGCTTGCGCAAAGTGTTTCTGCTGCGCGCTTGCCTACGGAATATGAATTGCGAGGGTTCAGCAAATCAATGTACCCATAGTCTTCCTCTTTGTACGGTTTGTCGTCGCTTTTCTGACCGTAGACTTCACTGCTTGAAATGTAAAGCAAACGCTTTGTTCCATTCTCCCTGGCATAATTCAGGAGACAACTAAGACCATTGAAGTTGCTTAGCATTGTTTCAACTGGTTCCGCAATAATCGCTTTGGGAGATGCATTGCTCGCACCGTGGATGATGTAATCGGCCTTGACGTCGATTTTATTTCCATCCTTTGACGCATCATATCTGACAAAACTGAAATAGTCGCGGTCGTAATACTCTCCGAAGCGGTCGGACATTTCCTCCGGCCATCTTCCGGCAGCAATAATATTAATGGGAACACTATGCGTCTCATTATAACGAATAAATATATCTGTCACCGCCGAGCAGATCAGTCCCGCCGCGCCTGTTATAAGTACCGACCTTCCGGAAAGCTCGGAAAGTTCGGGAATGGATTGCGAGATTCTGTCTATATCTTCAAACCAAAATGAGCTGTTATAAATCATATTTATCATTCCTTCAGCCAATCTGAGCGCTGCGCCTTCAGCAGCGCCTTGAATATGTCTATATCTTCCACTGTGGTGAGTTTGATATTCTTCTCCGATCCCGCCGAAAAATAAACCTGCTCACCCATTTCAATCATCAGTGTGCAGGATGCAACTGAATTGGTGATCCCTTTTTCGAGTGCGCGCCTATGTAAACCGCAAATCTTCCCGAGCCGGAACGCCTGGGGAGTCTGGGTACGTTTTAATCTGTCGCGGGGATAGCTTCCGGCTGAAATAACCCCGTCCTCGGTCTGCATCATCGCCTCGGCACATGGGATAACCGTTATTGCGTTGCCGTATTTCTGTGCAACGCGGATATTGTCCGAAATTATCTCAGCCGAAACCATCGGACGTATTGCATCATGGATCAAAACAATATCGTCCGGTGAAAAGTGCTTCTCAAGCTTGAAAACACCGTTCCGAATAGAGGCCTGTCCGCTGTTGCCGCCGGGGATTACATATTTTAGCTTAGTTATGTTAAATTGTTTTGCGTATGCCCAGAGAACCTGTTCCCAGCCTGCGATGCAAACGACGGCAATTGTGTCGATTTCCGGGTGATTCTGAAACGCCTCAAGAGTGTAGATGATAACCGGCCGCTCATTCACGGTTAGAAACTGTTTGGGAATGTCCTGGTGCATTCGGTTGCCGGACCCGCCGGCGATAAGCATTGCAATATTAGCCATATTACAACTCCTTAATCAATTTTCATCTCGACTATAAAGTGACTTTCTCTTTTGCTTTCTTCCGGCGGTGTCATATAATCCTCGCCGTAGAGATTCCTTAAATAAGCTTTACTGTCCGCAGGAGCAAAGAAAATGTGTTCGTTAAATTTGATCTTCGAAAGTGGAAAGAAGACTTCTTTAGGGCATGTTTCACCAATATAATGCTTTCTTCCAAAAGCAAGGGTAACGAAATTTGTTTCATGCTTACTTCGTACTGTTTTATCCAAAATATCAAACCACTTCTGCGGTTTCATAAATGAAAAGACGGTTCCGATCACTACACGCATTCTGAGATAAAGCTTGCCTCTCGGCGCATTTTTTATAAGGCTTTTGTAGTCGCTGTATTTTTTGTCCATAACGCATGAGGAAGTAAGCATTAGGGCGTTGATGTAAGCTCCCTTGATTTTTCTGATTAACCGATTGTTTGGAACATAATCACACGGAAAAATATCCATTTTTACGCAATCAAGTTGGTATGGATTTGATTTACCTGCAGTTTTTGATGCGGCTCCCTTTTTTATGACAGTCCCTTTTTTGAAAATCATCATAAACCTGTAACCGTTGGGATATGGGGAATTTGGGCAGCGCAACTCATAATCATCAGAAAACTCGTCGTCAAATATTTCTTTGAGCTTTTCATAATCTTCACGCGATGTTCCCAAATCCATGTCGTCGTCCCACGGAATAAATCCGCCATGCCTGACTGCACCAAGCAAACTCCCTCCGACCAAAAACAACTTTATTCCGTGCTTGCGGCATCGCTCATCCAAGTCAACCGCCATGTTGTAAAGGCAGATTTGGAATTTTTTAAGTTCCGCATCTGATATATGGCGTATTGATGTATTACTTTTAGCCGCGTCAAATGCAATAGATTTTATGTTAAACGATTCTTTCATTAAATCCTCCAGATTCAGGATACTTACAATTTGTCCTTCGTTGTACCACCGTAATATGAGAATAATACGATACTGACCATTTCCTTCTGCATTAATACTATCGTTTAACCGGCGTCAAATTATAATCAACCGGCGTCATATAATCGCCGTATACTTGTTGTAAATAATCACCACAATTGCTGAATATTCGCGCCTGGATATCTTCAAAGGGAACGATTTTCCCTTTTCCAACCCAGCTTTTGGGAAAAACATCGTTGTATTTATAGGAACCAAAACCGATCAGACACCATGTGCTGGAAGCAAAATCACTTTTTTCGGCCTCCTCAATCCACTTTTTTGCTGTTGTTTCCATACTGAACAGCCGATCGGTATGCAAAAGCCTTGCCGTTCTGATTACTGCGAGTTGAAGCCTGCTTCTGCCCGGATGTTCCACGACCATGCTTATTCCAGCAAATTTGTGAAGATATGTATAGAATAATATTTTAGTCATCCGTATTTTTCTCAGGAAACCGTTCGCCGGCGCACCGTCAATCGGGAACAGATCAATGAACGGATATGATATTTCTCCAAAGCCAGCCGGATTGAATTGGGAAAAATCAATCTGCTGACTTTTATCGACAAAATGATGTATGCAGGCATTTTCACGGTACACTACCGCATACCTTTCCTCCAACACCTGAGGAACAAGTTCAATGAACCTCTCGTAATCCTTTCTGGGAAAGGCAATGTCCATGTCTTCGTCCCATGCTATAAACCCTTGTTCCCGAACAGCGCCCAAAGCACTACCGCCAACCAGATAATATTTCAGATTGTTGGAGTCGCAAAGGTCGATAATCACCTTCAGCATTGACAATAGTATTTTGTGATACTCTGTTAAACTTATCTTCATACTTTATCCTTTCACTTTGCACAGTATTTTTTCTGATTTTAATTATTTTTCATTTTATGTATTAAGGAAAACATATCATTCGATAAGATAATTTATACAAACCTAAACGATTTAGTATCGCATATATTAAGCCAAAGGCGTGTTCATCGAAGAATTGCCCTATGAAAAACCGTGATAGTCGAGCAAATAATTCAAACCGTTCAAAGAATCGGCCACACATCGTTATTTATCAACAATGACTTCGTCCTGAAGTCGGGTTGTATACGATTATTTTAGACTCTCTCCATTCCTCATCATCTTAACCTCTGCCGGACTCTTTTCCGATTTTGGCACAATAAATAGCTTTTTATAGACCTGTTTTGTCTAAATTTCTTAATCCATTTCTCCAAATTTTTTCTTATACTTTCTCTTAGCATAAACCGCCATTCCCGTTCCCAGAATGACCCAACCCGCTGCAATCGCCCATTCCTGTGGAGCAAGGGTACATCCGGAGCCAGGGATCAGGTAGAGAAAAACCATGATTGCTGCCATTACCGTTGCAATCAGACCGACTGCCATATATTTTTTTACTTTGTATGGACGCTCTAATTGCGGCTCCTTTTTTCTTAATATTAAAAAAGCGGCAGCCACCATGCAGTATGCTATGCAGCAGGCAAAACTCGCGGTGTCGGAAATCCATATAAGTGCCGATCTTCCCAAGAACAACGAAGCTATTGATAGTGCGCCAACAAGCACAAGTGCATTGGTAGGAGTTTTATGCTTTTTGTTCAATTTTGCAAATACTGTGGGAATCATGTGCGCCTCTGCCATTGAGAACAGCGCTCTGCTGCCGCCTATCATAAAGGAGTTCCAGCTCGTCAAAATGCCACATATTCCTCCGATAATGAGTATTTTCGCCATAACTTCGCTTGAAAACGCTTTTGCCATTGCTTCAGCAGTCACTAAACCGTTTGACCCAACAGAAGTGCTTATATCCTTCTCAGTCATCACATATCCGACCGAAAAAACCACAAGCCCATAAAACAGGACTGCCAGCACTATTGACAGAAGCATTAACCTTCCTACTTTTTTTAGCGGGATTTTAATTTCTTCAGCAACTTGTGGAATAACGTCAAAGCCGAACAGAAAGAACGGAGCTATAACTGCAATTGACAACACATTCTTTATCGAAGCAACTACTCCATCTCCAAGAAATATATGCCCATCAAGATTGCTCGGAGTTCCCCTGACAGCCGACGCTGCAACAAGGGATATGCCAACTGCTGCTATAATTATAGTTAAAACAGTTTGAAAAACCGCGGCGGCTTTTATTCCCCTTATATTTACATAGGTTATTAATACTGCGAATACTATACCTGCAAAGAGCCACGTCGCATATACGTCAAAGCCTGCAATGGTATAAAGATACCCCTTCATAAATCCCGGAAAAATATACTGTATGACTGTAGGCAAAGAACATGCTTCAAAGCAGACGACACCTATGTAGCTCAATATCAAAAACCACGTGCATATAAACGACCCTACCGGTCCGAAGGCTCTTAAGCTGAAAACTCTTTCTCCGCCGACCTGAGGAAGCGCCGTGGTCAGTTCCGCATATGTAAGACCCACAAAATATATCATTATTCCGCCGATGACAAAACCGAGTACTGTTCCGCCTACGCCGGCTCTTGACAGCCAGCTTCCGGTTGACACTACCCAGCCCCAGCCTATCATCGCGCCGAAAGCGGTCACTAAAACATCAAGAGTATTCAACACCCTGTTAAACTTCGTTTTCTCACTCATTAACTATCCTCCAAATATCAGTACCTTTCCATTTTAGTGAGCTTGTACCACATAAACGACAGAAAAGGTATGAAATCCTTTCTTCCGCGGTATAGCTTTGCCTGTGCAGCTTTATACTGCTTTTTCCATTCTTTTTTGCTGATTATTCCTTTTTTGACCCTTACATCATAGTCGAAACATTCCGCCATAGCCTTGAAGTCAGTAGATATCTCACAATACCAATTATCTGAAAATCTGCCTTTTTCAATCGCATTGCACCACAGCATAACCTGCGGCATACCTTCGACCGTTGTAATCCAACCAAGTACGGTATTCCTAAAATTAATTTCGAGGAACCATAGCTGCCCATCCTGATCCACCATAAACTCAAACTCAAATATACCCTCCAGTCCTATTCTCTCAAGCATTCCTCTTGCCTTTTTATTAAAATCATCATTATGGCAGTTGCGAACGTTCCAATAGGGTGAATAATTGCCTTCTATGGCATATTCCTGACGGCACTCTTGAATCATGATAAAATTTTTACCGTGATTTATTGATATTCCATCAAAAGAAACCTCATCGACCTTTTCTATAAACTTCTGTAAGATTATGTACTCACTCTTTATATCCTTATAAGCATTTTTAAGCTCATCCTCATTGTGACAAATCGATACAATACCCTTCCACTCGGCGCTGTATGAGTTTATTGCTTTTGTTATAATCGGATACTCAATATCCTCCGGTATTTCGCCGGTCTTCACTTTCCATGTCTTTGCTACGTTGAATCCATGCTTTGCGGCAAGGTCGCACAAAATATCCTTACTCATAAAATACTTGATTCTGCCTGCTTCTCCAGCGTTGTAAAAATAGAAATAATCCTTAAGCTCGTCATAGTGGCTGTCAAGTGCCATGACACTGACGTCATCTCCGGTTAATATAAACGATTTTTCAGTTTTACTCTTCGCGTATTCAGATAGAATAAGCTTTATCCCATCCTCAGGAGAAGAAACAATGTGCTTTTTCTTTGTATACTTGCTGACAGTTGCCATCGGCGGGTCATTATGTACTGCAATAACGATCGACCTGATTCCCGCCTCGCCAAGGGTTCTTACAATACCGCAATGATTATAGTGGTCATGATTGCAAAGAACGATGTATTCTCTCATTATTTAGCCTCCAAAGAATCTGTCACAAAGAGAAGTTACTGTCAAAGCTCATTTCTTCCCTTAATATTTCAAACGCTTCTGCATATTTTTTCCCTATCTCATATCCTCTGAACCCGCATCTGCTATGTACTCCGACGATCCAGTCTTCTGCCCCAAATTTGTTATATTCTGATTTATGTTCCCGCAGTGAAGCAATTTTCAAATCAATCGTACTTTCAATATCCACATACAACTGCGGCCGGAATGCCACATAAGAGCGTCCCGACGGCGTGATCGGTTCATAAAAAAATACCGTATTTTTTCTTCTCGCAGCAGCAATGGTTGAATTGCTCACCCCGACATGCGCCTGATGTGTATCAAACGGATGATGGGTGAAAACAATATCCGGCTGGTATTCGCTTATGCAGACATCAATCGCATTGACAATATCGGATCGAAACGGAATATCTTTAGTCGGAAAGTCAAGAATCTCAATATCCTGTACTCCAAGGGTTTGCAGCGCTTTGGTTCCCTCCTGTACCGCTATGTCATCTGAGCGCTGCACTTTTCCGGAAATATTCGTATATCCCGATTTACTCATAATCAAAACCTTAACCTGATGACCGCTTTGAATTGCCTTTGCCAAAGTTCCGCCACAGGCAATTTCTATGTCGTCAAGATGTGCTCCTACTGCTAAAATTTTCATTTGCTCATACCCTCTGTCTCTTTATATATTTCTTTCATTCTTTCGATTACAGCCGATTTTTCTCTAGGAAGTAATCGGGAATAGTTATCTTCAATAATCGCGTTCCGTTCTTCTTCGGTCATATTTTCTACGTTATGAATTGCCTGGATTAATTCTTCAACAGAACGATAATCAAATAAACAGCGCTTGTCCTTAACCAGATCCGTATTTCCACGAGACGCTGAACATATGACCATTATTTTGGAAGCAATGGCTTCCATAATAGCCCTGGGAAGCCCCTCAAAATCTGTAAGATGAACGAAAACGTCGGCAATTTGAAGGATTTCGGTTATATCTGTTCTATAGCCAAGAAGTTTCACACAATTATCAAGTCCATTATCCCTAATATACTTCTCATACTCATCTTTCAAAGGTCCAATGCCGCAAACTATATACTTATAATTGCTATTGCTTAGCTTCTGTAACGCCTTGATCATCAATATATGATTTTTATAAACATTAACCTCACCAACTGAAACAAAAACTTTATCAGTAACGCTCAACCCTAATGAGGCTCGCTTTGCTGCCTTTTCTGCCTCAGACATTTTGTTTGGCTCAAATTTATTTAGGTCAATACCTACTCCCGGAACATATTCGATCTTTTTGGCATGCATATGATTTTTTGCAAATATATGGTCTTCTTCATTAATTGTGATTAGTACATCCGTCCAGTACGCAAGCAGCCATTCAACAGGAAAATAAAACAGCCAATTTTTCCTGGGAGCATTTTTACAAAAATGAAATCCATGCGCCTGGTAAATCACTTTTTTGACCTTACACTTTTTCCCTGCAAGCCTGCCAACAACCCCTCCAATAGGTGTATTACAATGTATGTAATCAATTTTTTCTTCTCTTATAAGTTGTACGATTTGCCTGTATGCTTTTATATTTCGCGGATCATAGGGAGTACGTATAAAATCAATCTGATGAATTTTTATCCCATACTTTTTTTCATCCGCCAAACGATCGGCCGGATCGTCATATCCTGACCAGTTTCCTGCAATATGAAATTCTATTCCTAACTTCTGAGCAGCAACAGAACTTGACAGTGCAAATGAATTAAATCTATATCCAACATTTCCAATAAATAGCAATTTTTTCATCTGTTATCACCCTGTGACACCACACTGCTCACAATCTCCAGTATCTTCTCTCTTCCCTGCTCTTCCTCCAGATAAAAGTGATCTCCTTTCATCTGGAAAAAACTTACATTCTTTCCGTACTCCTTCCATTTTTCCATCACTTCATACCGCATCAGCGTATCTTCCCTGCTATACAGGATCACCATAGGCACATCCAGGTTCTCTGCAGGAACATATCTGTACTCTGACAGAATCCTGTAATCATTTTTAATGAATGGAAAAATGATTTCCTGAAATACTTTTGTATTTCTTTGCTTTTCCGGAAGACGATCATAGTCAATGATGTACTGCATCAAAGTATCATCGTTCCCGTACTTTTGATAGCGAGTGACATCCAGACATTCCGGCGGCTCACATGCCGAAATGAACAAAACATCCGGTTTCCTGGTCAGTTTTTGCGTCACCATCCACGCAATCAGGCCACCCATACTGTGTCCAAAGAGGGCAAAATGGTCCGCCTGAACACATTCCATCTGCCGGATCACGTCATCGGTCAGCGCCTCTATACTCTCCGGTAAAGGTTCCTGATACCGGAACCCATGGCCGCTGTAATCAATTCCATGAAACCGAAAATTCGTATGCTGCCATTGTTTGTAAATCAGGGAACTTCCTCCGGCAAAAGGCAGGAGGAATACGTCTTTTTTTTCACTCATACATTCGTATACTTTTTCATTAAAGCCTTTCGGTCAATCTTCCCATTATCGTTATATGGAAATTTCTGAAGCCTATGATATACTGTCGGAACCATATATTTCGGTATTTTCTTAACAAGCTCTGCCCGGAAACTGTTGGCATTCACTGACTCATCCCCAACATAAACAAGTATGATTTCTTTTTTCATTGCATCATATATGACACAGGTATCCTGTATTCCTTCCAGTCCAAGCGCCGCAGTTTCGATCTCTCCCAATTCGATACGATAGCCCATATGTTTGATCTGAAAATCTCTGCGCCCATCGTACATGATCTCACCGCGCTGATTGTAATGAACCAGGTCTCCGGTACAATAAATCTTCTCTTCATATAGATGATTTAATGGATTCTGTATAAACACTTCCCTTGTCTTTTCGGGATTATTCCAATATCCAAGCGCAAGAGATGTTCCTCGGACACACAGTTCTCCGACTTTATCCGGCTCTGTGACCAACTCTCCATGATCCAACACCATAACATCTGTATTGGGACACGGCACCCCGATCGGCAGGGGTTCATCGTCACTAAACTCCCGGTCAACGATATAATATGTACAATCTACGGTAATCTCTGTGGGGCCGTACAAGTTTGAATACAAAGCATCAGGTATATATTTACGCCAGTAATTCAGATGCTTGTTCGGCATTACCTCTCCGGCAAAAAGTATTGTCTTCAGGCACTGACAATCCATTCTGCTTAAAACATCTGAATTCGCCACATTAATAAAAACCGACGGAACCCAGAAAATGGTATTGATCTGTTTTTCCCTCACATAATCCATAAGCTTTGCCGGAAATGAATAATAATGTTCCGGTATGATATGCAAGGTTGCTCCGCAGCTGAGCATTAAATATATGTCCAATGTTGAATTATCAAAATAAAATGGTGCCTGATTTCCTATAATGTTTTTCTCAGAAATGTCATAACATTTTTTCGCCCAGTCAATATAATCAATGATACTTCTGTGCGAAATAATGACACCCTTTGGAACACCTGTCGAACCGGAGGTAAACAGAATATATGCAATATCTGTATCTATTGTTTTTTCAAGATACAACGGACCCGGGTTCTCAGTTTCAACGGAATCTATATTAAGGAGAAGCTCTGCCTCCACACCGTGTTCTTTCAATGTCTCCGCATGTTTCTCATCGGTCAGAATTAAAGCCGGCTTCAGCGCATCCAGTATTCCTTTTACTTTTTCAAACGGAAAACTCACATCCGTGGGCGTATAAAAATTTCCACTGTAAAGAATGCCCATAAAAGCACTGATCATCTTTACACTCTTTGGAAGATATACAAATACAGGTTTTTTGGAACAGCCCAGTTTTCCACTTATTGCTTTCCCAATCTTGCGCCCGTTATCTCTTAACTCCCTGAAGGTAATCGATCCATCTTTATCAATCACTGCTGCTTTGTTCGGAAAGGACTCAGCAGTTTGATCCAAATATCTGATAACAGAATTCTGCACTACTTCCACACTCCTCTCACACCGCCGGTATCATATAATTTAGAATTATAACTGGAAGATACTTTCTGATTTCTACCAGATAATAATGCCGTTGTTTCCATTGACTTGTAGCTCTTAGATTGTTCCGCCGCTTTTTCTGATCAGCGCAATGATTGCCTCGGCAGAGCAGAAATTCTCCGGCACCACATCCAGACCGTCAATTTTCACATTGAACTTTTCTTCGATGGTTGACACCAGCGAGATGATATCAAAGGAGTCCAGAAAACCGTCCTCCACAAAATCCTCGCTCTCCGTAAAATCAAACTCCGGCCGCAGGTCTTTTAAAATCTTATAAATTTCTTCCATGTTTTTTCTCCCTGAGATTTTCTTTAGATAATAAAAATATAATTATAGAGATTTTCTCTCTTGTAATTCCATTTATTCATATACAAATTTAAGGCAGGCCGGTTATCTGCCTTACACCACAACGTGAAGCTTTTAAAATCTTTATGGATGGAAAAATAACTTTTCATCAGTTCGTTTCCGAATCCTTTCCCGCGAAAAGCTTCGTTCACACAAATCATCCGTACATATGATGTCTTTCTCATATCCTCGAATATCAGAAAGCCGGCCAACTGGTCGTCCTCGCGAATTCCGATCACGCTCTTTGACACAAGAAATTGTTCTAATTCAGCATCTGTTGGAATACGATCTCCGATTGGCATAAATGTTCGATCCATCAGGTTCCGCAATTCTTTGTGATTCTTTTCCGTACAATAAAAATACGCCTGACTAGCCGATTCCGATGGTATTCCACTGCTTCTGAGTCTTTCATACGTTACAACTGCTCTGCAAGCAATCATGGTGTTGAAATCATAATCGCCCGGTTCTCCCCTGGTAACAACCTCAATAACCATCGTATCCGGACTTGTTTCCTTTATTTTTTCAATCTCATGCACCCATTCAAAATCATCAGCGTAAAAAAATAGCTTTAGGTAATCGCTTTCATTTACCAGCATAAGAAGTGCCTGCTCTGAGGAATAGCAGGTAATCCTGTCTGCTTTCAGCCATTCCTCCATACTGTCCGGCTGAAAATAACAATTGGAATATTTGTATCTGTTTTTTATGGTCTCAAGATATAACTGATAAATCTGTTCCTTACCGGTGATTTTCTCCATAACGCATCCTACAACTTCGTCTCTATTTCCTTACAAAAATCCATCTTTCCCAGCTGCATTACAATTGCGCCCCACGTCAGACCGGAACCAAATGCAGAAAGGCAGCAGTAATAAGTTTTTTCCGTCATCTCCTGCTTCAAGTTATGGGTGATTACAGTAGGAATGGATGCCCCGCTGGGATTTCCGTAGTTTTCCACGACATTCATAAATAGCTTCTCATAAGGAACATTTAACTTGTCCGCCAGCTTCTGAAGCATGAACTTATTCGGCTGATGGAACAGATAATAATCAATCTTTTCTTGCTCCACCCCATACGATTTGAACAAATCTTCCAGCATCGGAGGTACTTCTCTCTGAACAAAATTGAATACCTCCGCTCCATTCATATGCAGATTGTCCAGACATCGCTTATTGCCGTCATCCGCTGCCACCATCTCTGCTGTTTCTGCAGAACTTGGCATTGCAAATCCGCCCGCAGGGATTTTCAAACAATCCCGATTTGCCCCATCTGCCATTAAGCGGAAAATAATCTCTTCTCCTTCAGGATCATTTTCTACTATGGTCACGGTTGTTACATCACCCACCAACGGGAAATCATTCCGATCATGCTTCGAAACTTTATGGCTGAGAATGTCCGAATTAAAAAGAACCACTTTCTTGTCTTTCATATAATCCAGAAGCATAAAAGACTCCATAAGTCCCAGCAGAAATCCACAGCAGCCCTGAGGCATATCGATACACAACACATCCTGCGGAAGATCGCACTTTCCGTGAATGATATTACTCATTTGCGGAAGGAAATAATCCGGAGACAATCCTACGACGATAACTGCTCCAATTTCTTCTCGTCTGACTTTTCCATTATTCAGCAGATAATTCAGTCCCTCTACACAAAAATCAGACGCCGTACTGGAATCCTTCGCCAGCCTGTGCTTGTTAAATCCCATTACTTTTTTCAAACGCTTTGTCTGTTTCTCGGGAAAATCGTAGTTACCTATCTCGTCATCAAAGTAACTTTCCGTCTCCGGAAGAACCGCCAATATTCCGCTGATTCTTTTATTTCTGAAAACTGCATCCATTGATTATAACTTCACACGAAAAAGAAGCGTGTTTCCCTTTCTTATACTAAAACTCATTTGACCCAATGTTATGTAAATATTAATTTTAGAAATTGATATATCCACCATCGGCATATATCTCTCTTCCTGTGATCATACGGGAGGCATCGCTAAGCAAGAACAAGATAATATCTGCAATATCCTCCGGCTGTTCCAGTCCAAGTACAGATTTTTTTATAAATAAATCAAACTCTTCCTTTGTCTTATCTTCGAACGATTTCTCCAACATCTTTGTGTTGACACTTGCGGGCATTACCGTATTGATCCGAATATTCTTTTCTGCCAGTTCAATGGCCATTGAAGTAACCATGGTATTCATAGCTGCCTTTGTAGCGGCATATATGCCCTGACATTTTTGCGGAACCCTTACGGCCAGAGAAGAAACCCCTACGATGCTTGCTCGATCGTGATATTTTCTTTTAGACAGTAAGCTCACCATTTCCGCAAATGCGTAAAGGTTAACCGTCATGCTTTCATCCATGTTTGTCTTATTTAAAAGCGCAACGGGCAGGATCTTTGCAATTCCAGCACAGTAGACTAATCCGTCGATCTTATGACCATCACTGACAATGTCATCAAAAATCTCCTTATAGCCGCCGGATTTGCTCAAATCCTTTACATAAAAAGCATGTCCGTTCCCGTGCAGACAGGGTTTTACATCTTCTTCCTGCTCCTTATTCAATACGATAAGACAAACTTCGGCTCCCTGTTCGGAAAGCCTTACGGCAGTTGCTTTGCCAATTCCCGAACCCGCGCCAGTCACAATATATCTTTTTCTGCTGAAATCAAACGGATTCCACATGATATTCCTCCTCTGTATCTATCGATAAAGAAAAAGCATATGCCATATAATGCAGCGATCCATTTATTCCATCATTGCAAGTATATCCGCCACTGTTTTTGCATCTTTCAGTGTCCCGCCTGACACGCTTTTATGAAATTGTTCATCCATCATGGCTATAATCGATAAAGCTGTAACAGAATCCCACTCTTCATAATCAGCAAGATTATCTTCTGGCTTCAAAGTTCCCTCATCTAAATCCATGCATTCTTCAATCAAACCAAGTTTTTCTTTTTCACTCATTCTTCTATCTCCTTTTTTATTAGAACTATGACATTATTGACTGTTGTTTATACAATCAGTTTGACAATATCTGAAACTGTTTTTACTTTTTTCAGTGTTCCTCCCGGTAACACTTTATGGAATTGTTTGTCAACAGCTGCAATCACTGTTAATGCCGTAAGCGAATCCCATTCTTCATATTCTGATAAACTATTTTCCAGCTCTAAAGTTCCTTCTTCCAGATCCATACACTCTTCAAGTAACGAAATGATTTCATTTGCCTTTTCCAATTAAATTCACCTCAAATTTAAAATTTTCTGAATCTCCTGTATCTGTTTTCAATCATTTCGTTCTTGCTTTGTTTGTCCATTTGCGTAAGAAACTTTATGATTTCCTGTCGCATATACTTAGAAATCTTACTGATGTTTTCTTTATTTGCCCCTCCAAACTCCGGGATTATTTTATCTATCACACCGAGATCCCTAAGGTCTGTGGCAGTCATTTTCATTTTTTCCGCAGCCTCAGAGGCACGGCTTGCATCCTTCCACAAAATAGAAGCATACCCCTCGGGGGACAAGATAGAGTACGTCGCGTTTTCAAGCATCCAGACCTCATCTCCAACAGCCGTTGCCAGTGCTCCGCCGCTGCCCCCTTCTCCAATAATGATGGCAAGAATGGGTACTTTTATTGACGACATTTCATATAGGTTTTGCGCAATCGCCCAGCCCTGGCCACGTTCTTCTGCTCCCACGCCCGGATAAGCGCCCTGTGTATTTACAAATGATATGACAGGCCGATTGAACTTTTCTGCCTGTTTCATCAATCGAAGTGCCTTACGATATCCTTCAGGCATTGGCATTCCGAAATTTCTTTCAAGATAATCCTGAATGTTCTTTCCCCTGTAATCTGCAATCACCGTAACCGGTTGTCCGTTTAATACAGCAATTCCTCCGACAATCGCACCGTCTTCCCCATATAACCTGTCGCCCTTCAATTCTACAAATACGTCAAAAATATTTTTAATATAATCGACCGATGTCGGACGATTTGGTCCTCGATTTTCTTTTACTTTCTCCCATACCGATTTTGAAGGCATGATTGAATTTTTGAGATATCCAGATACCGAAGGCAGGAATCTTGTCCTCTTTTCAGTTATAAACGCTGTTTTTTCTGCACTGTTTTTATTTGTGATAACAAGGAATTGAATCATCTGGCGTATTCTTTTTCTTTGAACTATGCCATCGATCATTCCGTGTTGCTGAAGAAATTCCGATGTTTGAAATCCCTGCGGCAATTCTTCTCTGATCGTTTGTTTAATCACTCTTTTTCCGGCAAATCCTACGGTAGCGTTTGGTTCTGCCATGATCACATCACCGAGTGATGCAAAACTTGCTGTGACGCCGCCTGTCGTTGGATCTGTCAATATAGAGCAATAAAACAACCCTGCATCCGCATGTCTCTTAATCGCTGCCGCCGTCTTTTCCATCTGCATTAAGGAAATCATGCCTTCCTGCATCCGGGCGCCGCCGGAACAGCAGAAAATAAATACGGGAAGTTTTTCCTTTGTGCCTCTTTCAAAAAGAACTGCTACTTTTTCTCCAACAACATGGCCCATACTCGCCATTATAAAATTGCTGTCACATACACCGATTGCGATTTCCGATCCTAAAACACTGGCTTTTCCAATGATAATGGCTTCCTTCAATCCGGTCTTATTTCTTGCATTTTCCAATGTTTTTTCATATATTTCGTCATTCAGATAATTCTCTGTTTCCAGATCCGCTTCCCATTCTTCAAATGTTCCCTTATCTACAGTCATTTCAATTCTTTCCATTGCCGGAATTCTGAAATGAAAGCCACAGGAATCACATATATATTTTTTCTTTTTCAAAGAAGGGAGATCAAATTCTTTTCCGCAGTTTTTGCAGCATACAACCTGATCAGACATTCAAATTCTCCTCAGACATGTTTAATTAAGTTATAAGTCAATCTTCTTATTCTTAGTCCGAACATCATATGCAGCTTCAGCATCTGGAAATTATTTGACGATACCCCGGAGATATATCTCCTTCCTCCCAGATCAAATACTGCTTTTAATGTAGTATAAGCGTTGGCAAAACCTAGTCCGCTATTCAAATAATCTGCAAAAAGCCCGCCTAGAAATCCATCGAAATAATTGCCCTTATTGATTACAATACTAAAACCAACATCCTCTCCATCATATTCCGTAATGATCATTTTCGCGTTTCCGGACGCAAGGACATCCTGTGCCCAAAATGCATAGCGCTGTCCTGCTATTTTCTGTGAGAAGTACGGATCCAAAGCCACTTTGTCTGTTGAAAATATGTACCCGTTTCTTATTTCATCAATCACTCTCTTTGTTTCTTTGTCACTTCCGAAATGATACCCTGCTCTTTCTATCAACTTCGCACACATAGCCGGAGGCTTTGGTTTTTCAGACAATTCCATTTCCGTCTGAATGTTTGTCTCCATAAACTGGAAACCTTCCTTCTGTAATGCAAGAAGTACATCCACTCTCCCGGCTAATACTTTTGCAACAAAATATTTCTCATTTCTATTGTGTATTATGTTAAGTACCTCATCTACAGAATCATTCTTTCCAACTTCAATTTCAAAACATTCCACACCTACATTCCGTTTTTCCCACACAGCTTCCACTGTTCTCATTTAAGGTCTCCCTCATTTCGATATACATTTTGATGGAATACTACCGTCTGAATCGTTTTAAAAAAGATTTGAACATCCAGTTTAAAACTTAGGTTATCGACATAGTAAATATCATTTATACTGCGTTGTTCCATACTATCCGAGTTTCTAAAATACGCCTGGCTATATCCCGTAATTCCTGGCCGGACTGTCAACTTCTTTTTTCTTGCACTGGTCATTTCGCCGTCTGTCAAATCCGGCCTCGGACCAATTAACGCCATATCCCCTTTGATCACATTGAAAAGCTGCGGTATCTCATCAAGACTTGTTTTGCGTAGTATTTTTCCAACCCTTGTTACCCTCGGGTCATCTTCTGAATTATATGTACTGCCATCCTCATTTCGTAAATCCGGCGCATTGACTTTCATCGACCGGAATTTAAACATTTTATAGATTTTTCCATTTAGTCCCATCCGGGGCGCATTATAAAACACCGGTCCTTTATCTTCTATTACTATGACTGGAGCAACCACCACAAAAATGAGCGCAAAAAAAGGCAATGCTATAATTGATAAAATCACGTCCAGCAATCGTTTCCCATATTTCCGGTACATTCCATGCCCTCATCTCGTTTTCAGAATCTCATAATATTTCCTGACAGCCTCGTTCTGCATTTCAGGCGGAAGCTGCTCCCACTTCACAATCCTCAATGATATAATCCTTTACAATGTCCTGATACTGTTCCACCACATACCCAACATCCGCATCGCTCAGGCAGGTATGCAGCGGCAGTGTGATCTCATTCGCAAAATATGCATAGGCATTGGGGTAATCTTTGATATCAAATCCCAGATTCCGGTACGCCGTGTGCATGGGCAGCGGCTTGTAGTGCACATTGGTGGCTACGCCCCGCTCTGCCATCCTGCAAATAATTTCGTTTCTTTGCTCCGGTGTAATCCCCGGCACCCTGGTAATGTACAGATGTCCCGAAGATTCATAAAAATCTGTATAGTGTTCCGGCGTCTGTATCCCCAGAGGGTGAAACGCCGCATCGTATTTTTCGATGATTTCTTTTCTGCGCTGCAGCATGGCCGGATAGCGTTCCAGCTGTTTCAGGCCGATGGCCGCCATGATATCCGTCATATTGCACTTGTAATACGTTCCCGCAATGTCATATTCCCACGCTCCCAGTTTTGTCTTGGCCAGCGCATCCTTGGACTGCCCATGCAGGCTGAACAACTGCAGCTGATGATAGATATCTTCGTCGCTGATGCCCGGAATCGTTCTCCAGGTCAGCGCGCCGCCCTCTGCGGTGGTAAGATTTTTGACTGCATGGAAGCTGAAACTGGAGAAGTCAGCAATGCTGCCTACCATTCTGCCATGCCACTTTGCGCCAAAAGCATGCGCAGTATCCGAACAGACAACGATTCTTCCGATTGCCTTTTGAATGTCATTCGCGGGTTGAAACAATGACTTTTTTCGATTTACAATTTCATAAATCCTGTCATAATCACAGGGAATTCCGGCAAGATCAACGGGAATAATCGCTTTTGTCTTTGCACTGACAGCTTTTTCAACTGCATCATAATCCATTTCCAAACTGTCAGGCTGCGTATCAACTAAAATAAGTTTTGCTCCAACATGGCAGACAACAGAAGCGGTTGCTGTATACGTGTAAGCCGAGGTTATTACCTCGTCGCCTTCACCTATTCCCAAAATTCGAAGCGCCATTTCCGCACATGCCGTCTGGGAATTCAGGCAACAAGCCTTTTTCACGCCTATGTAATCCGTAATTCTTCTTTCAAGCTCCTTGACTCTCGGGCCTGTCGTTATCCAGCCTGAACGAAGCGCTTCTGCAACTTCATTTATCTCTGCCTCCGAAATATCCGGTGGTGAAAATGGAATAACTTTTTTATCTACCATAACTTAGTTATACTTCCCAACAAATAATATTCTTCTTAAAAGAAACTCAGTTCTTCTCCAAACTGCCTTATATATTCCTGAACCCATTCCTCATCATTGCTATACGATGCTGGCGGAAAGGTTTTTTCTCCATCATCTTTTTCTATAAAAGTTAATTCGTTTGATACATATTCTGCTCTTTCTTCCATACTGTACAGGCCTTAAAATCAATGAATTTCCAAATTTTATGTTTATATCATGCGCATTCCTTGTTGATTTTCTTTAATAATGCGATATACTATCTTTAGGAGGTGTAATTATGGCAAAAGTAAGCACAAATATCAGTCTCGATCCGGAATTGAAAAAAGCCAGTCAGGAACTTTATTCGGATCTGGGTTTGGACTTAAGCACTGCAATCACTATTTTTCTCAAACAGTCACTTCGCGTACAGGGACTACCCTTTGCTGTTACCAAAGAAAATCCTAACGCCGAAACCATTGCAGCAATGAATGAGTACTACGAAATGAAAGCACATCCGGAAAAATATAAACGATATACCTCTTTTCAGGATGCTATGAAGGATGTATTAGCCGATGCTTAACATTACCTTGTCCAACCGATTTAAGAAGGATCTCAAACTTGCAGCAAAACGGGGTTATAATCTGGCAATGCTCGACCACGTTGTGGAAAAACTATCCCGACAGGAGCCATTGCCTCCTAAAAACATGGATCATGCATTATCCGGTGATTTTACTGGCTTTCGAGAATGTCACATCCAGCCGGATTGGTTACTCGTTTACCGCATTGAAGACGAAGAACTAATGCTTTTCCTTTCTCGAACCGGTACGCATTCAGATCTGTTTTCCTGACATTTTCACGAGAGGCCCTACGCCTCTCGCTTTTTTATGCCATCCGATTTTCTCCCCCACCGCTCACATCTCGCATTTCCAGCCTTCCATCCACTCCTGCCCGTCTTAACAAATACCCGAAATTTTTCATTTTTCCTTAAAAAATTTCGGGTACATACATAGCCGGCTGCATTGTACGGATTTTCCAACTTTGAACAAAGGGTACTTTTTCCTCATAATCTGCCCCATACAATCTTCCGACTGTCGTATTGTATCCCCCAGACAAGTGTGCTAGAATGGGAACACCCGCCCGGCTTCGACACAACATGACAGAAAGGAGCTGCCGATCGTATCGGTTTTAAAAGAAAATATCTATGGAAACTAAAGAACACAAAAGCGCCTGCCTGCGAACAGCCGCATACTGCCGGGTCAGCACGCAAAGCGATCTGCAGGACGGATCCTTTGAAACGCAGCGGGAATATTATCTGCGCTATATTGAAGAACAGCCTTCCATGATTCTGGCAGGTCTGTACGCCGACCACGGCAAAAGCGGCCGGTCCATCGCAAACCGACCTGCATTTCAGCAAATGCTGCAGGACTGCAGAGACGGAAAAATCGACCTGATCCTGACAAAATCCATTTCCCGCTTTGCCCGCAATATGGCCGAATGCATTTCCGTGATCCGCGAACTGAAAGCACTGCATATCGGCATCTTCTTTGAACGGGAAGGCATCGACACCATGACCCGGTCCAGCGAACTGCTGCTGAGCATACTGGCGGCCATTGCACAGGAAGAAAGCGACAGCCTGCGGAAGAATCTGCAGTGGAGCAGACAGCGGCATTATGAGATGGGACAGCCCTGGGAAGCTGCCAGCTATGGGTATCGTTCCTGCGGAAAATCCCATGTCTGGAAAATCGAGCCCCGGGAAGCCTGCCGGGTACGCACAGCCTTTTATCTGGCCGGTATATGCCGACCCTACCGGGAAATATGCGCAGCCCTAAATCAAATAGAAGCAAACGAAAAGAGCGGCAAACATTGGAATCACAATCCCGTCATTCATTTGCTTTCTAATTGCGTTTATACCGGCAATTATCTGACCAACAAAGAATGTACCTATGTGAATGAAAGCGGCATCCGGCGCGGAAAAAACACAGGGCAGGTAGACCAATTTTATATCGAAGGACATCACGAGCCGCTGATCAGCAGTCCATTATTTGACCGGGTACAGGAACTGCTGCGGCGGCATCTTCTTTTTTCACAGCGCACACGCTTTTCTGACGATGACCGGAGATTCATGCAGACCAGCATACGGCTGACCGAAGAAGAACGAAAAACATGGTCATCCGATCTGCCCGCGTTTGCGCTTTTCAGAGAAAGGAAGGAAACATGGAAATAGAAAAGATACTTGTAGAGCATACGGGGGCCCCGGAGACAACTGTCGCCGGAAAGCAAAGAAGGGTCGCCGCCTACTGCCGGGTCTCCACCAGCAAGGATGCGCAGGCCGGCAGCTTCGAACTCCAGAAAAACGTATATCTGCAGAAAATCACCGCGCACCCGGACTGGGTATTTGCCGGAATCTATGCCGACGAAGGCGTCACCGGCACCAATACCAAATACCGCACAGGCTTTCAGCAAATGCTGGCAGACTGCGAAGCCGGGAAAATCGATTACATTATTACCAAATCCATTTCCCGTTTTGCCAGAAATACGCTGGAATGTCTTTCTTACATACGGAAACTGCAGAGCATGGGTGTGCAGCTGATTTTTGAAAAGGAAAATATCGATACCGGCGAACCGTTTTCCGAAATGCTGCTGACAGTTCTGGCTGCATTCGCGCAGGAGGAAAGCCGGTCTCTCTCGGAAAATCTCAAATGGGGCATCCGGAAAAGATATCAGAAAGGCATCGACCGCTGGACCCGCATTTACGGTTACACCCAGACGGAGGAAGGCAGTTACCGCGTGGTGCCGGAGGAGGCAGATACGGTGCGGCAAATCTTTTTACTCTATGAACAGGGACAGAGCATGTCGGAAATCGTTGCATTTCTGCATCAGCATCAGATTCCCAGCCCTGCCGGGAAAAAAGACTGGAGCGCTTCCAGTGTGCTGCATATTCTGCGAAATGAAAAATACACCGGCGACATTCTGCTGCAGAAGACTTATACGGCAGATCACATCTCCCACCGGACAGTCAAAAACAACTGTACGCTGGTTCCGGCCTATTATCTGACAGACCATCATACGCCGCTGATCAGTCACGAACAGTTTGCCATGGTGGAAAAAATCCGAAAGCTCCGCTGTCCGGGCGGCAGCGACGGCAACAGCACGGGAAATCCCGTACAATATCCTTTCGATACGCTGCTTCGCTGTCCCTACTGCGGCGCTGTCCTGCGCCAGCGCCACATACCGGTACAGCAGCCGGGCCGCGGCTGGCTCTGTGAAGGCAGTCCCAAGTCCTGCGGCGGCTTTCTGATCCGATCCCATTTCGTTGAGCAGGCGGTACTGACCGCATACCATACCTTTCCGAAGGAACAACTGGCCCCGGCTGATTCCGGTCATGCAGCAGAGGCCGAACACATGCGTGCCTTTTTGTCCGCCCATCCGCGCCTTTCGCGGGTGGACTATTACTGGCTGTCCCGGCTTGTAGATTCCATTACCTTCGGCCGGCATATAGCGCAGCCGCAAAATGGTACGGCTTGCGACCGCACCCTGTATGTCCACTGGAAATGCGGCGTGACCAGCTGCGTGCCCACCGGCATTGAGAAAGAAAAAGACCTGCCGTCTTATGTTCTGAAACGTTACAGAGACTGGCAAGTCAGAAATCGGAGGAAAAATGAAAATCACACGGATTGCCCGAACCCGTGATCAAAGGAAAAAACGGGTGGCGGCTTACTGCCGCGTATCCACCGGCCTGTCGCCCCAGGAAGAAAGCTTCGACCTGCAGAAAGCATATTATACATCCTGTATCCGCCGCAATCCGGACTGGGAATTTGCCGGTATTTATGCCGATGAACGCAGTGCCTTAAACACCAGACAAAGACCCGGATTTATGCAAATGATCCGCGACGCCCTTGCCGGGCGCATCGATTTGATTCTGGTCAAGTCCATTTCCCGTTTTTCAAGAAATCTGGTGGACTGTGAAAACTACGCCCGGCTTTTACAGATGAGTGGTGTGGAAATCTATTTTGAAAAAGAACGGCTCCGCAGCTTCGATCCTTCCGGCCGGCTGATCTTCTCTCTGCTGGCCGCCATAGCCCAGGATGAAAGCTACAGTATTTCCGAAAATGTCAAATGGAGCTATACCCAGCGATTTCGCCGCGGACAGTACAATCTGGGGAACAACCGGATCTTAGGCTACGACAGCGTAGGCGGCACCCTCATTCCAAACGCCCGGGCATGGATCGTTAAATGTATCTTTGATTTGTTTCTGAAAGGCTGCACTTATCGTCAGATCGCCCGCCAGGTCGCGCAGATGGGCGGCTTCGGACTCCGCAGCAAAAAAGAGCTGTCCGCTTCCGGTGTATATGCGATTCTGAAAAATGAAACCTATGTGGGAGATAAGCTGCTGCAAAAACAGGCGCCGGTGGATTTTCTAACCAAACGGCCCGATCCCCATGCAGCATACGAAAGCCGTTATCTGCGTCACGATCACCCGCCCATCATTTCCCGCGGCCAATGGGAAGCGGTGCAAAGAATTTTAAAAGACCGGCAGAAGGATGCCCGTGCGGGAATCGTCCAGCGCAGCCGGAACTGCCATGCGCTCTATGGGAAACTGTTCTGCGCCTGCTGCGGTGCGCCTTACACGCGAAGGACCCGGACCGCCGCAAAAGATCCGGCCTGCAAAGTGTGGATCTGCGCCCAGCGCCGCAAAGGAAACCGCGGCAACGGATGCAGAAATCCCGGCATCCGGGAATCCGAACTCCTTGCAAAACTGGGACTTTCCCACGACGCCTCCGAAACGGCCATTGCGGAACAACTGCGCTGTATCGCCCGCATCGAGGTTGACGGCAAAGTGCTGCGCGTCATTGCTGTAAAAGGGGAATAAATGCGCCAAAAGCGAAGGTGCAAATTATAAGCCGAAAACAGTATAAAAAAGTGCAAATAATATTAAAATTATATTGCAAAAAGGTGCAATTTATTTTATAATTCATTTATCTGCTGTAAGGAGGTGTCTATGGAACGGAATGCTTTACAAGATCTGATTGAATGGAATATCAACAGACGAAAAAAACCATTAATTGTATGGGGCGCAAGACAGGTCGGAAAAACTTATCTTGTAAAAAATATTTTTGCTGAGAACTATTACAAGGATCATTACATCTATGTCGATTGCAAAATTGAAGATGAAATTCGTGCGTTTTGTTCCGATACCGCCAATGCGCAAAAAATCATTGAATATATCTCCTTACGCAAGGGAAAACAGATAAATGAAAAAACGCTGCTCATCTTTGATGAGGTACAGGAATGCCCAAATATCATATCCTCTCTAAAATACTTTTGCCAGGATTACAGGCAAATTCCCGTGATTGCAACAGGCTCGATGGTGCGGATAAAACTTCAGCGAGAAACGCATAAAAGAGGCGTAAAGGACAACAACAAATTTCTTTTTCCCGTAGGAAAAATTAATCAGCTGACGGTTTACCCGATGACCTTTGATGAGTTTTTGCTGAACAGCAACAAAATGCTTTATGATGCCCTTAAAGAAGCATATATGGACAGGCATCCGCTGGACAGTCAAATACATGAACTGGCAATGGAACAGATATATAAATATTTGCTGGTAGGCGGCATGCCCGAAGCGGTTGATACCTTTATTGAGTCAGGTAATTTTCTTGAATCAAGAGATATTCTCAAGACACTGTATGACAATTATCTTTCCGATATGGATTTATATCAGGCAAGTCAGGAAGCAGTTTTACGGTCTCACACCTTGTTTCAAAATATCTATAAACAACTTAACCGGGAATCCCGAAACTTTTCTCCCGGACTCATTGAAGAAAAAAGCAAAACGAGAGATTTTGCAACCTCGATCCAGTGGCTTACAATGGCGCATGTTGTCAATCAGTCCTTCCAGTTGAAAGAACACATCACAATGCCGCTTATACCGGATAATGAAAGTAATTTTCGTTTGTTTCTCGGAGATATCGGAATGTTCTCCTACCAAAGCGGAATCAATGCAGCTTCATTCATATCGAGTGAGAGGGAAAACACTCTGTCTGGCATTTTCTTTGAAAACTTTGTAGCAAATGAGCTGATTGCAAAAGGTCATAAACTATTCTACTGGCGAGGAAAAGCATCTGCCGAACTGGAATTTATCATTGAATCGGATAACAAACTCTATCCGATCGATGTAAAAAAAGGCAAAGGGACACTCAACTCCCTTGAGAAATTCGCAAATCATAACAAATTTGCATGTGCCATTAAGGTTTCCAAAAACAATTACGGCTATCATCCGGAGCAAAAGCTGCTTACTCTGCCTTTTTATTTTATTTCTTTTGCAGCAGCCGATCTTGCGAATGGTACAATGAAAATTTAAATTTTATAAGAATTGCAATTTATGGAGGCACCGTATGTTCTATAAAATGATAGAAAACAAGTGCAAAGAGTGGTATACTTCTTCGCAATGTACAGTCCGAAATATAATTGAATATATAGAGAAAACGGGACAAATGCGAGATGCCCAGATTGAGGCTATCAAGGTTTATCTGTTTCTTAAAATTGGCTGCGAATGCAAGCCACTGGAGGTATTGTTCGAAAACGGTTGCTTCAACTCTATTGATTTAGATGGCATAGAGTTATCTACGGCAACGCGCAAATACTTAAAGGACAATACAGCGGCAGCCGCATTGTTCGAATATTCTCGATTAACTAATAATACCGGCGAACAGGTTTCTGAAAAACTTGAAAAGCATATTAAGAAAGATCTGTCAAATATTGACTATGACAGCTTCTTTCGGAATGCATTTTATGGCATTTCCTATACGGATTATCTGTTTAGCTTACCAATGGGTGCAGGAAAGACGTATTTGATGGCGGCATTCATCTATCTTGATTTATATTTTGCCTATAATGAACCAACAAACCCTGCATTTGCACATAATTTTATTATCTTTGCTCCATCCGGACTAAAATCTTCCGTTGTTCCAAGTCTTAAAACAATACAGAATTTTAATCCTGCCTGGGTTATCCCGGAGCCTGCAGCAACGGACATAAAGCGTATGATTTCCTTTGAAGTGCTTGATCAGGGAAAGACCGCAAAAAAATCAAACAAAACTAAAAATCCAAATGTCCAGAAGATTGCAAATCACCAGCCACTTTCTGAGTTGTTTGGTTTAGTAGCTGTTACAAACGCTGAAAAAGTAATTCTTGACCGTATTCAGGAGAAACAAGGTCAAATTCATATGTTTGAAGAGAGTGATGATGAAAAAGACAGACAGGCCAATGAACTGCGTAACCTTATCGGCAAATTACCATCGCTCTCAATTTTCATTGACGAAGTACATCATGCTGTCAGTGACGAAATAAAACTCCGTGCCGTTGTTACAAAATGGGTGCAGAATAATACCATTAACTCCGTTATTGGTTTTTCAGGTACACCTTATCTTGAAAAGTTGGAAAAAATTAAGGTGGCAGACTCCCTTTCTGTAGGAACAGCTGAGATTACGAATATTGTATATTACTATCCCCTGATTAACGGTGTGGGGAACTTCTTGAAGTGTCCCGTTGTTAAAATTGCTGATATTGCCAACAGCAGTTTAATTATTGAACAAGGCGTCCGGGAATTTCTTGATACATATAAAGATACTGTCTATGCAGGCGGATTGACTGCTAAACTCGGTATTTACTGCGGTACAATCGAAAAATTAGAAGAAGTTGTTTATCCTTTGGTAGCCCATATTGTTGCAGAGTATGGTCTCGGCAAAAACACGATTCTTAAATTTCATAAGGGCAATAAGCAATATAAAATGCCTGCTGACAGCCAAATGCAATTTGATATTTTAGATACCTCTGTTTCCCAAATTCGCATTGTCCTTCTGGTGCAGATCGGTAAAGAGGGCTGGGATTGCCGCAGCCTTACAGGTATTATCCTTTCCCAGGAAGGAGACTGTCCAACGAATATGGTCTTACAAACTTCTTGCCGCTGTCTGCGTCAGGTTGTGAAATACAGCCCAGAAACAGCGCTCATTTATCTAAACGAAAGCAACGCAGATAAATTAAATATGCAGCTTAAAAGGCAGCATCACATAACGCTCAAAGAGTTTTCATCTGCCGACAACAGCAAAACTCCCCTGAAACGTTACGATCGCACAACATATTTGAAGCTGCCAAAAGTCGATTTCTTTCAGCTTAAAATTAATTATGATACACTCACGATTGACAAAGCCGACCCTGCAAGATATATTGCGGCTTCGACCAATAATGCCCGTCTTGCAGACAGTATTATCAAAACCACTGACCTTTCAATGAACGAAAGTAAAACAACTATCCGTATTGACGACATGGAATATGGTAACGAACCGACGACTTTCCTCTCGTGGATTTATGGTATTATGAAAGGCGGCTTCGGCTCACCCTCTGTCGATGATCTGATGAAATTCGAAGATTCTCTTAAATCCGTCTATAAAATAATCACTTACAAAAAAGGTGAGACGTATTACTACAGTTCAAAATACAATCGAAAGTTAGTTGACGCCAATATTCGCAAAGCTTTCTGTGATAAGCAAGACTTTACCACAGTTGAAGATCTGATACCTGAATCAGCCAATCTTTTGAAAATTGCAAACTTTACCTCTGAAGTTTATACCGACAAGCCCCAGGATTATTATCCTTCGCAAAACGTGGTAGAAAACATCATCAAAGATGATAATGGAAAACTGAAGATTGATCCTAAAATTGAAATGACTATTCATCTACTTGAGGAAACGGGTAACACTGCAATAGCTGCAGACTTGCGAACGCAAACATCTTCTCACAAAAATAAAGACCGATCGTTCCATTATCTGCCTTATCGCACAGACAGTAGTTTTGAAAAAACATTTTTAAAAGAAATCCTGTCTTTTGACGAAATCGAAAAGCTTGGATTGGAAGTTTATTATAACGGAGATCGAGACATGACTGAATTCAAAATCAAGTGTTATCGGCGAGACAACGGAAAATGGAACTATATTGGTATCTATACTCCAGACTTTCTAATTCTCCGACGAAAAGATGGAGTGATCCACAATGTGATTATTGTGGAAACGAAAGGCAGCATCTACGCAAATGACACGTCTTTCAAAGATAAGAAAACCTTTATGGAAACGGAATTCTTAACGCAGAACAACAAAATCTTTGGCTATGAACGTTTTGACTATTTATATTTGGAGGACACATTGTCAGTGAGTGAACGAATTATGATGATACATAAGAAACTCAAAAAAATATTTGAGGAGGAATTATAATGAACGAAAGCAGAAATTCTTTATTGCCTGATGTAATTGAACCGATTTCCGATGCGATTCAACAATCTTTTCCCGAAACCGCCAAGCAAACTGACGGAGTATTGTCCACCGTGGTCGGCTTTTTTAACAATGTTGTATTATATCCTATTAAAAAAGCCAATTTAACATTTAAATACAATTTAGAGGCATTTGAAAATGATTTAAAAGAAAAGACTAAATGTATCCCTCCTGAGAATTTACAAATTCCTCCAACAATGATTGCCGGTCCTACTTTAGAGGCTTTAAAATATACATATGACGAAAAAGAACTACGCGAAATGTACGAAAATTTGTTAGTTTCCGCTATGGATACAAGAACTGTAATCCAAGCGTTGCCATCTTTCGTTGATGCTATAAAACAGATGAGTCCTTTAGACGCTAAAGTCTTACAGAAATTTGTTGAATCAAGTCAACTTGCTTGTGCTGAAATTAAGTTTTCAATTAAAAATATAAGTAAAGTATATTCAAATGCTATGCCTACATATTTTATAAAGGAATTAGCATCTTTATCAGATCCATTTAATATTTCTACATCTATAACCAATTTATTAAGATTAGGTGTTTTAAATATATTTGACGGGCAGATAGATGGATACGATTATAACTCATTTAAAGATCATCCGTATGTACAGTCCCGGAGTACTTTATACAAATCTTATGGTAGACCATTTAAGATTAAAATTAATGAAAAAGTACTACTTGTTAATGATTACGGCAAATGCTTTATTAAAGTATGTTTGGGAAAGGAGATATAATCTATGCCAATAAAATATGTACCGTTTACACCCGAACCGATTGAAGGGCAGGCTGTACTCGGAAACTTTAACAGAATATTGAAATACAAAGGTGCTGATGACGTTTCAAAGACGTTCCAACGCGGTATGCCACTTTATGAAATGGAAAAGCAGGAAACCGTAGGAGAAAATGCAGACGGTAATATGGTTATCCGTGGCGAATGCGTTTCTGCCTGCGCGTATTTAAAAGAAAAAGGCATTCAGGTCGACCTTGTGTATATCGACCCACCATTTGCCAGTGGTGCGGATTACGCAAAGAAGGTTTATATCCGCCGCAACCCGAAAGTGGCGGAAGCCATTGCTCAGGCTGAACAGGAGCTTGATATTGATGATCTGAAGGCCTTTGAAGAAGAAATGTACGGTGACGTTTGGGACAAAGAAAAGTACCTGAACTGGATGTACGAAAACCTTATGGCCATCAAGTCCGTTATGAATGAAACGGCATCCATTTATGTTCATTTGGATTGGCACATTGTACATTATGTAAAAATTTTGCTTGACGAAATTTTCGGAGAGGAAAATTTTAGAAATGAAATTATTTGGTGTTATACAGCTGTATCAAACGTCGGATTTGATTTTCCTAAAAAACATGATACTATTTGCCGTTTTTCAAAAAGTGAAAATTATATTTTTAACAAAGATGAGATAAGAATACCATATGCAGAAGGGAGTCTTGACAGAGCAAACCGTAATGTAATAGGGAAGGGAGGAATGGATTTTGAGACAATTGTACTTAATGAAAGCGGAAAAGTACCTGAAGATTGGTGGATAGATATACAACGAGCTGCACGATACCCGGGAGAAAATGTAGATTATACCACACAAAAATCAGAAAAACTACTGGAAAGAATCATTAAAGCATCTTCAAACAAAGATATGCTCATAGCCGACTTTTTCGGAGGCAGTGGTGTCACTGCTGCCGTTGCCGCAAAGCTCGGACGCCGCTTTATCCATTGCGACATCGGACTCAACTCCATTCAAACCACCCGCGACAGACTAGTCTCAAATAGCGCAGAATTTGACATTCTGGAGATTAAAGACGGCGTACAGCTTTATCGTAACCCCGTTCAAACAATGGATAAAATTAAATCATTGATTCCCGGTCTGAAAAACGAGGATTCTCTCGATTCCTTTTGGGAAGGCGCTGTCTCCGACAGCAAGCTTGGGACAGTTCCTGTTTATGTGCCGAATCTGATGGATAGTGCTTCTAAGCTGCTCGACAAAGTGATGATGACCCGCATTATTCATCAGGCAATACCCGACCTTAGCAACAATATAAAAAAGGTAATCATTTATTACATAGACATTATAGACCAAGATGAACTCATGCAATTTATCAGAAAAGACGACAGCACAACAATCGAAATAGAGCTGCGCGACCTGAAAGAGATTCTTGACGATATTATCATTGAGGATTATGCAGAATTTCATACAAAGAAAAACCATGGAGACTTGTTTGAGGGATACACTGTTTTTATTGATAAATTTATGAGCGATCGTGTACTTTCAAAGATATCCGAGTTTAATCAAAAGGCTTTCCTTAATTCTTCAGCAAGTAAACCATACAAACCCATTCAAATCAGTGAAGACGGTTTGGAACTTATTGAATTATTAAGCGTTGACTGTACATACGATAATGGCAAGTGGCACTCCGACAATGAAATCAAAATTGACAAGAATGGCTATGTTATAGTGAATGGCGTTAAGACAAAAGAATTTTGGAACGGACAAATTCGCTGTGAAAAGAAACCACTTCGTCTGAAAATTCGCAATATCTGCGGCGATGAAACGATATGGAAAGTAACCTGATTGATGTCACAAATACCATGCCTTCAAAGCTCGCTTTATATGCCGATAACGAAAACAGGTATCGACCCGCTCAGCCGATACCTGTTTTTCATTTTGCCATTTTCACGGTTTGTATTGCACGACTTATGAGCATCCGGCAGTATCGGGGAAACGATTCATATGTCATGTTCTGTTTGAAAATTTATCCAATAGGCTCAAAATCCTGCGCGCCATGCTTGCACAGCGGACAGATGAAGTCCTCCGGCAGCGTATCGCCTTCGTAGACATAACCGCAGACCTTGCAGACAAAGCCTTTCTTGCCTTCCGTATCCGGTTTCGGCTTGACATTGTTCTGATAATAGGTATAGGTCATGGTGTCGAATTTCGAAAGCACTCTGGCTTCGGTAATGCTGCAGATGAACATACCGTGGCTGCCCAGATCGATATACTGCTCCACCTTCAGTGACATGAAAGCGTTGATATAGCGGGGCAGGAAACGCAGTCCGTTGTCGGAACGCAGCTCCTCATAATCCACGAATTTATCCGTGTTGATACCGCTGCGGAAGCCGAAATCTTCAAATACCTTAAAGGGTGCATCCACGGAAATGCAGTTGACGTTCATGATGCCCGTCTGTTTGATGGTGTGGTGTGAGTAATTCTTCTTATTAATAGT
Source organism: uncultured Lachnospiraceae bacterium (assembly GCA_947630695.1). Taxonomy (GTDB): domain Bacteria; phylum Bacillota; class Clostridia; order Lachnospirales; family Lachnospiraceae; genus CANRIM01. The sequence continues at coordinate 36,509 of CANRIM010000002.1, forward strand.
CACTGCCACACGATTCGGGGAATCCGTCACCTGTGCCACGGAATTGACGATCAGGCCGTTGTCCTTCTTGCCGTCGCTGGAAGTTACCACATACAGACCATAGCCGATTCTGAACAAAGCGGTCAGATCATTTTTATTTGCTGTATCTTCCTTTCTGGAAAGATAGTCCTTGCACAGCTCATCGGAAAGCGCGTCAATCTGCGCAATGCTGTCTTCGTTTAACGCCGACAGAATCCGGACCGTCTGATCCGCAAAAGTGATCTTCTTGCTGTTGGCAAACATCTGCTTCATGACTTTTGCTGCCTGGGGCGCCCAGCTTCCGTTTTCCATGAAGGCCACATAGCGGTTCTGGAAATTGTGCTCTACCAGATGCTCAATGAATGTCTTCATAAAGGGGAAGACCTCGGCGTTATAGGTGGTGGAGGCCAGCACCAGTTTGCCGTAACGGAAGGCGTCTTCCACTGCTTCCGCCATGTCGCAGCGGGCCAGATCGTTGACCACTACCTTCGGGCAGCCCTTGGCTTTCAGCTTGTCAGCCAAAAGATCCACGGCCTTTTTGGTATGTCCGTATACAGAAGTATAGGCAATCACAATGCCGTCGCTTTCCACCCCGTAGGAAGACCAGATATTATAAAGGTTCAGATAATATCCCAGATTTTCCGTCAGAATCGGTCCGTGCAGCGGACAGATCTTTTCGATTTCCAGGGAAGCGGCCTTCTTTAACAGCGCCTGCACCTGTGCGCCGTATTTGCCGACAATGCCGATATAGTAGCGGCGGGCTTCGCAGGCCCAGTCCTCATCTGCGTCCAGCGCACCGAACTTTCCGAAGCCGTCCGCGGAAAACAGGACTTTATCCAGCGAATCGTAGGTAACGATAACCTCCGGCCAGTGTACCATCGGTGCCGTCACGAAAGTCAGTGTATGCGCGCCCAGACTTAAGGTATCGCCCTCGCCTACCACAATATTTCTTCCCTCGTAATCCGTACCGAAGAAATGCTGCATCATGGTAAATGCCTTGGCAGAGGAAACGATCTTTGCCTCCGGATAAGTCTGCATAAACTGATCGATATTTGCGGAATGATCCGGCTCCATATGCTGCACGATCAGATAATCCGGCGTCCTGCCATTCATCGCATTCTGCAGATTGTCCAGCCATGCATGTTTAAATCTGGCGTCAACCGTGTCCATAACCGCGATCTTGTCATCCAGAATCACATAGGAATTGTATGCCATGCCATTGGGCACCACATACTGGCCTTCAAACAGGTCGATCTCGTGATCATTGACGCCAACATATTTGATAGTTTTCGTAATATCCATTACTCATACTCCTTTGTCTGAAATCTCTGTTCCCTATTCTAGCGCAATTTTCCAAAAGATGCAATGGGTGTTTCGTATCTGTTCTTCAGAAATGTAAAAGCTAAAAATGCTGCAGCCCCTCAGGATTGCAGCATTTTTTTACTTTATAATTCTATTGAAAGGAAAATCTTCAGAACTTTCCTGCCGCAGCTGCTTCTTCTACCGCCACTGCACATGCTACGGTAGCGCCGACCATCGGGTTGTTGCCCATACCGATCAGGCCCATCATCTCTACATGCGCCGGAACTGAAGAGGATCCCGCGAACTGTGCATCCGAATGCATACGGCCCATGGTATCCGTCATACCATAGGAAGCCGGACCTGCCGCCATGTTATCGGGATGCAGGGTACGGCCTGTGCCGCCGCCCGATGCAACGCTGAAATACTTCTTGCCCTGCTCGATGCACTCCTTCTTGTAGGTTCCCGCCACCGGATGCTGGAATCTGGTTGGATTGGTGGAGTTGCCGGTGATGGAAACGTCCACGCCTTCCTTGTGCATGATGGCAACGCCTTCTCTGACATCATCCGCGCCATAGCAGTTGACTTTGGCTCGCAGCCCGTTGGAGTAGGATTTTCTGTAAACTTCTTTCACTTCGCCGCTGAAGTAATCCATTTCCGTCTCTACATAAGTAAAGCCGTTGATCCGGGAAATGATCTGTGCAGCGTCTTTGCCGAGGCCGTTTAAGATAACACGAAGGGGTTTCTTACGAACCTTGTTTGCCTTTTCCGCGATACCGATGGCGCCTTCTGCCGCTGCAAAAGACTCATGGCCTGCCAGAAATGCGAAGCACTCGGTGTCTTCTTCCAGCAGCATCTTGCCCAGATTGCCATGGCCCAGGCCAACCTTTCTCTGATCGGCAACGGAGCCCGGAATACAGAAAGCCTGCAGTCCTTCGCCGATGGCAGCCGAAGCATCCGCGGCCTTGCGGCAGTTCTTCTTGATTGCGATTGCACAGCCGACGATGTACGCCCAGCAGGCATTTTCAAAACAAATGGGCTGGATTTTCTTCACGGTGTCGTAGATCTCCAGACCTGCGTCCTTCGTGATTTTCTCCGCCTCTTCGATCGATGCGATCCCGTAATTGGCAAGCACCGCATTGATCTGGTCGATTCTTCTTTCATATGATTCAAATAAAGCCATTGATTAATCCTCCATTCCGCCGTTGACAGGCGTTTTCTAAATATACATGTGAACTGGTTTTCAGGCGATCCCTCATTATTCCTCTCTCGGATCAATGATCTTCACAGCGTCCGCAACGCGGCCGTACTGTCCTTTTGCCTTTTCCCATGCAGTATTCGGATCGTCGCCCTTCTTGATGAAATCCGTCATCTTTCCGAGGCTGACATACTGGTAACCGATGATCTCATCGTTTTCATCCAGCGCGATGCCTGTGACATAACCTTCCGCCATCTCCAGATAACGGGGGCCTTTCTTTAATGTACCATACATCGTACCCACCTGAGAACGAAGACCCTTGCCAAGATCCTCCAGACCTGCGCCTACCGCCAGTCCGTTTTCGGAAAATGCGCTCTGGGTTCTGCCGTAAATGATCTGCAGCGCAAGTTCACGCATGGCCGTATTGATGGCGTCGCAGACCAGGTCGGTATTCATGGCTTCCAGCACGGTCTTTCCCGGAAGGATCTCACTCGCCATAGCAGCGGAATGGGTCATACCGGAACAGCCGATGGTTTCTACCAATGCTTCCTGAATAATACCGTCTTTTACATTCAGGGACAGCTTGCAGGCGCCCTGCTGCGGCGCGCACCAGCCGATTCCATGTGTAAAGCCGTTGATCTCTTTGATTTCTTTCACCTTGGTCCATGCACCTTCCTGAGGGATGGGCGCAGGTTCATGCTTTGCACCTTTTGCTACGGTGCACATTTTTTCAACTTCCTGTGTATAAATCATATTGATACTCCTTTCGACTAATACTGCTTCTTATTTTCGCACATACCGGAAAAATAAACAAGTCCCAACGACAATTTTATTTAAAGTCTTATGATTTTTTCTCCGATGACATTCTCCAGTTCCACCTGTTTCATCGTCACCTGCTCCGTGTTTTTAAATACAAATCCGGCGGCGGACATGGGGTCGATGCCGGCCATCATCGCAGGAATCTCCGGCGCGGCGTCCTGCCGCATGGAAACAGTACAGTCTTCCATGGTAATGCCGCTGATCTTCTGCTCCGGCAGTCCCGCAAAGATACCGGCGCAGGACCTGGCGTCCTCCACCTGCACATGGGAAATCACAATGTCGCTCAAAGAAGGCGTCCCTTCGTCCACCGGCGCCGGCGCAGGATCGGAAACCCAGGGTTCCCTCCCCAGCTTGCCACAGAAATAAAACATATTAAATACAAAGGGACACATGACATTTTTCATCCGGATCTGTTCAAAGCGGATATCGCTGACCACGCCGCCCCGTCTTCTGCGGGTTTTGTAGCGGATGCCCCGATCCGTGTCTTCAAAGACGCAGTTTCGCACCGTCACATGGGCAATGCCGCCGGAAGACTCGCTGCCCAGGACCACGCCGCCGTGGCCGTGTACCATATGGCAGTCCTCAATCAGAATATCCTCGCAGGATCTTAAAGTGTCGTTTTGCTCCACCCCGGATTTGATGGCGATGCAGTCGTCTCCCACATCGATCTGGCAGCCCCTGATCAGTACGTTTCTGCAGCTGTCCGGATTGATGCCGTCGGTATTGGGACTGTCCGCCGGATTTTTGATCTTAATGCCGATCACCCGCACCGAATCGCACCAGTAGGGATGTACGGTCCAGCAGGGGGAATCGATCAAAGTCACATCCTTGATCAAAACCTCGGAACAGGCTTCAAAATATAGCAGCCGGGGCCGCATGACGGAAAGTTCTCCGTCCCGCAGCGCCTTCCACCACTTCTGTCCATTGCCCCGGATGACGCCCTTTCCTTCCACGGATACGGACGCCTCGTCCTTTGCGTAAATAAACGGCTGGTACATATCGCAGAAAACGCCTTCAAAACTGCCGCGGATCACCGGATAGCGGGAAAAATCATCTATAAATGAAATCTCACTTCCCTTTTCCAGATACAGCGTCATATTGGACGTCAGGCATATGCCCGCGCATTTGTAAACTCCGGGCGTCACCCGCAAAGTGCCGCCCCCGGCCTCTTTCAGCTCCTCTACTGCCTTTTCGAAACATTCCGTCCAGTCGTCCTTGAAGACGTAATTCCGATAATCCGTAATCTTTACATCCATCTTGAAAAAGCCTCCTTACTCTTTAAGGTAACGGCACGCGCGCCCCAAAAAGCGCACCTGCCACCTTTCTCCTCCTAAACAGTCTGCTGCACCGTCCCGACTTCGCTTAACATGAGGCCTTCATTTCGCTCCAGCGTCATGCCCACGCTCCAAGCATTGATAAACAGCAGCAAATACCTTCCTTTGAAATCCTGCACCTTCTTCATATCGGAAGTGCCGGTAATGGATTCGATATCGATATCCGTATTTTCTACCCAGCGAATATGCTCGTAGGGCAGCCGTTCCATAATAATATCCACGTTATATTCATTTTTCAGGCGAAATTCCAGCACGTCAAACTGCAGGACGCCCACCACGCCGACGATGACTTCCTCCATACCCGAATTGATTTCATGGAAGATCTGCACGGCGCCCTCCTGGGCAATCTGCAGGATTCCTTTCATAAAGGCCTTCCGCTTCATGGTGTCCACCTGCCGGACCCTGGCAAAATGCTCCGGCGCAAAGGTGGGGATCCCTTCAAAGGCAAAATGGCTGCCCGGGGCGCATACGGTATCGCCGATGGAGAAAATGCCCGGATCAAAAATGCCGATGATATCTCCCGCGTAGGCCTTGTCAATCACATGCCGCTCCGACGCCATCATCTGCTGCGGCTGCAGCAGGCGCATTTTCTTGCCGCCCTGCACATGGAAGACTTCCTTGTCCGCTTCGAAGCAGCCCGAGCAGACCCGCATAAAGGCCACCCGGTCCCGGTGGGATTTGTTCATATTGGCCTGAATCTTAAAGACAAAGGCGCTGAAGGTATCGGAAAGGGCGTCGATACTTCCCTCATCCGACATTCTGGACAGCGGCGCGCTGGTCATTTTCAGAAAATGCTCCAGAAAGGTCTGCACGCCGAAATTGGTCAGCGCCGAACCGAAAAATACCGGAGACAGACGTCCCTGATCCACCGCCGTCTGGTCAAAGGCGGTGCCGGCGCCTTCCAGCAGTTCGATTTCCGAACGGAGGTTGTCCGCAGGGCCGGCGCCAAGCATATCGTCCAGCGCCGCATCCTCCAGATCGATGCGTAAGGTTTCCCCTTCTTTCGTGCCCCGCATGGTATCGGAAAATTTCAGGATCTGCCGGCTTTCCCGGTCATACACCCCTTGAAATGCCTTGCCGGAGCCGATGGGCCAGTTCACCGGACAGGTAGCGATCCCCAGTTCATTTTCAATATCATCCAGCAGCTCAAAGGAATCCAGCGCGTCCCGGTCCATCTTGTTGATAAAGGTAAAGATGGGAATATGCCGCATGACGCAGACTTTAAACAGCTTCCGGGTCTGGGCCTCCACGCCCTTGGACGCATCGATGACCATGACCGCGGAATCCGCCGCCATCAGGGTACGGTAGGTATCCTCCGAGAAATCCTGATGCCCCGGCGTGTCCAGAATATTGATGCAGTACCCGTCATAGGGAAACTGCAGTACCGAGGAGGTGACGGAAATGCCTCGTTCCTTTTCGATGTCCATCCAGTCAGACACCGCATGTCTTGCAGTCGCCTTGCCCTTCACCGAGCCCGCCAGATTGATGGCGCCGCCGTAAAGCAGAAACTTTTCCGTCAGCGTCGTTTTTCCGGCGTCCGGGTGTGATATGATTGCAAAGGTTCGTCTTCGTTTGATTTCTTCCTGTAACGTTGTTGATGCCACTATCCCAAAACTTCCTTCTTAAAATAATGATACAGCCGGTGCAGCTCCTCTACCTCCACCTTTCGGCTGACGGTCAGCTCACTGGCGTCTCTGGTTCTGGACAGCAGTTCCATGGGCACGCCTTCCAGATTCATATGGTATTTGGCGTTCACCGGGTAGCACTGGCATTCGATGACGGAGGCCAGCCCCAGGAAATCCTGTACCAGCTTCGCCTTTTCAGGCGCTTTTTCATAGTTTTCGCAAAGCCATACATACAGATCCGCATGGAAATTGGCCATGACCCCGGAAAATCCCGCGCAACCCATCTGCAGGGTCTCTAGCAGCGTTGCGGCGTTTGCATTGAAAATCTTCAGATTGCTGCCTTTGACCGCCTCCAGCTTTGCTTTGATCAGCGCAGGATCGCAGCAGGTATCCTTCAGGAAGGAAAACCGCCCCGTCTGTGCGCACATTTTTAAGTTTTCCGGAGTCAGCACCCTTTTATACGGATACGGACATTCGTAAATGCCGAAGGAATCTCCGGGAATCGCGTCGATGAGCGCCTCGATGTTGCGCTCCACCGCATCCGGTCCCTCGTCTTCCGCGGCAAACTGATTCGAAATAAATACATAGGAAGAAATACCGGTATCCAGAATGGCCTTGGCTTCCTCGATCTGATCCTTCCTGCTTTTCGCTACGTGTCCCGAAGCAATGACCTGGATGTGCTTCGGCGTGTTTTTGACCACGAAATCCGCCAGCGCAAGCCGTTCCTTTTTGTCCAGGAAAAACATTTCCGAAGACTGGCACACCGCAAAGATACCGGCGACGCCCTGTTTGTCATACCATTCGATAATACGCAGCACCGCGTCATAATCGATTTTGTTGTCTTTTGTATACGGCGTAATCATGGTAGGCCATACGCCGTTTGCGATATTTTTCATACAATCCAACCTCTTTTTCTGTAGTCTTTATAACCTTCGTTCATATTAATAAAATCCAAAGTAAGATTCAAGTATAAAAGTGCTCGAAAATGACTTTTTTTCGTTGATATTTACCGTTGATTCGTTGAGCGTTTTGATGTATAACAGAGCGTAGGACTTTTTATCTGATTTTTATCTGAAAGGGTATAGTGATTTATGTTTGATTTGCTCTCAGACATCGTCGGATCCGGCCATGTACGAAAGAATGAACCTCTGTCACGCCACACCAGCTTTCAGATCGGCGGTCCCTGCGATTATTTTGTGCTTCCCCATACCGCGGAAGAGATACAGCAGCTGATCCGCCTCTGTCAAAAATCAAATATTCCTTTTTTTATATTGGGAAACGGCTCCAATCTGCTGGTCAGCGATGCAGGCTTTCGCGGAGTGGTGATCCATATCGGTGATCAGTTTGCCGAAGTTGCCGTTTCCGGACAAAATATGCACTGTAAAGCAGGCACAAGACTCACCGCCCTTTCCAGACTGGCCTGTCAGCACGGCCTGTCCGGACTTGAATTTGCGGCCGGGATTCCCGGTACTGCAGGAGGCGGCATCATTATGAACGCAGGTGCCTACGGCGGAGAGATCTGTCAGGTACTGCAAAGTGTCCTGCTGATGGATGAAACCGGCACAGTCTTCTCCTGTGAAACAGCGGATCTGGAACTTGGCTACCGCAGTTCCCTGCCTGCCAAAAAAGGCTGGATTGTACTGGAAGCCGACTTTCGTCTGGCACAGGATGATCCTGATATAATTACGGCACGCATGCAGGAATTCAATCGCAGAAGACGTGAAAAACAGCCGCTGGAATTTCCAAGCGCCGGTTCCACTTTCAAACGGCCGGAAGGATACTTCGCCGGAAAGCTGATCGCAGATGCGGGTTTAAGCGGCAGACGCGTCGGCGGTGCCTGTGTCAGTCCGAAACACAACGGCTTTGTCATCAATACAGGCGGCGCAACGGCTGCAGATGTGCTGACGCTGATCCGCGAAGTGCGGCAGTGTGTATATGATCGTTTTTCTGTGGAACTGATGCCTGAAGTCAGATTTCTGGGATTTGATGCGCCGGAAACTGCCGGCCTGATTTCTTAAAGTCGCCACAATGAATGAACATAAAACTTTTTCTTCTTCCGTAAAGGCAGAGCTTTCCAAACTCTCTTCCAGGAACCGCAAAGCGGATCTGGCGGAGATTGCGGCCTATCTGATTTACTTTGGAAGGCTGTTTTCCCGATACGGACACAGACTGATCTATTTTGAAACAGAAAATGCCTTTGCGGCAAAACGCTGCGCGTCTTTATTAAAAAAAGTATTCCGCATTACGCCGGAAACCGGTTTTATGCAGTTCCGGGGCAAAGAACGGACCGGACGCGTAAACGTTCTCTACGGGGTCCTGATTCGTGACCCGAAGGAGGCAGACGCCGTATATACTGCGCTGGGCAGTCCTGCAACGGATGAAAGCGGACGGCCGGTTGATCCCTATGTTTCACCTGCACTGATTTCTCAACCGACATGCAAAAGAGCGTTTCTGCGGGCCGTATTTATTTCGGCGGGAAATGTTTCCAACCCCAGACGTTCCTATCACTTTGAACTTTATGCAGACGACAGCCGTCTGTCCTCGCTTTATGCCGCGCTGCTGGCGGATTTGGGTATTCCGGGCAAGGTCCTGCAGCGAAAAAACAGTTTTGTGCTTTACATCAAAGAAGCCGACCGGATCAGCGATATGCTGGGACTTATGGGGGCTTCGACGTCGCTGATGGAATTTGAGAATATCCGGATTCTCCATGATATTGCCGGTGCGGTCAACCGCAGAAGCAACTGTGAATTTGCCAACATCAAAAAAACCGTCTCCGCCTCTTCCAGGCAGGCAGACGATATTCGCTATATACAGTCCTGCCACAAGTTCCATCTCCTTCCGGAGGGACTGGCGGAGCTGGCAAGGCTCCGGCTGGAATATGACGATATTCCGCTGAAGGAACTGGGCGAAATGCTCAATCCTCCCTTAAGCAAGTCGGGAGTTAATCATAGAATGAGAAAGATTGCGGAATTAGCGGATACGCTCCGTAATGAGAATCAGAAAAAATCCAACAAAGAGGAGTAACTATTATGACTTACAAACCAATCTCATTGGAACGGTACAAAGATCTGAAGGAGGCCAGGCCCATTGCGCTTCTGGTACAGGTGGCAAGCCAGTTTGAAAGTTCCATCTACATTGAATCCGAAACACAGCGGATCAATGCCAAAAGCATTATGGGAATGATGTCTCTGGGGCTCTTAAAAGACCAGAAACTCACCATTTCCGCAGACGGCCCCGATGAAAAGGAAGCCATCGACAAAATAGACGAGTATCTTTCAAAAGAGATGTAATTATGGTAGTAGATTTCCACACGCATATTTTTCCGGATGCGATCGCGGAACGCGCCATCGCATCGCTGGAAGAAAAATGTCACACAAGCGCCTTTACGAGAGGCCGGCTGGATGAGCTGAAGCAGTCCATGAAAGAGGCAGGTATTGATTACAGCGTTGTACTCACCGTGATGACCAAAGCCTCCCAGTTTGAAAATGTCAACCGTGCCGCAGCCGCCATGAACGGCAAAGAAGGGATTATCGCTTTCGGATCGCTGCATCCGGACTGCGACGATATCTGCGGCAAGCTCGATATGATCTGCGATCTGGGTTTAAAGGGCATCAAGCTCCATCCGGATTATCACAATATATGGATCGATGATCCCATATATGTCAAAATCACAGATGAAGCCATCAAACGCGGATTGATTGTACTGTTTCATTCCGGCTGGGATATCGCATATCCCGATGTGCACCATGCTTCCGCAGACCACGTTGCAAATCTGCTGAATATTCTGGACGTAGACGGAAGGCCGGAAAGCAAAATCGTACTGGCGCATACGGGCGGATGGAACAACTGGGACGACGTGGAGAAGTATCTGGTGGGCAGAAATGTCTATTTCGACACAAGTCTTTCCCTTCCGCTGATTTCCGTTTCGCAGATGCAGCAGATCCTGGCCGATCACGGCTGTGACCGCATCATGTTCGGCACCGATTCTCCCTGGGACAGCCAGGCAGAATCTCTGGCCCGTATCCGGGCGCTGGATCTGGAGGAAGAAGAACTGGAATGCATCCTTTACCGGAACGCCTTCCGGCTGCTCAATCTTCCCTGCTAGTATCTGCAGCAGTATTGTTTCCTACAGGTGTAATGACGATTTTATCGTTCGTTACGCCTGTTTTTCTTTTCACAATGTCTGCGATCTGCGCCAGCTGCGTATCATTCAAATCCTCCGCGTAGACCATGACGTCCACGCTGCCCTCGGTAATGGATACCATGACGTTGGAAAAGCCTTTGGCCTGCAGCAGGGTTTCCGCCGCAATCTCCATTTCGGAATTGCCTGCGATTTCCACCAGCTTATTCACGGCAGTCTGCTTTTCCGTCTCGCTGACATTTGCATTATTGATAATGGCGTTTAAGGATTCCTCTGTCTGGGACCGCACCTGCTCTCTGGAAATTTTCGCGGAGGCCAGCACAGAAGTGCTCTCGGTCAGCACCGCTTCACCGGGGGTACCGTTCTCCCCGATGTCCGAGCTTTCGTCCTCTCCCAGCACGTCAATATCATCCTCGCTCCAGACCAGCGTCTCATCGGTTTCCGACGCAGCAGCCTGCACGTCTGCACTTGTACCGTCTGCGCTCTCTGCGCTTTCCCGTTTACTTTTCAAATCTCCTGAAAATGTCAGATAGCCTGCCACTGCGATCATAATTGCAAGGGTTGTAACAATCAGCTGATTTTTCTTCATAATTTTTTTCATTGCCTCTCCTCTTTCATTTTCACTACTTTGATTTTATGCACACTGATGGAAAATAATGCTTCACAGGCCTCGGTAATGTCCTGCACCACCAGCGGATCGTCCGCTCCCTCCGCTACGATCAAAACCCCCTGAATAGCCGGCGTCCTTGCCGTTCCGTAAAGGCTCTCTCCCTCCGGCGCCGCGGTGAGAAATACTTCCGCCTTTCCGACACCCTGCATCCGGCCCAGGCAGGCGGTCATGCTCTCCTGCATATAGGACAGATACGCGGAAAGCTCTGCTTCCCCGCTTTGTCCTGACCCGAAAGAAAACAATTCCTGCGTGCTCTCTGCAGCGCTTTCTTTTCCCGCCGTGCCGGAACCGGTTCTGGCAAACAGCATCAGTACAATGCCCGCCGCAATGGCGATGATCATATATTCTTTTTTGATGCCGGACCACTCAATTTTGCTGTGCTTTTTCATCCTGTACCCATTCCTCATATCTGTTCTGAAACAGTTCTTCATAATAGGACGTATCCTCTCTGACGGCGGGCAGTTCGATGGAAAACAGGCTGTCCATGGACGGCAGCTCCATGGAAAACAGCTTTTCCGTTACCGGAAATACGGTTAAAGCCACCAGAATCAGTCCGCCAAACAAGCGGATGCCGGTCTTGTAAGACTCCTCCGGCACAAGTTCCGTCACCACAGAGGAAACGATCATAAATATCAGAATACTTTCAATCCATTCTTTCATTGCAATCCGCCTCCCGCGCCTGCACTCAACATTACAATGCTGATCAGAAACAGCACAATTGCCGTACATAAAATGCGAAGCAGCAGCCGGATGGCATTCGCCGCGATTTCAAACAGGCGCTGCACCCTGGTCTGCATCACCGGCTGCAGCAGTGCGTTGACCAGCAGAAACACCCCTGCATATCCGGCAATTTTCAAAATGGGAATCAAAGCCGCCGCCGTAATCAGAATCAGTCCCACCACGCCGATGCTGTTTTTCATCACCATGGCTGCGCCGAATACAACTTCCGTTCCCGCCCCCGCAATATCGCCGATGCCCGGAATCGCCTCGATGGATTTGCGGACAATGGAGGTCTGAAACCGGTCCACATACGGGGTAATCAGCCCCTGAAACACGTGAAAACCGATGAACAGCGCCAGCAGGCTTTTTAATATCAGCCGGACCCCCTTTTGTATCAGATCGGCCAGTCTGGAAAACCGGTCTGTTTCCGCCGCCTGATTGATGAGCCCCAGCATCAGGTAAAGCAGGCTGGCAGGACAAAGGAACTGCAAAATCAGATGCTCCGCCAGATAACTGAGCGCGGAAAAGGCTTCCATGGAAAGGGCCGCCGTACTGACGCCCCCTGCCAGCGCCAGCGCAATCAGATAGGCCGGCAGGATCGCGTTCATCAGGAAAATGGCCGTCAGAACGGTATCTTTCACCAGTACGGCCGCTTCCGCAAAGACAGACATCAGAAATGTAATCAGCGTAATAAAAGAGATAAAATACCCGGCTTTCGCGGCGGCGCTGTCCTCAAGAATCTGGGGCAGGATGCCAAACAGCGTACAAAGCAGGGCCAGGGCAATCAGCCGGATCAGCAGCTTCTTATAAAATGCCGGATTCACCGGATTTCCGCCCAGCATTTCCTTCATCAGATCAACCACGGTTTTATCATTGCGGATCAGGTCGGAAATGGCGTCCTGCAGGCGGATGCCGGTATCGCCGAATACTTCGTCCACGGCTTCCTGCATATCCTCCATCGGAATCTCCCGGTAAAGTGTTTCACAGGCGTTTTCCGCGCTTTCACTCCCCGAAACCAAAACCGGAACCGCAAGCAGTCCCAGTAATATGGCCGCAAACACAAGTCTTTTCTTTTTCATAACAGCGCCGACACCGTTTCCATCAGGGTTGAAAGAATCGGGACACTTAAGGAAATCACCAGCAGTTTGCCGAAAATCTGCAGCTGGTGCGCAATGGAAGCATTTCCCGCATCCTTGCAGATCCCGGCGGTCAGGTCGCAGACATAGGTGATTCCCAGCATTTTAAACAGGGTCATCAGATACTTTCCGCCGCTGCCCATGGCGGAAAGCAGCTGCTTCACCTTTTCTCCCAGACCGGAAAGAAAGACCATGGTATAAAAAACGATCAGCAGGGAAGCCGCAATGACAATGGCTGTACCCATCACATTTTTCTGTTCTTTAAAATAAACGGCCAGGCAGGTGCCAAGCAGCGCAATCAACAGAACTTTCCACAGCATTTGTCCATACCCTCCCTTCCTTTTTGCAGTCCGGCCGGCCCTTACAGAGAAAACATGGTTTCGATGGTGCGAAACAGCTCTGAGATGTATGGCAAAAGCCAGAACAGCACCAGGATCAGTCCCGCCAGGCTTGCCAGAAACGCCTGATCCTCCCTTCCGCTGTGCTTTAAGACCTGTCCAAGTACGGAAACCAGAATCCCTACCGCCGCAATTTTAAAGATGATGTTTACGCCCACATTTGCCTCCTGTTACCTACAGCAGGATCAGTGTGAGTAAAACGCCGCATGCCGCGGCGCATGTTTTGTATATCCTGCTCTTTGATCGCTTTGATTCGCCTGCTTCTTCCTGCCTGTGCCTGATCCGGCTGATACTGCGTTCGATGGCCTCCAGCTGCATGGATACATCCAGGTGTCCCAGCTGTGTCCCCAGCTCCCGCAAGATTTCCGCATCCTCAGGGATCCCGTTCTCCGAACAGAGAATCTCTGATACCGCTTCCTCCCAGACATTGCAAAAGGGCTTTCCGGGATCCGTACTGATCGTATGCGCCACTGACCTGTAAAACTGCCCTGCCACGCCTTTCGTGCGCGCGGCGGTGCTGCGCATGGCCTCCGGCAGCGTTGCGGCGCCGTAACGGATTTCCCCGCCCAACAGACCGAGGCTTTTTTCCATCTCATCCAGCAGCCGGATCCGCTGATCCAGTGCCGCACTTTTTTTCCACCCCAATAAAAGGCTGGCGCCGCAGATAAGCAAAGCGCCCACGGCCTTCAACATGTCTTTGCCCCCCTCTCATACAAAATTTTTCCGGACTTGTCCATGATCTGATGCACCGCCTTATGTACCGCATCCAGAATAATAAACCGCTCAAACACACCTTCTTCCAGCATCATTTTCAACAGCGGCTTGCTGTACAGATCATCATAAGCATACCCGTGTACCGTAGAGATCAGTTTACATCCGCAGTACAGCGCGTGCCGCAGCGCAATGTGGTCCGCCTCATTGCCGATTTCATCCACTGCAATCACCGCAGGCGCCATACTGCGCAGCAGCATCAGCAGGCCTTCCCGCTTGGGACAGCAATCCAGAATATCCGTACGGATCCCGATATCATTCTGCGGAATGCCTAAGTAACAGGCGCCGATTTCCGACCGCTCATCAATGACGCTGACGTTGACCCCGCTGTGCCCGGCGCTGCCGTCGGAAAGCTGGCGGATCAGATCCCGCAGCAGCGTGGTTTTTCCGCTGCAGGGCGCCCCCACGATGAGGGTATTGCAGATACGCTGCCCCTCATACAGGTAGGGCATCACCAGATCCCCGCAGCCTTTGACCTCATGGGACAGGCGGATATTCACCGATGAAATATAGCGGATGGTCTTGATTTTTTCATTGTCCAGCACCATTTTCCCGCAGATGCCGATCCGGTGTCCCCCGGGAATGGTCAGAAATCCCTGCCGGATTTCTTCTTCAAACGCATACAGGGAGTAGGAACTGAACACCTGCATCATGTCCCGGATCATCTCCTGCGTCGCATAGACCGCATGGGTGCTGTCTGTTACAAGGCTGCCGTCCGGTTCTGCGAAAAATTCCTTTCCGCCGTACAGAACCGTTACCGGCTTGTCTGTCCGGACCCGGATTTCCTGCAGCATACGCCAGTTGAGATTCCGGTTAGTCAATATCAGCTTCAGTGGATAAATAAACAGCTCCGAAAGTGTGTCTATTGTCTTTTTCATTGTCTGCCACCTCTTTTTCATCTTATGAACAGCCTGTCTTTGATATGCAAAAAAAGGAGCATGAAATCTCATGCTCCTTGGTTCTGCAAACTGTTATTACAGCGTCAAAAGTTCGAATCCACGGTATGCTTGCATACCGTTGGATGAGAAACTTTATGACGCGCCCCAACATGAGGAAGAAGTGGGGCTTAGAGCCCCATGGATTCCGAATGTTGGGTAGGATTGTGAGAGCTGCGAAGCAGCGTAACAATCCGTAATCGCTTTTGTCACCCGAATTATTTCATTTATGCAATACGAAACAACCGCTTCGCATTCCGACAGGTACATTCCAGCACAGTTTCATAACTGCACTGTTTGATCCGCGCCAGTTCTTCCGCCACATAGCGGATCAGCCCGGATGCATTGCGCTTTCCCCGGAAGGGCGCCGGCGCCAGATACGGACAGTCCGTTTCCAGCAGAATAGCTTCCAGCGGAACCGCCGCCGCTACTTCTTTGAGTTTCCTGCCGTTTTTAAAGGTCAGCACGCCGCCGATACCGATCAGAAACCCTTTGTTTACATAGTCCAGCGCCATTTCCACGCTGCCGGAATAACAGTGGATCACGCCCCGGCAGGGCAGATGGGCTGCCATAATCATATCAAAGGTATCCTGCGCCGCTTCTCTGCTGTGTATGATCACCGGCAGATGCTGCTCTGCTGCCAGTGCCATTTGCCGCGCAAACCAATACTTCTGCACTTCCTTTGGAGAGGCGTTCCAGTAATAATCCAGACCGATCTCCCCGACGGCCACGATTTTTTCCCCTCCGCAAAGGCTGCGCATACGCTGAAAATACACTTCATTCAAAAACCTTGTATCATCCGGATGGATCCCCACCGCGCCATACACATGTTCGTAAGTTTCACAAAGATACGATACCCAAGTCAGGCTGCGCAGATTCGATCCCACGTTGACGATGTACCCCACGTTTTGCTGCAGGCAGTCCCCAAGCAGCTGGTCTCTGTCCGCCGCAAAGGAAGCGTCGTCATAATGCGCGTGGGAATCAAAAATCACTGCGTCAGTCATAATTCTTCCCGCTTCCCATGTACAGCGGCTGCTCCGTCATCGGTGCATGCTCCAGCAGCTTTTTATGCTTATACAGCGGATAATAGGTGCCGCCGGGCGTGATATTGATGACGGTATCCCCGGCCCACTCTACTTCAAAGGTATTGTCCACGGCGGTTTCCGTAGTTTTCCGGAAAATGATGGGGAAGGAAAGTTCCACCCGCTCGCCAGGTCTGACATTTTCAATCTTCACAAAGCACTTTCTGACCCAGGGAAGTACAATGGCGGAAAACAGCTGATCCTTGCCCCGCAGGGTCTGTTCTTCCGCGGCAAAACTGCGCTTCACCTCCACCGTCGTATGGGGTACATACTCCGGCACACGAATCAGCAGTTCTTCGATCTCTTCTTTGGCGATGACCACTACCTTGCCTTCATGCGGCAGATAACTGTAAACATCGCACCATTTCGTCGCCTTGTTGAAATGCATGTTGACGCTGACCCGGTTCCGTTCTTTGGTGACGATATTGTTCCAGCCGTTGTAGAGGCCTCTTGCGCCGCTGGCCACACAGCAGGTCTGCACATCCATGATATGCCCTCTGCCCTTATTGCCGCTGTAAACGAAATCATTGGGAGCAGAATATCCTGCAAACGCGCCCCGCAGCCGGTCTGCCACTTTATAATAAGTGAGCTCATGGGGAATGTCATTTTCCTTGGAATCTCCCTGCTGGATCCAGGAAGTATCCAGCAGCTGCGCTTCCGTCAGATGGTTGCGCAGGAACCGTTCCGCCACGCCCCAGTATTCGGTATAACCGTTCTTTGCCAGCGTGATGGCCGTGCCGATGGCATCCACCAGCGTACAGGTTTCATGCTCATACCCCTGATCATGCAGATCCCCCGGGGTCCATCCGAAGCTGGTGCACTGGGTCAGTCCCCAGTCATAGCACTTCTTCACCCAGTTTAAGATATCCGCGTCATGGGTAAAGGAAGCAAAGCGGGCGATGGAAGCCAAGGTGCCCATCCTCGTATGGAAATGGCCGTTGCGGTATCCCAGTCCCGCATTGAAGCTGCCGTCCGGCAAAAACGCCCCGCTGCGGTAAATAATATTTGCCACAAAATTTTCCGATAACTCAAAAGCGTCCCGGTTGCCGGTGGCCTCATGCCAGCGCATCAGGGGGTTGACCTGACGGCCCCACATGGCGCAGGGATCCGGACAAAGTCTGGTATGTACCGCGTCAAAGGAAGGCCAGCCGTGATCCGTATATTCACTGGCAGGATAATACCAGGAATCCCGCTCCTTCCGGGCGATTCGCTTCAGCGCCGCCACATGCCGGTCCGCGTATGCTTTGATCTTCTCGTCCCCGGTATCGATAAACCAGGTGCCCAGTCCCAGAATAACCGCACGCTGATCGATCATGGAAGCCCCTTCTTCAAAGCGGGTGCCGTAAAAATCGATCAGATCCTGGGTAAATGTATTTCTGCGGTAGCTCAAATCGTCCTTATGGAAAAAGGTCAGGAAATTTTCTTTGTAATGCTGCTCAATGTCTCTGCCTTCCTCCGTACCGGTCATTTCCCGTACCAGCGTCATGGCGTCGATGAGCCGGCCGTGGCTGGAACCGTAATCCCAGTTGCCGTGCTGCATCCATGCCGGTTTCGCCGGGAAAAATCCCATGAAGAACGGAATATATTCGTAATCTTCATCCGCCACGCCGATCATGGCGTTCAAAGCGATATGGGCGCGGTCCGCCAGATTGAGGGTATCAGGAATCTGTACCTGCTTATTCATACAAATCTACCTCTTCTACATTGTCGAATTTGTGTTTCCGGCTGCTGCCCTTTTCAAAAGGCTGTACCGGGGAAAGATTTAAGATTTTCCTTGCTTCCTCGGGGGTTGCCGTCTCCAGACCGAACTGCCGGATGATGGAAGCCAGCTGCCGGATCAGTTCCCAGTTGTACTGCGCGCTGGTATGGGCATCCAGCCTGTCGCTGTCCTCAAAGCCCACGCGGACCACAGAGGCGCCTAAAGCAATAGCCACGCCGATGAACCGCCAGTCCATGCGGCCGAAATGGGTCACGCCCCAGATCTGTCCCTTCGGAACGAAGGAACTGAAAGCGATCAGCGCGTCAATGGTGGCGGGCATGCCGCCCTTATGTCCGAAGACCAGATTGTACCAGATGGGATGATGGAACATCTGCTCCTCCGAAACCAGCTTGATATTGTTGATCATGCCGATATCAAATACTTCGATTTCCGGCAGGATGTCTCTGTCGTAGCATTCCTTCGCGCAGTAGCGAATATCTTCAAAAGAGTTGACATAAATCGACTCTCCGAAATTCATGGTGCCGCCGTTCAAGGACGCGCTTTCCACTCTCCAGTATTTCAGGGGATTGCAGCGATCCTCAATGCTCATATCCGATACGCCGCCGGTGGAAGCCTGTACCACCACGTCCGTCTTCGCCCGGATCCGTTCAAAGGTATCCACCATCATGGAAGTATCAGGAATCAGCTTTCCGTTTTCATCTCTGCTGTGCAGATGGCAGATGGCTGCGCCCTCTTCCACGCATTTGACCACGTCCTGGGCCACTTCTTCCGGAATGATCGGCGTCTTCGGCCCAACCGGCGCCACTGAAATAATGACCTTTCTCATAATTTCCTCCCATTACTTCTGATTTTTATGCGCAATCATTTTCTTCCTGATCGCGTCATAACTGAGTCTGCCGAATTTCAGCACTTCAATCGGATAGTCCGGATGCTCCACCAGTGCCATGGACATCTGGGCAAATACCACCACGTCCACTTCCTTCACCAGTTTGTCCAGGGCAATCCGCACCTTCTCATCGTGCAGCGGACGGTCGCCGCGCATTAATGCTTCAAAAGCGCCGTCTGCCACGCAGATGGAAGTCTCTACTTTTTTGCCGGCTGCCGCTGCGGCTTCCAGAATGGAATTTTCCACCGGTTTCGCGCTGGTAGCCAGAGAAGACAAGATACCGATCTTTCCGCCGATTTCCACGGCCCGCTCTGCCACCGGTTCTTCGATGCCTACCACCGGAATGGGAATCAGGGGCCGAATGGCTTTGGTCACGGTATTGACAGAGGTACAGGTCACAAGGATGCCGTCTGCCCCTGCGTCCACCGCGCACATCATATAGTTATACATTCTCCGGGCCACGGAAGGGGTGGCGTAGCCTGCCTTCTGGGTCTCCGCGATCAGAGAGCTGTCCGCGATATCCATGCCTTCGACATCCGGGTTATCCGCCAGAAACGGCTTGGTAAAGGGATCGCTCATCATTTCCATAAATTTATCAGTTGTATGTAATGTACAAAGCTTCATGTATTTCACCTTCCTTGCTTACAGCTGCTCGATCTGTTCCTTGATATACGCGTTTGCCTTCGTCCATGCATCCTCGAAGCTGGATCTGAACAATACCACCGGGCCGAACTGCTCGTATTCCGGCGGCGTAATGCCGTGTACGTCGTAACCGCGTCTGAAATCCGGCAGTTTTTCATACAGTTCATCCAGTACCGCTGTGGGAACCGGCATAAAGAAACGCTGTACCACCGGCGGATTCTGCTTCAGCAGGTCCTCCGCTGCGCCCTTCCAGTTAATGGTGATACAGGCCTTCGCTCCTACCATCTCGGTAAAATGATGCAGGCCTCTGGCGCCGCCGCCGATAAAGCCTACCGGATAACGCTTGTCGTTGACGATCTGATATACCTTCTTTGCCGCGGCAATGCCCGCCTGCCACAGGGTATCCGGGCTGATATCCACATGATTTTCCTTTACGTAATTCTGCAGATACTCGTCATAGATGCCCGTAATATGGGAAAAATAGATAGGCGCGGGATCCTTCATGCCTTTGGTGGCCTTCTCATAGACCTCGCAGACGTCCAGCGCCTGTCTTACGGCCATAACCTCCGTGGCGTTAATGGGGATCCGTTTGGAAGCGCAGTATTCAATGGCTTTCAGGCCGTCTTCCGTTACGGGGATCTTCGCCATGATATTCGGGCCGGCTTCCCGGTTGTATTCCGCAAAGCGGATAATATCTTCCGTGGTTTCCATGAAAGGATTGCCCTGAATGCTGACGTAACCCCAGGCGCCGTGGGTTTCCTCATACATGGGCAGGAAATGTTTGGCCACATTGCCCACCAGGGTACGCTGCAGCGCTGCCTGGGCCTCGTTGGCGTCTTTGGTTTCTTTTAATATATCCTTTAAAATATCCGTGGCATATGCGCTTTCCGTCTCATGGGAAAGCATCTTCCAGACATAAGAAGGGTTCTGGGTACAGCCTACGGCACCGGCTTCTATGGCCATATCCGCCTCTTCCCTGGTCACGTTGTTGATCCAGAACCGGGTGGCTGTCTGCGCGCTGACACGATGAAAATAGCTTGATTTATCCATCATTGATTCCTCCTGAAAAGTAATATTTTTAGTTCTGAAACGGTCCGGGAACTGTGCCTGTTTTTGCCTTCGCAGTCCGAACCCTGCTGTTTTTCATTATAATTCATCCGAAAGGCAAATTCAACTAATTCGCACAGGTTTTAAGATGCTTTTCCCATAAAAATCAGCCGCTCCGTTGCCGGAGCGGCTGATGGTCATTCTATATTGGATTGGATTTATTCTGTTTCTGCAATGGTCAGTCCCAGTTCTTCCAGCTGTTTTCCGTCCACCTCGCCGGGGGCGTCCGTCATCAGGCAGGAGGCATCCTTCACCTTGGGGAAGGCGATGACGTCCCGCAGGCTCTCCTGCCCTAACAGCAGCATCATCAGGCGGTCAAAGCCGTAAGCCAGTCCTGCATGGGGCGGTACCCCGTATTTGAAGGCGGTCAGCAGGAAACCGAACTGCTCCCGGGCCTTTTCCGGCGTAAATCCCAGCACTTCAAACATTTTTTCCTGAATATCATTCTGGTGGATACGCACGCTGCCGCCGCCCAGTTCCGTACCGTTGAGTACGATATCGTAAGCTCTGGCCCGTACCGCGCCGGGATCCGTATCCAGCTTTTCGATATCCTCCTCCATGGGCATGGTAAAAGGATGGTGCATGGCGGTATAGCGGCCCTGCTCATCGCTCCACTCCAACAGCGGAAACTCGGTGATCCACAGGAAACGGAAGGTATCGGGATCCCTTAAACCCATCAGGTCTCCCAGATGTACCCGGAGCGCGCCCAGTACATCCCAGACGATTTTGTTTTTGTCCGCCGCAAACAGCAGCAAATCTCCCGGCTCTCCTTCTGCGGCGCTTACGATCCGGGAAAGCTCCTCTTCCGTCATAAATTTGGCAAAGGAGGATTTATACCCGCCGTCTTCCGTGATGGCCAGATACGCCAGTCCCTTTGCGCCGTAATCCTTCGCGAAGTCTCCCAGCGCGTCGATTTTCTTTCTGGGCATACCGGCCTGTCCTTTGGCGTTGATCAGCCGCACACTGCCGCCGGCTGCCACCGCATTGGCAAATACGGAAAATCCGCAGTCCTTTACAATATCGGAAATGTCCTTCAGCTCCATGCCGAAGCGCAGATCCGGCTTATCCGAGCCAAAGCGGTTCATAGCCTCGATCCAGGTCATCCGCTGCAGCGGAAGCTGCACGTCCACACCCCGGATCTTTTTGAAAATCTCCGCGATCATCCGCTCGGTCACATCCATGACGTCATCTTCATCCACGAAAGACATTTCCAGATCCAGCTGAGTAAATTCCGGCTGCCGGTCCGCCCGCAGATCCTCGTCCCGGAAGCATTTGGCGATCTGGAAATACCGGTCGTAGCCCGCGCACATCAGCAGCTGTTTAAACAGCTGCGGCGACTGGGGCAGCGCATAGAAGGTGCCCTTATGCACACGGCTGGGCACCAGATAATCTCTGGCGCCCTCCGGCGTGGATTTACACAGCACCGGGGTTTCGATTTCCAGGAATTTTTCACCGATCAGGAAATTCCGGATGATGGAAGCCACCTCGCTGCGCTTGATAAAGTTGCGCTGCAGATCCGGCCGGCGCAGATCCAGATACCGGTATTTCAGGCGCAGATCGTTGTTGGTCTGGCTGTTTTCTTCAATAGGAAACGGCGGCGTCTGGGCCTCCGCCAGGATGCGCAAGGAGGTGGCGCAAAGCTCCAGTTCACCGGTGGCCAGGGATTCGTTCACCGCGCCCTTTCTCTTTTCAATGGTGCCTTCCACCGCGATCACATATTCATTCCGCAGGGTATAGGCCTTGTCAAAGCCTTCCTTGCCGATATAGGTCTCGTCAAATAAAATCTGCAGCAGTCCGCTGATATCCCGCAGATCCACAAAAATCATGGCGCCTAAGTTTCTCCGTTTCTGTACCCAGCCCATGACGGTGATCTTCTCACCGATTTTGCAGTTTAAGACTTCCGTACAGCGGTGTGTGCGTTTCATGCCCTTCATTGATTCAAACATTGCCTGCTCCCCCTATCGCATTTTCTATCTCATCCAGACGGACGCGGATGCTTTCTCCGCTTTCCATATCCTTTAAAACGGCTTCGTTTTTCTCCAGTTCCTCCGAACCGATGATAACGGTCTTTTTCGCGCCGATCTTATTTGCGTATTTCATCTGTGCTTTCACACTGCGGCCCATATAATCGGTCTCACAGACGATGCCTTTTGCCCGGAGCCGCCGCACAATGCCGTAAGCCGTGGCAATGGCGTCTTCCCCCAGCACGCCCACATACAGGGCCACCGGATCTTCCGGCGGAAAGGCGATCTGCTCCGCCTCCATAAAGGACAGGATCCGCTCAATGCCCATGCCGAACCCGGCCGCCGGGATATCCTGCTTTTCATCGATTTCCTTCACCAGATTGTCATACCGGCCGCCGCCGCAGAGGGCGAACCCGTCCTGATTGACAAATTCAAATACGGTTCTGGTGTAATAGTCCAGTCCCCGGACAATATCCGTATCCACTTCATACGCGATGCCCAGACTGGTGAGGATCTTCTGCAGAGATTCGAAATGATTCCGGCATGCCTCGTCCAGATAATCCACGGTTCTGGGGGACGCCTTGACGATCTCCCTGCATTCCGGGTTTTTACAGTCCAAAACCCGCAGCGGGTTTTTCAGCATTCGCTCCCGGCACAAAGGACAGAGGCTGTCTTTCTTGTCATTCAAAAAGGCCAGCAGCGCTTCATTGTACTGCTTCCGGCAGGCGGCGCAGCCGATGCTGTTGATATGCAGCTTCGCGCCTTTCAGTCCCAGCCGTTTTAAAAGCTCGGTGATAAAGGACATGAGCTCTGCTTCCACCAACGGCGATTCGGAACCCACGATTTCCACGCCGAACTGATGATGCTGGCGAAGCCTGCCGCTCTGGGGCTTTTCATAGCGGAAAGCCTGGGTCACATAAAACAGCTTCTTCGGCGCCGGCTCCGCATACATGTTATGCTCCAGATAGGCCCGGATGGTGCCCGCCGTTCCTTCCGGCTTCAGCGTAATGCTCCGGTTTCCCTTGTCCGTAAAGGTATACATCTCTTTCTGCACCACATCCGTAGTCTCTCCCACGCCCCGCTGAAACAGCACCGTATGTTCAAACATGGGCGTGATAATCTCCTGCATATGATAGGCGTTTGCCAGCGACCTTGCCGTTTCTTCCACGATGCGGCGTTTGTGCATGGCCTCGCCGAACCAGTCCTGTACCCCTCTGGGTGCCTGTGTAATCATAAATTCCCTCCTAAGATTTTCCTCGCCATCATCTCATCAATGCGCGCAATATAATGTCCCACATCCTTCACATTTTCAATCCGCTCATGCCTTCCGTCCGCAAAGACCAGCTTCGAGCTGCCGCCGGCCCCGGCGGCGTAAATGCTCTGGATTTCTTCCATAATCAGAATATTGTATATACCGAATTTTCCTTCTTTCGCATAGCCGGTGTTTTCCAGATTGCCCGCCATATTTTTCTGGCGGTACAGATAGTAGGGTTCCATGCCCATGTTCCGGGCGCCCGCGTAAGCCGCCTCCAGCATCGCGTCGGTATCCCCTCCGGCAAAGGCGGCAAATTCTTCCGCGTTGGTATTCAGCCGCGCGGCCCGCTTGCGCGCCAGGGTATGTACCGTCAGGCTCTCCGGATCCAGACGCCGGATCTGCTCCACGGTATTTTGAAAATCCGCCGGGGTTTCCCCGGGCAGACCCGCGATGATGTCCATATTGATATTGTCAAATCCCAGCCGTCTGGCGCAGGCAAAAGCCTCCAGCGTCTGCGCCGTGGTATGCTTCCTGCCAATGAGCCGTAGCGTTTCGTCCTTCATGGTCTGGGGATTGACGGAAATCCGGCTCACCGGAAACCCGCGAATGGCGGCCAGCTTTTCTTCCGTAATGCTGTCCGGCCTTCCGGCCTCCACCGTCCATTCTTTCAGCCCGGACAGATCAAAACGCGCTGCAATCCCCGAAAGCAGCCGCTCCATCTGTGCCGGCAAAAGGGTGGTGGGCGTCCCGCCGCCGATGTAAATGGTCTCCGGCTTTTTCCCCGCCGTCTGATCTGCGATCAGATCCAGCTCCTTTTCCACACACTGCAGATACCTGTCCATCTCTCCGGCCCATTTTGCCAATGGATAGGACGTAAAAGAACAGTATGCGCAGGTACTGGGGCAAAACGGAATGCTGACGTAGAGGCTGAAGCTCCTTAACCCCTCCAGCGACCGGATCAGCCTGTCCTCATTTTTCGCGGTGCGCAAGGCCAGTTCCTGCTTTTTCCCGCTCATATAATAGTCCGTTTCCAGCCGGGCGCAGATGGCGTCCTCCGACAAGCCTTCCTGCAGCATGGCC
This sequence comes from uncultured Lachnospiraceae bacterium, assembly GCA_947630695.1. GTDB lineage: Bacteria > Bacillota > Clostridia > Lachnospirales > Lachnospiraceae > CANRIM01. Next base: position 61,309 of record CANRIM010000002.1, read on the forward strand.
GTCACCAGCTTCACGGGCCGGATGCCGGTCAGCGTGCCCCAGGGCAGGGTCCTGCCGGTACAGGCGGACAGGAAACGGTAAAGGTCTCTTTTTAACTGGTTTTTCCGGGTGATCCGGTATTCCTCCCCGGGCAGGGGTTCGGGCACCGGAAAAATTTCCTCCCGCTTCAGCACCGGCTCCGCTGCGTCCGGCGCCTGGTACAGGGAAATACGAACATCGGTCTCCGTCTGAAAGATACACAGCAGCAAATCCGCCTCCGTCCGGGGTTCCTTCTGCCCGGCATCCGCTTCTTTTGCCCCGTCGTCCAGCACCAGAAGAACGGCGCCCGGATAAAAGCTCAGGACCAGCGGGCGGATATCCTGCTCAAACTCCCTGTTGTTCAGTTTTATAATGATCATAACCGTCCTCGTAAATACGGATTGTTTGCTTTTTCGCTTCGAATGGTGGTTTCAGGACCGTGGCCGCACAGGCAGCGGGTATCCTCCGGCAGACATTTCAGTTTTTCCAGCGACGCCATGATGGTATCAAAACTGCCTGTGGGGAAATCCGTTCTCCCGATGGAACGGAAAAACAGCGTGTCCCCGGTAAACAGCAGCTGCTGTGATTCCTCATAAAAGCAGCAGGAACCGGCGGTATGACCGGGCGTGGCGATGACCTTCAGACAGATATCGTCCAGGGTAATCTCCTCTCCGTCCTGCAGGCAGCGGTCGGGAGAAAAGGCAAAGGCCCTGCCCACTTCCGCGGAGCAGTTCAGCGCCGCATCCTCTAACAGCGCCTGTTCCGCCGCCATGGCGCAGACCGGCACCGTATACTTTGTTTTTAAATCCTGTAATCCCAGAATATGATCAAAATGCCCGTGGGTCAAAAGCACTGCCGCCGGCGTCAGCTTACGTTCCCGCAAGAATGCGTCAATTTTGTCCGCGCTGTCCCCCGGATCGATGATGAAACAGCGGCTGCTTTCCTCTGACGTCACAATATAACAGTTGGTCTGTAAACTGCCTGTGATGATTCTGTTTGTCTGCATCAGCCCACACTTCTTTCTACATTCAGCACATCCGGCACCCGCGATATCTTATTGCAGATCCGGTTCAGTTCCTCTTTGGAATGGATATCAAAGCCCAGTTCAATGCTGGCAGTCCCGTTTTTGCTGGTTCTGACGTTGACCCGGCTGATATTGATCTGTTCCTCGGTGAAAATCTTCGAAATATCCACCAACAGGCCGCTTCTGTCATTGCCGTAGACCGAAATCACGGTGGTGTAGCTGGTATCGCTTAAATTACTGTCCGTGCTGCCCCATTCTGCCTCGATAAGGCGGGCCCGGTCCGCTTCCGGCAGATGCATAATATTCACACAGTCTGTCCTGTGAATGGAAACCCCCCGTCCCCGGGTGACAAATCCCACGATCTCATCTCCCGGCACCGGCGAACAACATCTGGAAAAGCGCACCGACACATCCTCCGCGCCCTTGACGATGATCCCGCCGCTGGCGGCGCTGTTTTTCCGCGTATGCACGGCAGGCTCCGCATGTTCGATGACATCCTGATCCGTCAGCAGCTCCGGATTGGCCTTCCGGTACTCATAGAGCAGCTTGTTGGCCACCTGGCCTTCCTTCAGTCCGCCGTGCCCGATGGCCGCCAGAATGGAATCCCAGTCTTTAAAGCCATAGCGGGACATCACCTTTTCCTGATACTCCGGCTTGTTGATCTCGGACAGCCGGATCAGCTTCATTTTACAGTATAAATGCAGCAGTTCCCGTCCCTTGACGATGTTTTCATCTTTTAACTGATTTTTGAACCACTGATTGATTTTATTTTTTGCCTGGGTGGTCTTGACGATGGCCAGCCAGTCTCTGGAAGGGCCCTTGGAGTTTTGGGAAGTCAAAATCTCGATCCGGTCGCCGTTCTGTATTTCATAGTCGATGGGCACCAGTTTGTCATTGACCCTGGCCCCGATCATCCGGTTGCCCACCGCGGTATGGATCTGATAAGCAAAATCAATGGGCGTAGAACCGGCGGTCAGGGTTTTCACCTCTCCCGTCGGCGTAAAGCAGTACACCGACTCGCTGAACAGATCCAGATCGTTTTTCAGCAGTCCCATGAACTCCTCGTTGTCGCTCATCTCCCGCTGCCATTCCAGAATCTGCCGCAGCCAGGTCAGTTTTTCTTCCTCATGCAGCTCCGGTTTCTTTCCGTCCGAAGCCTCTTTATATTTCCAGTGCGCGGCGATGCCATACTCCGCGGTTTTGTGCATTTCTTTGGTACGGATCTGTATTTCAAAGGGCTGTCCGTCTTTGCCGATCAGCGTCGTGTGCAGCGAGCGGTACATATTGGGCTTGGGCATGGCGATATAATCCTTCACCCTTCCGGGAATCGGCGTATAAAATTCGTGAATGACCCCCAGCGCCGCATAGCTGTCCTTGATGGAATCCACGATAATGCGCACCGCGAACAGATCATAAATCTGATCGATGGTCTTATGCTGGTTCACCATTTTTTTGTAAATACTGAAAAAATGCTTTACCCTGCCTTCCACGGTGCCTTCGATGCCCGCGTCTTTGATGTGCTGCTGCACCTGGGCCACGATATTTCTCACATAGGCCTCTCTGGCGCTCTTCCGCATGACGATCTTATCCACCAGGTCATAGTAGACGTCGGGTTTGAGATACTTCAGCGAAAGGTCGTCCAGTTCCACCTTGATGCGGGAAATCCCCAGCCGCTGCGCAATGGGCGAATAAATATCCAGGGTCTCTCTGGCAATGTCCTTCTGCCTGTCCGGTTCCTTATACTGCAGGGTCCGCATGTTGTGCAGGCGGTCTGCCAGCTTGATCAGTACCACCCGGATATCCTTTGCCATGGCCAGGAACATTTTCCGAAGGTTGTCCGCCTGATAGTCCAGCCGGTCTGAATGATAATCGATTTTTTTCAGCTTGGTCAGCCCGTCCACCAGCGCCGCGATTTCCCCGCCGAACCGCTTTTCAATATCCTCCAGCGTATAGCCGGTATCTTCCACCACATCGTGCAGCAGGCCCGCGGCAATAGATTCCTTATCCAGCTCCAGCTGGGAAAGGATCAGCGCCACGTTCAGCGGATGCATGATGTAAGGTTCTCCAGATTTTCTGACCTGGTCCTTGTGGGCCTCCTTCGCCAGGGCATAGGCGTCCTCAATGACCTTCAGATCCGCGGAAGGATGATAGCCTTTGATATTGTCGATCAGCTGCGTAAACAGGACGTCCGGATCCGTTACAGCAGGTTTCTTCTCCTCCTGATGACTCTCCGGCAGCTTAAATTCTTCTTCTATCCGAACATCATCATTTTGCATTCCCGGTCAAACTCCTTTGATTCTGTGCAAAACTATTGTTATATATTAGACTATTTTCAACAAAAAATCAATTACTATTCGAGTCGGCTTCCTGCCGGTTTGCGAAATATTCCACCACCAGCTGCACGGAGACGGTTCCCCGGTATTCATTCAGCTGGGGCCGGTAAACCATGGTCAGCGTATCGCTTCTTTTCAGTTCTTCCGCCAGCGCCTCCGCATCCCGGAAACAGACGCCTTTCATAGGTCTGCCGTTTTGTTCAAAGTCCAGGGAAAGCACATTTTTCATTTCTCCCACCAGCCGGTATCCCGTCACTTTCAGATCCCGTTCCGCAAAACAGGGTTCCGGATTGCCGTTGCCGAAGGGCGCCAGCTGCCGGATTTCCTCCAGCAGATCCATTGTAATATATGAAGGCGACATTTGAAAGTCCACACTGACTTTCTGCACAAAGTCCTCCGCTGTCAATCCGCAGTGGGCATTCAGAAAATCTTTGGCCTTTTCAAAATTTTCCGGCGGCAGCGAAAATCCCGCCGCCATTTTGTGTCCTCCGAATTTGGAAAACAGCTCGCCGCAGGCCTGCAGCCGGTCAAACATGGGATAGGCCTCGATGGACCGCCCCGCCCCTTTGAGGAGCCCGCCGCTGTCCGTCAGGACAAAGGCCGGTTTGTTATAGAGTTCCCGCAGGCGTCCCGCGATAATGCCCGCAACGCTTTCATGGATTTCTTTCACATACAGAAACAGCACCGGCGTTTCCGGTTCCTGCTCTGCCAGCGCCACCGCCCGTTCCAGTCCCTCCTGGGTCAATGTCTTTCTCTGATCGTTCAGTTCTTTTAAATGCAGCGCCTGTGCCAGCGCCGCATTTTCGTCCGTTTCATTGAACAGCCCGTAAGCCAGCATGGCGCTGTCCAGCCGGCCCGCCGCGTTGATACAGGGGCCTAAGATAAACCCGATCTGCTCCGGCGTCAGATGCGCCGGGTCCAGTTGATTCACCGCGATCAGTGCCCGGAGGCCCACATTTTTCAGATCCGGGAAATGCCGCAGTCCTTCCTTTACCAGAATCCGGTTTTCATCCTTTAATTCCATGATGTCGCCGATGGTGGCGAAAGCACAGAAACACAGCAGTTCTTCATACAGCGCCTGCCGCTGTTCCACAGCCAGCGTTTCCAAAAGGGCCTGTCCCAGCTTGAAAGCTACGCCAGCGCCGCAGAGTCCCGGAAAGGGATACGGACAGTCCGTGCGCTTGGGATCGATCACCGCGTCCGCTTCCGGAAGGATGTCACAGCTTCCGCCTGCATTTTCTTCGAAGGGCACCTCGTGATGATCGGTCACGATGACGGTAAGGCCTGCTTCTTTCGCGTAATGGATCGCTTCTCGGGCGGAAATGCCGTTGTCACAGGTGATCACAAGCGCCGCGCCGTCTTCTTTCGCCTTTTCCATCAACCGGCGGCTGACGCCGTAGCCGTCTTTTACCCGGTGGGGAATATCCACATCCGCACAGGCGCCGGCGGCCTGCAGCATTTCTTTTAAAATAAAGGACGCGCAGACCCCGTCGATATCATAATCTCCAATCACGCGGATTTTTTTGCCCCCCGCAATGGTTTCCCGGATCAGCGAAACCGCTTTTTCCATATCCTTCATATCCCAGGGATTGTAAAGGTCCCGGATACTGCCGTGGAGATATTTCTCAAAGGCCGCATCGGTTTCGGGCCCCCGGTTTCGAATCAGCCGGATGGTCACCGGGCTCAGGCCGAAGCGCTGTGCCAGCCGCTCAAAATCCGCTTTTTTATTCTGTGTATACCATTGTTGTTTCATTCCGTTGTTCCTTATCGTTTGCGGAAACTGCTTTTTTGCATACAGTTGAAAATCAGTAAAGCACCCTCTTGATCAAAGAGGATGCTTTATTGTTTCTGTCATTTGCACCAACAGTATTTATTGCTTTTTGGATTTATCCCTTTTCAGCATATACCAGATAGGGGAGGTCAGGCAGTTGGAGGAGAAAAGTCCCGCAACCAGACCCACCATCAGAGGCGCCGCAAACTCGCGGATCGCAGTCACGCCGTTGATATAGATGGCCGCCACCATGATAAAGGTAGATGCGAAGGTAAAGATACTCCGGCTGATACACTGGGTGATACTGGTGTTGACCAGTTCCCGTCTGTCTTTATATGTCCCCATGTTCTCTCTGATACGGTCAAAGATAACGATGGTGGAGTTGATACAGTAACCGACGATCGTCAGCAGACAGGCTACAAAGGTATTGCCCACCGGAATCCGGAAAATCGCATAAGCGCAGATCACGATCAATACGTCATGGCAAAGGCCGATGACCGCGCTGGCGCCGAAGCGGATATCCTTGAACCGCAGGGCGATGTAAATCAGCATACAGATAACCGCAGCCACAACCGCGATGACGGCCTGGGCACGCATTTCGTTGCTGACCGTAGAGCTGATATTTTCCGCCTGGATCATGCTTTCATCCACGTCAAAGTTTTCTTCCAGCGCTTCATCTAAAGCGGTACGTTCTTCCAGATCCAGCTCTCTGGTCTTGATGATGACCTCTTTATTGCCGCTGCTCTGTACGATCTGCGTCTGGATATTGCCGTCGCCGGTGATTTCTTCTACAACGGGGACCACTTCCTTTTCCACCCGGTCCACAGTCATTTCTTCATCAAAGGTGACGGTGGTGGAAGTACCGCCCAAAAATTCCAGACTGAAATTCAAAACTCTGTTGCCGGCAACGCCGTTTCCGATAAAGAAGCCGGCGCCCACAAGAATCACTGCAATCGAAATCGCCATGGCGATAAAGCGTTTGCCCACAAAATCAAAGGGTTTCCGGGTCTTGGCTTTGCCGTAGAATTTCGCGTCTTTCACGCCCAGCGCATACAGTGCGTTAACAACAAAACGGGAAACCACAAGAGAAACAAACATGGAAAGCAGGATACCGATGGCCAGCGTCTGTGCGAAACCGCGGATAGAACCGTAGCCGCGCCACATCAGGATGATGGCTGCAATCAGCGTCGTCACGTTGCCGTCTAAGATCGCCGAGAACGCTTTCCGATAGCCTTCCCGGATGGAAGCCTTGACGGAATTGCCCGCCGCGATTTCCTCCTTGATACGGGCGAAGATAATGACGTTGGCGTCGACGCCCATACCGATGGACAGGATGATACCTGCGATACCCGCAATGGTCAGGGTAATATCAAATGCATTCAGAATCAGAAGCATCATCAGCGTATAAAGCAAAAGTCCGATGCCCGAAACCAGTCCGGGGATCAGGTATACGATGCACATCATGATAATGACAAGCAGGATGCCTACGATACCGGCCTGAATACTCTTTTCGATGGCTTCCACACCCAGCTTCGCGCTGACCACCTGGGATCTGACTTCTTCCAGCTCCAGGCTCAGGCCGCCGATACGGATGTAGGATGCCAGCTCTTCCGCCTCCTCATAGGAACTGATATTGGTAATGGAAGGGGATCCGTCCGTAATCGCCTGCTGTACGGTGGGGGATGAAATCAGCTCGTCGTCATAGATAATGGCGATCTGCTGGCCGATGCTCTCCGCGGTGACCTCGCCGAAGCGTTGTGCCGCCTCATCCGTCAGCTTCAGCTGTACCGAATAGGAAGTGGCGCTGGTCTTTTCATCTCTGGACACCATGGCTTCCGCACTGACGATATCCGAACCCTGCATGACGACTTCCGATTCGCCGTCTACTGAACGCAGGAAATACAGGGATCCGGGAGTACCCAGTTCTTCCAGCACCGCATTGGCGTCGCTGACGCCGGGGATTTCAATATTGATCCGGCGGTCGCCTTCCTGATAAACCTCAGCCTCCGTGCTGTAGGTTTCCGCACGTTTCTGCAGCTTATAGACGGTATCGTCCATATCTTCCTGGCTAACTTTACTGTCCTTGGCTTCGTAAGTAATGCTGACGCCGCCTGCAAGATCAAGCCCGAGACTGATGTTCTCCGCAGCGCCCGTCGCCGTGTCGCCGATACCAAAAAAGCTCACATAGCCGAAGGCAATCAGCGCAACCAGAAGAATGGCCAGCACGACGATACTTTTTGCTTTTCCGTTTTTCTTCATCTGACTGAAACTCCTCTTTTTTATCTGATGTAAAAAGTTTTTTGCGCTTTTCACATGAATTATAAAAAATGTCGCAAAACGACTAATATACTATAGCACAATCTCCGCGGCATAGCAAGCAGTTTTCACAGGCAGCCCCGGGGATTTCCATGCAGAAAAGCCCCTCTTCCTTCAGGCCAGCGCGCCGCCGATCATGCCGGAAGCCACACAGAGCGCCAGCTGCATCAGAATATTTTTATAATTTCCCTGAAAACCGCCGTGCAGGATCACAGAAACGGCCGCAAGGGCGGCAAAATAGCACAACCCTGTCACAACGCCCCACAGATATTTTTTTGCCTGGACAATTTTTCCCATCAGAAAACCGCTTAAAAACCCGGAAAGGCAGTAAATGGCCATGACGCCCAGGCGCAGCTTCTGCGCGCTCAGGCCGAATTTATACAGTACCGCCGCCAGTACGATCAGCAGGACTGCGGAAAACAGATATGTAACAAACATAACCTTCAGCAATGATTTGATCTTCATAAAACCCTCCGTATGCAGGAACCATGCCGGTACAAACGCATGTAACGGCATGGCCTTTTTTCGATTCATTTTATGAAGCGGACAGATCGGTTATGCCATAATTTTAAAGATAGTTTTTCATTCTGCTGATATTGCGCTGCTCAAACTCCATCAGTTCGTCCGCCAGCTCACAGTACTCTTTTTTTGCGGAAAGATTATCATGCAGGGATTTCGTTGTGGATATGATTCTCCCGGTGTTTTCCCGGATCAGCATATTGGCGGCTGTGGACGCTTTGCGTTTTCCCATGGTCCTGACAAAAGAGGACACTCTGCACCACGCGCGTTTCATCGCAGAAGGCGCGGGACGGTCTCCGGATACAATCAGTTCTTCCTCCGCCCGATCCTGAATCGAAGTGTATTTTCCAAGTTGTCTGGTCAGATCCAGCGCCAGTTCCTCATCCTCCACCTTGTCCATCATCGCGTAAATCGTATCCACCGCTGCCGAAGCATTTTTATACGTTTCATGCAAAAGCCTTTTATCAGAATTGCTGATCACCTGTTTGTCTCCTTTCGTCTTTCTTGCTGTCTGCTATAGTCTTTGCGGATTTCGGACAGATTATTCGAAGAACCGTGATGAAAGCCTTCTTGAAAGCGCCGCGAAAATCATTTATACTCATGATTACAGCAAAAAATAAGCTTCCGCCTGTGCTGCAAAGCGGAAACTTTTTTGAAAGAGACCAAAGATGATCAGAATCAGAATAAACCAGCCCTTCACTTATCCTGCCGCGCTGAAACAGCTTGCGCTGCGGAACCTGAAGCTGCTGCGTCCGTATTTTCATAAAAACATACGATATTTCGGCGCCTATATGCACTGCAGCCTGACACCGGACGCCGTCCGCAAGGATCCTGCCCTTTCCGAACTTCTGTGTGAAATGACGGAAATCCTGAAAAACAGGGCCTTTGAAGCCCTCTGTCCGGCCTGCGGCCATACGATGGAAGAACTGCGCGCCCACGGGCTCAAAGTAAAGGACGGCATTCCGTTTTATATGCCGTCCGACGCTGCAGATGCGAAAATCAAAGGCAGCGCCGTCCGCTGTATCATCCGTTTCAGCGACATTTCGGAAGACAACCGGATTCCCTTCGTTCTGGAACTGGTCAAATGCATCGCTTACGATGCGCTGGATCATTATGAATACCATCCGTCGTTTACAGGCGTCTGTACACGCAGCATCACACCCAAAAGAATCATTGACGTCATAGAATAAGGCTTCCTGCCGTCTGCAGGAAGCCTTTTGTTTTTTAATGATCCAGTTCTTCTGTTTTCACATATACGTATGTATCGTTCAGCTTGACCTCGCTGTAGCCGTTTCCGAAATAACGGGTCCGTTCATAGCTCTGTCCCGCTTCCAGATTGCCCATGGGCTCGATCACGCTGCTGCAGGAAGCATAATAAGCGCAGCTGCCGGTGACGGTGTCGTTCACTTCAAGGCTGTTGTAGAGGTACTTGCTTTCCACATAGCCGGTAATGTTGTTGTAGGTCACAGCGGAAAATCCGTTTTCCTTGTTGCTGTCCACATACACGCCGGAACCCACCGGAATCACACTGACGACGGTGGACGCCGTATCATCCGACTCATACAGATCCAGATTGATGACTGCCACCTGGGTTTTCTTCACGTCTCCCGCCGTCTTCGGCGGATCCGTCTCCCCAAGCTTTAACTCTCCGTTTTCCCCGGCGGTATCCTTGTTCTTGTCTTTCAGAGCATCGGCTGATTTTGCCAGATCCTCGTCCAGCGCCTCCACGAAATTGTAAACGCCTTCATCGGAACTTAATGCCATTGCAAAGGAAGTTTCTACTTCATCAAACAGCGCTTCCGTCTCGATCTTGCCAAGCACGGTCTGCAGCCTGTTCTTCTGGGATTCCGTCAGGCGCTCCGGGTCATTGTTGATATACAGCTTGCCCTCCGAATCCCGGCATATAAAGTGGGTCTCCATACCCGGTACCGGGGTCTGCACATCCGGGAAGCGGATCTCGTAATATGCAAACACGATGTAGTAATTCTTGGTAACGCCTTTTTTATGGGTATAACATTTGATATTGTCGTAGCTTTCCACCAGCGTGCTTTTGTGCGTCACTGCCTGTTCATCCGCAGTGGTAAACGGGACAACGATCTTTTTCAGGCTGTCCGTATCCCCGGCTGCCACCGACGTATAATACGAATTCACCAGCTCGTTGACTTCGTCATACGCATCGGTCAGAATCGCGCCGGGATCAGGTTGATTCGCCGTTTTCTGATCGATGACAATCAGCACGATCAGTATAACAAATAAAATGCCCAAAGCGGAAAACCGTATCTGCCTGCCGTAAAGCCGTGCATACTGCTTCACCTGGCGCCAACATTTCTTAATCATGCGCAAACTCCTTTCTCTGATGGTAAAAAAGCACACCCGGAGGGATTCGAACCCCCGCCACATGGCACCGGAAACCATTGCTCTATCCCCTGAGCTACGGGTGCTTAAAATGCGCATCTTTCCATGCGACACCGTCATTATAACACAAAGCTTTCGTTTTGTAAAGGTCTCCCACTTTGGACTTGTTTTTCAGGAGTTTTGCGGCATAAAACGCCCTATTTTTTTATAAATCCACCACGATTCCCACCGGACAGTGGTCACTGCCGGTTACTTCGCTGTAAATCAGAGAATCTGAAATTTTCTCTTGCAGAGAAGATGATACCACAAAATAATCGATTCGCCAACCCACATTTTTTTCTCTTGCCCGCATCCGGTAGGACCACCAGCTGTAGGCGTCCTTCCGTTCCGGATAAAGGTAACGGAAAGAATCCGTAAATCCGGCGGCCAGAAGCTCCGAGAACTTGCCCCGCTCCTGGTCGGAAAAGCCGGGATTGCCCACGTTGGATTTCGGATTTTTCAAATCGATTTCCTGATGGGCCACATTCAGATCCCCGCAGAGAATCACCGGTTTGCACGCATCCAGTTTTTTCATATATGTACGCAGGGCATCCTCATAGGCCATCCGGTAGTCGATACGCTTTAATTCCGGCTGGGCGTTGGGCGTATAGGATGTGATGAGATAAAAATCTGCATATTCCAGGGTTATGACCCTGCCTTCGTCCATAAAAGAGCCGTCGATGCCGTATGTGACGGAAAGCGGCTCCTGCTTTGCAAACACCGCGGTGCCGGAGTATCCTTTTTTCTCGGCGCTGAAATAATATTCATAATATCCTTCCGCCCGAAAATCCGCCTGTCCCGGCTGCATCTTCGTTTCCTGCAGGCAGAAAATATCCGCGTCCATTGCCTTGAAAAAATCCCCGAAGCCTTTTTGCAGGCAGGCTCTGAAGCCGTTGACATTCCATGATATCATTTTTAACATTTGTTTTCTCCTTCGTCCGGCAGCATGCCTTCCAGAATTTCCAGCGCATGCAGCTTCCGGTCAATGGTCCTGTTCCGGTAAAAATCCGCCAGCTGCTCCAGCGCCTGCAGCAGCGGTTCGGACAGTGCAAAGGTATAGAGCTTTTCCACCGGCGTTTTCAGAATAAATTCCACGGTGTACTGCAGGGTCCGGTCCTGCAGCTGCATCTGTTCCGCGGACGGCAGCTCTCCGTTGATCCGCATGAGGCGCAGCTCAAAGACCCGGCGTACCAGCCGGTTGGAAATCTTTTTATGTACCAGCGCTTTCAGCGACTGATACAAAAGCGCCAGGGTTTCCCGTTCATCCGTAAACTCCCGTGCATAATAATCGCAGAGCTCCAGAAAATAAAAACCGTAGTATGCGCTTTCCGGATCTGCGGTCAGCTCCCGGAAATAATGCTGCGCATAAAATGCAGTCACCTGAAAACTGCTTTTGCCTTCGTACAGATCAAACTGCCCGAATGCAAAGGGATTGGCCGCCGCCACCAGCATACTGGTAGGTTTTCTGGCGCCCCGGGCAAAAGCGGATATTTTTCCGTATTCTTTTGTCAGGATCAGGAGCCGTTTGTCATATTCCCCCACCGGTGAGGCTGCCAGAACGATTCCCGTTGCTGCTGTCTTCTCCATTGCCTTTGCTTTCTTTCTGCACGCTTATGCCTCTGTACGCAAGATAAGCCGCCACGCTGCCTGTATTTTCAAAATTCTTCCATAAACGGTCATTCATAATTTTTGTCCCTTTTTTAAAAATTTTATCCTGCTCTTAGCTTTTTCAAATGACCGCTTTTCTATACTGTCAGTAATTCCCTGACTCAGTCGATCCGCTTTTTATCGTAGCCGAAATTTTTCAGCATAAGGTCGCTGTCCCGCCAGTCTTTGCGGACTTTGACCCAGAGATTCAGAATGACCTGCATCTGCAGCATTTTTTCCAGTTCAAAGCGGGCGCGGCTGCCGATTTTTTTCAGCATCTGCCCGCCTTTGCCGATGATAATGCCCTTATGGGAATCTTTTTCGCAAATGATACTGGCTTCGATCTCCATAAGCTTTTTGCCCGGACGCACCGACATTTTTTCAATCGTCACCGCGATGCCGTGGGGAATTTCCTCTTCCAGGGCGTGCAGCGCCTTTTCCCGGATGATTTCCGCCGCGATCTGCCGCTCCGGCTGATCCGTCAGGGTCTCCGCATCATAATACATGGGGCCTGCAGGCAGCAGCCGGAAAATCTCCGACAGCAGTTCCTCGGTGTTGCTCCCTTCCATGGCGGAAACCGGCACCACACTGTCAAAGGGCATCAGATGCTGATACGCGGCAATGCTTTCCATCACTGCCGCCGGCCGGTGCCCGTCGATTTTATTGATGACCAGAATCACGGGGATCCCCTTATCTTTCAGGGTTTCCACGATTTTTTCTTCCGCTTTGCCGGGTTTTCGCTCGATCTCCACCAGCCAGCAGATCAGATCCACGTCCCGGATGCTTTTGATCACCGTTTCCATCATATAATCGCCCAGCTTGTTTTTCGCCTTGTGCATCCCCGGCGTGTCCACAAAGACAATCTGGCCCCGTTCGTCCGTAAATACGGTGCGGATCCGGTTCCTCGTAGTCTGGGGTTTTGCGGAAGTAATGGCGATTTTCTGTCCTATGAGACAGTTCATCAGGGTGGATTTTCCAACATTCGGCCGGCCCACTAAGGTCACAAAGCCGGATTTTTTATCTGCCGGCATAAATAAACTCCTTTAAAGTGCCCGGACTACGTCAAACAGTCCGGCGTTTTCCTCGATTTTTTCCTCATTTCCGATGACACAGAACTGATGATCCTCCACGATCTGTTCGATCAGATCGCCCATGCGGCGGATATCTTCTTTCGTGATCTCCAGAATTTCTTTCCGTTCCTTGGCGATGGTGGCCTCGTCCACATGAGACAGCCAGGCCATCAGCGAGCGGCTGCCCTTTTTGCTCTCGGACAGCGGCGCGTCCAGGTCGCTTAAGGTCCCGATGATATACCGGGTGATTTCATCCTCGCCCCCGTCAAAGGCCCTGAGATAGTCGGCGGCCCTGCGGTAGACGTCCAGCGTCCGCTGCAGATGCGGATCCCGGTAAGAAATGAAATACCCCCTTCCGGTCCTTCCGTAGCCGTTCATACAGCCGTAAGCCCCGCCCAGCACACGGATTTCATTCCAGAGATAATCGTAGCGCATCATGGTAGCCACCACATTCAAAACGCCGTGGTATTCCGTGGAAATCTTCCCAAAATCCCCGGTCTGGGCCACATACTGCACTTTGGAAGCGCATTTGATGCCCTCGTTTTTGCGGGGCAGCGAAATGCTGCCGTATTCCATGGGCACCTGATGATGCTCCTGCAGATCTTTCATAAGCGCCGGCAGAAGCGCGCCCAATGTTTCCGCCCCTGCCCGGCTGCCCGTAAAGCTGACCTGCATCCGTGCCGGATCGAAAATCATCGCCGAAAGATGCTGCAGCATCCGGATGACCTTTTGTTTCCGCGTGTCAAAATGTTCCTCAATGTCTTTGATAAAATCATAATAACCGATGCCGGAGAACATATCCTCCACATAGGCGCTTTCCGCGTAATTGGCCGAAGAACGCATCATGGAAAACAGATGTCCGGAGCTTAAAATCCCCATCTGCAGCTGGGATTTCTGTTCGGAAACGATTTCATACAGCCGGCCGGCATCTTCCATATGGCTGGTACACAGGATTTCCGAAAGCAGCGCAAACACTTTTTTGTAATCCCCGTACACCGCTTTCACGCTGAACATAAACTGCACGCCGTAGGCGTCCTTTTCCCCGGCAATGTCATAGGTTAGGGTCTGGAAGGACATGCCGCCGGATGTGCACTGTACCTCATTGTAAAGATCCCGGTAGGTATAATGATCCGTATCCACAAACATCAGCACATTTTTCAGCAGCGACAGATAAGGGAGGTATTCCGGCGTGATTTTTCCCACGTCAAACAACAGATCCATATAGCCAATGCCGTTGGTTTCGTAGCCGTGCAGCAACACGGGCATCTCCCCGATCTGTACCGTTTCATTGCGAAGGGGCATGATTTCCCGGCGCATATCGCTGCGCTTCAGCATGGGAATGGTGTCCAGCGCCTCTTTGGGCGAGGGCTCCTGCTGATACCGTTTCAGCGCCGCCGTATCCTCCATCAGCGTGCCGAGGCCGGCTTCGTCCAGACTGTTTTTGTACGCGTCCAGCTGCCCGCGCAGCTTCGCGTCTGTCCTGGCCAACAGGCCCTTCTCCGGCCGCATCACCAGCACCAGCTTGTGGGGATTGTCCAGCAGGCGGGTCCGGATCAGTTCTTCAAAATAGTTTCCTTCCGCCTTCTTTTTCAAAGAGGCGTAGATCGAGAGCATTTCCAGCGATTCAAAAGGCGGCCGGTCGGCGTAGACCCAGGCCCCCAGCAGGTTCAGGCCGTACATCAGCCCCTTGGGATATCTGCCGTAATCCGCTTCCCGATAGGAAAAATCCATGGAATGCAGCGCCGCGGCCAGCGCTTTTTTGTCAATGCCATTCTCTGCCTGTTCCTGCAGCACCTTATCGATGATCCGCAGAAACTCCTCTTTCTGGGACGCTTCCGCATTCTTGGCAATGATGGAAAAGAAGGGCTGCTTCACATCCTTTTCCAACCCGCCCAGAATATCCTTGCCGATCTTCGCCGCCAGCAACGCCTGCCGGACGGGGGCGCCCGGCGCGGTAATCAGCACATATTCCAGCACCTGAAAGGCCGCCTGCAGTTCGTAGTCCTCCGGCGGCGCCACCACCTGATAGGAGCAGAGATAGGTGTTTTCCGCTTCGCTCTCCTCCGTGCCGATAGGATAGGCCATTTCCTTTTCCACCGGTTTGTCAAAGGGAGGCTGGGAGGCAATCTCTGAATCCGCCTCTGTTGCCGAAAATGCGGAGAGATACGCCTCGTCCAGCCAGAGCAGGCGTTCCTCCACATCCATATTTCCGTAGAGATAAATATAACTGTTGGAAGGATGATAATATTTTTTATGGAAGGCCGTAAAGGCTTCCTGGGTCAGCTGGGGGATTTCCTCCGGCACCCCGCCGGAATCACAGGCAAATGGCGTATCCGGGAACAGCATCCGCAAAGATTCCCGCTCCAGAAAAGCCTCCGGCAGGGAATAGGCCCCCTTCATTTCATTATAAACCACACCGTTAATGGAAAGGGGGCTTTCCGGATCCTCCAGCTCATAGTGCCAGCCTTCCTGCTTTAAAATCTTCGGATTCGTATAAATATTCGGATAGAACACCGCGTCCATATACACATGCATCAGATTTTTAAAATCCTGATCGTTACAGCTTGCCACCGGATACACCGTCCGGTCCGGATAGGTCATGGCGTTCAGAAAGGTATTTAAGGAACCCTTGGCCAGCTCCACAAAAGGGTCTTTCGCCGGAAAGTGCCTGGATCCGCAGAGCACGGAATGTTCCAGCACATGGGGCAGCCCCGTATTGTTTTCCGGCGGCGTGCGGAATCCCGCCATAAAGACCTTGTTTTCGTCGTCGTTGGCAATCACACACAGCTTTGCCTGGCTTTTCTTATGCACAAAATAATAGCCCACCGACTGGATATCCTCCAGAGGATACGTCTCCAGCAGCGTATACATTGACAGTTTTTCCAAATTCATCGTATCAGTCCTTCTTATTTCGCATTAAAAACTCCGATCAGGGTATCCGGCCAACGCCTGATACCCTGTAAATTTAAACCGTATAAACCTTCTGCGTGCAGCTTCGTTTGATGATCTGGCGGCCTTCCTGCAGGGAAGAAACCGCCCCTAGGCTTTTCAGCTGCATAATGATATTGCCCAGCGCCGAGCCTTCCACCGGCCCCGTAATCACCTTTTTCCCGGTACTCTTTGCCGTCAGCTCGCAGAGCAGTTCGTCCTGAATGCCGCCGCCGATCATGTTGATGCAGGAAATGGTTCTGCCGGTGATGGTTTCCAGATTCCGGATGGTGGTCTTGTATTCCTCCGCCAGCCCGTTGTAAATGGCCATGGCGATCTCGCCCAGGCCCTCCGGCCTGCCCTGTCCGGTTTCCTCACAATAGGCGATGACTTCCCGCATCATATTGTAAGGCGCGGTAAAGCGGGGATCATTGGGATTGATGGTATAATCCTGTTTCTTTGCTGCCCGGGACGCCCGGATAATATCAGGATAGGATACCTCCTGCTCAAACTGACTCCAGTTGCGCTTCAGGTTCTGCATGATCCAAAGTCCGTTGATATTTTTCAAAAAACGGATTTTTCCTTCCACACCGCCTTCGTTGGTGTAATTATACGCATACGACTGCTGTGTCAGAATCGGTTCATCGATTTCCATACCCAGAAGCGACCATGTGCCGCAGCTTAAGAAGGCTGCATTTTCATCTTCAAACGGCGTTCCCGCAACCGCAGACGCGGTATCATGGCTCCCTGCCGCAATGACTTTGACGCCTTCCAATCCGGTTTCCTTTACGACTTCCTCCGTCAGGTCTCCCACCACTGTGCCCGGTGCAATCAGATCGCAGCACAGATCGGTGCGTAAGCCTGCCCGTTTCATGATATCAAAATCCCAGGTGCGTTTTTTCGCGTCCAGCAACTGTCCCGTGGATGCGATGGTGTACTCGCTGTACGCTTTTCCGGTCAGGAAATAATTCAGCAAATCCGGCATGAATAACGCCTTGTCTGCTTTTTCGTAGATATCCGGCCTCATTTTCCGATCCGCATAGAACTGGAAGATCGTATTGAAATTCATAAACTGAATGCCTGTGGCGGCGTAAAGTTCCTCTAAAGGAATCTGCTTTCCCACTTCTTCGATCACGCCGATGGTACGGTCGTCTCTGTAATGGATGGGCATCCCGATGAGATTGCCCTCCCTGTCGATCAGTCCGTAATCCACGCCCCAGGTATCGATGGCCAGGGACGCAATCGGCAGTTTCAGCGCCGCCGCTTTTTTCAAACCCTGCTTCAGCTCATGGTATAAGCGAAAGGTATCCCAGTAAAAGTATTTCCCGATCCGCACCGGTTCATTATCAAAACGATGCAGTTCCTGCAGGGAAATTTTTCCATCTTCCAGTTTGCTCAAAATCATACGGCCGCTGGATGCGCCGTAATCAAACGCCAGATTGTAAACAGCTTTTCCCATAATGTCAGTTTACCTCCCCTTTTTGCAGATTTTCGCGCACGCGCTTGTACAGCTCCTGCGCCGCGTTGTATCCCATTTGTTTTTGCCTGTAGTTGACTGCCGCCGTCTCGCAGATAATGGCGAGATTCCGTCCGGAACGGATAGGAATGTTGTGGCAGACCACCTTGTTGCCCAGAAACTCCGTATATTCGTCTTCCAGTCCCAGCCGGTCGTATTCTTTTTCGCTGCTCCAGTCCTCCAGTTTGATGACCAGATTAATATTCTGGGTTTCCTTGACGCTGGCGTAACCGAACAGCTTCTGGATATCCACGATGCCGATGCCCCGCAGTTCGATGAAATGCCGGGTAATATCCGGCGATGTGCCGATCAGCGTTTCATCCGACACCTTGCGGATCTCCACCACGTCGTCCGAAACCAGACGATGGCCGCGCTTCACCAGCTCCAGCGCCGCTTCGCTTTTGCCGATGCCGGACTCGCCCATAATCAGCACGCCCTCACCGTAAATATCCACCAGCACGCCGTGGACGGAAATCATAGGCGCCAGCTGCACCTTCATGGAACGGATAAATTCCGCCATAAAATCCGACGCCGTCCGCCTGGTCTGCAGCACCGGCGTATGGTATTTCGCGGCGATGCTTAACATCTGCCCGTCCGGCGCCCGGTTGGAAGAATAGATCACGCAGGGCACGCCATAGGCCAGGAACCGGTCGTAAATCTCCGTCCGCTCCTCCTTCGTCTTGGTTTTCAGATAGCTGTATTCCACGTTGCCGATCAGCTGAGGCCGCACCACTTCAAAATCGGCGAAAAATCCCGTCAGCTGCAGGGCCGGCCGGTTGATTTCCGAAGTCGTCACCTCAATCCCGGAAATTTCCACCTCCGGATTGAGTACCTGTAAATTCATTTTTTCAATAATGCTTTTTAATGCAACGCCGCTCATTTGACTCCCTCCTGCCGGTATCCGGCATATAAATTCATAATATCCGTTTCGCTGACCCGGATCATGCAGTCCGAAAGCTTTTTCGCACCGCGCTTCATCGTGATCTCCGTAAATTTACGCACCTGCGCCTCGCTCAGCCTCTCATCGGGCTGCAAAAGCTTCCGTAAAAACACAGTCAGTTCCGCAGCTTTCGTCATGCCCAGGCAGGACAAAATCTCACGGATCCGCGCAGGGCACTGCGCCTCGCCCAGCGCCAGGAACTGTCCCAGTGTCAGGCCGTTGGCCCTGCCATGATCGGTACCAAGGAAATAGGTGAAGGAATACCCCATGGTATGCACCACCGTGGTGCCGGTCTGGGAAATCACCATACCCGCAAGAGCCGACGCCTCCAGCAGGCTCTGCCGGGCCGCCGCGTCAAAACGGCCTATCTCCAGTGCCGGAAACTGCGCTGTAATCATTTGCAGGCTCTGCTTTGCCAGCGCATCCGAAAAGCGGGAGGATTTGTTGGAAAGCATCCCTTCCGCCGCATGGGAAAGGGCGTCCACCGCCGTATGCACCGTAGTCCGGTAAGGCAGCTGCGCCATATATTTGCCGTCCAAAAAAGCGGCCTTTGGAAACATCACCGGCCCGGACATGGTCATCTTGGTCTCGATCCGGTCATCCGTCAATATGGCGTAGGGCGTCAGCTCCGAACCGGTGCCTGCCGTGGTGGGAATATGGATCATCGGCAGCGCCTTCACATAGTTTCCCTGAAACAGCGCCTCCCGGGGAATGGATGCGCAGGCCAGCACGGCAATGGCTTTGGCCGCATCCATGGGCGAACCGCCGCCGGCCGCCACGATAAAATCCGCGCCTTCACTTCGCGCAAACGCCGCGCCTTCATAAACCGTTTCAATGGAGGGATTGGGCTCCACCCGGTCAAACGCCACGAAGTCCTGTCCCGTTTCTTTCAATATCTTTTCAATATCCGCAAACACCCCGCAGCGCTTCGCGGAATTTCTGCCGCAGACGATCAGCGCCTTTTTCCCCGCCGCCGCAAACACCTCCGGATGCTGCAGCAGGCAGTTTGCGCCGCTGTATACGCGCACGGGCATAAAGTACGTTTCCTGCATCTTCAACCTTCCCTTCGCCGGACGGTCCTCTCTTTCCGCCGGTTTTTCCGAATTTTTCCTGTAGATACTTTATCTTAACATACCGTCCGGCAAAATACCAGTATAAGAAAATCATATCCATAAAAATCCGCGAATATAATTTACGGATAATAAACCCTGAGGATTGGATCCCTTTCCATGATCAAAAAATCCGTTCTCCTTTTCTTTTCTCTGATTACAGTGGTCCTTTTCGGCCTTCTGACCGTTCCCGAAATGATCTCCACTTCCGCCAAAGCCTCTGACAAAAAACTGCCGATTTACTGTGTGGACACAACAGAAAATAAGGTGGCTATCAGCTTTGACGCGGCCTGGGGCAACGAAGATACCAGAAAACTGCTGGATATTTTAAAAAAGCACAATGTTCACGCCACCTTTTTTATGACCGGCGGCTGGATCGAATCCTACCCGGAGGACGTCAAAGCCATTGCCGCGGAGGGGCATGATCTGGGAAATCACAGTATGAATCACAAGGAAATGAGCACCCTCAGTTATGGGGAATGTGTGGAAGAAATCAAAAAGCCCCATGACATGGTCAAAGAGCTCACCGGAAAAGATATGATCCTGTTTCGTCCCCCTTACGGAGACTACAATGACACCCTCATCGAGGCGGCCAACGCCTGTGGCTACTATCCCATCCAGTGGGACGTAGACAGTCTGGACTGGAAAAACTACGGCGTGGATTCCATCATCCGCACGGTCTGCGAACACAAGCATCTGGGAAAGGGCTCCATCGTCCTGATGCACAACGGCGGAGAATATACCGCGGACGCGCTGGAGCAGGTCATTACCGGACTGCAGGACAAAGGATTCGAAATCGTGCCCATCTCGGAACTGATCATCAAAGAAAATTATTATATGGATCATGAAGGCAGGCAGCACAGCGACACGCCGGCGGTGGAAGCGTCTCCGGCGGCGTCTGCCCTGTAAAAAACAAACCCCGATCTGTACGATCGGGGTCGTTTTTTTCATTTTTCAGACCTTATTTTTTCAGTTCATCAAAACTGCTGATAAGTTTTGCAGCATACTGCAGAATGCCAAGGGCATCTGCTGATGTAATGTCACCGTCGCCGTCAACATCTGCAAAAGTAACTTTTGACGGGTCGATCGTATCGAGCTTTGCTACAATTCTTAAAATCTTCAGCGCATCCGAAGATGTAACAGAACCGTCGCCGTCTGCATCGCCCGGCTGTTCAAATCCCCAGCCTGCATAGTAATTCGCATTCTCGGCCAGCATCGCGATCTGATCATCTGTCAGCATCTCATCATAGAATACAATGTTCTTGATTTCGATTTCATCCGTGTTGGCAAACATGTTGTAACCGTCGCCTGACGTGTTGCCGCCGCCGATGGTTGCCGTAGTGACATCGTCTGTCAGCCAGTCCATAATGACTTCGCAGACATAGTTGCCGTTGGTCCCGGCTTTCACATAATTCTTGTTGTTGCCATAGCCGTAACGGCTGCCGCCGCCCTTATTGAAGCGCTTCCAGGGTTTAATATGATCGGTAACGGCTCCGCCGATACTGACACTTCCGTAGGAAGAATAGGTATTCTTTACATCAACATTCTTGCCATCCAGATAATACTCGACCCAGTCATTCTGAATGATACAGGTAACCAAATGCCATTCGTCGGGTTTCACCGTTACAGGACTGTCTGCTGTCATTTCATCTTCCATTGCCTCTTCCAGCGTTTGGTATCCGCCATACCAGGAGTTGATCGCAAAGCAGTTTCCGTTCTGCATACCCTGCGGTAACATGTATTTGTCTGCATGCGGATTTTCCTGAACGGTCACGTCGTTATCTCCCTCGAAATAGAAGGAAGATGTGGAATCCAGCCACATTTCGCCTTTTGCCCAGCCATATCTGAGCTTGGATCCATTGTCGGGTACTTCTACCTGTTCTTTTGGAAATTCAGGTACGATATGATAATCCGCATAATTGCCGGAACGACCCGTTCCGTTTTCTGAAGAAGGATCATACCCTTTTCCGTCACTTTTCGGAACGTAGCCTACTGTATAAAACTTATTCATCCAGAACGCATCGCCCATATCATCAACGGAAACATAAACGGGACCCCTGAGATTAG
Organism: uncultured Lachnospiraceae bacterium; assembly: GCA_947630695.1. GTDB lineage: Bacteria > Bacillota > Clostridia > Lachnospirales > Lachnospiraceae > CANRIM01. Next base: position 82,961 of record CANRIM010000002.1, read on the forward strand.
ATATATATTCCTGAATATTATTCGGATCATCATTCTCATATTTGAAGAAATAATCCGAATTCCAATCCACGCCGCAGTTTACAACCTCAACGCCCAGTTCTGCCCTTTGCTCGTCCGTTCTGGAATTGTATTCCTTATCGAAATCTACCGTACAAAGATACTTGGCATAATCGTCCGCCTGAAGCATATACTTGTTGTTTCGAAATCCCAGTACATTGGAAATTTTTCCGGAAGTCTTGATCCAGTAGCTGATCGTCACGCCGGTTTTCCAGTAAGGCTGCATACAGCTTTCGTACTTTTTGATCTCAACCTGTGCATGATCATCACCATCGTATTCGACCAGTTTGTCTTTGGAATCTTTAAACGGATTTGTAATGTTGATCGTAGAATATTCCGACGTATCTTCCTGAATGTACAATGTGCCCGGCATGAATTTCTGGCTGTCCTCTGTAACTATGGCCTTGCCCAGTTTCAGAACATTGCCCATTGTTTCATCTGCAACAATTTCCGGTTTTGCCCCATTCTCTACGACTTCCATTCCCGGATCCAGTGTTTGCAGTTCCTCGATAGAATGGGAAAAATCATAAACCATCAGCGGTTCCGGAACGGAAACCGTATCTGCAGATGCGACAATTGAAAAAGCCGGCAGGCAGCTTGCCGCCAGTGCAAAGGAAAGCGTCGCAGCAATCATTCTGCTTAAACCTTTCTTTTTCATTTCTGTCCTCCCTTTTTGTCGGGATTCCCGCCCGCCTGCCGGCGGACAGGAACCCCTGAAATTACTTGTTCATGCTTTCATCCAAAGCTTATTTCGTGATGGGATTTCCCTCCGGATCTGCAGTGAGCTTACCATACTCCTCTGCAACCTTGGCGTCATCCCATATTTCTGCTTCAAAGCGGAAATCAGCGAAAGAAGATCCTTCCTGATTGTGTTTGGAATTGAACCAGAAGTCCGGTGCTTTCGTACCACTTGCCGGAAGATGTGAACTCTCCGGGTTTTTGTCGCCGTCTTCCAGTTCAGCGCCATATCCATGGGCATTCCATCCATTACCGCCCTGTGAAGCGCCCTGTACAGCAACTGAAGGATTTCCATCGGTAGAAAGCTGAGAAGGCGCGCCGCCAAAGTATAACTTCATACTGTCGTCTGTCAGTAAATCCATCATCAGGCTGCCCTTCCAGGAAAGTTTCTCGGGATCAGTGATTTGCAATGAAACATTTTTGCCCGCTGTTTTATCAAACTCCGCAGTCCGGGTCGGACTGGCAATCTCCGGCGCCTGATATCCGTCAGCAAGTTTGTTCAACTCTGCATCTGGATTAGAACTGAACTTATAGCTCGTATACTGCGCCCGGATGGAACACAGGAAGTTGTCAACGCCATTTTCAGCAAGGCCACCGCAGGCTTTGAAATAGCCTTTCGGATCATCCGCTGCCGTCGGCTGACCGATGGTATTGTATGCCGTCATAAAGCCCGCATTGAAAAACTTCAGATTCCAGGTAGCCTTGTTTGCTTTTGTTCCTCCTAAATTGACAAACTTGTAAACCAGTTCCTGTCCATTGACATAAACCTGGATCCAGTCATTTTTGAAGGTTACGGTGTAATAATTCCACTCGCCTTCTTTGACATATTCTGACTCTTCGCCATCCCCCAGCGCCGTAAAGCAGTTTTGGCACTGGTTCGCTCCGATCGGCTGCCACTGTGTCCAATCCGCATACTTCAGGCTTGCAAACACGACCGAGCCGTCTGCCAGAAGTCCAAAGGCGCCGCCTTTATCCGTATCTCCGCACATATAGAGGATCGGTGAACGGTCGCTCAAATCCGCCGGTTTGCACCAGAAACTGATGCTTGCGCCCTTTGTCCATACCGGACGGTGGTATTTCACGCCATTATAGGTATCGCCCGCGTTTCCGTTTGCAAGAAGAAGACCATCTCCTTTTAATGCAGCCTCACTGGCCGCTTCGCTGTATTCTTTTTTGGGTGAATTCGGATAAACCCTTTCCTGGCCTTCCAGAGCCTCATCTACTGTCTGACGAAGCGCATCCTTATTTTCCACAAAAGGATTTTTCAGCTCAATCCCGTAATACTGCGGTTCAGATGTAGGCTGAACGCCAAACATCCCCGTGTCTACATTGTACTCTAATTTGCCTTCCTCTACAGGTTTTCCGAAGGTATAAATGCCTTTTTCTTCGTCCAGCGTAGCACTTTTATGACGTTCCTTTACATACGGTTCGTCTTTCGTTTCCGTGTCCTGTCCGCCGCTGACTTCACCCAAACGGGCCTTGGCTTTTTCATAAACCTTCTTGATATCTTCCGCATGCCCGTCTTCTGCCAGATTGTCTTCAAAGAAACGAACATCTGCAAACTCGATGCCGGCTTCGATCTCATGATCGCTGTACTGGACAGTCTTCGTTGAGCAGGTGAGCCAACCCTTTGCTTTGGACATTTCCGTCGGATAGCCGCCTATGAAGAACTTGGCACCTTCCTGTGTCAGATTATCGAGCAGCAGCGTATACTTATAGTTGTCTTCCCCGTCTTTCGCTTCCTGCAGGAAATATCCGGGTGCATTCTCATATACGCCGTTCGCACGGATGCTGGCATCATCGTTGTCAGGATCCTTCTGAGTTCCCGGCATAGCCATTTTCTCCGCCAGCGTTGTAACTTTCTTGGTCAGACCGCCGTAGTTTCCATATAAATTATCGGAATCTGCCGCTGTACCGTTACCATTGTTCCTTACATACTCGTGCGGATCATCCTCACCGTCGATCAGTAATCCGATCGGATTGTACTTCGACAGGAAACCGCCGTTAAAGTCCTTCATATACGGTCTGCGAATACCGGAAACCGTATAAACCAGTTCCTCGCCATTGACGTAAACGCCGATCCAGTCGTTGGCAAAGGTAATGGTATAATAGTTCCAGTCATCTGCCTTGATCTGCTCAGGATTGCCTTCGGTGACGAAGGTGTTGTAACACCCTTTGTTCGGACTCAGTACCTGGCCGCCGTCCCAGGAAGCCGGATTCACATCGAGATAACAAATGCTGCCGTCCGCCCTCATGGTGAAAATAAAGTCGCCCGAACCATACATGGTCAGAATCGGTGAATCGGAATTGATCAGTGCTTCCGACGGTTTCAGCCAGAAGCCGATGGATGCGCCTTTGTCCCATACCGGACGGTGGAACTTTGTCTGCTGTACACTGGCATCCGTCGGATCATTCAAATGATCTCTTTCCAGAATTGCAGGCAGTGTAGTCAAATCGCCATAATAAGTGTCTCCATAGTTGCCATAATATGTATGACACGAGCCGGCCTTTCCTGCTTCTACGCCTGCCGGGAAAAGATCACTGTTATTCTCGGTCTTCCAACGATCCAGTGCGCTGTCAAGTGTTTCGGAAATAATTGCTTTTTCCTCTTTATTGCTAAAGATGTTTTCAAACTGAACGCCTGCATCAATGGTAGGATCTCCCGACGCTGCTTTGAACGTATAGTGATCCAGATCCTTGTCGTCCTTTGTTACAGTTGCAATAGAAGCATCCTGTACCTTAAATTCCCGGCCTTCCAGCAGATCCACTGACGGAAGCGGAGTCGCCTCCGGCTTCTCAGTAGCAGGAGCCGCCGTAACCGAGGTTCCGCCCGGTTTATTCCGTGCAGCCACAGTATAATTTGCATATACCTCCGCAGCATTCAGTTCTTCCAGATTATAGGTCATGCCGGTGACCAGCGTGCCGGATTCCATGGAATGTCTCGCCTGAGATTCCAGTGCGTTTGTATTCGCGCCGCCGACATAAACCTTGGTATTTGCACTGATCATATGCGTCAGCATAAGCTTCGCGCCGGTAGACTGATTGCTGTGCGTACCTCTGTATCTTGTATTACCAAATATGGTAAACTCATCACTGGTGATGGAGTCATATGCATAGCCCGGCGCATTTCCGTGCTGATCCTTCAGATAACATCTCCAGTCCGTGGCAAAATCTTCCTCTGTCCAGGTCAGCGTCGTATTGTAACGTGTCAGGAAACCGTCGTTAAAATATCCGATGGCAGCTCCTCCGGATGAATCTTTACTTCTTCTGAGAGATACAACATCAAAAGGAACTTCATAGCCGTCCACATAGATGGTGATCCAGTCATTTGCATAAGTGACCGTGTAGTAATGCCACTCCTTCGCCGAAAAATACTCATATCTTGTATTCTCCAGCTTATTCATTTCCAGTGTGGTGGTTCCAAAACGTACCGATCCGTTCACCGTGACCAATGTGGTGTAGCTGGGATCATAGAATACCAGAAGCGGTGCGCTTTCCTTTTCATCCTGGGTCTGCAGCCAGAAGCTGATGGAAAGACCCTTATGACCGCCTTCCGGCGGAACCTTCTGCGGAACCAAATCATAATCCACCGGTTCCTGTCCTTCTTCATACGGCGGTTCGCCGTCTGTAATCGGCGCATTATAGATACGTTTATCTGAAGCTGCGTGATCTACACCTTCTTCTTTTCCGCCATCTGCATTCCAGCCGAGTACAGAGCCCTTCAGATCCCACGGATTCAGCTTTCCATCGGCAGGTTTTGCTGTTCTCAGATAACCGTAATCTTCAGCAAAATCCTTATTGTTGCCAATCGGGTTTTCGACTTCGATACCCTGCTCCATACCGCCGGAGAATACATAGATATCGGTGTCTTTGTCATATGACGCGCCGTTTTCATTCAGCACCTTCAGTTTTTCACCGGCTTTGACATTCTTCTCGTCAAAAGTCTGCGGCGGTGCCGTCGGACGCGCCGTAGCTTCCGGGGTAGGGGTCGCGGCCGGTCTCGGGGTTATAGTCTGTTCTCCCGGGAACTTGGTGATGAGCTTCGCGGCGAACTGCAGAATTAACAGCGCATCCGACGCGGTAACCTCACTTTCCCCGTCTACGTTACCGAATTTTGTCTGTGCTTCAGAAAGCTCGATCAGCTTCGCTGCGCTGCGCAGCGCTTCCAGCGCATCACCTGCATCTACCACGTTGTCGCCGTTGATATCGCCATATTTCGTAGGCACAGCTTCTTCAGCTGCTGCCGCGCTGATGGTGCCCACATTCGCAAGCGCTGAAGGAAGCGCCAGCAAAAATGCAAGGCCAAGTGCGATGCCTCTGAACCACTTTGTTTTCATAAGCCTTTTTTGGTTCATATTTATCCCCTTTCTTTTTTGTTTGTAATTCTACATACTGTATTATAACATCAAATCCTTTTTTTTCAATTCAGAATGGTCCGGATTTCATGAAAAAAAGCCACAATTTTTGTTTAAAAAAATTGTGGCTTTTTTTGTTTTGCGTTAAAAATCAGCAATTATCACTGAGGTTTTCTTACGGCTCCGGGACTAATTTTGCAGCAATCTGCAGCATAACCAGCGCATCTCCTGAGGTCACGCTTCCGTCACCGTCCATGTCGCCATATGTGTGATATGCGTCCGTTTCTTCGGTCAGCTTTGCAGCAACCTGCAGTGCAATCAGCGCATCTCCTGAAGTCACACTTCCGTCACCGTCCATATCGCCCATCTTGCCTTCCTGGTATTCCGGCTGCGCATTGATATAATCGATTTCCTGCTCATACAGGGCTTTCGCTTCCGCATCCGTCAGTTCGGCGTTATAGCAGCTGATTCTGGTAACATCAATGGGAGAACACACTTCCGACAAAGAAACTGATTGAGGGAAATATCCGAAATAGATATCCATATCCGCATAGGCAAACGCGGCCATCATCATCGTTGTTCTCTGATTGTTGTCGCCGCCGAACATACCATACAGTTTCACCGGATTGTAAAGATCGCCTTTTTCTTCGGCACCTTCACTTCCGTATCTTACATAATATCCGTCCATAAAACGGCCGCCCTGTCCGCGGATATATCCTTCTACTTTTACGCCGTCATAATAAGGTGTTACGCCGTTGTTGTTAATGTTCAGCGTGATGAAATGCCAGTCTCCGGATTTTGACACATACTCGTCTGCGGCCTTCGTATCCTCCACCATACCGGAATAGTTGTTGCCGGTGTCTACGTCGGTCAGCACACCTTCCTTGAAATTGAAAGCCATACTGGTTTTAAAATTAAATGTTGTGATATCATTCTTGCTCTTGTCTGTGTGCTTCGGACTGAAAACGAATTTTTCCTGATCGATGAAAGAAAGTACATATGAATCGTCCAGGGTCGTATCTCCCCTCTTCGCTCTTTGCTCTCTGACATTGTTGCGCAGCCAGAAAGAAATGCTGGCGCCTGTCAGACGGTTGCCTGCAAAGGGATTTTCACTCAGCTTGATACCTGCTTTCGTCGGTGCTGTTTTCGTTTCAGCCACCGCAACGCCCTTGACCGTATGTCCCTTGATGTTGAAGTCTTTGATTTCGCCAGGGTTTTTTTCATTTAAATTCGTAAAGTATTCTTCCGAATCCATCGCAATAAATTTGTCCGGCTTTGTCACGTCTACAGAAGAGGTGGTTGCCTTTTCCGCTTCGTACAGTGCGGCAACCTCTTCTGCCGTCATGCTGCCGTTATAAAAGCTGACGTTGTCCAGTCTGGTAGCTTCGTGGGTTTCCAGCGTGCTGACATTCGAAGCGCCCAGATAAATCTTTGCTTCTTTTAAGAATGCTGTCAGATCCGCGGGTTTTTCTCCGTCAATATCGGCCGTAATATCAAAGTCCGAAGGTTTGCCGTCAATATACGCAGCGATCTTATCTGCGGAAATGACATAAGTGTAATAGTGCCACTCGCCTTCCTTTACTCCGGAAGCCGGGTCAAAACAGAAGTTGACGGCCGTAGTATCTTTATCAAATTCCAGAAATGCGGTCTTGATGTCCTTCGCTTCTGCAGATGCCTTGCCCCAGAATGCAAGTACGGCCGCTGTCTGATCAAGCTTTGCAAAGGGATTGCTGCAGGTAATGGCAGATTTGTAAGTTCCTGCTTTTCTTACCTCTGTTTTTTCCGGATACGCATCGTCCAGTGCCTTGGTTGCTTCGTCGTCACCCGCAATTCCTGCGGATTGGTCCTTCACAAGGCGTTCCACCGTATATGTCTTGCAGAGATTAAAAACGGTGCCTCTTTCCGCGTCATATGCAGAAACCGGCTGGTTGGAAACCTGCGACAGCGCATACTTCGCCTGCGAACCTGTTCCCGTGTACAGAAAGCCGTTGGCATCTACCTTATCTTTGTCGTTGCCTTCGATCTGGTCGCCTACTTTTTTCACGAAAAGGGGACCTGACTGCATAAAGTCAAAATTCTCCCTGTCCTTGTTGTAGAACCACTGAAGGCCGTCTTCAAAGTCATACACGGCAATCGGTTCTTTTGCAGCCTCGTCCGCCGCTGCCGGCACCGCTCCCAGCGAAACAGCCGGAACCGCCAGACTCAGCGTCAGCATCGCGGATATCACCGCATGAAATACTTTTTTCTTTCTCATGAAATACCCTCCTTATTTAATGCTATGACAATCCTGTCATACAGTAACATTTTATATCATTCATATTACCATTCTGCGCTTTTTTTGTCAATCAGCGTCCGGTATGTTTTCCGATTCTTTCCGGACTACCTTTGCCCACTCGATGCGCCGGTCCCCCACCTGTTCCACGTAGACGGAAAAGTCGCCGTAATCGAACTGGGGATGATCCCCCGCATGGGGAATATAGGAAAGATTGGCAATGATGAAGCCGCCGAAGGTATTGTATTCCTCTTCTTCCAGCGGCAGATCCATGTGAATCAGCTCTTCCACGTCTTCCATGGCCGTATTGCCGGAAATCCGCCAGCTGTTTTCCGAAAGCGCTTCGATTTCGTTGGGTTCCTCTTTGTCCGTTTCATCATAGATATCGCCCACGATGGTCTCCAGCAGATCTTCCATCGTCACCAGGCCGGCGGTGCCGCCGAACTCATCCACCACCACCGCCATGTGGGACTTGTTCTTTTTCATTTCCTGCAGCAGACGGTTGGCCTTGATGGTTTCCGGTACGAAGAATACGTCCTGCATCACTTCCCGGATATCGATGCTGTCCTTTTCCCGAAGGGCCAGCAGCAGTTCTCTCGTCCGGACCAGACCGATAACCTGGTCAATGGTTTCGCTGCAGACCGGCAGTCGGGAATAGCCGCTCTCTACGATGGTGTTTAAGATTTCCTCCGTCGTATCCGTGTCGTAGATCACGGTCATATCCGTCCGGTGCACCATCACGTCTCCGGCGGAAATATCATCAAATTCAAATACATTTTCCAGCATTTCCCTGGAATCCGCATCAATGTCGCCTTTTTCCTCCGCCGCGTCGATCATGACACGGATGTCGTCCTCCGTCACGTCTTCCCCGATTTCATTGGGATTGATCCGGAAGATGCGCAGCACCAGATTCGTAGATTTGGAAAGCAGCCATACGATGGGTTTTAAGATCGTGGACATGGCGGCGATAAAGCCGCAGACGGCCCGCGCCAGCTTGTCCGGATTGCGCATGGCGATGCGCTTGGGCACCAGTTCCCCCAGTACCAGCGTAAAGTAAGAAAGAATAATGGTAATGATGACAACCGAAATGCTGTTCAGTACATTTTCCGGCAGCGCCAGAAATTCATGTCGGACCATCCAGCCCACCAGCATATCGGAAAAGGTATCCGCCGCAAACGCGGAACCCAAGAATCCGGCCAGCGTAATACAGATTTGGATGGTAGAAAGGAAGCCGTTGGGTTCCTCCACCATTTTCAGCATCGTCGCCGCTTTTTTGTCGCCGCTTTCCGCCAGTTTTTTCACCTTTGCGTCATTCAGCGAAATCACCGCGATTTCCGCCGCCGCGAAAAACGAGTTTAAAAGTATCAGTATCAGCTGCAGCAGAAGCTGCTGCCCTATTTTCCCCATGATAAATGTCCATCCTCTCAAATTGGTAAAACCGTAAACACGACAAAAAGACCTGCTTAAAAAGCACGTCTTTTTTCAACAAAGCAATTTATGGTAAAAGTGGTAATAACAGATTATGTAACTGAACCCGCAACTTCGGGCAGGACCGTCGTCCATAGTATATGGTTCCTCCGATAATTAAGTGATATAATGCTATCACAGGAACGAACGGCTGTCAAGGAGTTTTGGATGCCGCCCGGACTGTAGGAGGAAGGCTTATGCGAAGCATAACTCAAAATGCCTTCCGACGACTTGGCAGGTGCGCCCTTGGCGCGCGTGCCGATACCGCTTGCCGCACCGCGGCGAAAGCCGCCTTTTCCCCCTGTTCGCTCAAAAGTACCAGCCACGATTCCAGAAGGGCGGAGGTTTCCGGATGAATGGACCGGTTGGCTTTGCCCCGCTGAAAGTACGCCAGGGCGCTGCCATCGTTGTAATTTTCCTTCAGATAGACCTTGCTGGCCGCCACCCGGTCGCAGAACATTTCCGCCACATACCGCACTGGCATGGGGACGGCCCGCATCTGCTTTTTTACCGGATCGTAGTCGGTCCAGTATTCGAAGTGGTGCTTGTTCCTGCCTTTGTGGTGCATCCACGCTCTGGAGTAGCCGACGGCCTCCCGCTCCCCTTCGTTGGGACTTCTGGAACCCTGAAAATATCTGGCCCCCGGGATAAATTCTTCCGGTGAAAATTTAGACAGGTCATGCCGCAGTCCCTGCCATCCGATGCCGGCGCGGAAGCAGTGCCGGATCACCTGGTGCCGGTGTTTTAAGATCACTTGCAGATGCTTGAACGGATGCATAAAACTCTCCTTTAAATCTCGTAATCCACCGCGATGCTTGCTTCTCTGACCGCGTGCATGTGCTTTTTCACCACATTTACATGGTAGGGGTCGTTCTGGTAAGCCTCCAGCGCCGCCGCATCTTCCAGCGTCACCTGCAGAATGATGTCATAGGAACGCGCCGAATGTAAGAAGTCCACGCCCACTTCCAGCGCCTGCACCTGAGGCACCTTATCCTTCATGGAACGCAGGATTTCCGCGGTTTTTCTGCAGTTTTCCTCTCCCGGATCTTTTAATTTAAAACATACGATATGCCGAATCATGTCTTCGCCTCATTTCTGTCGGTTTGTATTCAAGGTGCATTATAGCATTTCCGGCGGAAAATGTATAGCAGAAATCCCCGGGGCAAAGGCAGGCTGAATTTTTTCTTGACATCGGAAAATGATAATGCTAAGATAAACTTTGCCTGTGCGGCAGCATGCGCAATGGAGAAGTGTCCGAGTGGTTGAAGGAGCTGGTCTTGAAAACCAGTGACTCCGAAAGGGGCCGTGGGTTCGAATCCTACCTTCTCCGTTTTCCATACTTTTATTATATCAGCTGGAGAAGTACCCAAGCGGCTGAAGGGGCTCCCCTGGAAAGGGAGTAGGTCGTTAATAGCGGCGCGAGGGTTCAAATCCCTCCTTCTCCGTCCTGAAAAAGGATCCGAAACCTTACGGTTTTTACGGATCCTTTTTTCGTTCCCTTTTCTCCCTTTCACGAATCACGGATATTTCCAGAAATTCTTTTACATTTCCCTTTAATTATGCTAAACTGACAGACGGAATACCGGGATCAGATAATGTAGTACGATGTGCAAAACAGATGCCGTTACCTTATTACAAGATTACAAGGGAGATACAAAATTGATAGTCAACCGAACCCGTCTGAATCAAAACCGTGCGCCGATTTACGAGGCGCTGGAAACTTTCCGGAAAATGCGCGTGGTTCCCTTCGACGTGCCGGGGCACAAACGGGGCCGCGGCAATCCGGAGCTGACCGCATTTCTGGGGCAGCGCTGCGTGGGCGTGGACGTCAACAGTATGCGCCCCCTGGACAATCTGTGCCATCCCGTTTCCGTCATCCGTGAAGCGGAGGATCTGGCTGCCGATGCTTTCGGTGCGGCCCATGCCTTTCTGATGGTAGGCGGCACCACCAGCTCGGTACAGAGCATGATCCTTTCCGTCTGCAAGCGGGGGGACGAAATCATTCTGCCCCGCAATGTGCACAAAAGCGTGATCAACGCCCTGGTGCTCTGTGGCGCTGTTCCGGTTTATGTAAACCCGGAAGTGGATCACCGGCTGGGCATTTCCCTGGGCATGAAACGGGAACAGGTGGCAAAGGCCATCACCGAACATCCGGGGGCAGTCGCCGTGCTGGTGAACAATCCCACCTATTACGGCATCTGCAGCGATCTGCGGGCCATTGTCCGGATGGCCCACGATGCGGGAATGCTTTGTCTGGCGGATGAAGCCCACGGCACCCATTTTTATTTCGGCGGCGGACTGCCGGCGGCCGCTATGGCCGCAGGTGCGGATATGGCCTGCGTGTCCATGCACAAAAGCGGCGGCAGCCTCACCCAGTCCAGTCTCCTGCTTACCGGTCCCGGCGTACAGGCCGGTTATGTGCGGCAGATCATCAACCTGACTCAGACCACCTCCGGCAGTTATCTGCTGATGTCCAGCCTCGATATCAGCCGCCGCAATCTGGCGCTGCGGGGGCGGGACGTCTTTCATCAGGTAGCCGATATGGCGGAATACGCCCGGCAGGAAATCAACGCGGTGGGCGGTTACTACGCCTTTGGCCGGGAACTGATCAATGGCAATTCCATTTTTGATTTTGATACTACAAAACTGAGTGTACACACACTGGATATCGGTCTGGCCGGTATCGAGGTGTATGATTATTTACGAGACGAATATGATATTCAGATTGAATTCGGCGATATCGGCAATATTCTGGCCTATCTTTCCATCGGCGACCGGATCCAGGAGGTAGAGCGTCTGGTCAGCGCCCTTGCGGAGATCCGCAGACGCTACCAGAAGGACGGTACCGGCCTGCTGAGCCAGGAATACATCGATCCTGTGGTGGTGATGAGTCCTCAGGACGCCTTTTATGCCGAAAAGACCAGTCTGCCGCTGGAAGAAAGTGAAGGCCGGGTGTGCAGTGAGTTCGTCATGTGCTATCCTCCGGGCATTCCGCTTCTGGCCCCCGGAGAAAGGATCACTGCCGAAATTCTCGAGCACATCCGCTACGCACAGGAAAAAGGCTGCAGTATGACCGGATCGGAAGATCCGGAACTGAAATACATCAATGTGCTGGCATAAACTGATAGGAGGAACCTGCTATGGAAATGTGGTTCAGTGAATTTCATACGCCGGATGTGAAACACAGCATCCGGGTCACCAGACATCTTTATTCGAAACAGAGCGATTATCAGCATATCGATATTTTTGAAACCCCCGAGTTCGGGCGCGTGCTGACCCTGGACGGCAATGTCATGCTCACGGAGCGGGACGAGTTTATCTATGATGAAATGATTACCCATGTACCCATGTCGGTGCATCAGGGCATCCGGGATATTCTGGTCATCGGCGCAGGCGACGGCGGCGTGGTCAGCGAACTGACCCGCTATGACCGGGTGGAGCGCATCGATCTGGTGGAAATGGACCCCATGGTACTGGAGGCCTGCCGCGCTTATCTGCCCGGCAACGTCTGCCGGATGGACGACCGCCGGGTGCATATCCATTTTGAAAACGCGCTGAAATTCATCCGCCGCTGCGAAAAGGTCTACGACCTGATCATCGTGGATTCCACGGATCCCTTCGGTCCTTCGGAGGGCCTTTTTACCCGGGAATTTTACGGCAACTGCTACAATGCGCTGAAGGACGACGGTATCATGGTCAATCAGCAGGGCAGCCCGTTTTACGCGGAAGACGCCGGAGCCATGCTCCGCAGCCATAAGCGGATCGTTTCTACCTTCCCCATCAGCCGGGTATATCAGGCCCATATCCCCACTTATGCGGCGGGCTACTGGCTCTTCGGTTTTGCCAGCAAAAAATATCATCCCACGGATGATCTGGATGCGGCGGCCTGGAACCGGCTGAATCTGCATACCAGATATTACACCACCAGGCTGCACGTGGGCGCTTTCTGGCTTCCCGCTTTTCTGGAAGAAATGCTGATGGAAGTGGAGGAATAAGCCATGCGTCCCAATATTGAAACCTTTCTCGGCTGCGACGCCGATTATACCTCTGCGGAAATCGTGCTTTACGGCGCGCCCTTTGATTCCACCACCAGCTTCCGGCCCGGCGCCAGATTCGGCCCGGCGGCCATGCGGCATGAAAGCTTTGGTCTGGAAACCTACAGTCCCTACCAGAACGCGGATTTATACGACTGCGCCGTCTTCGACAGCGGCGATCTGGAGCTTTGCTTCGGGAGCCCGGAAGCTGCCCTTGCGGACATTGAAGCCAAAGCGGCTGAAATCTGCGCCGACGGCAAACTGCCGCTGCTTCTGGGGGGCGAACATCTGGTGACTTTGGGCGCCGTGCGGGCGCTCCTGCCCCGGTATCCGGATCTTGTGATCATTCAGTTTGACGCCCATGCCGATCTGCGAAACGACTATCTGGGCGCGGCTTTAAGCCATGCCTGTGTGATGCGCAGGTGCCACGATCTGCTGGGGGACGGCCGCATCCATCAGTTCTGCATCCGCAGCGGCGACCGGTCGGAATTTGATTTTGCAGACGCGGGACATACCGCGCTGCACCGGTTTGATTTTCAGGGTCTGAAAGCAACGGCTGCGGCCCTTGCAGAGGCCAATGTTCCCGTATATCTGACCATCGATCTGGACTGTCTGGATTCCGGCGTCCTCTGGGGCACGGGCACGCCCGAAGCGGGCGGCGTCACGTTTATGCAGCTGCTGGAGGCGCTCCTGTGCGTCAGCGGCACCCATGTGGTCGGGGCGGATCTGAATGAACTGGCCCCCATGCTGGATACCAGCGGCGCATCTACCGCGACTGCCTGCAAAATTTTACGGGAACTGCTGCTGGCCCTTTCCCGCAGCCGCAGGACGAATCATTCAGCCGAAGATATACCGGCGTTTTTATTATAGTAAAAAGGAGAATCACCTATGAGCAGAGTACTGGTTATCGGCTGCGGCGGCGTAGCCTCCGTCGCCATTCAAAAATGCTGCCAGGTCAGCGAAGTGTTCAGCGATCTTTGTATCGCCAGCCGTACCAAATCCAAATGTGACCGGCTGGCGGCGGCCCTTGCCCCCAAAACGGCCACAAAGCTCACCACCGCACAGGTGGACGCGGACGATGTACAGCAGGTCATCGATCTCATCCGGAGTTTCCGGCCGGATCTGGTGATGAATATTGCCCTGCCCTATCAGGATCTGACCATTATGGACGCCTGTCTGGCCTGCGGCGTGCACTACATGGATACCGCCAATTATGAACCGGAGGATACCAATGATCCGAAATGGCGTGCCATTTACGAAAAGCGCTGCAAAGAAGCCGGATTTTCCGCTTACTTTGACTACAGCTGGCAGTGGGCTTACCGGGAAAAATTTGAGAAAGCGGGGCTGACGGCTTTGCTTGGCTGCGGATTTGACCCCGGGGTGACCCAGGCCTACTGCGCCTATGCGAAAAAACATGAATTTGATACCATTGACAGCATCGATATCTTAGACTGCAACGGCGGCGACCACGGATATCCCTTTGCCACCAACTTCAATCCCGAAGTCAATCTGCGGGAGGTATCCGCCCCCGGCAGCTACTGGGAAAACGGCCGCTGGGTCGAAATTCCGCCCATGCATATCAAACGCAGCTACAACTTTGACCAGGTGGGCGAAAAGGATATGTATCTGCTGCACCATGAAGAAATCGAAAGCCTGGCGAAGAACATGCCGGAAGTGAAGCGCATCCGGTTTTTCATGACCTTCGGCCAAAGCTATCTGACCCATATGAAATGTCTGGAAAACGTGGGAATGCTTTCCACCGAGCCCGTGGAATTTGAAGGGCACAGGATCGTGCCGATCCAGTTTTTGAAACGCCTGCTGCCCGATCCCGCCTCCCTTGGCCCCCGCACCCACGGAAAAACCAATATCGGCTGTATTTTTACGGGGAAAAAAGACGGAAAAGAGAAGCATTATTATATTTACAATGTATGCGACCATCAGAGCTGCTATAACGAGGTGGGCAGCCAGGCCGTCAGCTATACCACCGGCGTACCCGCCATGTGCGGCGCGCTGATGCTCCTGACCGGCCTCTGGCGCAAACCCGGGGTCTACACCGTGGAGGAACTGGATCCGGATCCCTTCCTGGACGCCCTTGACCGTTACGGGCTGCCCCGCAGCGAATCCTACAGTCCGGTGCTGGTGGAATGACGGCGCGTTCGGACAGCCGGCCTCCTTTTACGAGTCTGCGGAGTAAAAATCCGGCTGAAATCTTTGGCGGCCTGCGTACTCCCTGTTATATTCTGGATGAGGCAAAGCTGCGGGAAAATGGGCAGATTCTGGCGGATCTGGCGGCTGGCACCGGCTGTAAAATCCTGCTGGCGCAAAAAGCCTTTTCCAATTTTGACCTCTATCCGGTTCTGGCAGAGTATCTTGCGGGCACGGAAGCCAGCGGCCTGTACGAAGCCCGTCTGGGACAGGAAGCCATGCCGGGCAAAGAAGTGCATGTTTTCAGCGCCGCTTACCGGAAAGACGAATGGAATGCGCTGCTGCGCTATGCAGACCATATCGTGTTCAATTCTCCCCGTCAGCTGGAGACCTTCGGTCCTTCGGCCAAACGGGCCGGGAAAAGCATCGGCCTGCGTATCAATCCCGAATGTTCCACCCAGGAAGGCCATGCCCTTTACGACCCCTGCGCCCCCGGCAGCCGTCTGGGCGTAACCAGAGCCCAGTGGGATCTGCAGATGCGGCCCGAATCCGTTGCTTTGCTGGACGGCCTGCATTTTCATACCCTCTGTGAACAGGACGCCGACGCCCTCTGGACCACACTGGACGCGGTGGAACAGCGTTTCGGGGACATTCTGCCCCGGATGCAGTGGCTGAATTTCGGCGGCGGACATCACATTACCCGCCCCGGCTATGATTTATCTTTACTGGAACAATGTATCCGCCGGGCCAGGTCCTCCTGGAATCTGGCCGTATATCTGGAGCCGGGGGAAGCCTGCGCCCTCAACGCAGGGTATCTGGCTGCAAGGGTTCTGGATATTGTGCAAAACGGCGCCACAAGCATCGCCATTCTGGACGCAAGCGCCGCCTGCCATATGCCCGACGTACTGGAAATGCCCTATCTGCCGCCGCTTTACGGCGCCGGTAAACCGGGGAAATATCCCTGCTGCTGCCGTCTGGCCGGGCCCACCTGTCTGGCGGGAGACGTCATCGGTGATTACAGCTTCCCTTCGCCGCTGCATACCGGCGATCTGCTGCTCTTCGGCGATATGGCCATCTATACTACCTGTAAAAACAATACCTTTAACGGTATGCCGCTGCCGGATATTCTGGTCCTGAAGGAAGACGGGCGCATCGAAACCAGCGCCGCCTTTTCCTACAGCGATTTTAAAAAGAGGCTGGGCGGGAGACTGTCCTGATTCCATTGATTTTACGCAAATAAAAAAACCTGTCCGCAGACAGGTTTTTTTCTGTATTTTATTCTGACAGAGGAGTAAAATATCCCAGCATTTCTTCGGTTGCATCCGTCTGATACGCCCCTGCGGTAATCAGTACCATGTACTGATCCACCTTGAAACAGATCATTTTTTCATAGAAATCCACGTCCTGCTGTTTCGCGTGCAGCACAATGGCCGCGTGTTCCTCCCCCGCAAACGACAGCTCCGCCGTGCCTGTATTCACATCGGTAAATCCCACCGATTCCAGCGCTGGTTTGATCTGCGACAGTCCGGTTTCCGCGTACTGGTTTTCGCCCAGCGCCTGTCCGGACATCGTCCCCATATTTTCCACCACAATATTGATTGTCTTGGTGCCGCTTTTCTCCTCGGCGTAAAACAGCTGGGCAGAACCAGCTTTTTTGAGCTGTTTGTTCATCTCCGCATCCGTGGTATACGCCTTGTCCAGATTCTGAATTTCCGCAAGCTGCTCTGCATCATACACTTCCCAGTTTTCATCCAGTCGGCACTGCAGCTGCAGAAAGCTGTTCTCATATATGCCTTCCGCCTCCTTATAAGTTCCCATGGAAGGCATGCCTTCCGTCTGCACCGTACTGCCGCAGGCAGTCAGGGTCATAATCATAAGGACAGCAAACAAAATTCTTTCGATCCGTTGTTTCATGTTCCGCTTTCTCCTTTGCGTTTTTCGAATCCTTCCTTGTCCCTTATTATACGCGGGAAAGCTGTCAAAATGCAAGCCTGTCGATACATTTTCCCCGTTTTCGAATAGCCGCCGGCGGTCCGGCGCATACTAAAGAAAAAAGAGGAAGTGAAACTATGCGCAGGAAAAAAGGCAGCTATGATTATCTCGGCAAATCCGCTTCCGCCACCGACTGCACCGGGCTGATGCCCCGCGCGCCCCAGGATCCGGCAGAGGAAGAATCTTATGAATCCGTCTATCCCTATCTGCCGCCGGAAGCAGACAAAAGCGATCTGTCCTGATACAAAAAAACCCCTGAAAATATTGCATTTTCAAGGGGTTTTTCATTGCCTGTAATCTGTCGGAAGTTATCTCTTCGAGAACTGGCTTGCGCGGCGGGCCGCTTTCAAACCGTACTTCTTTCTTTCTTTCATTCTCGGGTCTCTGGTGAGATAACCGGCTTTTTTCAGGATCGCACGATATTCATCATCTGCCTGCAGCAACGCTCTGGAAAGGCCGTGCCGGATGGCGCCTGCCTGACCGGTGAATCCGCCGCCCTTTACTGTCACATACAGGTCGTACTTTCCGATGGTGCCTGTGGCCTCCAACGGCTGGCGTACAATCACCTTCAAAGTCTCAAGTCCGAAATAGTCATCGATATCTCTTTTATTGATCGTAATCTTGCCGCTGCCCGGTGAAACGAATACACGTGCAACGGATTTTTTCCTTCTGCCTGTTCCGTAAAAACTTTCCACTGTCATATCCTCCTTTCATTCCTCTTAAAATGTCAGCGTTTCCGGTTTCTGTGCCGCATGTTTGTGCTCAGGTCCCGCATAGACAAACAGTTTTTTGTACATTTGTCTTCCCAGGGGTCCTTTCGGAAGCATTCCTTTGACCGCAAGTTCAACCACGCGTTCCGGTTTCTTTGCCAGCATTTCTTTCAATGTGGTTTCTTTCATACCGCCCACATATTCGGAATGATGGTAGTAGATCTTCTGATCCAGCTTATTGCCTGTGACTTTTACCTTCTCGGCATTTACAATAATAACATAATCACCTGCATCGAAATGCGGTGTAAACGTAGGCTTGTTTTTTCCTCTCAGTACCGCTGCTACCTGTGAAGCGAGACGACCAAGGGTACATCCGTCCGCATCGACAACATACCACTTGCGCTCGATGGTAGAAGGGCTTGCCATATAAGTATTCATGGAACTCTCCTCCTGTCTGATATAAAACTAAAAGTATATTTGAAATATCCCTCCGGGGCAGTGGTTGGATATTAAATAACTCAAAAGCTTTAATATTATAGTATAAAGAAAATTTCGTGTCAACATTTATTTTCATTCATTTTACCTGCATCCGGGACATTCTCTGCTCTTTTTTTCACGTCTGTACAGACATACCACCTTTCCCGGCTGCGGATCCGGTAAAATCCGGTGTGCAGATACAGCTGCACCGCTTTTTTATTATTTTCGAACACCTGCAGTGTCACCCGTTTTTTCCCCGCGGCCAGAGCGGCAGCGGCAACCAGCTCTATGGTTTCCTTTCCATACCCCTTGCGCCGGCTGCGTCCGGCAATGCCGATAGCGCCGATCTCGATGGCCTCCTCCTGCGTCTCCAGAAGCAGGATGCCCACTGCTTTGTCCTCCGCAACGAGCAGATACGGCGTCTTCTGCTGCTGCCGGTACTGGGTCAGATCTTCTCCCGTCAGCGTGACCGCGCAGGCTGTCGAGAAAAAGCACTGCCTGTAAAGCTGCAGAAAAGTCTCGTCTGCTTCCGGACCACAGGGCACAAGAGAAACCCTCTGCGCCGTATCCAGCGGCGGATCGGCCCGCAGATCCCGATCCATCTGAATCACATCCCCGTAAAGCACATACCGGTAATCCCCCGCCGTGAAGAACGGTTTTTCCCGGTAGGTATTGTGTCTGGACGCGCCGCAGAGCGCAGCCAGATCCTCTCCCTCATACCGTACATAAAACCACTTCGCGCCACAGCGGAAGGATTTCAGGGTCAGGCGGCTGATGTTCTCCTTCAGGCCTTCATCGCAGGAAAGCACCGTCAGATACGCCTTTTGCTTCTCCCGGATCTCTTTCTGCCACAGATAATAGACGATCTCCTCATTCTGCACGAAAAGCGCGTCCGGCAGCGGTTCGTATGTAATCTCCAGCAAGGTCAGTCCAGCGGCCGGCGCGCAGTCTCCTGCCTGTGCCCGGTCCTTCGACAAAAGCACCTCCCGGATCCATTCCGGCTGCTTATCGCCGGTGCCCACCCGCAGCAAAGAACCTGCGATGATGCGCACCATATTGTAGAGAAAACCATTGCCGCAGATCCGGATACGAACCAGATCGCCGTCTCTCTCCACCTGTATCTCATAAAGGGTCCGGACCGTATCATTGACCTGGGCGTGGGCAGAACAAAATGCCTGAAAATCATGTTCTCCCAGCAAATACTGCGCCGCCGCCTGCATTTTTTCCGTATCCAGCGGCCGGTAATAAAAGAAGGTATTCTTCCGCAGCAGCGGATTGGGGATTTTCGTGTTCAATATGCGGTATTCATAGGTTTTTTTGCTGTTCTGATGACGCGGATGAAAATTGGCCGGCACCTCACAGGAGCGCTGGATCCGGATATCCTCCGGCAGACAGGTATTGAGGGCAAAGGCAATTTTTTCCGGCGGGATCCGGGTATTTGTATCAAATACCGCCACATTTCCCAGGGCATGTACGCCTGCATCCGTGCGGCTGGCGCCGATGATATGGATCTCCTCTTTAAAAAACGCGGAAAGACAGTCATTCAGCACCTGCTCGATGGTCACTGCGTTTTTCTGTATCTGAAATCCCGCGTAAGCACTGCCGTCATAGGCAATAATAAGCGCAATTCGTTTCATAAGCGGTTCCTTCCATAAACAATAGCTCCGTGCGTATGATCAAAACGGACAGCGGACAGGAAATTCCCTCCGCCAGACGCAGCAAAATCTGCAGCGACGGGTTCCTGCTGCCCTTTTCAATGTCTGAAATATAAGATCTGTCTACCCCGCACCGCAGGGCAAGCTCCGACTGGGTCAGGCCCGCGCCTTTTCGAAAGGTACGGATCACGCCCGCCAGTATATGCAGATAGGCCTGCTCCCTCAAACTGCATTCCCGGTTATGTATATCTGTCGTCATTGCATAGCACCCATTATAACTTACTGTCCTTTCTTTTTCAACGAATAATCTTCCATACAGGAACAGGAATAAAGGACAGGCCCGCGTACGCTGCGGCAGCCTGTCCCTTATCTTTCCGGTTGTTAATTTGTAACGTCTTCGATCGCGTTGCCGGCGCCCTGTGCGGCGTCCTCTACGACATTGCCTGCATCATCGGCCACATCGTCTACCGCGCTGCCGGCATCTTCAAGCACATCCGATGCGGCGTCACCGATTCCGGCGTCTTCCGTCGAACTGCCCGCCGCATTTTCTGTTGCACGGCCGTCTTCGGCATTCGTATCATCCTTCCGGCCATCGGCATCCGTATCGTCGTCCCGGCTCTTATCGTCCTCTGTCTGCGTTCCGTCTGTCACATCATTGACATAGGCATGTTCGTTGTTTTCCGTATCGTTTTTGCCCGTATCGCCATCTGTGCCTCTACCGCAGGCAGTCAGCGCAAACAGCGCCGCGACCATCGTACAAACCAGCAAAGTTTTTGTAATCTTCATTGATACTCTCCTTTTTTTCATGTCACGCATTTTTAATATGGGCAGAAAACGAAAAAATATACCTGAAAATCAAATGAAGCCTGTGCAGATTCGCACAGACTTTTTTGTCAATTTTTGTCAATGCAGCAAGTCTTCGGTACTGACCTCAAAGAAGGGCTCCAGATCTTCATATGTGATGGTAAATACCGCCTCCGATGTACTGGACTGCACGTAAAGATCTTCATAGATGTTGCTTTCCTCGCTCTGGCCGCCGATGGTCAGCACAAAGGTTTTCGGCGTATCATTTTCCCGGTATGCCGCCGTGATCACCAGCGCAGGTTCTGTAAATCCGTACCGGCCTTCTTCCCCTTCCGTACACTGATAATCCACCTCTCTTGCGTAGCTTAGCCCCGCAATTTTTTTTGCGTATTGTCCTGCCGCCGCAAAATCGGTGTTTTCCATGCGATTGCCATTTTCATCCAGCAGATACCAGTTGGGCTGTACCGTGTCATTCTGCCGTTCTTCCCGTTCCAGTACAATTGTTTTGTCCGGAAACGCAAAGGTGATTTTTTCAAATGAGGCCGCATCCAGCACCGGATCGCTTTCCTTGTCGATCATATCCCACACCTGCATATCAAAGGCCAGAAACAGATTGGCGTCCGCCAGATAAACCGTATTGTCTCCCTCCATCATCAGATAGTAGGTGGTGGTGCTGGCATTGTAGTCTCCCACATAATAGGTGCCGGTTTCTTTTCCATCGGAAATGGAAACCGTCAGATAGGGATCTTTCAGCCCGTAGGGCGCCAGATCTTTCGGATTTTCCTCCACGACCCGCTCCGCTTCCACGGTTTCAATGATTTTGGCCTTTGCCGCCGCAAAGGACTGATTCACGGGAAAATCTCTGTCCTCCGCATAATACCAGACGCCGCCTTCCTTCTCAAAGCGGTACAGTTTATCGTCATATTCCTCCGATGCCCTGTGCTGATAGGAAAAGGAGGTGATCGCATCCGCATCCATATGTTTCAGAACCAGCGTTTCATCTTCTGTTTCACTGTCTTTGCCGAATTTTGAAATCAGCAGCAGCGCTGCCGCAAGCACCACAAGCAGCAGCAAAACCATCAGCAGCCGCGCCTTTTTTTTCATTTATTTTCTCCTTCTTATGATCCAGATCACTACGCCCGCCGCAATGATCAGCACCGGCAGAACTCCGGTCAGGACGATTCCCCAGCCGTTGGCCTGGCTGCTGCTGATGTTGAGGGCGTCTCCGGACAGACTCTTGGAATGGATCGCGATACTGCTCTCGTGTTCGCACATCCAGCCGACGGCGTTGATGGCAAAGTCATAGTTTCCGTCCGAAACGATGCCGCTGACTTCCTCATCCAGAAAATTCATGGAGGAAAGCACCACCATTTTCCCGTGGTTTTCCGTATTTTGGGAAGCCGCCGCCAGAATCATGGTGCCTTTTTCATCCTCCGGCTCCCGCTCCATGGACTTTAATTCTTTTTCCAGGGATTTGACATAGCCGGAAGCCGTAGTAGTCAGCAGCGGGCTGACTTCACAGGAAGCCGCCCCATGGTCCGTCACGATCCGCATCGCATAGGGTACGATGCAGTACATCCTGTGATCGATCAGGGGCTGGGTCACCTCATGGGTTTTCAAATTTGCCAGAATCTGATAAGGCGCATTTCCGTAAGTAAATCCGGCGTTTCCCTCAAAGACCATACTGCTGTCAAAACCGATGCCGAACTGCCCGGTTACGTCGTCCAGATTGGGACAGTCCGCCAGCATATAGTTTCTGATATAAAACAGGGTGCCGCCCTTGTTCAGATATGCCAGAATCAAGTCCTTTTCTTTTTCGGAAATGTCTTTTTCCGGCGCGTTGATCAACAGACAGCCGCAGTCAGCGGGCACCTCGCCCGTACTGACCAGCGAAAGATCGTTCATTTCCATATTTTCCCTTGCAATATAGGAACGCAGACGGTCCGAAAACGCCTTTTCGGAATGTCC
This sequence comes from uncultured Lachnospiraceae bacterium, assembly GCA_947630695.1. Classification (GTDB taxonomy): domain Bacteria; phylum Bacillota; class Clostridia; order Lachnospirales; family Lachnospiraceae; genus CANRIM01. The sequence continues at coordinate 105,635 of CANRIM010000002.1, forward strand.
GTTCAGACAGTAAATCACGGAAAGGGCGTCATTGGTCACATAGTCGATGGCGCTGGTCAGGGCAGACTCGCCTTCAAAATCCTGGGCCTCCACTTCATTGCCCTCGCTGTCGTAACCGGTTTTGGTCACATAAATACTGTCGTTGAATACCAGCTGAAACCGCTTGCCGGATTCTACCACGATACTGTTGTCCCCAATACCTTCCGAGGTATAGGCGGAAGCAAAGGTGGGATGCACCGCAGGATCGATTTTCTGAATTTTAATGTGCTTCGACAGATCCGCATAGCGCGCCAGCAGGTCTTCGATCACCGCATCCTCTTTTCCGGACTGCACCACAAAGTATAACGTCACGTCCTCGTCCAGTCCCCGCACCAGCTTTTTGGTCTGGTCGGAAATGGAAAACATCTTCTGTTCGCTGAAATCCAGGGAACGAATGGACGCCGGCAGCGCCGAAACCAGGAAATTTAAGACCACCAGCACCGCAATGACTGCCAGAGAAAGGAAAATGCTGTAAACGCCGTTATGCAGCAGTTTTTTTCGAAATGCATTTTTATTTTTCATACGGCACCTCCTAGCTCCAGCGGCGTTTATAGATCGCCTGCACGCTCAGAAACAGAAACAGGAAGATCACGGAAAGGTAATAGACTACCACCGTCAGATCCAGCTCGCCGTATACCAGATTGTTTAAGCGGTCCGGCATGCCCAGCACCGCAATGATCCGGTTGATCAGTCCCTGCAGCAGCGAACGGCGCAGCAGGAAAACCACCGCAAGCACGGCTTCCAGCCCCAGTCCCACGCCTGCCGCCAGCAGCAGATTTTTCGTCATAATGTAAATCAGAACCGCCAGCAGACAGATCACGATGGCGACGCCGATCAGAGAACTGACGGGATCGGAAGGAATGATGGCCGCCAGGGAAGTGCTGAAATAGGAAAGCAGCAAAAGGCCGAAGCTCAGTACCGCAGCCAGCACCTGATTTTCCGTTACGGCGGAGACGTAAAAGCCTACCGCCAGACTGGCTGCCCCCAGCAGGAAATACCCCGCAATCGCCACATAATCCATGGCCAGGGACGACGCCGGCTTGCCGAAGCCCAGCAGAATCAGCGGATAAACCAAAAATACCAGCATGGGAATAGCAAATACGGTGACCACCGCAAAATATTTTCCCAGCACGATATCGATGATTTTCACCGGCGCCGTATACAGCAGCTGATCCGTCTTCTGCCGCCGTTCATCCGCCATCATACGCATGGTGATCAAAGGCACGATAATCATCAGCACAAAGGCCGTATTTTCCAGTCCCACCCCGAACCATGGGTACTGATTCTGGAGATTGTAAATCGTAAAATATAAGCCTACGATCGCGAAGAGAAAGGCCACGATCACATAGCCCATGGGAGAAACAAACCAGGATTTCAGTTCTTTTTTATATACTGCGCTCATGCTTCATCCTCCCCTTCTTTCGCTTCTGCGGTAAATGCCATGAAGACTTCCTCTAAGGAATGTTCCTCCTTTGTACTGGAAAGGATCGGCATCCTGTGATCCGCAAAGAGATAGAACAGTTCTTCTTCCAGTCCCGTATACGCCTGATCGGCTTCGATCCGCAGCCGAACCGTATCCTTTTCCTTTTCCAGCGTGGTAAAGGACCGGACAGCCTCCACACCGCTTAACAGCGTGCCGATGGCCGCCTCCTCTCCTTTCACGCTGATGGTATAATAGACATTCTGATTCATATGGACGGACAGATTTTCCGGCGTGTCCGCCGCCACCAGCCGTCCTTTGTTGATGATCCAGACATAATCGCAGACCGCGCTGATTTCCGACAGGATATGGGAACTTAAAATAATGGTGTGCTGACTGCCGAGACGGCGGATCAGCTCCCGGACTTCCATGATCTGATTCGGATCCAACCCCACCGTGGGTTCGTCCAGAATCAGCACCGGGGGAAATCCGATGAGGGCCTGGGCAATGCCCACCCTCTGCCGGTAACCCTTGGAGAGATTGCGGATGAGACGGTTCGCCACCTCGGTAATGCCGGTTTCCTGCATGATCTCTTCCACCATCAGCTTTTTCTTCCGCCGGTCCACTTTTTTCAGATCCGCCACAAAGGAAAGGTACTCCCGGGGCGTCATATCCATATACAGGGGCGGCAGCTCCGGCAGATAGCCGATGCAGCTTTTGGCTTTTTCCGGTTCCTCAAAAATATCAAAGCCGTTGACGGTGACGGTTCCCTCCGTCGCAGCCAGATATCCGGTCATGATATTCATAGTGGTGGATTTTCCGGCGCCGTTGGGCCCCAAAAATCCGTAGATTTTTCCGGGGGCCAGTTCAATATTCAAATCATCGACGGCCACATGGTCGCCGTATTTTTTGGTCAGATGTTCGATTTTAATCATTTTTCTTCCTCACAGTCAGATCGGGATTTTTACATCCACGATCTTTGTCAGTATCATCAGTCCCAGATATACGCAGAAAAACAGAAAAGCAAGATAATCCCGCCGCTGATACTGCAGCGGTTTCATTTTGGTTCTGCCCTTGCCGCCGGTATAGCATCTGGCTTCCATGGCCAGCGCCAGATCATTGGCCCTGCGAAAGGCGGAAATAAACAGCGGCACCAGCACCGGAATCAGGCTTTTTATTTTTTTGATGAGATTTCCGCTTTCAAAGTCCGCGCCCCGGGCCGTCTGCGCCTTCATGATTTTGTCCGTTTCCTCCAGCAGGATCGGAATGAAACGCAGCGCAATCGACATCATCATGGCGATCTCATGCACCGGCACCTTTACCGCCTGCAGCGGTTTCAGCAGGGATTCCAGCGCGTCCGTCATATTGTTGGGGGTAGTGGTAAAGGTCAGCAGTGAAGTGCCGAAAATCAAATAAACCAGCCGCAGCGCCATGACCACCGCCATCCGGACGCCTTCCACGGAAATATGGAAAATCCACCAGGATACAATATATTTCCCCGGCACCAGGAACAGATTGAAAAGCACCGTCAGCATCAGCAGGAACACCAGCGGCTTAATGCCCCGGAAAATATAGAATACGGGGACTTTGGATAACGCGATCATGGATACCAGAAACAACGTCGAGAGCAGATATCCTGCCGGGGAATGAAAGACAAACAGACAGACGATAAACAGCAGCGCCCCGATGATTTTCACTCTGGCGTCCAGCCTGTGTAAAATGGAATTGGACGGATAATATTGTCCGATGGTGATTTCTCTAAGCATGTGGCCTGTTTTTCACCGCCTCTAAAATCGTTTGTTTCGCCGCTTCCAGCGTAATGGCGCCGGTGTCCACGGCGAATCCTTTTTCCTTTAACGCCCGCAGAATATAGCAGACCTGGGGCGCGGCAAGCTGGATACGTTCCAGTTCTTCAATATGGGAAAAAACCTTCTCTTTCTGATCGTCGAAAACGATGCTTCCCGCATCAAAGACCATGATCCGATCCACATACTCCGCCACTTCTTCCATACTGTGGGACACCAGTATAATGGTGCATTTCTCCTGCCGGCGCAGCTTAGACAGCATGTCCAGAATTTCTTTTTTGCCTTTCGGGTCCAGTCCTGCCGTAGGTTCATCCATGACCAGCACTTCGGGTTTTGAAGCAATGACCCCTGCAATGGCGGCCCGCCGCTTCTGTCCGCCGGACAGTTCAAAAGGCGAGCTTTGATAAAAGCGTTTTTCCAGTCCCACCAGATCCAACGCCCACAGCGCCCGTTTTCTTGCTTCTTCCTCCGACAAACCGAAGTTTTTCGGCCCGAAACAGACATCAGAAATAACATCAGCTTCGAAAAGCTGATGTTCCGGATACTGAAACACAAGGCCGACGCCTGCCCTCAGCTGTTTTCTGTTAAAGTCCCTGTCCCAGATATTTTTGCCGTGAAACAGCACTTCGCCGCTGTAAGGTTTTTCCAGCCCGTTCAGCAGCTGCAGGAACGTGGATTTTCCCGAACCGGTATGCCCGATCAGGCCCACAAACTCATTTTCCGCGAAATCCGCCGAAACCTGTTTCAGCGCCTGTACCTCGTATACCGTATCTTTTCCGTAATAATAATCAACATTTTTTAATGAAAGCAGCATAACGCCTCCACCAGTTCCTCCGCCGTCAATATACCCTCGGGCACCGGGACGCCGGCTTTTTTCAGTTCATATCCCAGCTTTGTGGCCTGGGGCACATCCAGCTGCATAGCCGCCAGTTCTTCCGGCCTGGAAAATATTTCCTTCGGCGTTCCGCACAGCCTGACCTGCCCTTTGTCCATGCAGTAAATCCGATCTGCGTAAATGGCTTCTTCCATATAATGGGTAATCAGAATGATCGTAACGCCTTCCACTTCATTCAGCGCCCGGCAGGTACGGATAACTTCCCTGCGGCCTTTGGGATCCAGCATGGCCGTAGGCTCATCCAGCACGATGCATTTTGGCCGCATGGCTACAATGCCCGCAATGGCGACCCGCTGTTTCTGACCGCCGGAGAGCTTTCCCGGGGCTGCCTTACGGTAGGCGTACATATTGACCGCTTTTAAGCTTTCTTCGACCCTTTCCCAGATTTTACTGCATTCCAGTCCCAGATTTTCCGGACCGAATCCTACATCTTCTTCTACCACCGAAGCAATGATCTGATTGTCCGGGTTTTGAAACACCATGCCCGTGGTCCTGCGGACGTTTGGGACATTTTCCTCTTTTGCGGTGTCCATCCCGTCGATATACAGGGTCCCCTCCGTAGGGGCAATCAAAGCATTTAACTGTCTGGCAAAGGTGGATTTTCCCGAGCCGTTTGCCCCCAGAACCGCGATAAATTCTCCCGGCTGCACCTGCATATCAACACCGCGGAGCGCAGCGACGCGCTCCACGGCATTACCTTCTTCATCCATGCGTTCATAGGCATAGGATATTTTTGACGCATTGATCATATCCATTGATTTTGCCTCAAATCATTATTTCGCAGTTTCTTCCAGTACAGAGGTACAATGGGGACATCTGGTTGCTCCCAGCGGAATTTCAGACTGGCAGTAAGGACAGGTTTTCGTCGTCACCGGGGTTTCTTCCGGCACATCCTTATGCAGCTTGTTGATGCCCTTCACCACCAGGAAGACCACGAAAGCCATCACCAGAAAATTGATCACTCCCGAAATAAAACTGCCGTAATTAATGGTAGCAGCTCCTGCCTCCTGAGCCGCTGCCAGGGTTTCGTAAGCATTGCCGTCCAGACTGATAAACCAATTGGTGAAATCTATCTTTCCGGTAAACAGAGAAATCACCGGCATAAAAATGTCATTGACCAGCGACGTAACCAATCCGTTAAAAGCGCCGCCGATAATAACGCCAACGGCAAGATCGATCATATTGCCGCGCATCACAAATTTCTTAAATTCTTTCAGCATAGTCTTAACCTCCGCTTTTGTATCATGTTACTACTTTACACCATATCCCTTTGTATTTCAATAAAAAAGTGGGCAGGCCGTCCGCCGGCACAACGCAAAGCAGGCACAAGGAAAAAGGCCCGCATCCTTCAAAGGATGGGGCCTGTAAATTCCCGTTATCTTATACAAGTTCAAGAATGACTTCCATCGCCGCATCGCCCTTACGCTGTCCCAGCTTGATGATGCGTGTATAACCGCCGTTGCGGTTTGCATACTTCGGTGCGATTTCATCAAAGAGCTTTGCCGGAAGATCGATCTTCTTTGTGTTTTTCTTTCTGCCTGCCGCCTGTTTCGGTACTTCCGTCACCGGATACAGGACGCTCAGCATTTTACGTCTTGCGTTCAGTCTGGAAGGCTTATCTTTTTTGATGGTCTTTTCCACTTCATCATAAACGGTTACTTTTTTGCCGTCTACAACTTCCTTCACACGTTTTCCGTCTTTGTCCTTGCGCGCTACCTTGGCCATCACCGTAACGGTTTCATAATTGTCTTTTTCCTTGACTGCAAGCGCGATCAGGCCGTCTGCAATCTTTCTGACTTCCTTCGCTCTCGCTTCCGTCGTTACAATTCTGCCCTTGTAAATCAAAGCCGTAACCTGATTTCTGAGCAAAGCCTTTCTCTGACTTTGGGTTTTACCTAATTTCCTGTATTGAGCCATTTTTTTCCTCCATCTCGTAGAACAGCTGCCGCGCTTTTTTAGTCTTACCGGCCGGCTGCCTGGTTCATTCTACTTATTCTTCCCCGGAGCTTAAAGTCAACCCCAGTTCTTTTAATTTTTCCAGAACTTCTTCCAGAGATTTCCGGCCGAGATTTCTGACCTTCATCATCTCTTCCGGGGTCTTGTTGGTCAGTTCTTCTACTGTATTGATGCCGGCACGTTTCAGACAATTGTAGGAACGTACAGACAGCTCCAGTTCGTCAATCGTGATCTCCAGCAGTTTTTCTTTTTCATCCTCCTCAGGTTCGGTAATGAAATCGATCTGCTGGGCTCTGTCGGAAAGATCCACAAAGAGACTCAAATGATCACACAAAAGCTTGGCTGCAAAGCTGACCGCCTCAGAGGGTTCCAGGGTGCCGTTGGTATAGACATCCAGCGTAAGCTTATCGTAATCCGTGATATTGCCGATACGTGTATTTTCCACGTTCATATTGACACGTTCAATGGGTGTGAAAATAGAGTCCACCGCAATCACGCCGATGGGCAGATCTTCTTTTTTGTTTCTCTCCGAGCTTACATAACCGTGACCGTGGGAAATCGTCAGTTCCATATACAATCTGGAATCCGGACCGCCGCTTAAAGTCGCGATCACCTGTTCGGGATTGATGACTTCAATTTCCGAACTGCACTTGATATCCGCACCGGTAACAACGCCTTCGCCCTCAAATTCGATATAAGCCGTTTTATCCTCTCTTACGTCACCATTATCCTTCAGAGCCAGGCTCTTGATATTCATAATGATTTCCGTAATATCTTCCTTCACGCCGGGAAGACAGGTAAACTCATGCAGTGCGCCTTCAATCTTTACACTGCTGACGGCGGTACCGGGCAGGGAAGAAAGCATCATTCTCCGAAGTGCATTTCCCAAAGTAATGCCGTAGCCACGCTCAAGGGGTTCAATGACAAACTTACCATATTTTTTATCTTCAGAAAGTTCCGAAATTTCAATTCTGGGTTTTTCAAAATCGAACATACACGCCCCTCCTTACCAGAGTTATGTGAAACAGCATTATTTGGAATACAACTCGACGATCAACATCTCATCTACCGGAACATCAATCATTTCTCTCGTAGGTATTTCCTTTACCGTGCCGCTGTAGTTGTCTTTATCAGACTCCAGCCAGGCGGGAACCGTTCTGCCTTCCGTTGCTTCGAAGATATCCGCAAAATGTTTGGATGTGCGGCTCTTTTCGCAAATGGAAATCACATCCCCGGCCTTTACGCTGTAGGACGGGATATTCACACGCTTTCCGTTGACAAGGATTGCCTTATGATCGACAATCTGACGAGCTTCTCTTCTGGTTCTTGCAAAGCCGAGACGGAATACCACATTGTCCAGCCTGCACTCTAACAGTGCCATCAGTGCGTTACCGGTCATGCCTTTCATCTTTTCGGCTTTTTCATAATAATTACGGAACGGTTTTTCCAAAACGCCGTAAATAAATTTTGCTTTCTGTTTTTCCCGCAGCTGAAGGCCGTAGTCGCTCACCTTACGATTGGAGCGTTTCAGCTGTCTGTGGGACTTTTTATCAATGCCAAGATACATAGGCTCCAGGCCTAAGGATCTGCATCTCTTTAAAACAGGTACTCTGTTGACTGCCATAGAAAACTACCTCCTGATTATTAAACTCTTCTGCGTTTGGGCGGGCGACATCCGTTGTGGGGAACGGGTGTAACATCTGTAATGCTGGTTACATCTATGCCACATGCTGCTAAAGCACGAATTGCCGCGTCACGTCCCGAACCGGGTCCCTTTACAAAGACCTCTACGGTCTTCAGACCATGAACGGTTGCCGCTTTCGCTGCAGTTTCAGCAGCCATCTGCGCTGCATAAGGAGTAGATTTCCTTGAACCTCTAAATCCAAGACCACCGGCACTTGCCCATGAAATTGCATTTCCTTCGCTGTCCGTTAAAGTAACAATCGTATTGTTGAAGGAAGCCTGGATATGTGCCTGTCCGCGTTCAACGTTTTTCTTAACACGCCTTTTTGTCACTTTTTTTGCAACTTTTTTAGCCATTTTTCTAAACTAACCTACTTTCCTGTCTTTTCAATTATTTCTTTTTATTAGCCACAGTTCTTCTGGGGCCTTTCCGTGTTCTGGCATTGGTTTTTGTCTTCTGTCCACGAACAGGCAGCCCTTTTCTGTGACGGATACCGCGATAACAGCCGATTTCCTGCAGTCTCTTGATATTCATAGCGATCTCACGACGCAGATCGCCTTCTACCTGCTGCGTTTCCTCGATAACTGTACTGATTCTTCTTACTTCTTCATCGGTCAGATCCCGTACACGTGTATCCGGGTCCACCTTTGCGTCCGCAAGAATACGTCTGGAGCTGGAAACACCTATGCCATAAATATAAGTCAGTCCAATCTCAACACGCTTTTCTCTCGGTAAGTCCACACCAGCAATACGAGCCATGTGCATTACACCTCCATAAAATATTTCTCGAAAGTATCCCTTTCGTTATCATAACCAGCTGTGTTCGTTGACGGACGACACAGCTGCAGCCGCTCAAAAACAGACAGTTTGCAATCAACCCTGTCTCTGTTTGTGTTTCGGATTCTCGCAGATGATCCTGACACTGCCTTTTCTCTTAATGACTTTGCATTTTTCGCAAATGGGTTTTACGGAAGAACGAACCTTCATGTCTTCTACCTCCTTTGTTCTCAAAAAAAGTCCGGATAACATTATAGCAATGCCATCCAAGATTTGTCAACACTTTTATCTTCTATTTATCACGCCATGTAATGCGCCCTTTGGTCAGGTCGTAAGGAGACATTTCCAGGGTCACCTTATCGCCCGGCAGAATACGAATATAATTCATTCTGAGCTTTCCGCTGATATGGGCCAGCACTCTGTGGCCGTTTTCCAGCTCTACCTGAAACATTGCATTCGGCAGCTTCTCAACAACAATTCCTTCAATTTCAATGACATCTGTTTTCAAATTGACATCCTCCCATAAAGACTTTCCTACGGTTATTATTTATCTTTCGATGGTGAGCAGCCTGGGCTCTCCGTCTGTAATTGCGACCGTGTTTTCATAATGTGCGGAAAGACTTCCGTCTGCCGTAACTACGGTCCAGTCGTCATCCAGCCATTCGACCTCGCATGTGCCGATATTGATCATGGGTTCGATGGCCAGCGTCATGCCTTCCTGCAGCCGGATTCCTTTTCTGCGCTGCTTAAAATTCGGGATCTGCGGATCTTCGTGCAGATTTCTTCCGACGCCGTGCCCCACCAGGTCTTCTACGATGCCGTATCCGAAAGGTGTGACATAATCATCGATCGCCGCGGAAATATCATACAAATGACATCCTGCTCTTGCATATTTGATCCCTTCGAAAAAGGCCTGCTTTGTGACTTCGATCAGCTGACCGGCCTCTTTTGAAATCTCTCCCACCGGATAGGTCCTGGCCGCATCCGAATGAAAACCTTCATAAATCAGGCCTGCGTCCAGACTGACGATATCTCCGTCTTTTAAGATTTTTTCTCTGGAAGGGATTCCGTGAACCACTTCATCATTGACGGAAATACAGATGGAAGCGGGATACCCGTTGTAATGCAGAAACGACGGAACACATCCCATGTTCTCGATATATTTCCTGCCCAGGTGATCCAGCTCCCCGGTGGAAATGCCGGGCCGGATCTGCTCCTTTAAATATTGAAGCGTCTCGCTCAGCCGTTTGCCTGCTTCCTCCATCAGTGCGATTTCATGTTTGGATTTCACTACAACAGACATATTACGCTCCTAACATCTTGTTAAGACTTGCAAATACCTCCTCTACGCTTCCCGTTCCGTCCACCGGAAGATATTTTGCTTTTCCTTTATAATGATCGATCAGCGGCTGCGTCTCTGCATGATATACTTCCAGACGTTTTTTCACTGTTTCCGCCTGATCATCTTCTCTCTGGATCAGCGCGGTGCCGCAGGTATCGCAGATGCCTTCTTTTTTGGAAGGGGAATTTACGATGTGATAGGTCGCGCCGCATTTTGTACAGACTCTTCTTCCCGACATTCTGTCCAGAATAAATTCGTCCGGAATCTCAATGTCGATCACATAATCCATGCATTCCTGCTTTGAAGCCAGATACGCGTCAAAGCTTTCCGCCTGAGGAATTGTTCTTGGGAAGCCGTCCAATATATACCCGTTTTCAAAATGATTCGTTTCCAGATAATCCTTTACCAGTGCAATGGTCAGTTCATCCGGCACCAGCAGCCCCTGTGACATGTACTGCTGCGCCTGCTGTCCCAGAGGGGTATTGCCCTGAATATTGCTCCGGAAAATATCACCTGTGGAAATATGCGCCAGCTGATATTTTTCCGCGATCAGCTTCGCCTGTGTTCCTTTTCCTGCGCCGGGTGCTCCCAAAATAAGTATTTTCATATGATTCATCTCTCCTGATCAAAGTGTGATCCTTCTGACACGCATTAAAGCAACCAGGCAAGAAACGCTTTTTTTGACAAAAGCGCCTCTTGCATGTTTTTTCTGCTTTTTATCATCATTCACCCAAAAATCCTCTGTAGTGACGTTCCTGCATCTGTGACTCGATCTGATTCATCGTTTCCAGCACAACGCCCACAACGATGATCAGAGAGGTTCCGCCGAAGGAAACCTGTGCGGAAAATACGCCGTTAAAGAAAATCGGGATCACGCATACAATAATCAATCCGATTACACCGATGAAAATGATGTAATTCAAAATACCGCTCAGATAATCCGAAGTCGGCTTGCCGGGACGAATACCCGGAATGAATCCGCCGTTCTTCTTCATGTTGTTTGCAATCTCCAGCGGATTGAAGGTGACCGAGGTATAGAAGTAAGCAAAGAAAACTACCAGTACAATGTAAATCAGAAGACCGATGCTGTACACAGGCTCCTGGAAATTACACCAGTGGGAGGAGCTTAACATCCTTACCCAGAATGCATCCGACTTTCCGAAGAAAGATGCAATGAGTACGGGAAACTGCATCAGAGAGGAGGCAAAGATCACCGGAATAACGCCCGCCGTATTGACCTTCATGGGAATATGGCTGGACTGTCCGCCGTACTGTTTTCTGCCCACAACCTTTCTGGAATACTGTACCGGCAGCCTGCGTTCTGCATCCTGCAGAATGACGACCAGCACAACCGTGATCAGAATGACAGCAATAATGATGAGGGCTGCCAGCAGTGCCGGCGCAATTTTTTTGCCGGATACAAATTTCGTAAACAGGCCGCTGATGTCCGAAGGCATACGGGAAACGATGTTGAACAGCAGGATCATGGAAATACCGTTGCCAACGCCACGCTCCGTAATTCTTTCACCGATCCACATCAGGAAAGCACTGCCTGTGGTCAGCGCAATCACGACTGTCACAATCGAAAGGAATGCGGAATCGCCTGTCAGATAATCCGATCTGTGGAATCCGATGGCCATGGCCGTAGACTCTAACAGCGCAAGGCCGATGGTTAAAAACCGGGTAATCTTTAAGATCTTCTTTCTGCCTTCTTCGCCGTCTTTCTGCATTTCTTCGATGGCAGGAATGGCAATACCCAACAGCTGCATGATAATCGAGGAATTGATATACGGCGTAATGCTTAAGGCCAGCAATGACATAGATTCAAAGGAACCGCCTGTCAGTGCATTGAAAAAATTGAAGGAGTCGCCCATCTGTGCGGAAAACCACTCGCTGAACTCTTTTGTATTGACCGCGGGCAGCGGCAGCAGAGAGCCGAATCTTACAACCAGCAGCATTAAAAATGTGAAAATCAGACCTTTGCGGATTTCTTTAATTTTAAACGCATTTCTAATTGTTTGAAGCATCAGATCACCTCTGCTTTTCCACCAAGCGCCTCAATCTTTTCCTTTGCACCTGCGCTGAAAGCGTTTGCCTTTACGGTAAGCGTCTTGGTAAGTTCACCGTTTCCAAGGATCTTCACGCCGTCTCTCGGATTGCTGATGATTCCTTTTTCCTGTAATGCTGCAATGTCAACCGTTGCATTCTGCTCAAAGCGTTCCAGGAGAGACACATTTACTGCGACGATTTCCTTCGTGTTTCTGTTTGTAAAACCACGCTTGGGAATACGACGGAACAAAGGCATCTGACCGCCTTCAAATCCGGGACGCGGTGCGCCGGAACGGGCTTTCTGTCCTTTATGACCTTTGCCGGCCGTCTTTCCGTTTCCGGATGCATGGCCGCGGCCTCTTCTGAAATTGTCACTCTGTCTGGAGCCTTCAGCGGGTTTTAAATTTGATAAATCCATCATGATACCTCCTTCTCACTCAGACTTCTTCTACTTTGACCAGGTGTCTTACCTGCTGCACCATACCCTGTGTGGCGCCGTTGTTCGGTAAAATCACGGTCTTGTTCAGTTTGTGTAAGCCCAGCGCCGCCACCGTTGCTTTATGCTTCGGGATCGCGCCGATCGGAGATTTTACCAGTGTTATTTTTAATTTATCAGCCATCTCGTTTTCCTCCTTAGCCTAAGATCTCTTCCACGGACTTTCCGCGAAGCCGTGCAACTTCTTCCGGAGTTTTCAATGACTCCAGCGCCGCCAGCGTCGCCAGAACCACGTTCTGCTTATTGTTGGAACCAAGTGACTTGATACGGATATTTTCGATTCCTGCCAGTTCCGATACGGCTCTTGCAGGACCGCCTGCGATGATACCGGTACCTTTCGGCGCCTTCTTCAGCAGTACGGATGCACCCGTATGCTTTCCTGCCGCGTCATGCGGAATACTTTTATTGTCATCAAGAGCAACGGTAATCAGCTTCTTTGCAGCGTCTTCTTTTCCTTTGCGGATGGCTTCCGGAATTTCAGTTGCTTTTCCAAGGCCTGCACCGATATGCCCGTTCTTGTCGCCTACAACGACCAAAGCCGTGAATCGGAAGTTACGACCACCCTTAACAACCTTCGTTACTCTTTTGATTGCTACAACTTTTTCTGTTAATTCAAGCTGACTTGCATCAATGATTGTTCTGTTCATGCGTCTTCTCCTCCCTTTTAAAATTTCAGTCCGGCTTCTCTGGCCGCGTCGGCTAATGCAGAGATTTTGCCCTGATATAAAAATCCGCCTCTGTCAAAGACAACGGTTGTGATGCCTTTTTCCAGTGCTCTTTCACCGATCACCTTGCCAAGATAAGCGGCAGCATCCACATTGTTTGTCTTTTCCAGTTCCGCCTGGACTTCCTTCTGAACCGTAGATGCAGAGACCAGTGTATTTCCTGCCGTATCATCAATAATCTGCGCATACATATGCTTGTTGCTGCGGAATACTGCAAGGCGGGGTCTTTCAGGAGTGCCTTTGATATTATGACGCAGTTTCCAATGCTTGTAGCTGCGTGTTTTTGCTCTGGATTCTTTCTTTATCATAATTACACTCTCCTTACTTACTTCTTACCGGTCTTACCGACTTTATGCTTCACGACTTCATCCACATAGCGGATACCCTTGCCCTTATAAGGCTCCGGTTTTCTCTTCTCACGGATTTCAGCCGCATACTGTCCGACCTTTTCCTTGTCGATGCCGGTGACTGTGATCTTGTTGCCGGCAACAGCGGATTCCAGGCCTTCCGGATCCGTGATTTCTACCGGATGAGAATACCCGAGGGAAAGCACCAGCTTCTTGCCTTCCTTTGCGGCACGATAGCCTACGCCGTTGATCTCAAGCTCTTTTTTATAACCTTCCGAAACGCCGATCACCATATTGTGGATCAGGGTTCTGGTCAGGCCATGTAAGGATTTCATTTTTTTCAGATCGTTCGGTCTGGTAACGATAATTTCTTCGCCTTCTTTTTTGATGGTCATTTCCACCGGAAGGTCTCTCTCTAAGGTACCTTTCGCACCCTTAACAACAACATGGTTGTTCTCGCCGATTTCCACCGTTACGCCGGCAGGAACCGCGATTGGCATTTTTCCTATACGAGACATGCCTGTTCCTCTCTTTCTTAACTTAAATTGTCGGAAAACTTTTCCGTTTTCAGTTTCACACTTACCAGATAAATGCAAGCACTTCGCCGCCGCAGCCCAGCTTTCTGGCTTCCTTGTCGGTTACGATACCCTGATTTGTGGAAATGATCGCAACGCCCAGTCCGCCCAGTACCTTCGGCAGCTCATCCTTTCCGGCGTAAACACGAAGACCGGGTTTGGAGATTCTCTTTAATCCGGTAATAATTCTTTCATTTTTATCTTTGCCGTATTTCAGCGTCACATGGATCGTTTTGAAAATTCCGTCCTCAATAACTTCATAAGAAGCGATATAACCTTCTTTTAATAATATCTCAGCAATCGCCAACTTGATTTTGGACGCAGGAATATCGACAGTATCATGCTTTACAGTATTTGCGTTACGAATTCTCGTAAGCATATCTGCAATCGGATCACTCATTGTCATAATTGTTTCCTCCTATTTATTCGGTAGAGCGCCCCCTGTAATGTCGTCGGGAGGCCATCTTCCTCTTACCAGCTTGCCTTCTTCACACCGGGGATTTGTCCTTTGTATGCCAGTTCACGGAAGCATACTCTGCAAATTCCGTATTTTCTCAAAAATGCATGCGGACGACCACAAATTCTGCAGCGGGTATAAGCTCTTGTAGAAAACTTCGGTTTGCGCTGCTGTTTGATTTTCATTGCTTTCTTTGCCATGAATGTTCCTCCTATCTTGCAAACGGCATTTTAAATAATTTCAGTAACTCTCTGGCTTCTTCATCCGTCTTTGCGGTGGTTACAAAGATGATATCCATACCTCTGACCTTGTCTACCTTATCGTATTCGATTTCGGGGAAGATCAGCTGCTCTTTGATACCCAGCGCATAATTGCCTCTGCCGTCAAACGCATCAGGATTTACTCCACGGAAGTCACGGACACGCGGAAGTGCAAGATTGATCAAACGATCCATAAATTCATACATTCTCTCTCCGCGAAGCGTTACCTTACATCCGATGGGCATACCTTCACGGATCTTGAAGTTTGCCACCGAATTTTTTGCCTTGGTAATGACGGGCTTCTGTCCGGTGATCTGCATCAGATCAGCCATCGCGGAATCCAGTATTTTCGCATTTTCCTTTGCTTCACCGACACCCATGTTGATAACGATTTTCTCAACTTTCGGGATTTCCATCACATTTTTGTACTGGAACTTGGTCTGTAAAGCACTTTTTACTTCATTTTCATATAAATCTCTCAGTCGACTCACTCTGCTCAAACCTCCTTCCGGTATCAGTCAATCGTTTCGGTCTTGCCGCCTGTTTTGGCCACACGAACCTTCTTGCCGTCCACATAATCGAAGCCGACTCTGACTGCTTTTCCTTTGTGTACGTACATTACGTTGGAAATATGAACGGAGCCTTCTTTTTCAATGATGCCGCCGGTCTGGTTCTGTGCATTGGGCTTGCTGTGCTTCATCACTTTGTTGACGCCTTCCACGATGACTCTGTTATTCTTTCTGTCGATGGAAAGGACTTTGCCTTCTTTATCCTTATCTTTTCCGGCGATGACTCTGACGGTATCGCCGACTTTAATTTTTGATGTAGCCATTCGAAACCTCCTATAATACTTCGGGTGCAAGGGAAACGATCTTCATAAACTGCTTGTCTCTGATTTCTCTTGCGACCGGCCCAAAGATACGCGTTCCTCTGGGGTTTAAATCATCTTTGATGATTACGGCTGCGTTTTCATCGAAACGGATATACGATCCGTCCGGACGACGGGCCCCCTTGACTGTACGGACTACAACAGCCTTTACCACATCACCTTTTTTCACAACGCCTCCGGGTGTTGCATCTTTCACCGTTGCAACGATTGTATCGCCGATCTTGGCATATCTTCTGGTTGATCCGCCCATGACACGGATGCAGAGCAGTTCTTTCGCACCAGTATTATCGGCAACTCTCAACCTTGATTCCTGTTGTATCATACGGAATAACCTCCTTAATCACTCGAACGAAATTATTTCGCTCTCTCCATAATTTCCACCAGTCTCCATCGTTTGTCTTTGGAAAGGGGTCTGGTTTCCATGACTCTGACGGTATCGCCGATATGTGCGGCATTCTCTTCATCATGGGCTTTTAATCTGTAACTCTTTTTGATGATCTTATTGTAAAGAGGATGTCTTACATGATCTTCTACAACGACAACAATCGTCTTCTGCATCTTATCACTGACAACCTTACCGACTCTTGTCTTTCTTAAATTTCTTTCCTGCACTTTACGCTTCTCCTTTCCGGCAATCCCCTGCCAATTTAAGCGTCAGCTTTGGACTTCTCTGTGATCAGCGTCTGGATGCGCGCGATGTTTTTGCGGACATCTTTGATTCTGCAGGTATTGTCCAACTGATTGGTTGCATTTTGGAATCTCAGATTGAAAAGTTCCTTTTTCGCCGTTACCAGCTGCTCCTGCAGCGATTCCAGGCTCTGATCTCTCAACTCTTTGACAAATTTATCGCTCTTCATAAATTATACACCGCCTTCCAAATCTGCACGGGAAACAATTTTACACTTACAGGGAAGCTTGTGCGTTGCAAGCCGCAATGCTTCTTTCGCAGTTTCTTCCTCAACGCCGGCAATCTCAAAAAGAACACGGCCGGGTTTTACGACTGCGACCCAGTATTCAACTGTTCCTTTACCGGAACCCATACGGGTTTCTGCGGGCTTTGTGGTTACGGGCTTGTCAGGGAAAATTTTAATCCAAACTTTACCGCCACGTTTGATATATCTCGTCATCGCAATTCTGGCAGCCTCGATCTGATTGGATTTGACCCATGCAGGCTCCACTGCGACAATTCCGTACTCGCCGTAAGAAATCTTATTGCCTCTGGTGGCAACGCCCTTCATACTGCCGCGGAACTGTTTCCGACGTTTTACTCTCTTCGGCATTAACATTATTTATCTCTCCCTTCTTTTGACTTAACAGGAAGAACCTCACCTTTGTAAACCCAGGCCTTTACGCCAACCTTACCATAAGTGGTGTCTGCCTCTGCAAAACCATAGTCAATATCTGCTCTTAAAGTCTGAAGCGGAATGGTTCCCTCGTTGTAGAACTCTGTACGGGCCATATCGGCGCCGCCGAGACGTCCGGAGCAGGATGTCTTGATTCCGAGAGCGCCGGCCTTCATGCATCTGGACATGGTAGACTTCATCGCTCGACGGAAGGAAATACGGTTTTCCAGCTGCTGGGCGATGGCTTCCGCCACCAGCTGTGCATCCAGATCCGGTCTTTTAACTTCCTTGATATCTACGGATAACTTCGTATTGGGAGCGACCTGTTTCTGCAGATCCGCACGCAGCTTTTCGATTTCAGCGCCGCCTTTGCCGATAACAAAACCGGGCTTTGCCGTATGGATGATGACTCTGATACGGTCGGACTTTCTCTCGATCTCGATTTTGGAGATGCCGGAGCTGTATAATCTCTTCTTTAAAAATTTTCTGATGTTGTAATCTTCAATCAGATAGTCTGCAAAATTATCTTCTGCATACCATTTGGAATCCCAGTCTTTGATGATTCCAACTCTCAAACCATGAGGATTTACTTTCTGTCCCATCTCTTCCTCCTATCTCTCGTCCAATACAATGGTAATATGGCTCGTTCTCTTCTCGATCCTGTAAGCCCTGCCCCGTGCTCTGGGTCTGATTCTTTTCATTGTAGGTCCTTTATTTGCATAACACTCTGCAACATAAAGATTTGCGGGATCCAAGCTGTTGTTGTATTCAGCATTCGCAACTGCTGATTTTAAAAGCTTCTCAATTACTTTGGATGCGTATCTGGGATTGTAAGCAAGAATACCCAGGGCGGTGTTTACATCTTTACCGCGGATGGCATCCAGTACAAAACAAGCCTTCGTTACAGAAATTCTGGCATATGACAGTTTTGCAGAAGGTCTTGTGTCCTTTACTTCATTTCTCTCTCTTTTAATTTGGGATCTGTGTCCTTTGGCCATGAATAGAACCTCCTTTCAAGTGGATTAACGTACTTTCGACTTCTTTTCGTCCTTTCCATGACCTCTGTAGGTCCTGGTGGCTACGAATTCGCCCAGTTTATGACCAACCATATCTTCGGTAATGTATACCGGTACATGTTTTCTGCCGTCGTGTACGGCGATTGTATGACCGACCATTTGCGGGAAGATGGTCGAGCGGCGGGACCATGTTTTGATTACGGTCTTCTGCCCGGCCTCATTTAATGCAGCCACTTTTTTCAGCAGGCTTTCATCTGCAAAGGGTCCTTTTTTCAACGAACGCGCCATAGTGTTGACCTCCTTTAACTATGCGTCTTATCTGTCTTTGGATTGATTACTTGATCGCTCTGCCGTCGCGTCTTCTGACGATCAGCTTATCGGATTTCCTGTTCTTCTTTCTGGTCTTCAGACCCAGTGCAGGTTTGCCCCACGGAGTCGAAGGACCCGGACGTCCGATACCGGTCTTGCCTTCACCACCGCCATGCGGATGGTCATTGGGGTTCATGACGGAACCTCTGACGGTCGGACGGATGCCCATGTTGCGCTTCCGGCCTGCTTTACCGATATTGATCAGGTTGTGTTCGCCGTTGCCGACGACACCGATGGTTGCACGGCAGTTGATTGGGATCATCCGCATTTCGCCGCTGGGCAGTCTGACGGTGGCATATTTGCCTTCCTTTGCCATCAGCTGTGCGCTGTTTCCTGCAGAACGAACAAGCTGCGCGCCCTTGCCCAAATAAAGCTCGATGTTATGAATCTGCGTACCTACCGGAATCTTTGCCAGCGGGAGGCAGTTGCCAACCTTTACTTCCGCGTTGGGGCCATTTTCCACGGTTGCACCGACGCTTAAGCCTTCCGGTGCGATGATATAGGCTTTGCTGCCGTCCGCATAGGAAAGCAGCGCGATGTTTGCGCTGCGGTTGGGATCATATTCGATGGCCACAACCTTTGCAGGAACGCCTTCTTTATTTCTCTTGAAATCAATGATTCTGTATTTTCTCTTGGAACCTCCGCCGCGATGTCTGACGGTGATTTTACCCTGATTGTTACGGCCTGCATTTTTCTTCAGGGAAACAGTCAGTGATTTTTCCGGCGTTGCTTTTGTGATCTCGGAAAAATCGGAACCCGTCATATGTCGTCTGGAAGGTGTATAAGGCTTGTATGTCTTAATTCCCATTGCTACCTGTCACTCCTTTCGTTTTTTACAGTCCCTGGAACAGCTCGATTTCCGTGCTGTCTTCCGTCAGCTGTACGATTGCTTTCTTGGTTTTCGCTGTCTTGCCGAAAGTCATGCCGCGTCTGCGTGTCTTTCCCGTACGGTTCATGGTGTTGACGCCGGCTACCTTTGTGCCGGGGAACATCTTCTCCACCGCTTCCTTGATCATGGTCTTGTTCGCATCCGGATGAACAAGGAATGTGTATTTTTTCGTCGTCATTGCTTCCATACTTTTTTCAGTGATAACGGGTTTGATGATGACGTCATAATATTCGATTGCTGCCATTATGCATACACCTCCTCGATCATTTCCACCGCGGCTCTGGTAGCTACAACGGTCTTATATTTCAGGATATCATAAACGTTGATACAGTTCGTATAGGATGTCTTTACGAAAGGAATGTTTCTCGCGCTGCGTTCCACAGTTTCGTTCTTTCCTTCCAGTACCACCAGCGCACCTTCCACCTTCAGGCTGTCCAGTACGTTTTTGAACTGCTTTGTCTTGATTTCGTCCATCTTTAACTCATCGACGACGATCAGCTTGTTGTTGTTGACCGCATCGGTCAGAACGGACTTGAGGGCCAGTCTCTTTTCTTTTTTATTCATCTTAAATGAATAATCTCTGGGCGTCGGAGCAAATACCACGCCGCCGCCTGTCCACTGGGGTGCTCTTGTGGATCCCTGGCGGGCATGACCGGTGTCTTTCTGTCTCCAGGGCTTTCTGCCGCCGCCGGATACCTCGGAACGGGTTTTTGCTTTCTGTGTACCCTGCCTGTTGTTTGCAAGCTGCTGAAGCACTGCCATATGAACCAGATGCTCGTTGACTTCCACACCGAAGACCGCATCATTTAATTCCATTGTATCGACTTCTGCGCCCTGCATATTGAAAACAGATACTTTTGCCATCTGTATATTCCTCCTTTCCAATCTGCCTTACACTGCCTTGACTGTTTCTTTCACAGTGATCAGCGCTTTTCTGGGGCCGGGAACGGATCCTCTCACCAGAATCAGGTTTTCATCCGCATCTGCTCTGACAATCTCAAGATTCTGAATCGTGACTGTTCTGTGACCCATGTGACCGGCCATCTTCTTGCCTTTGAACACCTTGCTCGGACTGGAGCAGGCGCCGTTGGAACCGGCATGACGATGGTATTTGGAACCATGTGCCATCGGGCCTCTGGACTGTCCGTGACGCTTGATGGCGCCCTGGAAGCCTTTGCCTTTGGACACTGCCGTTACATCTACCTTGTCGCCTTTTGCGAAAATGTCCGCTTTGATTTCATCTGCAATCTTGTAATCGGACGTGTTTTCGAATTTGAATTCGCGGACATATCTCTTATAGGAAACCTGCGCCTTGTCGAAATGTCCTTTCTGGGGCTTTGCTACCAGCTTTTCACGTTTGTCCGTAAAGCCAACCTGCACTGCCTCGTAACCATCGTTTTCCATGGTTTTGATCTGTGTGACCACACAGGGTCCTGCCTGCAGAACCGTAACGGGAATCAGTTCACCGTTTTCCCCAAAAACCTGGGTCATACCGACTTTAGTTGCTAAAATCGCTTTTTTCATTTTTTTCCTCCTGTTTACTACAGCGGATTAAACACGATCCATAAGAACCGGCGGTTTAATCATTCTAGAACAACGGGTGTTTTCCAACTTTATAGAAACTTGCTGTTCTGCTTTTTTATTTTTTTTCTTTCATTCTGATATCAATGTAAACGCCCGCCGGCATTTCCAGCTTTGTCAGCGCTTCCACCGTCTTCTGGGTCGGTGCAATGATATCGATCAGCCTTTTATGGGTCCTCTGCTCAAACTGCTCTCTGGAATCTTTGTACTTGTGAACCGCACGCAGAATGGTAACAACCTCTTTCTTCGTGGGAAGCGGTACCGGTCCGCTGACCTTCGCGCCGTTTTTCTTCACCGTTTCAATGATTTTCTGTGCCGATGCATCCACTAACTGATGCTCGTAAGCCTTGAGCGTAATTCGCATTACCTGACTTGCCATAAAAAAAGTCGCCTCCTTTTCGTACTTTTAAAATCGAAAGCACAACAAGTGGTGACTGTACACGCTTCCGTGTGTGCCGTGCCGGTACACACGCCGTTTCTACTTTTTGTAGACATTCTTGTACAGTGACTTGTCGCCAGTTTCCTAACATGACATTCGCTACTCGCAAAAACCTGCCACAACGGACAGCAACCTTGCGGATCAACGCTATCAATGTCACAGCGAAA
>CANRIM010000003.1 GCA_947630695.1 uncultured Lachnospiraceae bacterium
ATATGTGCTATCACACGCATTCTTCGTCGTTTTTTCAAGATTGCGTATAAGCTTAGCGAGTTTCGCAATTACCTAATCAGACTCTTCTTATCCCAGAAATGATCTGTGCAATATTAGAAGTAATTTTTCCTTTACAATCTGAAATATCTTGGTTGATTTTCTTCTCCTGCTCTATCGCCACATCTATTTTTAATGCTAAATTACCAATGTCAGGATTGTGTTTTGCATTCATTCCCGTTTTTTTCAAAAGCATATTATAGATGGGGGTCTTCCCTTGTACCTTTTGATTTTCCAAAATCAAAGAATAATTAGGAGTAATGATTTCTTCATAAGAATTTTCTATATGCAACAGCAAAAAAAGTTCAAATGCCGGATTTGTTATTGCATATATGCTATTGGGGCTCCTCTCCTGCAACAGTTCTTGAAAATTGGAGACTTTCTTTTCAAAAATATCAGCATCAAAAACAATTACCATTTTATCTTGCTTATCATCAAATTCAATTTCACCATTCCGCTTAAGCTTCTCTGCAAATTTGATCAAATGAGCAGGGTAAGATATATTTCTGTCATCTTCTGTTTTTTCCAGAAACCGTATGTCTATTGTATCTTTGAAACCAAGCCTTTTTCTTTCATCAATAAGTTTTTCAAAATAATATTTTTCAGTATTTACGCCTTCCGCAATAAAATAGTATTTGCAGTAGGGATCAACTGCCGGTTCTTGATCAGATTTTCTTAAATGCCAATTTCCATACGAGCGCACAGGAGCCATTACTCTTCCCCCTTTGCAAACGCAAAGGACTTGAACACGGGAATCGCACCATATCTCCCCTCCAAATATGCTTTGCTTAACTTTTTGTCATATCTCTCTTTGAATTTGTCCAATGAATATAAATGTGAGCAATTATCCGCATTTCTTTCCACAAACCATATTTCGTCACGCCTAAACAGATCCTGATCCATGATTGTTGGCTCATGAGTCGTAAATATTAACTGAACATTTTTCCTTTCATGGAATTGCTTAAACAACTCAATAAAATGATATGTCAGCTTGGGATGAAGACTTCTCTCTAATTCATCAATAACATACACCATCTCATCATCTGCCTTTAACAGCATATCCATCAAGTCAAATAATCTTCTTGTCCCATCAGATTCTTCACTAAACCCAAAGTCTGCAACAGAATTCCCATGTTTTAGGGAAAGAGTTGTTATTTCCAAATCCTGTTGGTCATCCATGGAAAAATTGTAGAAATCCTTATTGTACCTTAAAGAAATCTTCACGCCCTTGTGCTTCCCAGTGGTAATCTTCTCCTTTATCTCTTCCACTATGTCCATAAATATTTCCTTGGGTAATTTGGAGCTGATATCCTCCATGGAAAGTTTATCAATTCGCACCTCGCTAATTCCTGTGTCAAACGATTCGATCAATCGATTTACTGTCTCCAATGAGTCTGCATCATAATAGTATTCAAAATTGGTTATGGGAGTATTGGGGCTATAAATCACCAAATCCTTTGAAAACCAGTCAAATATCCTCTTAAAAACAACTAACTTTGAATGCTCTGAAATATTTTTATTTCTATTCATTTCTGATAGGAATAACGAAGTTTTGTTATCTGACATATCGTCAGCATAAATCTGAAATTTCGTTCTGTCTGCTGCAGAAATATTAATTTTATCACCTAACTTTGGAGGCTGCCCTGCTTCTCTTTCAAAAATCATCTGTGCGTCCCCGCCAGGCAACAGTTCATATGCCCATTCCCCGGTAATTGTTCTTTGACTTAGGATCACTGAAAAACCATACGCATAAAATTTATTATGCTTGACAAGCTGAACTTCAAACACTGATTCTTTACTTGCATTTTCTTCTTTGTTTCTACAATACATTTGTTTCGCCTCTAAAGGCATGCCTTTTAAAACACAGTATTTCATAAAACGCAAAATTTCCACTAAATTTGACTTACCAGAGGCATTGGCACCGTATACTACTGCTGATTTCAAAAGATTTACTCGCTTAATAGTAACTTTGTGCTCGTTATTTTTCCTAATCTTTGCAGACGAAACCATTGTTAATTCAACCGTCTCCTCAAATGATCTAAAATTCTCTGCAGTTACTTTTACTAACATGTTGTTCTCCTCCACCATGTGTTTGTATCTATATAATACATATATGCACTTTGCTTGTCAATATATATTTAGAGATTTTTTCTCCTTATATGCTTTTGTTTTTTTGTTTTCCGGATTTAGTTGCATCATTAAGAGAATTTTCCGTTTTAACTAACATTATATTCTTTTAGTTATAGTTTATTCACTCCATAATCGACAAAATATTCAGGATATTAGTTAATAGTCGATCTGCCTTTATGCCTTACTTGCCTTTAGGGAAAAAGGTGCTTTCCATAAAGCAAAATGAGCAACTTTCCCAAGAAAAGCTGCCCTTACAAACCAACATATTAACTGTAAACCTTGTCATATCAAAACTCTTTCCTAAATGGTATGAATTTCTTTTCTATCAACAAACATTGAAATCTCTATTTTTCATTTTACATCCCACCGTCTATGATTAATACATATAAATACGAAGAAAATCAATCGTATTTTTTTGCGATTGATTTTCCGAACGATTGTGATGATTTTTTTAAGTCTTGAAATGATCTATAAAACTATCCTGTTGATCAGTCTGCCGATTCGTCCGTTGCCATCCTGAAACGGATGGATCCTTTCAAACTTTACATAAAAATCCAGAATATCCTCAAAAGTCTTTTCTTTGTATTGTAAGCTTTTAGCAACGCCTTCATGTGATAGGCAACTTCTTCCATATGATTTGAATTGTACGTCAGATCAATATTTTGTGACGAAATAACTGCACTTTAGAAACAATTATTCTCTTTTTGCCCTTTGCCGGGTGACTTCATACATCAGTATAGAAGCGGCACAGCTTACGTTAAAGGAGGATGCATAGGAATTTTCCGCCATTGGGATAGTGCAGAGCCTATCACAAAATTCCTTAAATGCCTTATTTAATCCCATCGTCTCATTTCCCGTCATCAACAGCAGCGGCACGGTCAGATCTGTATTGTAAATGGGATATTCATTGTGTGCCGTAGTTCCAATGGTCGTAAAATCCGGATACTTGCTTTTCAGCTTCGCAATATAATCATACAGCGCTGCATTATCCGTGATTCTCACTACCGGCAATTTGAAAAATGAGCCCATTGCCGAAACCACTACATCGGGATCATACAAATCCACCCCATGACCGGTCATAATCAGCATATCCGCACCCAGTGCATCACACGAGCGTATCATCGTCCCGAGATTTCCCTTGTTTGACGGACGATCAAACAGAACAAGAAAGGGCGTTTCCGCCAAAGGAACCGCTTCCAGACTGCCATCCCGCATTTCAATGACCGCCATCAGTTCCGAAGTGTCTTCTTTTCCGCTCAGCTCCGCCATAAGTTCTGGTGTCAGGCAATAATTCATATCTGTATCCACTTGACAAATCATTTTTTTTGCCCAGTCGGAAAGACAATCCTTGTTATACAGTAAAGACTTAATTTTCCAGTGATTATTTACAGCTTCATTGAGACTACGCACACCTTCTACCAAAAACTCATGGTATTTGTACCGTTTATTCCGGTTGGTTTTCAGCACTTGAAATTTTTGAAACGCGGCGTTTTTGCTGTAGATTTTGATTTCTTTCATGTGGTCGTCTCCCTTGTTAAAATATCTTTATCCCTGCGATGATTGCTTCTTCCGGATCAAAATAATCCTCCAGATTACTGCTGAGTCCGCTCGCTTTCCACGTTTGCTCAAAGGTAATATCTTTCGTATTGCTCAATACGATGAATGTCGTATTTTTTTCGGCGCCGCTCAGCCTGCCCGTGATTTCCAGGCGGTATTGATAATGATGTCCCTCCGAATACCAGCCATCCGCTGTTTTGTAATGCAAATGGTATATGACAAATTCTCCCTTCTCAGACGTTTCATTGATTTGATCCTCCGGCGTCACCTGATAAACCTGTTCCGTCTCGCGCAAATCCTGCCGTAACGTTCCCAGCGGGTGATAGCTTTCGCCTTCACCTTCCGATCCCGCAACACTATTATGAATGCCGGTATTTAAATTCAGGTGATCGATATTATTCTGCCGGTCAGACAAGGGATTTGTTAAAAAGCACACTGCCGCCGTCGCACTTGCAAGCACTGCAAACACCAGCAGCCAAAAGGCCGGTTTCCGATCTTTATTTTCCTTCCACGCATCTAAATAAGCGTCTAATTTTCGTGCAAGATACATCGCTTATCACCTCTTGAAAACAGTTTCAATATTATAATGCACATTTTCAGAGTGTAAATCAATCTGTATTTCACAAAACATGAGGGAATTATTTGCCAGTTCTCATATTTTTCATCAAACTGCTTCTGATCTTTCCCGTCAGCGTCACCGTAATCATTAGAAAATGTACAGACAGGAAATCGCAGATTGTGAAAAACCGGCTTAAATTAATGGCGCGGCGAAAATGCCGCGCCATTATAGCTTCATTATTTCCTGCGAAGATTGCAAATACGGCAATCAATACCAGTCATGTTTTTCATTTCTGTCCAGTGCATTGATGCGGTTGATTTCCTCGTCTGTCAACGCAAATCCGAAAATATCCAGATTTTCCTTGATATGATCGGGATTACTCGATCCGGGAATGACCACAACGCCCTTTTGCAGATTCCAGCGCAAAATGACCTGTGCGGAGCTGACGCCGTGGGCTTTGGCAATGTTTGAAATCACAGTGTCGCCAAGCAGCTCCGAAGTGTGTCCTCTGCCGCCGAAAGGATACCACCCCTGCACGACGATTCCGAGATTTTGAATGTAGGGGATCACGTCGTTTTCCTGATAGTACGGGTGGATTTCGTTTTGCACCAGTGCCGGGGTGATATTCACCTGCGGCAGGAATTCTTCCAGTTCTTCCACATAAAAGTTTGACAGGCCTAGAGAATGAATTTTTCCGGCCTCGGCGTATTTTTCCATCGCATGATAGGCTTTCACGTCATTTGTCCCGGGATGATGAAGCAGCATCATGTCGATATAGCCGATATCCAGCTTATCCAGGGCATCCTGAATGGCCTTTTCAGGATTTGCGAACTGCTCTCCCGGATAGATTTTTGTAATAACAAAGATTTCCTCCCGCGGCACGGCAGAATCCCGTATCGCACGACCCACGGCAGCCTCGTTGCCGTACATATACGCCGTGTCGATCAGCCGACCGCCTGCGTTTAACAAAGCTGTCACCGAGTTATAGCATTCTTCATCAGAAAGGCTGTAGGTTCCCAGCCCCATGATCGGCATTTCATAACCGCTGTTCAGCAGCACGGTTTTCTTTTCAAAGTCAAATTTGCCGATCTCGGCCGAATCAATTGTTTTATTTGGCGTAATATCATTTTCATGCAGCCAGCTTTCGATTGCTTCTTTGGAAGTACCGGCGGCAAATCTTTGTCCGTCCAGCCAGTTTGCATCCGGCGCAAGGGCATGCAGATTGTCTGCGCTGGAACCGATTCCGCTACTGTGCGATGTGCAGAACGGCAGGATGGTCTTGCCGGAAAAATCATAGCTTTCCAGGAATGTATAAATGATTTTCGGCGCCTGCCCATGCCAGATGGGATATCCCAAAACAATTGTATCGTATTGTTCTATATTCTCTACGGAACCGGAAATTTCCGGACGCGCAGAGGGATCGTTCTGTTCCTGATCGGCCCGACCGCCGGTATAATAGGCCAGATCTGCGTCCGTGTACGGATCTTTCGGCACAATTTCATAAAGGTCACTGTTCAAAATTTCAGCAGCATATTCCGCAAGCGCCCGTGTTGTTCCCGTCGCGGAAAAATATGCAACCAGCGTTTTTCCTGCGGCAGGTTCTTCGCTTTCCACAGGCGGTTCTTCCGTGGTTCCTCCTGTATAGGGCACTGGCGGGATCAGCTGTGCCGCCGTTCTCAATATTTCAAGTGCGTCCCCGGCCTCAATCGACCCATTATGATTGACATCCGCCAGCAGCGCAGGCAGGCCTGTCGGTATCGTTTCCAGCTGTGCCGCGTGTTTCAGCACAAGCAGGGCATCCTCCGCCTGGATTGTTCCATTTCCATTCACGTCTCCATAGAAGATGTTTTCCTCCTGCTGTGCCAAAGGGGTAATTCTTTCCTCACCGCAGGCCGTACAGCAAAATATCAGTATAAATGCAAACATCAGTGCTGCAAATCGTTTCATTTTTGTTCCGCCTCCTTTTCTATTCGTTTGATCACCTTTGCCGGAACGCCACCAACAACGGTGTAGGGTTCCACATCCTTCGTAACCACGGCTCCGGCAGCCACCACTGCCCATTCGCCGATCGTAATGCCCGGTAAAATCGTTGCATTTGAGCCAATCCAGGCATGATCCTCAAAAATGACAGGTGCATAATGATTCTTGCGATTATTTTTCGGGTCAAAATCATGGTTGATCGTAGCCACCACCACATTATGCCCGAATAAAACGCCATCGCCAATCCAAACGCCGCCCTGATCCTGAAAATGGCAGCCGGAATTGATAAATACATTTTTCCCGATGGTCATGTTCCTGCCAAAATCCGTGTAAAACGGCGGAAACATACGGAAGCTGTTATCAATACTTTTCCCAATGAGATTTTCCATAAGATCATGCAGTTCTTCCGGCGTATGGTATCTGTTGTTCATCTCCATGGTGATTTTAATTGCTTCCTGAAACAATCCGTGATCCGCCAGCTGCCTGTCCTGATCTGCATTCGTATTCTCACCAAAATGTATTGCGGTTTGCATCTCCATCCGATCGCTCTCCTTTCCAACAAGTACGTACAGCAAATTGCGCTTTGTCTGATTTTATTTTAGTTCCGACGCTATAAAATATCAAATGCATATATTAAATGGTATTTCATACTTGAAAGGTATCGATTTTCCTGCTATATTTTTTGAAGGAGGCGATCCAATGGATATCCGAGTATTACAATACTTTCTTGCGGTAGCAAGAGAAGAAAGCATTACAAAAGCCGCTAAAGCCCTGCACATGACGCAGCCCCCTCTGTCAAGACAGCTGAAAAATCTGGAAGAGGAAACAGGAAAGCAGCTTCTGATCCGGGGAAGTAAAAAGGTAACTCTTACCGAAGACGGCGAACTTCTGCGCAAAAGGGCGGAAGAAATCGTGGCCTTGATGAAAAAAACAAAAATGGAATTATCCGCCTCTGATGAAAGCATCAGCGGTGATATTTACATTGGCAGCGGGGAAACAGACGCAGTTTCCACAATTGCGGAAGCGGCAAAAGATTTACAGAACAAATATCCGCTGATTCGTTACCATATTTACAGCGGCGACGCAGAACATGTGGCAGCTCGGCTGGATCAGGGCCTGATTGATTTCGGACTGCTGGTTGAACCCTTTGACACTGCAAAATATGATTATATCCGTTTGCCGGTCAAGGATACCTGGGGCGTGCTTATGCCTGCGGACAGTCCGCTGGCGCGAAAAGAAAGTATCTGCGCCGAAGATTTATGGGATAAACCTTTGCTCCTGTCTCATCAGACAGCTGCCGGCGGTGAGATGAGCGCATGGCTGCGGAAAGATTTATCCCAGTTAAATATTGTGGCATTTTATGATCTTTTATATAATGCTTCCAGGTTTGTCAAAGCCGGTTTCGGTTATGCAATTGCTCTCGACAAGCTGATTCATACAGGAAGCGGAAGCGATCTTTGTTTCAAACCGCTTTCCCCGGTTTTAGAAGCCGGATTATGCATCGTGTGGAAACGCTATCAGGTTTTCTCCAAAGCTGCAGAGAAATTTCTGAAGGAAATCCAGGTGAAATTTTATAAGATATAACTGATAAAATTTTATAAAAAAAATTTGATAAGCGCATCCTTTTCGGCTATAATAATATCAGATATTAAATCAGCCGAAAGGAGTGTTGTGCTGTGTATATCCATCGACATGCTGAAAAAACTGTGCAGGAGTTGTCCCGGATGTTTGGGGCTGTGCTTGTTGCCGGGCCAAGACAGGTCGGCAAGACCACTATGCTCGAAAGGCTGACCGATGGGATGCATTATGCCTCATTGGATGACCCTCTCCTTCGGGCAAGCGCCGAGGAGGAAAGCGGAACCTTTTTTAAGGATAATCCGCCTCCGGTATTTGTGGATGAAATTCAAAAAGCACCGGCTTTATTTGAACAAATTAAACTGTTGCTGGATCGGGAGCGGAAAAAAGGGCAGTTTTTTATGTGCGGATCCCAGCAATTTAAAATGATGAAAGGCGTCAGCGAATCCCTGGCCGGACGCATCGGCCTGCTCACTCTCCTTGGGTTCTCTCTTCGGGAGTCTCAACAGATTTCATTCGACATCCCGTTTCTGCCCACAGAAGAATATTTTTCACAACGAAAACTGCACACGGCAAACATTTCCTATGATGAAGTCTGGAATACTATCCACCGCGGCTCCATGCCGGAGCTGCAGAACAATCCTGATTTTAACTGGCAAATGTTTTACGGCGCGTATGTCCGCACCTACATGGAACGTGATGTGCGGGAACTGTCAGAAATCGGAGATACTGTAAAATTCACAAAGTTCATGGTGTCGACTGCTGCTTCTACGGGACAGCTTCTGAACTTGTCTTCTTTGGCAAGGGACGTCGGAATCAGTCTGCCCACTGCAGAGCGCTGGCTTTCGATTCTCGTGGCGTCCAACCTTGTATACCTGCTTCAGCCATATTCCAATAATATTACCAAGAGAGCAATTAAAACGCCGAAGCTTTATTTCCTTGACACGGGACTGGCTGCCTATCTCACCAAATGGAATACACCGGATGTCCTGAAAAATGGTGCGATGGCAGGAGCGTTCTTTGAGAGCTTTGTGGTGTCTGAGATTGTGAAAAGTTATTACAATCGGGGTATTTTGGAACTTCCGCTGTATTTCTACCGCGATAAAGATATGAACGAGATTGATCTTCTGATTATGGAAAACGGCATTCTGTATCCGATTGAAATCAAAAAACACGCCGATCCACAGAAAAAAGATATGGACGCCTTTGATCTGCTGGATAAGATTCCGGATGTAAAGCGCGGTCCGGGCGGAGTGGTCTGCCTGTACGACAAGCTCATAACCCTTCGGGGTGCGGACAAAGTCATCCCTGTAAATTTCCTGTAATATAAATGCCTGCGGAAGATGATCCGCAGGCATTTTCCATTTCCCGTCACTGGAGAAACCACCATAAGTTAGAGCAGGAAATCCTGCCACTCATAAGCACAGTCTCTTTACGAAACTTCAACAGCCTCATTCTCCGATATTCACCAGATCATACCTGCGGCTGCCCAGACCAATTTTCTCGGCATGTTCCAGCGTATGCAGACCGTTTCGGGATTCGATCCGCTGTACCAGAGAGGCCCCGTCGCCGTCTTTCTGCGCATAGACCAGATCAATACAGGCCTGATCCAGCGCTACGGGATCAGTGGACGCTAAAATGCCGATGTCGTGCATATCCGGCTCGGCGGGGTTCCCATCGCAGTCGCAGTCGATAGACAGGCGGTTCATTACATTAATATAGGCGATTCACTCTCCATTCCCAAGATAGTCCGACACGGATTTTCCTGCCTCCGCCATGGCCTCCAGAAAGGCGTCCTGTTCGCCGCCCCACATGCTGCCGCCTGTGCCGCCGCTGTGAATCCAGGCCTTACCTTTACTGGATCCAAGGCCGATGGAGATATTCTTGATCGCGCCGCCGTAACCCGCCATGGAATGGCCTTTAAAATGAGAAAGGACGAGGTACGAATCGTAGTCCGCAAATGCAGCGCCTACATAATTTTCCGTCAATACGCTGCCGCCTTCAACGGACAAAGTCATGGAACCGTCTTCGTCCAAAATCTGAAAATCCGCAATTTCGGTGAAGCCGTGGTCTTCCGCTACCTGATAATGCATGGCCGTCTCGGAGCGGGAGCCGCCGTAGGCTGTGTTGCACTCTACAATCGTGCCGTTTACAGCCTCCACCACATCTTTGATAAGCTTAGGATCAAGGTAATTGCTTGCAGGAGGCTCGCCGGTGGAAAGTTTTACCGCCACACGGCCGGTGGGCGCCCAGCCAAGGGCTTCATACACCGCCATCAGTCCCTCCGGAGAGATGTCGGTGGTCATGTAGACGGTGGGAACATCCGCATCGGGATCCGTTTGCCCACCGGACGGGGTGCTGTCATTTCCGCTGTCGGTAAAATCGTCAGTTTTTTCGGAATCTGTTCCGGACGAATTTACGTTATACGATGTTTGATCCTGATTTCCGGAACTGTCTGTTTTCGCTTTCTTCTGTGTACTGCAGCCTGCGAATACTGTTGACAATAACAGGAATGTGAGGAAAAAAGGTAAAAACCGTTTTCTCATACTTGAGCACCCTTGTTTTTATATTTTTATATTTTTTTGCCGAAATCATACGCCATTTGCGGATATTTGAAATGCTGCGTCATAGACGGCGTGCCGCACCCTTTCCCCAGGACCATTCCCTGATCTTTCAGGTTCAGATACCGCACAAGCGTATGATAATGGGATTCCAGCGCATCAAATGTCCATGTGTCGCTATTCCATGCAACTGCCAGAAGCGCAGACTTCATGTGTTTTCGCTGAATGCTGCTGTTAAAAGCACAGAACCGGTCGATCATCGTTTTCAGCTGCGCGCTCATCCCGTAATAGTAAAGCGGTGTCACAAACACCATCATGTCCGCATCCAGTATTTTCTGCCGTATCTCGTCCACATCATCTTTTTGGACGCATGGGCCTTCATACCCGCAATGAATACAACCGGTGCAGGGGTGGATATTCGCATGGGCGACATCTACTGCCTGTACGCTGTGACCGGCCTCCGTTGCGCCCCGGATGAACTGTTCTGCCAGCAGATTGGAAGAACCGTTTTTATTAGGGCTGCCTTCAAGAACTACGATATTCACAACGATTCCTCCCATCGTTTCAACTCGGAAGCGGAATTTAAGATTCTCCCTTCAATAATTTCGGTATTGGCTGAAACGGATGGCTTTAATCCTGCGACAGTCTTCCCGAACCCGCTGCCGCCGGAGGTGGCAAACAGCACGATTTTCTTGCCGGAAAAATCATAGCTTTCCAAAAACGTGTTGATGATCGTCGGTGCGACATACCACCAGATCGGGAAACCCAGGAGAATCGTATCGTAGGCACCGATGTTGGCATCCGTGTCCGAAAGCTGTGGGCGACTGGATTTGTCGCTCATCTCCACACTGCTGCGGGATTTTTTATCCATCCAATTGAGATCTGCCTGCGTATAGGGAACAGCCGGGCGGATTTCATAAAGGTCAGCGTGGGTGGTACGTGCCAGGTCTTTTGCAACGCCTGCAGTGGTTCCGCTGGCCGAAAAATAGGCTACCAGTGTTTTACTCATGTCTTTTTCCTCATTTATCATCCACCGGCTCCATCCATTCATTGGAGCAGTTTTCTCCCGGCACCTCAACAGCGAGATGACTAAACCAGCTGTCCGGCGCGGCACCGTGCCAGTGCTTAACACCCGCAGGAATATTGATGCAGTCGCCGGGCTTCATCTCTACGGCAGGCTTGCCCCACTCCTGATAGTAACCCCGTCCGCCGACACAGATAAGGATTTGTCCGCCGCCCTTGTCGGCATGATGAATATGCCAGTTGTTCCGGCAGCCCGGCTCAAAGGTCACGTTAAAAATGCCCACCTGCTCTTTGGAGACAGGCGCAAGGTAGCTCTGTCCGATAAAATACTGGCTGAAGCCATCGTTGGGCACGCCGATGGGGAAAAGAATCGTGTTTTGATATTTGTCTTTCTCCGTCAGCGCCGGCGACTCCTCGTTCCAAACGTCCTTGGCCAAACGGAACACCGCCCATGCCTTCGGCCAGCCCACATAGAAGCCCACATGGGTCACGATGGCAGCGATCTCCGCTTTCGTTACACCGTGTGCCTTAGCGTTTTCCAGATGATACGTCAGCGATGAATCGGTAATTCCGGAAGACATCAGCGCCACAACGGTGATGATGCATCTGGTTTTCAAGTCAATGTCGGGGTTGTTCCAGTTCTCGCCAAAGAGAACGTCATCGTTAAAGTGTGCGAAATCCGGTGCAAAATCGCCCAATTGATTTCTTCCTGCAGTTTGTGTGATTTTTTCCATTTTGATTTGCCTCCTTGTACAATAATATTTCAGATAACATTTCCGGCTTTCTGTTTACCGTTCTGCGCCATCACGCCTACCAGCGCATGGGGCACATATAATTCTTCAAGATAGTCGATCTCGTCCTGCGTCAGTTCCAGTTCCACGGCCTTGGCCGCACCCTCCACATGGGAGAACTTAGTGGCGCCCACCACCGGAGAGGTCACCTTGGTCAGCAGCCATGCCAGGGAGATTTCCGTCATGGAAACGCCGCGCTTGTCGGCCAGTTCCGCCACGCGGGCGATGATGCGGCCATCCGCCTCGGCTGTGGCGTCGTATTTGAATTTCGCATAGGTGTCCTCTTCCAAACGCTTCGAGGTTTCTCCGGGACGTTTGGAAAGCCGTCCGCCGGCCAGAGCACTGTAGGGCGTCATGGCGATATTCTGATCTTTGCAGAAAGGCGCCATCTCACGTTCTTCCTCCCGGGCAATCAGGTTATAATGTCCCTGGATGGACACAAACTCCGTGAGGCCGTGTTCCCGGGCGTAGAAATTGGCCTTGGCCAGCTACCAGGCGAAACAGTTGGAAATGCCGATATATCTGGCTTTACCCGCCTTGACCGCATTGTGCAGTCCCTCCATGATTTCCTCCATGGGCGTGTGATAGTCCCACATGTGACAGATGTAAAGATCCACATAGTCCATGCCGAGATTTTTCAGACTTTGATTCAGGTAATTCTCAATATGCTTCTGCCCGCTGACCCCGGCATCGATCTCATCCTGCGTCCGGGGCGTGAACTTTGTGGCAATGACATAATCGTCCCGCTTCGCGAAATCCCTGAGGGCCTTGCCCACATACTGCTCGCTGGTGCCGTTCTGATAGACAATGGCGGTATCATAGAAGTTGATCCCCAAATCCAGCCCACGCCTGATGATTTCCCGGGTCTGCGCCTCGTCCACCGTCCAGCTGTGCTGCCCCGAAGCGGCGTTGCCGAAGCCCATACAGCCCATGCAGATACGGGAAACGGTCAAGTCGGATTTACCTAATTTTGCATACTTCATTCTTTTTGCCCTTTCCTGACTCACAAAAATGTTTTGACACCGTGTCAGTACATTTACTGTAACACCATCCTGACACAGTGTCAATATTTTTCCAAAGAAATTTAAAATTTCACATTTTTGCCCTTATGCGCCGAAACAAGGGAACGTCATTTGGACAGAATCATTTTCAAAAGTTCATCTGCCGCTTTGGAATGCAGATCAGTCCCTTGCGCAACGTATATTTGGCGCGGCGGCAATGGATCGGAAACAACAATCTCGTGCACCTCACCGTTGGAAATCGCATTTTCGGCGAAATCGGATACAACACATCCAACGCCCATGTTACGTGCCGCGAAACTGACGATTTGTGAACTGGTTGCCAGTTCAAATTTGGGCGCCGCCGTGAATCCGCGCCGGCGAAATTCATTATCTAAAAACAGCCTCGTACTTGTATTGCTTTCCAATAAAATCAAATCATCTTTCAGGTCCGAAATTTGCGCCGCTTCGGCGGCGCGCATTTTGCCTCCGCAAATAAAAATATCCCTGATTTGGCGAACGGGAAACACATCGAGTTCAGGGCAGGCCAGCGGTCCGCTTACAGCGGCAAAATCAATTTCCCCTTGCCTGAGTAATTCTAAGGTTCGCGGGGTAGGATTATTGGTAATCGCAATATTGATATTCGGGTACTTTTTATGAAACGCCTCCAGATACGGTAGCAGGCAGAACTCCAAGGTCATATCGCTTGCCCCAATACGTATTTCCCCGATGTCAAGGCGCAGCATCGCTGTCAGGCGATGTTCTCCTTCGGAAAAAGCCGCAATCCCGGCTGCAGCGTACTTATATAAAACCCGACCCTCAGCGGTGAGTTTTACTCCTTTCGGTGTACGAAGGAAAAGTGCACAGCCAACCGTTTCCTCAAGCCGGGAAATGCTTTGGCTTACGGCCGGCTGTGAAATGAACAGTTTTTCTGAAGCGAGTGTGATGTTTTCATGCTCGGCTACACAGCAAAATATTTTGTACCAGTCATAATTGATATTCATGCGCAGTCTCCATAAGTTGATATTATGTCGTATTGATTGTAGCATAATTATAACTTATTTCCAGCCCTGCCATTCCGGAATATCGTCTGATTTCGTTTCGGACCAACCGAAATAATCGATACGGGTACACCAATTTGGTTCTCAATAAAACGGATATAGTTTTTTGCCGCTTCCGGCAGTTCATTATATTGAGAGCACCCTGAAATATCACAGTGCCAGCCATTGAGATATTTATAAACAGGCTGAGACTCTCTGAGCAGATATGTTTGAGGGAGATTCTTTGTGATTTTTCCGTTTGTATGATAACTTACACAAACAGGGATTCTGTCCAAATATCCGAGGACATCCAGATTTGTTAATGCGATTTCCGTTGCTCCCTGCAGCATACAGCCATATCTGGTGGAAACGCAGTCAAACCACGCCATTCTGCGGGGCCGTCCTGTATTGGCGCCGAACTCGCCCTGATCGCCGCCCCGTCTGCGAAGCGCATCCCCGGCGCTTCCGAATAATTCTCCCACCAAAGGGCCTTCTCCTACACTCGTATTATACGCCTTCACAACAGATACAACGGATGTAATCTCATAGGGAGGGATTCCCGCACTTACGCTTCCAAATCCCGCAAGCGGCGAAGAAGAAGTGACATAAGGGTAAATCCCGTTTTCGATATCCCGAAGAGAGCCAAGCTGGCCTTCCAACAGAATATCTTTTCCATCTTTTATCGCCGCGTTCATATAATACGGACAGTCGCACAAATACGGGGAAAGACGGGCCTTTAAGTCATATAAGTAATTCAGCAGGTCATGATAGGAAACCGCATTTTCAATGCCGTAAAATGCTTTGAAACAGATGTTTTTATCTTCGCAAAAGCGGCCGGCGATATTCTTAAGATTATCTGAATACAACTCAGATATCTGTATGTTTCTTCTTGCGAATTTGTCGGAGTAAAACGGCCATATACCGGAAAGTGTGGTGCCAAATTTGTATTTTCCAAGGCGTTCTTCTTCTAATTTGTCTTGCAGTTTGTGGACAGGCAAAAGCAGCTGCGCACGGGACGAGACCAGGATTTTCGGTGCTTTGACGCCTTTCTCTTTCAGCATTTCCAGTTCGGAGAAAAAAATATCTGCGTCAAACGCCACACCGCTTGCGATCATATTTTCGACATTGTGATGAAACACTCCGGAAGGAAGGAGGCGCAAAACAAATCTCCCAAAATCATTTATGATGGTATGACCGGCGTTTGCTCCGCCCTGAAACCGTACGACAATGTCCGCTTTCTCCGCCAAAAAATCCGTTATTTTGCCTTTCCCTTCGTCCCCAAAACCGCTTCCTGTAATCGCTGTGACCATAAGCCTTCCTCCTCAAGGTAACGGCACGCGCGCTTAAATAGCGCACCTGCCAAATCGTCGGAAGGCATCCCGATTAT
Organism: uncultured Lachnospiraceae bacterium; assembly: GCA_947630695.1. Classification (GTDB taxonomy): domain Bacteria; phylum Bacillota; class Clostridia; order Lachnospirales; family Lachnospiraceae; genus CANRIM01. The sequence goes on from CANRIM010000003.1 coordinate 15,659, forward strand.
GCTTCGCATAAGCCTTCCTCCTCAATACTCAGGGTACTGTTTTATGATAAAGGAATGGTCGAAGGAATCCAAATATCGGGATGTTATTCACCGGATAAGCAACGGTTATCTCTTTTTATCCGCACATAAGTCCCAGTGCCGCTTGCTGTTATAACTTGTTTTTCCTATTCTCACTTCATCAGCGCATCCGACAAACGCATGATTTCCGGGGCCAGCTTTGCCCGCTTGCGTTTGACCATATGGCTGTAGATCGGATAGGCAGCGATCACGCCGATGATACCAACCACGCCGATTACAATACCCGGAATGAAATACTTCTCCCAGCCGGGCACCATCGTGCAGCACATCCCTGTGCCAAAAATCAGTGTACCGATAATCCCGACGATCAGCGAGACGACGGTTGCGCCCTTTGTGGCGCTCTCGTCCAGACGGCGGAGCTGCTCCATCGGGGTTTCTTCTTTTGTCGAGGGCTCGTATTTGTCCCGAATCTTCTTGATTTCTTCCTGCTCCTTTGCGGAATAGGTATAAGTGAAGGTTTCTTTCTTTTCTTCCATGATGCATTACTCCTTTAAGTATTCTGCCAGTATTGTAACAGGCAGCTGTTTGAGAAAAGTTCAAGTTATGTTTGAGAATTGTTAATTTCAATTCTTTTGAGATTTTTATTTGCCCGCCAGATCATATAGATCGCCATACCGATTACGATGGTGCAGACGCCGCCGCCCGTCGCGCCGGTCATAGCCTGCCGGAACATCGGATCGTCGCCCTCGCCGAACTGCGCCAGCATGGCGGTTTCCAGCGAGAGAATTGATACAAGCGCAGCCACGAAGTTGATGGCCTTGGCTGCCGAGAGAATCGGACTATTATGCTTTCGGGTCTTTACAATATTGATAATGGCAACCGTGACGGCGTAAAAGGAATAAGCGGCCATGGCATAGATCAGCAGGCCCGGATAGGCAAAGCCCCGGTTTTGCTGTACCATGAAAACAACGATGCCGATCAGCGCCTGATTCATAAACAGAAGCATGATCCCGCACAACCGGTAACGGCGCAGTTCCGATGCTTCGTCCTGCACATTCAGCCGCCGCACCAGCATAAAACGCATCACGGCAAGCAGAATGTAATAGACTGCCAAAGCTACAAACCACAGAGAGCGGTACATGATACCGGACACCAGCTTCATGCCGATATACAAAAGATTTACGAAAAAGCCCTGATACAGCGAGACGCCCGCCCGGAAGCGCACATCGGTCATGTATTTTTCGCCCACCCTGGTGGTGCGGAATTTTTTCATCAGCGGATGATCGGAAACAAATTTTTTGATGCGGGCGATTGCCGGAGGAATATAAACGCATCCCGTAATGGTAACGATCAGCGCATAGGCAGAAGCTGCATAAGAGGCGTATTGCAGGATGGGGTTCTGTACGTGAAACACCGCCACCGCAAGCACAAAGCCATAGCCCAAAAGCGCCGCCACTGCCGTCCAAAGCGGGGACAGGCAGAATATTTTTTTAAGAATCTCTTTGCATTTCTCCATCCGCTGCCCTCCTGATCTTCACGGTAAAGGTACTACCCTTTCCGACTTCGCTCTCCACGAAAATATCCCCGCCGACAATATCCACCACTCGTTTCACCAGAGCCAACCCCAGGCCGTTGCCCTGGGTGGCGTGAGAGGTGTCGCCCTGATAGAATTTTTCAAAGATATGTTTGCCGGTCTCCTTTGAGATGCCGCAGCCGGTGTCGGACACCTTGACTATCGCAAAATCTCCCTCGGTTTTCAGTGTCACAGACACCGTGCCCTGGGCTTCCGTAAATTTCAGGGCATTGGAGAACAGATTGTTCCAGACGAGGGACAGAAGCTCCTCGTCCGATTCTACGAATATTTCTTCTTCAATATCCGTTTCAATATCGATGTTCTTTTTCTCCCAGGTGCTTTCAAAGTGCAAAAGGCACTCGGCCAGCTGTTCTCCGAGATTATACCGTTTCATCGCGGGAAAGATCTGCTGGTTTTCCAGACGGTTCAGTTTCAGAATGTTCGTAATGAGATCGGCCAGACGGCATGACTGCTCGGCGATGGCCTTAGCGTACTCCATCCGCTGCGTTTCGGTCAGATCGGGACTTTGGAGCATAGTCCCGTAATTCTGTATGACGGCCAGCGGCGTTTTCAGTTCGTGGGATACATTGGCGATGAAATCCGTCCGTAACGTCTCCACGCCGGAAAGTTCTTCCGCCATGCGGTTGAAACAGTCGATGATAATGTCAAAGCCTTCCGCGCCCACAAGGCCGGGAAACGGCGTAATGCGGGCGGAAAAATCGCCGTGCATCAGCTTTTCCGCGCCCCTTATGATTTGGCGCACCGGGCGCTCTACCGTAAACTTACGGCGTACAGCATCTATGACGGTACAGAGCAGGCTGAGCAAAAGAACATTTCCCATCGTCAGGATCGCAGCAGTTTTTATGCCCTTTTCGGTAAAAGAGATCTCCACCGAGGCCTGCATGGTGTGAAGGAAAAGCAGCATACAACAGGAGATGACAAACGCGATCAGTAAAAAGAATACGACATACCGGCGTATGGCGGCAAGCAACCGCTTCTTTTCCCTGCTCATTTCACCACCGCCTTATAACCCAGACCGTGAACGGTTTTCAGTTCAAACGCGTCGCAGGCTTCAAACTTTCCCCGCAGCTTTGTCATGTAGACATCCACGGCTCTCGGCGCGGTATTTGTTTCCGCGTCCCAAAACTCGTCCATCAGCTGGGTGCGGGTGAAGGTCTTGCCGGGATAGGACAAGAGCTTATATAGGATATTAAACTCCCGCGTCGTCAGGGAGATTTCCTCGCCGTCATAGACCGCTGTGCGCTCATCCATGTCCAGCCTGAGCTTTCCGATCTCCAGCTTGTGGGAAGTGGCGATCTTCGCCCGGCGCAGGAGCGCTCCGATCCGCAGGAAAAGCTCGTCTAAGTCGATGGGCTTGACCATGTAGTCGTCAATCCCGATGCGATAGCCTTTCTGCTTAGAGGCGAAGTCATCGCGGGCCGTCATAAAAAGGATCGTGATTTCCTCGTTAAGCGCCCGCACTGTTTTCGCGAACTCGTAACCGTCGATACCGGGCATCATAATATCGGAAACGATGAGATCAAAGGTATTTCCATACATGGCATCGTAGGCTTCCTTTGCATCGAAACATCCCACCGCCTGATAGCCGCTGTTGTTCAGGAAAGAACAAACCGTGCGGTTCAGGTCTTTGTCATCTTCCACGACAAGTATTTGAAACATAATGTGTCCCTCCATGAATTCGCTCCAGAATCTTTGATTCTGTCACTGACTTACGAAGTTCGTCCTTGCAAGCAAACGAACTTCTTGTAAGTCAAATTATAACACCCAAATGTTAAAGTTTTGTTTGGGTTTCTCGCTTTCCAGAAATTTTTTCAAAAAATATGCGCCGCACAGATAACGTATGTGCGGCGCGAAATCGGTTTTTTCTATTTTACGACATTGCGGTTTGCCTTTGCGAGACGTTTTTTTGCATCCTCCACGGTTTCACCCTCGTGGGTCAGGAACTGATCCACAAAACCGTCCTCGACTTTCTTGTATGCGCCTACAACGCCTTCTTCCACCTTCTTGTACCCGCCGACAACTACGTCGGCAATTTTTTTGTTTGCCTTTACAAACTTTGACTTTGCCATGATAAAATCCTTCTGTAGATTCAATATTGATTTGCCGACCTGCGGCGAATGACCGCGATCACTGCCGCAGCAGCACCGGCTGCGAATGTTACGATTACGGGAATGATGAGTTTCTTCATGATCTGTACCTTCTATTGCAGTCCTTTGATGACCGGGATCAGGCAGAGCAGCAGAACGATCCCGATGATACCGACGACGATGCCCAAGACCAGCATATCCCACACCATGACCATGCACATTCCCACGCCGAGAACGATTGCGCCAAGGACGCCTAAAAGCGTTGTACCGATGGTCCTGCCATTTAATACAATCATGGGCTTACCGTCCATCTTTCTGCGGATAAGCACCATGGCCAGCAGGATCACCGCGCCGACTGTACCGACCAAAATACCGGGCTTCAGCGCGTTCCATTCCTGGATAAGACCCATACACATACCGAGGGCAAAGAGAAGTCCGCCCACCACGCTCATGATCAGAGTCACAAAATTTTTCTTTTTCATCGAAATGCACCTCCAGCTTTTTCAGTGATTTCTCACTTGATGACTGTATTGTACTGCCGGAATGTTTGTGAAACTTTCAAGTTTTGTTTGAGAAATATTAAAATGCCGCGCTCCCGCAAATTTATCTTAGCTGCGCAGGCACCATTTCGGTGCCATGATTTTAATGGGGTGTTGCTTGCGCATCCGGGCAGTATCAGCGATAATGAAACCAAAGCAAATCGAAAGGAGCTGTTTGAAATGGTTGAATTTGGCGAACAGTTAAAAAAAGCACGGGAAGCAAAAGGCATGACGCAGCAGACCCTGGCGGAACACCTTTATGTAACGAGACAGGCCGTGTCCCGATGGGAACACGGCGACAGATACCCTGACTTGATCACGGCAAAAAAACTGGCTGCGTTTTTGGATGTGTCACTGGATGACCTGCTGCAGGCGGACGAAATGAAAAAAGTTGCAGAAAGGAATCCTATCATAGAAAAGCCTTTTATGAACCGTATTCTGATGATTCTGTATGCATGTATCTCATTTTCATTTTTACTTACAGCGGCAGATATCATCCTCCGGTTTCCGATCACGTCTGCGGCAATCGACTATAGCGACCTGCAGCTGATCGTCGTAAATTTGCTGGGATTGCTCATTCAGACAGTTGTTTTTGTCTGCGGCTTCCTGTGGGCGTTCAAAGGAAGGCTTACGCCAAAGAAAACTGGCGTATCCATCGCTGTTTATTTTTTCTCATTATGCCTGACGAACAGTTTTCGCATCCCCGCTCCCGGCCTGGACGGAAAAACCATTGTGATGGATTTACTGCTGATTGTGCCATATCTGGCAGGCGCCATCGCCACATTCCAATATTTTTATAAAGCGAAAATGGCGTCCTTCCTGTACTGGACATTAATAGCCGTTTCAGGATGGGAAATATTACGGATCTTTTGGACGGTATATGCAAATATCCGGTGGGCATCAGAATTTGTGTCCATGAATACCGCCTTAAATTTTCTGCTCAAAATATGTATTTCCCTTCTGATCATTTACCAGACTTGGATTATGAAACGAAAAAGAACGCTGGCAGTCATTTCTAATGAATGACACAGCAGCTCCTTTTTGGCAGTCCGTCCAATTTGTGTTAAATTGCCTGCATTTGCTTGCATTTACAACTAAAATCGGATATGCTATAGAAAAAGGAGTGTGATATTCATGGCAAATACATCTGCGGTTTACGCAAGAATTGATAACAGACTGAAAGAAAATGCTGAAAGCATTTTGCATCAGCTTGGCATATCTCCATCCAGCGCCATCCAAATGCTTTACAGCCAAATTGTACTGACAAAGGGCTTTCCTCTGGATCTGCGCCTGCCCTCCGAAAAACCCACAGTAATCGGCGGTATGAGCCGCACGGAGCTGGACAATGAATTAATGAAAGGGATACAATCACTAAAATCCGGCAAAACCTATACCTCGGACGAAGTTGACGCTGCTTTGGAAAGAGAGTTTGGCAAATGATACATTCGCTCGATTCCATGCCTCTAAGATTTTCAGTGCCGGATATGAAAGGTCAGTTCGCCATGGGAAATGTGACGGTAATCGTTGTTCCCTCGTTTTCTGCGCTGTTTAGTGCAATTTCCGCTTCGTGCAGCCGTGCGGCATGCTTCACGATGGACAAGCCAAGTCCTGTACCGCCCAGTTCTTTGGAACGGCTCTTGTCCACCCGGTAGAATCGTTCAAAAATGCGGTTCTGATGTTCCGGAGAAATACCGATACCGGTATCGGCAACTGATAGAATCGCCCTATCCTTCTCTGTTTTCACCTGCACAGCCACCGTGCCGCCTGCACGATTGTACTTGATGGCGTTGTCACAAAGATTAAAAATCAGACTTCGCAGCAGCTGTGGAATGCCATATAGGATGGCAGGCGTTCCTTCCAGACGCATGGTAATCTGCGCGTTTTCTGCTTCGGTCTGCAGTGATTTTACGGTTTCATTTGCCAGGGCAAACAGATCCACATTTTCACGCTTCATTTCATTCGCACCCTCATCCAGATGAGAAAGGCGGATAATATCTTCTACCAGCCGGATCATCCGCTGAGACTCAGTCAGAATCCGGTCATAAAAACTCTTACGGTCTTCTTCCTTCACAATGCCATTGGACAAAAGCTCCGCTGAACCGGCTATAATCTGCAGCGGCGTTTTCAACTCATGGGAAACATTTGCCGTAAATTCCTGCCGCATCTGCTCCGCCTGCGCTTTTTCCGTTACGTCAAGTACCAGAAGCACAGCGCCGGTTACGCTTCCATCTTCGGATACAGGGCTTATATCCATCTGATAGGTTCTGCCCTGCAAGGTAATGCTTTTTTCGGCCCGGACGCCCTTTTCCATTGCTGAAAGAAGATCTGATATTTCCATACAGCGATTCACCGACAACATATGCTGTCCGATACAGGCTTTCGTTGTATCAAACAGACGGGCCGCTGCAGAATTGATGCTCAAAATAATTCCCTTTGGATTGAGAACCACAATGCCCTCTGTCATATTTTCTGTAACTGCTTCAAATTCTTCCTGTTTCGTCTGCAGCTCCTCTGCCTGCAGACGAATCTTCCGCTGCTGAGCGTCGATCCTGCGCAGAAGCGGCGAAAGTTCATCATAACCTTCATTATTCAGGGGATCGTCCAGATTCAGACGGTTCAAGGGTTCTGTAATATGTCTGGAAAGCCGGTATGCCAGCAAGAAAGACAGCGCTATGGCGATTGCAACAATGATCAGAATTGGCTGCGCCATTCCAAGGAGTAAGGTCAGCATCGTATTTTGAGCAATAGAAAGACGCACTACCGTTCCGTCCTCCAAACGCATGGCACTGTACAAGGTGCGTTCCATCAGAGTAGCCGAATAGCGTGAACTCTCTCCATACCCCTCCTCCACAGCTTCTTTTATTTCCTCTCGTTCCAGATGATTTTCCATTTCAGCTGCTGCGGCATCGCTGTCGAAAAGCACTGCTCCGTCTGTGTCGATCCAGGTAATGCGATACCCTTTGGTATCCAAACCCTCAAAATAATCCGCGCCAGTGTTTTCAGCTCCTTGTGCGGCAAGTTCCGTCTGCGTTTTCAGCTGATTCCGCTGAACATTTCCAAAATAATTATAAAGCACGCAGAGAAACAGCGCCACGGACGCAAGGAAAACCGCGATTGCCACAAAACAGATGGATCTGAAAATTCGCTTTGTCATTGATCTGCCTCCAAACGATACCCGACGCCGCGCACGGTTCGGATATTTCCGCCGCAGCGCCCCAGTTTTGTACGCAGGGTGCCTACATGCACATCTACGGTACGCGTCTCGCTTGCATAGTCATCGCCCCAGACACTGAGCCGAAGCTGATCCCTTGTGAACGCTTTGCCCGGATTTTCCATAAATTTTCGCAGCAGTTCGTATTCCTTCAAGGTCAGTTCCACGCGTTTTCCGTCTGCCGTAACCGTGTGCTGTACCGTATCCATCTGCATATGATCAAAGGAAAGGACTGCCCGGTCTTCTGCCGGATGCGTCCGCCGCAGCAGCGCCTTGACGCGCGATACCAGTTCCATCATTCCGAAAGGCTTTGTCAGATAATCGTCGGCGCCCAGATCCAGCCCGATCACTTTGTCGTATTCCGTCCCTTTTGCGGTGGCCATAATCACCGGCACCATATTGCCTTCCGCCCGGAGCCGCTTCAAAATGCTGATTCCGTCTTCCCCGGGGAGCATAATATCCAGAATTACCAGTTCCGGATTCTGTTTTAAGAGCGCCTGGTCAAACGACGCTCCATCCGGAAACCCTTTTGCTTCAAAACCTGCGGAATTTAAAGTATAAATCATTAAATCACGGATTCCGCTGTCATCTTCAACACAAAAAATCATAGCAGCCACTTCCTTTCCACCGGACAGAATGAATGAATTTATAAAAGCATTACATCCCAAATTCCCTGTATATTATAATCATGGTCTATGTCTTTTTCAATTGACTTCCTGTGGGGTATTCTTTTCGCCGGTAACGGAAAACTGTACCCATTCGGCAATGTTTGTGGCGTGATCCCCGATCCGTTCAAAATATTTCGCTGCCATCAGCAAATCCAGCGCATATTCTCCCTCATTGGGATTCTGCGCAATTAAGGAAATCAGGCTGTTTTTGATTGCAATAAAATAATCATCCACAATGTCGTCGGCGGCAATCACCGCTTCGGCAATGGCCGTATCCTGTTTCACATAAGCATCTACACTGTCTGTGACCATTTGCGATGTTTCTTTGGCCATTTCCCGAATCTGAATATGTTCCGGGAGCGTTCTGCCGTTTAAGAAAGGCAATATTTCCGCGATATCTTCTGCCTGATCTCCGATACGTTCCAGATCCGTGATCATTTTTAACGCCGCGGATATCTGCCGGAGATCCCCTGCCACCGGCTGCTGCTGTAACAGAAGCCGCAGGCAGACAGATTCGATCTGTCGTTCCTTTTCATCAATTTCATGATCCAGCGGTGCGATCTTCGCTGCCAGCGCATCATCTTTCTGGATCAGCGCGGACGCTGCCAGCGAAATCACTTCTTCGCACAGCGCACCCATCCGGATCAATTCCTGATGCAGCGTGTTCAGCTGCTCGTCAAATCGTGTTCTCATTAACCAAACCTCCCCGTGATATAGTCCTCAGTGCGCTTGTCCGCCGGTCCCGAAAACAGTTTCTCCGTATCCCCATATTCGATCAGTTCTCCCAAAAGGAAAAATGCCGTTTTATCCGAAATACGTACTGCCTGCTGCATATTGTGGGTCACAATGACAATGGTATAACTTTTTTTCAGTTCCATGGCCAGATCTTCAATTTTAGAAGTGGAAATCGGATCAAGGGCCGAAGTGGACTCATCCATCAGAAGGACGTCCGGCTTTACTGCAAGCGCACGGGCGATGCAGAGCCGCTGCTGCTGTCCTCCGGAAAGTCCCAGTGCGTTCTTTTTCAGCCGGTCCTTGACCTCATCCCATATAGCAGCATCCCGCAAAGACTGCTCCACAATCTCGTCCAGCTTTGCCTTTGCGCGGACTCCGTGGGTACGCGGCCCATAAGCCACATTGTCATAAATGGACATGGGAAACGGGTTGGGTTTCTGAAATACCATGCCGATATTCTTGCGAAGTGCCGTCACATCCCGATCGGGAGCATAAATTTCTTCTCCCCGATAGGCCAGAGAGCCGGTAACCCGCACGCCTTCGATCAAATCGTTCATTCGATTGATTGTCCTGAGAAACGTAGACTTCCCGCAGCCCGAAGGCCCGATCAAAGCCGTAATATTATGTTCGAAAATATCCAGGCAAATATCCTTCAGCGCATGGGTCTCTCCGTAATAAAAATCCAGATTTCTTGCACAGATAATGGGTTCCGTCATAGGTCAGCTCCTTTTTTTAGTTTCCTTCCCAGAAAACCTGCAGAAAAATTAATGATCACCGTAAGAACCAGCAGAATGGTGGCAATGGAAAAAGCAACGGCAAAATCCGCGTTTTCCTTTGCGTAATGATACAGGGCAACGGTAAGTGTGGCCCCTGATGCACTTGCCAGCCGGTCAGGTGAAAAACTTTGCATGGCCATGCTCATTCCGGCGGTATACATCAGCACCGCACTTTCTCCAATCACACGGCCCACGGCAAGGATACATCCGGTAACAATTCCATCAACGGAAGAAGGCAGCACCACCGTGCGGATCATGTGCCATTTTCCGCTTCCAAGGCCAAGCGCGCCTTCACGATAGGAAACCGGCACCGTTTTCAGGCTTTCCTGCGTGGATCTTAAAATGGTCGGCAAAATCATAATCACTAGTGTCAGCGCCCCGGCCAGCAGCGTTTTTTGCAGCTTCAGTGCCGTGCAGAAGACAATGACGCCGATCAGCGCGTAAATAATGGAGGGAATCCCTGCCAGCGTTTCAGATGCAAATTCAATGGCAGCCACAAACCGCTTGTTTTGCGCATATTCTGTCAGATAAATGGCTGCGCCCACGCCCAGCGGAAGAACGACGATCAAGGAAACTACAATCACAAAAACCGTATTTTTGATGGCCGGTAAAATACCCACGGTGCCGTTTATAACGCTCTCGGCAGTGGACAGGAACCGCCAGCTGATACCGCCGATTCCCCGGAACAGGATATATCCGATGAGAAGCAGAAGCAGAACGACTGTACTCCCTGCGCATCCATACAGAAGAACCCGACCTGTCACTTCATATAATCTTCGTCTCATATCAGCGCTCCTTTCCCCGTTTCAAAACCAGATTTAACAGGGCATTGATCAGCATGATAAACAGGAACAGCACAAGCCCGATGGAAAACAGCGCCTGCCGCTGTAAGCTCCCATCCTGGGAGTAATTCAGTTCGATGGAAATGCCGGTGGTGAGAAACCGTACTGATTTCGTAAGGGACGGCATATTTGCCACATTTCCCGCCACCATCATAATTGCCATGGCTTCCCCGATGGCCCGCCCGATCCCCAGCACCACTGCCGCTGCGATGCCGCTTTTGGCTGCGGGCGCCGAAACCCGAAACCAGGTTTCCAGTTTTGTAGCTCCCAGCGCCAAGGACGCTTCCTCATATTCCTTCGGTACTGCTTCCATAGCCGTCTCCGAAAGAGATATGATGGAAGGCAGGATCATAATCGCCAGTACAATGATTGCCGCAAGCAGGCTGTCTCCGGCAGGCAGATGAAGCCATCTGCGAAGCGCCGGAACTAAGACACACATTCCCACGAGGCCATAGATCACGGAAGGGATTCCCGCCAGCAGGCTCACCGCCGGGCGGATCACGCCTGCCACCTTTGCAGGCGCAGCCTTGGCCAGGAATACTGCCGTAAAAAATCCAATGGGCACACCAATAATAATGGCACCGGCAGTTCCGTATATGGATGTAAGAATCAACGGAAGAATCCCATACTGATCCTGTCCTGCTGCCCAGGTCTTTCCGAATAGAAAATGAAACAGACCAATTTTATGCATCGCCGGAATCCCTGAAATCACAAGGTAAATGGTGATGAGCAGCACAAATCCCACTGCTGCAAGTCCGCACAGCGTAAACAAAAGCTGCATTCCCCGTTCTGCCGCTTTCCATTTTTTCTTTTTCATATCAATTCGGATATACCGCGCCTGCCGCGGCAATGGATGCGGCCGCATCTTCACTCGATGCAAAATCCAGAAATGCCTGTGCAACTTCGGAAAGTTCCGCGCCATCCTTTGTCACCATGACAAACGGACGCTGGATCGTATAACTCCCGTCCTTCACGGTGGCTTCACTCGGCGCGACTCCATTCACTTTTACCGCTGAAACACTGCTGTCCACGGCAGAAAGAGACGCATATCCGATGGCATTTTCATTGGATGCCACATTGCCGATCACATCCCCGGTGGAACCGTATTCATTTGTATAAGTACAGGCGCCTTCCACGCCCACAATTTCCTCAAATGCACTGCGCGTTCCGGAGCCGTCTTCGCGGCCATATACCGCAATAGGCGCATCTTCGCCGCCAAGCTCGGACCAGTTGGTCACCTTTCCGGTGAAAATGTCCGCGATCTGTTCCGTAGTCAGATCTGTCGCAGTATTCTTCGGATTTACCACCACTGCAACTCCATCCAGCGCCACCACATGGGCCACGGCGCCCTGTTTGATTTCTTCCGGCTTAAGTTCACGGCTGGAAAGGCCGATGTCGCAGGTTCCGTCTAAAACACCACTGATGCCGGAGCCGGAACCGGTGCCGGAATAATTAACGGTAATATCCGGTTCTTTTTCCCGAAACGACTCTGTCAGCGCGCCCATCACATCTGCCATGGAAGTGGAGCCGTCCGTATTCACGGTGCCGCTTTTTTGTTTTCCGGAGCATCCGGCAAGCATTGACAACATCACAGCGGCAGCTGCCGCAATTACTACGAATTTTTTCATTTTACAATTCTCCTTCCTTTTTCGGTTACAATGTCAGGATACCGCCGAAAGATCAAATCTTCTATCGCGCTTCTGTAAAATGAATGTAAAATCACAAAAAAAGATGGCCAGATGCCATCTTTTCTTCGTTGTTATTTGATTCTGAATTTCTCCGCTTCATCATCCGTAAGCGGTCTGCCTAGTTGCCTGTACTTTTCAATCATTTCTCTCCATTCATACTGCTTACCGTCCGGCTCTCCCGTCAGCCTGCTGTCTTTTGCGTAATAAGAAATATCATGTGTAGAATCCACTTGCTGTCTTTCCATTGTCAACATGGCCATTACCTACTTTCTTATATATTTGTCTAACAATATCTGTGCAGCTTCTTCAAAAATAACCATTCTTCTCGGTGCAATCTCTACTGCATTTAATTTTTCCATATAGTATTTCACCAAATTGCTTTTAGAAGTAAATGCCACTACACCATCACATCCAGCATCAAGGCTTACTTGACACGCTATAGCAAACAAGTGTGCACCAACACCTGCATATATACCTTTATGACTATAATTATGTGGTGCTGTTTCAACAATCTCCACATCAGCCACACCACCATCAATTTTTAATGATATTCTCCCCTGTACCGTATCATTATCTTTTACGAATAGCTCGTATATATGATACCCGTTTTTTCCGGCAATACTCCAGTCAAACTTCCAGCCTTTGTAGTCTTTTGGTCTGATTGGCGTTTCACGCATACGATATTCCGTTTCAACTTCTTTTCCAGTTCTTGTATCTATCAGACAGTCCGTAATGCTGTCAATCAAAATGTCAACTTCCATCTTTTTATGTATTCTTGTTCCTTTTTATTTTATCACATTTCCCCGTAAAACACCACTTAAAATGCGGCTTTCATAAAAAAACTGCCATTGCAAAAATAAATGCTTCTGTTGTTTTGTTCTTTTATAGCATGTTTTATGTATAATTATTATGTACCATTTTGTTATCGTTTGTCAAGTGTATTTTATATATTGGTATTTAAATTTTAGAAAATGCTGTTAAATGCCGTAAATTACGGTTAGTCAGATTTTGCAAATTACCGATTTTTCAAACGACTTTTTTCGAATTTTGCATTTTTTTCAAACGACTTTTTTCGAATTTTGCAACTTTTTCAAGCGACTTTTTCCTGATAATGCCATTTTTCCAAATAAAAAGGCTCCGAAACTTCCTCTCAGCACACTGCTGATCAGATATTTCGGAGCCTGTCGGGTTTCAAATCAGTTTACATAAAACTTTTGTTACATTCCCATCTGTTTTGCAACTTCTTCCGCGAAGTTTTCTTCCTTTTTCTCGATGCCTTCGCCGGTCTCAAATCTGACGAACTTCTTCACAACGATATCCGTACCGACTTCCTTGGAAACCGATTTGATATACTGACCGACCGTTACGTCGCCGTCTTTGACATAAGGCTGATCTAAGAGGCAGATCTCCTTCAGTTCCTTGTTCAGACGACCGATGATCATCTTCTCGATAATATTGTCCGGCTTGTTGGGATTTTCCAGTTTGGCCTGTGCCAGCAGGATTTCCTTCTCATGGTTCTTGTATTCCTCGGAAACATCCGCTGCGGAAACATACTTGGGAGAAAGGGCTGCAACCTGCATCGCCACGTTCACCAGTGCTTCCTTCACCGCATCGTTTACAACTGCAGTGTCTGCCGCAACCAGCACGCCGATTCTGCCGCCGCCATGAATATAGGATACGACAGCGCCTTCTGTTTCGATCTTTTCAAAACGACGAATAGAAAGGTTCTCGCCGATAACTGCGATCTTCTCCACCAGAGAATCCTTGACGGTTTTGGACGGATCCGCTTTCCATGCTTCCTGCAGGAAGGCGTCCATATCCGCTGCGGAAGAACCCAGCGCCTGATCCGCAACCTGTGCCACATAAGCGCGGAAATCTTCGTTCTTCGCAACAAAGTCCGTCTCACTGTTGACTTCTACAATCACGGCTTTCTTATCATTTTCAATCGCAGTCGTAACAATACCTTCTGCTGCGATACGGCCGGCTTTCTTTTCTGCCTTGGCCTGACCGTTCTTTCTGAGGTATTCCACTGCCTCGTCCATGTTGCCGTTTGTCTCTGATAATGCCTTCTTGCAGTCCATCATGCCTGCGCCGGTCATTTCTCTTAATTCTTTTACCATTGAAGCTGTAATCGCCATATTATTCAAATCCTCCTGCATTATTCTGCTGCTGTCTCAGCCGGTGCTTCTTCTGCCGGAGCCTCGGCCTCCGCCGGAGCTTCCGCTTCCGTTTCCGTCATTTCTTCCGTCGCTTCGCCTGCGGCGTCCGCCATGACTTCACCCTGCTTTGCTTCGATGACCGCGTCTGCCATCTTCGATACAATCAGTTTGACTGCACGGATCGCATCGTCGTTTCCGGGGATCACAAAATCCAGTTCCTCCGGATCACAGTTGGTATCGGCAATACCGATCAGCGGAATGCCCAGTGTATGCGCTTCCTGTACGCAGATTCTTTCCTTTTTGGGATCTACAACGAAAATCGCATCGGGAATCTTCCGCATTTCCTTGATGCCGCCCAAGTTTTTCTCCAGCTTCTCCTGCTCTTTCTTCAGGGCAATGACTTCCTTCTTGGGCAGGACTTCGAAAGTGCCGTCTTCTTCCATCTTTTCAATGGATTTCAGGCGGGTGATACGGGACTGGATGGTCTTGAAGTTAGTCAGCATACCGCCGAGCCATCTTTCGTTTACATAAAACATGCCGCAGCGCTTTGCTTCTGTCATAACCGCATCCTGGGCCTGCTTCTTGGTTCCTACAAAAAGGATCGTACCGCCGTTTGCAACGATATCAGCGACTGCGTAATATGCTTCGTTTACCTTGCCTACGGATTTCTGAAGGTCGATGATATAGATACCGTTTCTCTCGGTATAAATATAGGGCGCCATCTTGGGGTTCCATCTTCTGGTCTGATGTCCGAAATGTACGCCTGCCTCCAACAGCTGCTTCATAGAAATTACATTCATGATTTTCCCTCCATTTGGTTTTTCTTCCGCATGTTTCCGCTTTCGGATCATCCATGTCTCATCCGTGGAGGTTCGCACAAAAAAACGGCTGATGCAGCGCATCAGCCGGGCTTTGTCCTGTCCTCGGTACACAGACACCAACCCGAAAATTCACATGCGTGCTTTTTTAGCCGTTGTATTGTACCACAGAACCAATTCCTATGCAAGTTTTTTTAATGAAAATCGAAAGTTACTTCGTATTTCCCGTCAGATCACGGATGATCTGGTCGTAGGTATCATTATTCGTAAAATCATAGGTGCCGGGATTAATGGCTTCGTCCGCGCCTCGGGTTTTGATCACTTCGTTAAACTCTTCCGCATCCCGGATAATCCCGTTGTCTTTCAGCAGTTTCGCCACATCCCAGGCGGACATGCCGTCTTCCACCTGCAACGTATACTTTACCTCATCCTCGCTGCCGGGTACATTTTCCGCCGGATCCTTCGTTTCACCTGGTGCTGTTTCCCCAGGCGTTTCCGTTACCGGCGATTCCGTTTCCTTGTTCTGATTCGGCGCAGCAGATTCCTTCGGTGCTTCTGTCTGCTTTTCCGCAACCTTCGGCTTGTCCTTTTCCACATTCTCGAGAATAAAACCGAATGCCGCGAATGCAAGGGCCGCCGCAATAATACCGATTCCGATACTCCTGAGTAATGTCTTCGCTTTCATCTTTTTGCCTTTCTGTGTGTTTCAGTGAGGTTTATTCGCTGAACAAATCAATGATCGTTCTTACCTCTGCAATACGGATGCCCACTTCATTGGCAATCTGCATACTGCTTTTTTTTCGTTTGTTCATCCGAAGGACCTCGGATACGATCTTTTCATCAATTTCCGATGAAAAAATATTATTTTCACGCATCACCCGGAACAGCTTGCTTTCTTCTTCCACAGGCTGCTCCTCTTCCGCAGACGCTTCTTCGTCGGACGGGGTTTCCGCAGGTGTTTCCTCTGTCACCGCAGCTTCCGCGGGACTGCTTTCTTCCGGCGTTTCTTCCGTATAAACAAATTCCTCCTCTATTTTAGGAAGTACTCTGGTTTTTGACGAATCCGGCTGCGGCTCTTCTGCAGGCGGTTCTGCCTCTTTTTTCTCATTATCAGGATTCTCTGTTTTTACCTTATCCAAATGTTCCTCTTTTTTGATTTTACTGATTTCCTCCTCGGAAACCTCAAAATCCATCTCACCGATCTCCTTTGCCAGCTCTTTTATAGCGACCGGTTTTTCTTCTTCATATGCTTCCACCGCAGCAATGATTTCTTCGCCTATTTTGTCTTCCAGGACAGGCTCTGTATTTTCTTCTTTATTATCGGAAGCCTTCTCTTCCGAAACTTCCCCTTTCGTTTCCTGATCTTCGGACTGTACTTTCGGCGTTTCAGCGGTTTCTTCCGGCGTTTCCGGATCAGCCTTGTCAGCGGTAGGCGCCGGTGCGGATTCCTTCTCTGCAGGTTCCTTCTTTACGGACTCTTTCTCTGCAGATTCTTTCTTTTCAGTTTCTTTCTTTTCAGATTTTTTCCTCGCAGATTCCTTCTTTGCAGATTCTTTCTTTTCGGGTTCCTGCTTTACGGACTCGTTCTTCGCATAAATATCCTTGATTACCGCAATAATATCCAGTTCGTCAATGGCTTCTCTGGCTGCTTTGGAGGCACCGTCTCTGCAGTCCTTTTCCAGCGCTGCAACCACATCTTTTGCCTCTGCCTTCACCAGATCCAGATCCTTGACCGCTTCTTTCAGAATTTCATCTGTCTTCTCACTGACTTCTTTATCGTGATCCTTCAGTTTTCGTTCATACTGCTCATCCAGCGACGTGATTTCTTTCTTGGTATTTTCAAACAGATCGTCCATCTGTTTCTTTACTTCTTCCGTTTTGGCTTCGATCTTTTCCACCGCCTCATTGGACGCCACTTCGATGGAATGCACGGCATTTTTGCTCAGAACGCCAAAGGTTTCCTGCTCAAATGCAGCGATGCTTTGCCGGATCTCGTCCATCTTGGATTCCAGATAGTCATCAAATTCCTTTCTGGCTTTTTCCTCCCGCTCCGCATTCCGTGCTTTTTCCTTTTTCGTTGTCAGCGCATTTTCCGACAACACCATGCTTAAAATCACGATGATGACGCCGACTGCCACAGCGGCGATTGTAACGATCTGCAATGCTGTCATTTTCCCTTTTCCTCACTGTTTTCTTTCAGTATCATTTCGGCAATTTTGCCGCGCTTCTCCAAAGATTCCACCGAGAAATCCAGACAGTAAACCGACTGCTTTTCCGTTTCCTGTACCAGCTGCGTCAGTCCTGCCACTGCCAGTTCCCGGTATCTGAGCCATACCTTCTGCTGATCCGAAATGGAGGACGACCCCCGTACCACGGCATGATTCGGATCCATTTCCAGAATATTCACCACAAACTTTTCACTGGAAGCGCTGATGACGATGGCTTCCCGCTCCCCGGCAAACTGTTCCTGCGGATACGCCGCTACCTCATAAAATCCGCTTAACGCCCGGATATTCAGCATACAGGCATTGTCCTGCATATATCGCTCGGCCACCTCTCCCGTAAAAGAAAAGCGTTTCTCTCCGGTATCGATCAGGCCGGTTCTACGGTCATACAGTCCCGGAAGCGCTTCCCCCGGCGCCGTCTGCAGCCGTACTTTCAGCACATCATTTTCATCTGTACCGGCAATCACGCCCTGCCGGCCGGCAAATGAAATTTCCGCTTCCCGAAACGAGAGTATTTCATGAAGTCTGCTGTTCACTGTTCTTTCCTTCAATATATCTGCACTGCTCATTCATGCACACGATATTATTGCCCTTTTCCACCATCGGCTGGCCGCATCTGGGACACAGTTTGTCCGCCGGTTTCTGCCAGGACATAAAGCTGCATTCCGGATTGTCCTCACAACCATAGTAACGTCTGCCTTTTTTGGTCTTGCGGATCAGTACTTCCTTTCCGCACAAAGGACATTTCACGCCTGCCTTTTCATTGTAAGGCTTGGTATTTCTGCACTCCGGAAAGCCGGGGCAGGCCAGAAACTTTCCGTGAGGGCCGTATTTGATGACCATATTCCGGCCGCATTCCTCACAAATGACATCGGTCTTCTCGTCCTCGATCTCTACCTTTTCCAGCTTCGCATTTGCCTGATCTACCGCATCCTTCAGGTCGGGATAAAAGTTCGATACTACCGTATACCATGATACAACTCCTTCGGCCACTTTGTCCAGTAAAGATTCCATATAAGCGGTAAAATGTTCGTCTATAATCGAAGGAAATGCCTCTTTCATGATCCGGTTTACGGTTTCGCCGATTTCCGTCACATACAGGCTCTTGCCTTCCTTGACAATATATCTCCTGAAAAGAATGGTGGTAATGATCGGCGCATAGGTGCTGGGTCTTCCGATCCCCAGATCTTCCAGTGTTTTGATCAGCGAAGCCTCCGTATAATGGGGCAGCGGCTGCGTAAAATGCTGCTTCGGAATCACCTCCGACGCTTCCAGAAGCTGTCCGGGCTCCATTCCCTCGATTTTATTTTTTTCCTCCGCTTCCTCATCGCTTTCCACATAGCAGCAGCGGAATCCTTCAAATTTCAGTTTTGACGTACTCGTGTTGAAGCAATGTTCCCCGCAGCGCAGACGGGCAAATATCGTCTCGTACACGGCGTCTTCCATCATACTGGCCGCAAATCTGCGCCAGATCAGCTGATACAGCCGGAACTGATCCCGGCTCAAAGACTCCTTTGCCTCCGCAGGCAGCAGCCGGATATCCGTCGGCCGGATGGCCTCATGGGCATCCTGAATCTTTCCGCCGGTCTTTCCGCTGCTTTCCCCCTTCCGAAGATAGGCTTCCCCGAATGTTTCCGTAATATAAGCAGAGGCAGCCGTTTTTGCTTCTTCGGAAATACGCACGGAGTCGGTACGAAGATAGGTAATCAAACCAATGGTACCTTTTCCCTTGATTTCCACACCTTCATACAGTTTCTGGGCGATCTGCATCGTCTTCTGGGCGGTAAAGCCCAGGGCCTTGGATGCTTCCTGCTGCATGGTGGAAGTCGTAAAGGGCAGCGGCGCTTTTTTGATCCGCTCTCCTTTTCTGACCTCCGTCACCTCAAACGGCCTGCCTGCAATATCACGCAAGATTTCATTGACCTGCGCCTCGTTTTTTAATTCTGTTTTTTGCTGATTGGTTCCGTAATAATGGGCCAGCACCGGTTTTTTCTGACTGCCGTAGGGAAACGCCACTTCCAGCGTCCAGTATTCCTCCGGTACAAACGCCGCGATTTCCTCTTCCCTGTCGCAGACGATCCGCAGTGCCACCGACTGCACGCGGCCTGCGCTTAAGCCCCTTCTGACCTTATTCCAGAGCACCGGCGAAATCGCGTAGCCTACCATACGGTCCACCATGCGTCTGGCCTGCTGCGCGTCCACCAGATTCATATCGATCGCACGCGGATTTTTAATGGAAGCCTTCACGGCATTTTTCGTAATCTCATTAAAGGTAATCCGGGCGACCTTTTTTCCTTCCATATTAATGGCCTGCGTCAGATGCCAGGAAATGGCCTCGCCTTCCCGGTCCGGGTCGGTTGCGAGAAATATTTTATCTGCTTTTTTGACTTCCTTGCGCAGGGAAGCCAGCAGCGCCCCTTTTCCCCGGATGGTAATGTATTTGGGCTCAAATTCATGCTCCACGTCAATTCCCAGCGTGCTTTTCGGCAGGTCTCTGACATGCCCGTTGGACGCTGCCACTGTATAATTGGATCCTAAAAATTTCTTAATTGTTTTTACTTTTGCAGGAGATTCCACTATAACAAGATAACTGGCCATCTGTAATCCCTTCGGTTTCAAATTTTTTTCATATAATATCCCCTGACAGGCTCTTCAATTCTTCCCTCCAGCTGCATCACGATCAAAGCCTGCAGGACTTCTTCGGGCCGGAGCTTTGTCTCCGCGGCAATCTCATCCAGCCCTTTCATCTGCAAATCGAGACAACTATACACTATATCCGAACGCTTAGCAAGTCCAAATTTTTCATCTTTTTTTAAATTTTCTTTAAAAACCCCCTTTTTTTCTTTGTCAGTATTCAACATTTTTTTGCATACGTTGCCCTCCAGAATTGTATCAATTGACAGTGCGGGAATCGCTCCGTCGAACCACAGCATGTTGCTGCCGCGGCTGCCGGGATCGTCGATCCGTCCCGGTACAATATACACATCCTTCCCCTGCTCCAGCGCACAGCCTGCCGTAATCAGAGAACCGCTCTTTTCCCGTGCCTCCGCCACAATCACAAGATCCGCCAGTCCGGCGATGATCCGGTTGCGCATGGGAAACTGAAAGGACAGCGGCGGCGCCCCGGGAGGAAACTCGCTGAGAATGCCCCCATTTTGCCGGATTTTCTCATAAAGATCGATCTTTTCTGCCGGATAGCAGATATCGATCCCGCAGCCCATGACCGCAAAGGTGTCCGCCCCCTGCTGCAGCGCCGTCTCATGGGCGCAGCTGTCGATCCCGTAAGCCATCCCGCTGATGATCTGCGCGCCCCGGGCACTGAGTTCTTTCGAAAAATATTCCGTTGCCTTCCGTCCGTAAGCGGTGGCCCGGCGGCTTCCCACCACCGCAACGCTTAAAACATCGTCCGCCGGCAGGCGTCCTCTGACAAACAGTATATCCGGCCGGTCTTTCACACATGTAAGCCGCCGGGGATAGTCCGCATCCGCTTCCGTCAGCATACGGATTTCTTTTTTCTCCAACTGCGCAAAGTCCCGTGCCAGACGATCCGCATCCCGTCTGCTTTCAATCAGTGCGTCCTTTACTGCCTCCTTCAGTCCGGGTACGGACCGAATGGCCTCCGCCCGGGCCTCATACACCGCCCGGGCGCTGCCGAAGGCCTGCCGCAGCCGTCTTCTGCCCGCTGATCCCAGTCCCCTGCCGTTTAAGGAAGCAAGCCAGTATTCATATCGATCCATCCTTCTCACACCTTCCAGAAATTGCGGTCAATATTGCGCAGACCGATGGCCTCGATCAGATGCGCTGTCCCGATTTTTTCACTCTCCTCCAGATCTGCGATGGTCCGGGCGACTTTCAGTACCGAATGCATGGTGCGGGCGCTTAAATGCAGTTTTTCATAGGTTTCCTGCAGCAGCTTCTCCTGCGCAGGATCCAGGCGGCAGTATGTTTTGATCATATCCGGCGTCAGATCCCGGTTGCTTGTGATCGGTATGTCCCGATACCGCTGCCGCTGTATTTCAAATGCGCGGTGGACCTCGTCCTGCATCATCTGCGTTGTTTCTCTCTGTGCTTTCTCAGAAGTTGACAATGCCTCATACGGGATGTGCGGAAAATGGATACAGATATCCGTGCGTTCCAGAAAAGACTGGGATATTCTTGCCGCATGCCGCCGGATTTCCGCAATGGAGCAGGTACATTTTCCCATATCGGGATAGGCCCCGCACTTACAGGCATTCATACAGGAAACCAGCATAAATCCCGCCGGCAGCGAAAAAATCCTGCCGCCGTCGTCAAACCGCACCCTGCCTTCGTCGGATGCCTGTCTGATTATTTCTAAGGTATTCGCCGGAAAGGCAGATAATTCATCCAAAAATAAAACACCCCGGTCCGCCAGCACCATTTCCCCCGGAAACTGTTTTTTCAGATCACCGGTCAGCCGTTTCAGGCCGGTTCCGGCGCTGTAACTGCGCATGGGCCGCTCCGTCACCGGCATTTTGTCGATACTGCATGACCCCACCAGGCTGTACAGCGCTGTCAGTTCCATCTGTTCCTGCCTGGTCAGCGGCGGCAGGATCCGACGCAGCCGTCTGGCGGTCATGGTTTTTCCCGTGCCGGAGGCCCCGATCATCAGAAAGGAATGCATCCCGGCCGCAGCGATCTTCACGGCGCGTTTGACGGCGGGTTGTCCTGATACATCCTTAAAATCCGCCGCGTCTTCTTCCGGTACCGCAGCCGGGGCTTGTCCCGCCGGTCGGAAGGGCGCTTGTTTCCCCTGCAGTCCGTCAATCAGTTCCCGCAGCGTGGACACGGCGTAGACGATGGTTTCTCCGGCCAGCGCCGCTTCTTCCGCATTTTGCAGGGGAATATAGCATTGTCTGCCCTGCGAAGGTTTTGTCTGGGTCAGAATCGGCAAAACGCCCCGCACCGGCAGCACCGCGCCGTTTAAACCCACTTCCCCGATGAAAATGCTGTTTTGCAGCGCCTGCCGGTCAATGACCGCATAGGCGGCCAGAATGGCGGCTGCAATAGCCAGATCCATATGACTGCCTGTCTTTTTTTCTTCTGCGGGATAGAAATTTAAGGTGATCCGTTTCGGCGGCAGTTTGATGCCCGCGTTTTTAAGGGCGTTGATCACACGCACCGCCGATTCCTTAACGCTGCTGTCGGCGCCGCCTACCAGCGTCAGTTCCGGCAGTCCGTCTAAAACCAGCGCCTCTATTTTTACCATCTGTACCTGCATATGACAGATGCAGGCTGCATTCACCTGTGATATCATATTTCCTCCTTCTTTTATTTATTATGATATCACATGATGCATAAGTTGTAAATTTCATTAAAAGTTCATTTTTTTCTCATTTTGCTCTCATCCGTTTCAGCAGATATGGCTCAGTTTATTCTTCAGCTTCTGCAGCGCCTTTTTTTCAATTCTCGACACATAACTGCGGCTGATGCCCAGCTGTTTTCCGATTTCACGCTGCGTCATTTCCTCCTGTCCGTTCAGTCCGTAGCGCATTTCCAGGATCTGTTTCTCCCGCGGCTCTAAAATATGCCCGATATTCTGCTCCAGTACCTCAAATACCTGTTTCTTTTCAATCTGTTCCAAAACATCGTCTTCGCTGCCTTCGATGACGTCGATCAGTTCGATCACATTGCCCTCCTTGTCCTTTCCGATGGGTTCATAAAGGGAAACCTCTCTGGATATTTTTTTCCGGCTCCGAAACAGCATCAGCAGTTCGTTTTCAATACACCGGGCCGCGTATGTGGCAAGTCTGCCCTTGTTCGCATCAAATGTGGTAATGGCCTTCATCAGGCCGATGGTCCCGATGGACAGCAGATCTTCCGTTTCTTCCTCGGAGTTCTGATATTTTTTGACCACATGCGCAACCAGTCTGAGATTATGCTCGATCAGCTTATCTTTTGCTTCGGCGCTGCCTGCCCGGTATGCCGCAAAATATTTTTGTTCCTCCTCTGCCGTAAGCGGTTGTGGAAAAGTCTGCACAAAAAAAGCACCTCAAGCTGATGTTTCTTACATTTTATGTCTGAAACAACTTGTTCGTGCTTTTCCTTCAAAAATTATTTCGAATATCATAAGTTTGACATTTCTTCCATTATTTTTGCATTGTTTTTCAAAAAACGGAATGCTAGAGTGAAGCTGTCGCTACAAAAAAACACAGACAGGAGGAAACTTATTGATATGAGAAAGAAAAAATTTCTGACCGCCCTGATTTTAAGCATTCTGACCGGCCTGCTGCCGGTTACTGCAAATGCTGCGGTATGCCGGAATGTAAACCCGGCAGATCTTTCCGGACTGTCGGTATATTCTATTGGAAATGAAACCGGCAATGCATGCGTGGACCGTATGCTGGATATTTTACAGCAGCACCCCGGCTGTGCCGATTTGCAGGATCTGCTGCAGCAGTATTCCTGCAGGTTTTATCTGCTGCCCGGCTGCGGCAATTCCGGGTCCTGTACCCCCGGCGCTACGAATGCTCCGACTGCGCCGCCGGTTGTGACCCAGGCGCCGCCCGCTGCAGAAACGCCCGCGGCTACAAAAGCACCTGCTGCTACAAAAGCGCCGACACCCACAAAAGCGCCGGCAGTTACAAAGGCGCCGACACCCACAAAGGTGCCGACACCCACGAAAGCACCTGCAGTCACAGAAACACCGAATCTGCAGACAGGTTCTTTCGCGGAGCAGATCACAGCCCTTGTGAATCAGGAGCGCAGCGCCAGAGGACTGTCTCCGGTCACCATCGACCTGCAGGTACAGGCCTGCGCCAATGTCCGGGCAAGGGAAATCGCCGTATCCTTCAGTCATACCCGGCCCAACGGAAGCAGCTGCTTTACTGCGCTACAGGAAGGAAATGTCCGCTACCGCGCCTGCGGCGAAAACATTGCCTACGGTTATCCTGACGCGGAACGTGTCATGCAGGCATGGATGAATTCCAGCGGCCATCGTGCCAATATATTAAATGCCTCCTATACCAGAATCGGCGTCGGCTATTATGAAACCGGCGGCGTTCGGTACTGGACACAGTTTTTCATCGGCTAACATCACAGCAGGGCCGGTTCCCTTCCAAGGAACCGACCCTGTAATTTCTTTGTATGTTCAGACATGGAAGCATCCGCCGCCGATAAATTCCCGCAAAATCGAATTGGTAGGCACCGCTTCCGGCTGTATTGTCACAAAATAATCCAGAAATTTCAACAGCTTCCGGGCCTCACTGTAAGCCGCGTCTTCCGGGTTGACTCCGAACAGAAGCGCTTCCGCATAAGGTTTCAACACCGCCAGTTCATAGATCAGTACAGAGTTGAACATAGCGTCCGCTTCCTCCTGATAGGGGAAAATGTTCCGTTCTTCTCCGCGTCTGACAGACGCCCAGCCTTCCAGCGTTTCCTTTGCGCTGCGCCCGCGGGTCCGGGCATCCCGGATCAGTCTGCGCAGCAGCCGCGCATCCGTCGTCGGAATCCGGTTGTGATCGTCGATATTCAATACCGTCAGCGCGCTGATGTAAATCTTATATTTGCTTTCCCGCGGCAGTGAACTTGTCAGTTCTTCGTTCAGGCAGTGAATGCCTTCCGCCACAAGAATATCATTTTCCTGCAGCTGCTCATAACCGCCTTTATATTCCCGCTTTCCGGTAATAAAGTTAAACACCGGCAGCTCCACTTTTTCCCCGGCCAGCAGCTTCCGGATATCTTCATTGAACTGCTTCGTATCCACGGCCTCCAGCGCTTCGAAATCCAGCTGTCCGTCCGGTCCCGGCTTCATATCCTCCCGGTTGATGAAATAATTGTCCACAGGAATGGGATGCGGATGCAGTCCCATGGTTTCCAGCTGCACCGAAAGCCGGTGCGAAAAAGTGGTTTTCCCGGAAGAAGAAGGTCCCGCAATCAACACGATCCTTTTCCCCTTCCTGTAAATATCTTCTGCAATTTCCGCGATTTTCTTTTCCTGCAGCGCCTCCTGTACCAGAATCAGCCGATTGATATCTTCCCTGGTAATACAGTCGTTGAGATCCGCCGCCGTCCGGATGCCCATGAGCCGGCCCCACTGATTGGTTTCCTGCTGTACCGCAAACAGCTTTCGGTACGGCACAAAGGGCCGGATTTCCCGCGGATGCTCCGCAGGCGGCATATTTAAAATCAGGCCGCCCTCAAAGGTCTCCAGATCAAAATATTTCAGATATCCGGTGGATGGCAGCATAGAGCCGTAGCAATAGTCCACATAATCATCGAGCTCGTAAACATTGATCCGGGAACTTCTTCTGTACCGGAACAGGCGGGCCTTGTCCGACATGTTCCGGCGTTCGAACATAGCGATGGCCTCATCTGTCTGAATACAGTCCTTTTGAATGGGCTGATTGGAAATCACCAGTTCCCGCATCCGCATTTTCAGTGCCTTCACATAGGTATCGTCCATGGGCTGATCCGCTGTGCAGAACAGTCCGCTGCCGATGGTATGCTCGATAATCAGTTCGGAAATCCCGAAACGGTTTCGAAGATCGTATGCTGCCTTCAGCATCAGAAAAATCAGCGTCCGCCGATAGGTACGGTTTCCTTCCGCATCCTTTGCGGTAATCAGCTGCAGTGTGCCGCTTTCCTGCACTTTTCTGGACAGCTCGCGGAAACGTCCTTCTACGCGAACCAGCAGAATATCGTCTGAAAACAGATGCTGATATTCCCGCGCAATTTCCGCGTAACAGACGTTCTCTCCGTATACCCGGTCTTTTCCGTCGATACGCAGCGTATACTGTTTCATTTTTTCCGCTCCCTTCTTTTATCCGAGCAGATCAATGGCGTTTGAAATCAAAAGCCCTGTTTCATTCAATTCCTTTGCCCGGGCGGCGGCTTTTTCACTGTCCGTATCCTTCAGGCCCTCCAGCAGCACCAGCAGCGTCTGCATTTCCTTTTCCAGAAACTCCTTCAGCACCGCGTCCCGCCTTACAAGCAGAATGGGGCCAAAAGCCGCGGAAAGGGGGTCTGCCTCATAAGGGCTGCCCGGCTTACACTGCAGGATGGTGTAATATTTTTCATTCTCGCACAGCATTCGTTCATCCGTGATGACCAGTCCCCGCCGGGCCAGATACCTGCGAAACTCCGCCAGCTCCGACTGGGGCTGGAAAATCCATTCCTTCACGCCGTCCAAAGCATCCCAGCCGTCCAGAATCTTCGTCATCAGCCGGCCGCCCATGCCGGAGATCAGTACCGTATCCGTTTCTTCGGGCTTCAGATTTTTAAGTCCGTCCGACAATCTGGTTTCTATGTAATCTTCCAGTCCCGCCACCGCAATATTGTCTTTGGCGTGCTGCAGCGGTCCTTCCTTCACATCCATCGCTATGGCATGGGGCACGATCCGTTTCTGCACCAGCGCAATGGGCAAAAGTGCGTGATCCGTGCCGATGTCCGCCAGCCTGTTTCCTTTTGTCACCATGCCACAAAGCATTTCCAGTCGTTTTGAAACCATATTGACTACTCCAGATAATCCTTTAATTTTCTGCTCCGGCTCGGATGCCGCAGCTTGCGCAGCGCCTTGGCTTCAATCTGCCGGATCCGCTCTCTTGTTACCTTAAATTCTTTTCCGACCTCTTCCAGTGTCCGCGCCCGGCCGTCATTTAATCCGAACCGCAGTACCAGTACCTTTTTCTCCCTGTCTGTCAGCGTATCCAGTACCTCCACCAGCTGCTCTTTTAACAGCGTAAAGGCAGCCGCATCCGCCGGGATGGGCACATTGTCGTCCTGTATGAAATCTCCGAGATGGGAATCTTCTTCTTCGCCGATGGGCGTTTCCAGAGAAACCGGCTCCTGGGAAATTTTTACGATCTCCCGCACCCGTTCTTCCGGGATACCCATTTCCTTTGCAATCTCCTCCGGCGTCGGCTCCCGGCCCAGTTCCTGCAGCAGCTGTCTCGATACCCGGATCAGCTTGTTGATGGTCTCCACCATGTGCACCGGAATCCGGATCGTCCTTGCCTGATCTGCAATGGCTCTGGTAATTGCCTGACGAATCCACCATGTAGCATAGGTACTGAATTTATAGCCTTTTCGATAGTCAAATTTTTCCACTGCCTTGATCAGTCCCAGATTGCCTTCCTGAATCAGATCGAGGAAAAGCATACCTCTGCCCACGTACCGTTTTGCAATGGAAACCACCAGACGCAGATTGGCCTCCGCCAGCCGTTTTTTCGCCTCTTCGTCCCCTGCTTCCATCCGTTTTGCCAGATCGATTTCCTCTTCGGCTGTCAAAAGCGGTACCTTGCCGATCTCTTTCAGGTACATGCGCACGGGATCCTCGATACTGACGCCTTCCGGAACGGACAAATCAATCTTTTCGATATCCTCGTCTTCCTCTTCATCGCCGATCAAAAGCAGCGACTCATCGTTTGGTTCCTCCGTATCGCTGATGCGCAGCACATCCACGCTGTTCTGCTCCAGATAATCCAGAATCGCTTCCATCTGATTCGCATCCAGCGGCATATCCTTGAAGAAATCATTGATCTCGTGATATTCCAGGATATTTTTCTTCTTCTTGGCCATTTTCAGAAGTTCTTTCATTTTTTCAGCCATTTTTGCCATGTTTTCGTCCATTATTTGCCATCCTCCGGTTGTTATCTGCTAGCTTTCCCATTCGTCTGGGGAAATATGCAGATTTCTGATTTTCTCCAGTTCCTGTTTTCTTTGAATAAACTTTTGCATCTGCGCCATATCCGCCGGGTCAAGATGCGCCTTCATATCTTCCAGCGCAAAGGCCCGGATCTTGTAGATCAGTTCGGAGATGATTTCCGCCTTTTTTTCCTCCGACGGCGGCGCCTGCAGCTGCGTATTGAATATTTTGGCCAGTTCCCGCTGATCCGCTTCCTCCTGATACCGGCTGATAATCGCCGCAGGAGAAACGTTACCGCTTTCCAGCTGCGCAAACAGCACCTGGGCCACATCCCGGTAAAGACCCTCGGAAAAATCCTCGTACCCCAGATATTTTCGAATGACCCGGAATCGTTTCGGATCCTCGCTCAGCCAGGTCAGCATCAGACGCTGTGCCTTTCGTTTTCCCTTGTCTTCTGTTTTCTTTGCGTCTTCGGCAGACGGCACCCGCCGGACTTTGGGTTCACCGCCCTGAGCTATGCCCGCGCCGGTAACAAACCCTGCCAGTTCCCGGTAACTGATCTGCAGCATCTGCGCCGCTGCCTGTGTGTAGGTTTTCCGTTCCAGTGCCGTCGGAAAACCCAGCAGTTTGTTTGCAACTTCCCTATAGTATGCCGTCGCCTGTGCCGGCGCCTGCATATCATACTTTTTCTGCATCGTCCGGATTTCAAACAGAAAACTGTCCTCCGCCGTATCGATCCGCTGCTGCAGCCCTTCCGGGCCAATGGCTTTGACCAGCTCGTCCGGGTCCTTATAGGGTGTCAGGTCCACCACCTTCACGGCCAGTCCCGCCTCCTGCAGAATCGGTATGGCCCGCAGCGCCGCCTTGACCCCTGCCGTATCGCTGTCATACAACAGCAGTACCTCACCGGTATAGCGTTTCAGCAGGCTGGCGTGTCCCTGGGTCAGGGAAGTGCCAAGGGATGCCACGGCGTTGGAAAATCCTGCCTGATGCATCGATATGACGTCCATATACCCCTCGCAGAGCAGGAAATATCCCGCCCGGGAACTCCTTGCAATATGCAGTCCGTACAGATTGCGGCTCTTATCAAAAATCGGCGACTCCGGTGAGTTCAGATATTTCGGCTTCGCATCGCCCATGACCCGGCCGCCGAAACCGATCACCTTTCCGCTCTGGTTCATAATCGGAAACATCACCCGGTTCCAGAAACGGTCATGGGGTCCCCGCTTTTCATCGTAAACCACCAGTCCCGCTGTCTCCAGCTGCTGATCCGTATAGGATTTCTGCTTCAGATACGCGTAAAGGCCGCCGCTTTTGCCGCTGGCCCCCAGTCCGAAGTTCCGCATGGTTTCCGCAGAAAGTCCCCGATCCGTCAGATACTGCATCGCCTGCGCGCCTTTCGGGCTCCGCAGATATGCGTAATAATATTTCGCCGCTTCTTTTTCAATTTCAAGCAGGGTATTTCGTTCGTCGGCCCTGCGCCGTTCCTGGGCGCTGCGGTTTTCCTCCGGCAGCGTGATGCCGGCGCGGTCCGCCAGCATCTTCAACGCTTCGGTAAAGGAAGCATTTTCATATTCCATCAAAAACGTAAAAACATTGCCGCCGGCGCCGCAGCCGAAACAGTAATACATCTGTTTCTGCCCGGAAACCGAAAAAGAACCTGTTTTTTCATTGTGAAACGGGCACAGGCCGAAATAGGAATTTCCCTTTCTTTTCAGACGCACATAGGAACCGATCACATCCACGATATCCACCGAACTGCGCACCTGTTCCACGATGTCATCTGCGTAATACATAAGCTACCTCTTTTTCACATGATCCTCAGACACTCCAAGGACACGGAACAAACAGCTCCGTAAATTTTGTAATCGCATACGAATCCGTCATGCCCGATACATAGTCGATCACAGCCCGTTCATGCGTTTCTCCCCGTGTGTCCGCAAGCGCACGGTTCCATTCCGGAATCTCATCCGGATGTTCCATGTAATATTCCACCAGTCTGCGCAGGAGATTCTGCGCTTTCTGTTCCTCTTTCTTCGCCTCCGGATTCCGGTAAACATACTCAAACATATATTTCCGCAGTCCCAGCAGCGCTTCTTCTTTGTCTTTGGAAAGACAGATTTTGGGCTTGTCCATGCTGTTGGAAACGATATCGTGAATCAGGTGATCCAGCCGTTCCCGCTGACTGTTCCCCAGTATCCTGGTAAACTGCGCCGGAATATCCGACTCTTTCAGCACCTTTGCCCGAATAGCGTCGTCAATATCGTGATTGACATAGGCGATTTTATCCGAAAGCCGCACCACCTGTCCTTCCAGCGTGGCGGGACTTCCGCTCATCTGATGATTTAAAATACCGTCCCGGACTTCTCTGGTCAGATTGAGTCCCTTGCCTTCATTTTCAAGGACTTCCACAATACGCAGGCTTTGCTGGTGATGGGAAAACCCGAAGCCGGAAATTTCCCTGAGCACCGCTTCTCCACTGTGACCGAAGGGCGTATGCCCCAGATCATGTCCCAGCGCTATGGCCTCCGTCAGATCTTCGTTCAGCCGCAGGGCCTTTGCAATGGTCCGCGCCGTCTGGGATACTTCCAGCGTATGGGTCATCCGGGTCCGGTAATGATCTCCGCTGGCGTTTAAGAATACCTGTGTTTTCTGTTTCAGTCTGCGAAATGATTTGCTGTGCAGAATCCGATCCCGGTCTCTCTGATACACCGGACGGATATCACAGGGCGGTTCTTTCCGGTCCCTTCCCTCGGAGTGATCCGAAAATGCCGCGTAGGGAGACAGAATCTCGTGTTCCCGCTGTTCAATCATTTCTCTGATCAGCATAAAAGGCTCCTTTCTCGCCAAAATTCTCTCTATACAATCTATATTCAAGAGATTTTTTCATTTTACTTTTTTTCATACAGAAAAAAGACAGCCGGCATCTTTCCGGCTGTCTTTGTATGCATTTGTGTGGTTGTCCTGCAGACTATTTTTCAGCGTCTGCCTTCTTTTTGTCCGATGGGCCTAAGATCAGGTTGACAATGATACCCAGAATCAGCGCCGTGGCCACCGCCGTCAGCGTAACCTTGCCGAAGGTCAGCGTCAGGCCGCCGATACCGGCGATCAGGATCGCACTGACGACAAAGAGATTTCTGTCTTCATTCAGATCCACCTTCTGTACCATTTTCAGACCACTGACTGCGATAAATCCGTACAGTGCCATACATACGCCGCCCATGACACAGGAAGGAATGGAATTTAAGAAGGCAATGACCGGAGAAAGGAAGGAAACTACAATGGCAAGGCAAGCCGTCGCAATAATCGTCACAACGGAAGCGTTTCTTGTGATCGCCACACAGGCCACCGATTCTCCGTATGTAGTATTCGGACATCCGCCGAAAGCCGCGCCCACGATGGAGCCGACGCCGTCGCCCAGCAGGGTTCTGTGCAGACCCGGCTGATCCAGCAGGTCCCGCTCAATAATATAGGAAATATTTTTATGATCCGCAATGTGCTCCGCAAATACCACGAATGCCACCGGAATATACGCAACCGCCACCGTTCCGATATAGGAAGCGTCGATATCCGTAACGCCTTTGATTGCCTTGACAAAGGTGAAACTCGGCGCGGCAATGAAAGTGCTCGCGGTAACGCCGCCGTCAAACAGCGCGGTAATCGGGCTGAAATCGATGATCTTCAGCGCATCGACGCCTGCCGCATAACCGATGCCCGTCAGTACCGCTGCCAGTGCATAGCCTGCCAGAATACCGATAATGAACGGAATCAGTTTTACCATCTTTTTACCATAGGTGGAACAGATGGTAACTACAACCAGCGTCACCAGGCCGCAGAAAACCGCAATCAGAGGAGAGCCGCCTTCGATATCCGGCGTCTGCAGATCGCCGATGGCGCTGCCCGCCAGAGAAAGACCGATGATGGCTACCGTAGGTCCGATGACCACGGCGGGCATCAGTTTATTGATCCATGCCACACCGGCATATTTTACGATCAATGCAATGACTACATAGACCAGGCCGGCAAAAATCGCACCGATGATCAGTCCCGCATACCCTGCCTGGGCCGATACCGCACCGGCAAACGCTGCCGCCATGGATCCCAGAAAAGCGAAGGAAGAACCTAAGAACACCGGGCTTTTTGCTTTTGTAAACAATACGTATACCAGTGTTCCGACGCCTGCGCCGAACAGTGCCGCCGCAATGCTCATGGCGTCGCTGCCTTCCAGGCCCGCGTTTCCGTTGGTAATTATCGGCACCGCAATGGTGGCCGCCATGATTGCCAGCAGCTGCTGGATTGCGAAGACCAGAATCTGACCGGGTTTCGGTCTGTCTTCCACATCGTAGATCATTTTCATTTTTTTATTCCCTCCTCATTACTATGATGAAAAAAGACACTGTGCAGCAAGGCACAGCGTCATCGTATCAATCCATATCCATCCGTACCTTGCCGGCCACTTTGTGCCGAACTTAAAGGAACCCTTAATTGGACACATTTTACCATATTTCACCCATGCTGTAAAGAAAAAATATCCTGTCCGAACCGGCTTTTTACGAATGCAAAAAGGGTACGGTTTTTTCAAACCATACCCTTTGATCTGTTTTTGCAATATTATAATAATGCCTGCGGATGGTTCCGCGCTTCCTGCCTTTTCCTCCGGCACGATTAGTATGCTTCGGGTGCCATGGGCATCGGCGGCTGCGGCTCTTTCTTCTTTGCCGCAACGGCTTCCGTCGTAAGCAGGGTGGCTGCTACGCTGATGGCATTCTCCAGCGCGCTTCTGCTGACCTTCACGGGATCAATGATGCCGTTTGCAACCATATCCACAAACTCACCGGTATAAGCGTTGAAGCCCTTGCCTTCTGCGTCGTTCTTCACCTGATTGACAACCACCGCGCCTTCATAACCTGCATTTTCTGCAATCGTAAAGAGCGGAGACTCCAGTGCTTTCAACAGAATCTTTGCGCCTGTCTTCTCGTCGCCTTCCAGGGTTTCGATCAGCTTCTCTACTTCCTTCATGGCGCAGATATAAGCAGTACCGCCGCCGGCGATAATGCCTTCTTCCACGGCTGCCCTTGTGGCGTTCAATGCATCTTCCATACGCAGCTTGGCTTCTTTCATTTCAATTTCCGTAGCCGCGCCCACACGAACAACTGCTACGCCGCCGGCCAGTTTAGCCAGACGCTCCTGCAGTTTCTCCTTATCAAAATCGGAAGTGGATTCCGCGTGCTGCTTCTTGATCTGTGCGATTCTCGCATCGATCTCCGCCTGCTCGCCTGCGCCGTCCACGATGGTGGTATCTTCCTTACGGATCTTTACGGACTTCGCATGTCCCAGCATATCCAGGGTGGCATCCTTCAGTGCAATGCCGATTTCCTCGGAAATCACTGTGCCGCCGGTCAGGATTGCAATATCCTGCAGCATTTCTTTCCTTCTGTCGCCGTAGCCGGGTGCTTTGACCGCAACTACATTAAAGGTACCTCTCAGTTTATTGACGATCAAAGTGGTCAGCGCTTCGCCTTCCACGTCTTCTGCGATAATCAGCAGTTCCTTGCCCATCTTGACGATTTCTTCCAGTACCGGCAGAATATCCTGAATATTGCTGATCTTCTTATCCGTAATCAGAATATAGGGGTCGTTTAAGGCCGCTTCCATCTTATCGGTATCCGTTACCATATAAGAAGAAACATAGCCTCTGTCGAACTGCATACCCTGTACTACATCCAGTTCTGTCTTCATGGTCTTGGACTCTTCGATGGAGATCACGCCGTTCTCGCTGACCTTTTCCATGGCATCCGCTACCATGTTGCCTACCTCGTCGCTGCCGGAAGAAATGGCTGCAACCTTTGCGATCTGCGTCTTTCCGCTGACCGGTGCGCTCATCTTCTTCAGCACTTCCACTGCCGTATCTCCGGCTTTCTTCATACCTTTGCGCAGGACAATGGGATTTGCGCCTGCAGCCAGGTTCTTCATGCCTTCATTGACCATGGCCTGTGCCAGCACCGTTGCTGTGGTGGTACCGTCGCCTGCCACTTCATTTGTCTTGGTTGCAACTTCCTTGACCAGCTGTGCGCCCATGTTCTCGAAAGAATCTTCCAGTTCAATTTCCTTCGCGATGGTCACGCCGTCGTTTGTAATCAACGGGCTTCCGAATCCCTTATCCAGTACTACGTTCCTACCTTTGGGTCCCAGCGTTACCTTTACGGTATCTGCAAGCTGATTTACACCATTTTCCAGTGCTTTCCGGGCATCAATGCCATGTTTTAATTCTGTCGCCATCTTTTATTCCTCCACCAATGCTATAATATCCTGCTGTTTTACGATGATATATTCTTCCTGATCGAATTTCACCTTGGTTCCGGCATACTGTGTATAAATCACTTCGTCGCCGACCTTGACTTCCATCTTGACTTCTTTGCCGTCAATCATGCCGCCGGGGCCAACCGCTACAACAACTGCTTCCTGCGGTTTCTCCTGTGCGGAGCTTGCAAGGATAATGCCTGACTTTGTGGTTTCTTCCGCTTTCTTCTGCTGTAAAACGACCTTATCGCCTAAGGGTTTTAACTTCATAACCTTACCTTCTTTCTGTATTTTTATAAAGAATATTCTGTTTCCAGAGATTCATGCAGGATAATTGGTTCCTGCACGATTGTTACAGTTATAATAGCACATTTATTAGCATTGTCAAGAGGTGAGTGCTAATTTTTTTAAACATTTCTTATGCAGTCCATGCGATTGTCATATTGCCAACGAGGCACAACAGGATATTCAATTCAGCAAAAAATGCCAGGTTTTGAGTATATTTCTGACTATGGTTTTCTACATTAAACGCAGATGCCAGACTCGCCATTATAAAGAAAAGTATCGGCAGCAGGTATCGCGATTGCAGTCCTTGTATTCCATAGGAGCCTACAGGCGTAAAGCCTGCATATAATGCTGTCATTATCAGTAAATATATAGATATTGCGATAAAAGTAAAAAGGATCAGCATATTTCTTTTTTCGCGTTTATTCCTGTATACATATTTATCCGGTATCAAAATACAACTTAATACAGTAATTACACTCAGCAATGCACTGATTGACGGTATGGTGCTATTGTAGAAAAAGTTTGTAATGTGATAATTGATTGACGTCACAAAATAGTCGCAATAATTTTTCACTGCAAAAAGAAAATGATCTTTCATAAAGATGATTTGTTCTGCAATACTGACGTGGCCATTGCGATCTTCCACATATGGATAACGTTTTAAAAGATAAATCTGTATTATGCCTAAGCCAACCAAAGCGGCAGCTGCAATACAGACCATTATGGAACGCTGCTTTTTGGCAAAACATTTTCGGGGGATTAAGAAAAATACCAACAGCATTGGCGTATATATATAATATTTCACTGAAGCTATACATATCCCGGTTATTAACAGCAATACCATATCTTTTTTTGAAATACAGGTATCCTGATCTGAGAATTTGTATTTTAAACAAATGGATACAAAAAGCAAAGCGCTTGCCAGCAAAACGGGGTCGGTAGAATAAGAGGCCGCAAGCCATTGTGCCAAAGGCAATGTCGCGATGACAAAAAAGATGCTTTTATAATACTTTGCATTTTTAATTGCAAAATAACAAAGTACGGTATAATAAATATAATTTGCCAAACGCCCGGCCCAGATTATGCCAAGCACGCTCATATGCAGCAGCCGTCCGAAAAGGATACCGACTGCGGCGATTGCATGGTTGATCGGAATGACGGATGCAACATATGGATTTTCATAGAATACCTGATTTTCGCTAAAATACGTTTGGGAAAGGTTCGTATCGAACAGAGATTTAATGTCTGTAGATTCAAATTGGATCACTTTGGCATAGTTTTCAGGAACATAGGATCCTATTTTGCCATTTGAAACGTCATTCAACCAGTCAAACCTGCTGATACTAAAGGATTTCAAGAAATGCGTTCCTTCATCCAATACGTGAAAAAAGGGATTCAGAACCACAAATAAACTGCCCAACAATACACTGAATGCAAGAAATGTTTTTTCATCAGCGGTTTGCAGGAACAGCATAAATATATATGATAATAAAATAAGAACAGCCCAGCAAACGATATAGCCTGTTGCTAATACCGGCTTCCAATACGTTGCTGTCACCATTAATGCATAGTTTTTCTCTTCACCGTTTTCGATTGTATTTTTTAAAGAAGCGGTTGCGTTTGTATACCATAATGCGGGAGAATTGCTTTCATCTCCATCGATTCCTTCAAACAGAATCGTATATTTCTTCCCGCGGGAATTATTCTGCCGTGCAAAATGGAACGTGAAATAGGTATTATCGCTCCAGGCAGAAGTATCCTGCGTTTCGCAATAGATAATATTATTTGCGCTGTCCTGGACAGTCACCTTAACTTTCGCATTGTTTGTACGCTGATATGCCGCTACCAGGACATTTACAGATTCCAGGCGATCGTCAGAAGCAATAAAGGTCTGCGATACTGCATTTCCTTTTTGCAGTACAGAAGTCGCCCCGATGCTTTCTTCTCCCATTTTTTGTATGGACTGCGCATACCCTTTATCCGACTCGAACGGATTATTCATGATCAGGACGATAAGCCAGAAAAGTGATAATATAAGAATATAAGTGATTCTCTCTTTGCACCTGGAAAATAATCTTTTTAACAGCATTTGTGAACTTCTTCCTTTATGACGATAAATCTTTTCGCGCATTGCAATGCATCAACACGGCTTTACTTATATATTGCTATATAAACTCCCGCAAAAACAATTGCAACACCGATCCAGCGGTTGATGGGTATGCTCTCATGGAACAGCAGCGCCGAAACGATCAGAACAATGGGAAAGGCCAGCGCCTGAATGGGATAGGCAAAACTTAATTCTGTTTTGCTCAGAATAAACAGCCATAATACGGTTGTTCCGGCATATACACAAAGCGCCAGCAGGATGACCGGACTGAACATCATAGAAATAACGTCTTTTATGGAAGACAGCTGACGGCCGCGGCTTCCTATTTTGAACAGGATTTGCCCCGTTACCATCAGCAACGTATTAATCAGGCACAGAATTGTCGTTCGCATTATTTTGCTCACCTTTCATTTGATTTTCCAGTTCGCGTACCCTTTTTTCCAAAAGCGCACACTTTTGAATCAGCGTTTTGTGGCGATTATTCATTTGAGAAACGATAGAGGTTATGATCATCAGCATGAGAAGTATCAGGAAAATTGCTATGGCAAACAGGCCATTCATACCCTCGGCAATTCCCAGAAAATGCAGGACTTTCTCAAAATCCTTAATAAATGTAACAAGGACCAGGAGGATAATGCCGCTGAATATCCACATCAAACTGTACTGAAGATTCAGTTTTTGCTTTTTAAACAATTTATACATCCAGACAAAATAAAACAGGATAGCCAAATATAACAATATTCGCAAAATGATCGGCATTTCTATCGTATCTCCTTTCGCAGTGAAATGCGTTGTAAGATAATTGCAAGCGAAACCTTTATCATATAGTAAACTGTTTTCATCCCGGAAATGGAGCTTTCCCCGGATAACCGCGCGTTCATTTTAACAGGCACTTCCAATATCCGGGCGCCTCTGCAGGCTTCTGTGATAATTGCTTCCGGTTCCGGATAGTCCTGCGCATAATCAAGTGCAAAATTTTGAATCCACGTCCTGTTTACAGCCCGAAACCCGCTTGTAACATCTTTGACTGATATACCGGTACATATTTTTATCAATCTGCTTAAAAAATTGATTCCCACCCGTCTCATGAAGGAGGATTGAAATCCCTCATTATTAATATATCTGGAACCAATGACACAATCTGCCGTATCATTTAAGATAGGGGCAATTACATCTTTCAGGTAGGTAATGTCGTGCTGACCGTCGCCGTCGATCTGCACGGCAACATCATATTGGTTTTCATATGCATAGATATATCCTGTTTGAACGCCGCCGCCAATCCCGAGATTTAACGGGAGGTCAATATAATTGGCGTGCATCTGCTGCAGTACTTCCTTCGTTCGGTCATTGGAACAGTCATTGATTACAATATAATCTATTTCCGGATACATTTCAGATAAAGAATCAATGACGATTTTGATATTGTTTTCTTCATTATAAGCGGGTATGATAACTAATGTTTTCTTCTCCATGAAATTCTTCCGCTGCTCCTGCTTTTTCAATCTCAGATCATTATAATTTCTCCGCCACCAGCGTTCCCATTTCGCTGCAGGAAACCTTCCGGCATCCTTCCTGCATAATGTCCGAGGTCCGATAGCCTTCGTCCAGCACCTGATCTACCGCCCGTTCGATGGCGTCCGCCTCCTTCGCAAGATCGAAGGAGTACCGCAGCATCATCGCCGCGGAAAGAATAGTTCCCAGGGGATTTGCAATGT
Source organism: uncultured Lachnospiraceae bacterium (assembly GCA_947630695.1). Lineage (GTDB taxonomy): Bacteria > Bacillota > Clostridia > Lachnospirales > Lachnospiraceae > CANRIM01. Next base: position 54,032 of record CANRIM010000003.1, read on the forward strand.
CCTGTCCCGCGATATCCGGCGCCGAACCGTGGATCGGCTCATACATACCTAAAGTTCCGGAAGAAAGCGACGCCGACGGCATCATGCCGATGGAACCGGTCAGCATGGAAGCCTCATCGGAAAGAATGTCGCCGAACATATTTTCCGTCACCAGCACGTCAAACTGGGTAGGATTCTTGATCAGCTGCATGGCCGTGTTGTCTACCAGAATATCGCTGTATTCCACTTCCGGATATTCTTCGGACAGCCGGTGCATGGTCTTTCTCCAGAGTCGGGAGGTTTCCAGTACGTTGGCCTTGTCCACGGAAGCCAGCTTTTTCCCGCGCTTCATGGCTGTCTCAAATGCCACCCGCCCGATCCGCTCGATCTCATGTTCCGCATAGGGCATCAGGTCTGTGGCCACCTGCTCGCCGTTCACTTCTTCGGTTTTCTTCTCTCCGAAATATACGCCGCCGGTCAGCTCCCGGACAATCAGCAGATCAATGCCGCCGCCCACGACTTCTTTTTTCAAGGGCGAGGCGTCCGCCAGCTGGGCAAACAGTTTGGTGGGACGTAAGTTCGCAAACAGATTCAGTTCTTTCCGAACTGCCAGCAAGGCTTTTTCCGGACGGATCTGCGCCGGCACCGTATCCCATTTCGGACCGCCTACCGCCCCCAGAAGCACACTGTCGGAAGCCTTGCAGCAGGCCATGCCTTCTTCGGTAATGGGCACGCCGTATTTATCAATGGCGCAGCCGCCGATATCCACATAGGTATAGTCAAAGGTATGTCCGTATTTATCCGCGATCCGGTTTAAAACTTTGATGGCCTCGGCAATGATTTCCGGGCCGATGCCGTCGCCGGAAAGCACCGTGATTTTTTTCTGCATATGGTTTTAAGCCTCCTTCTTCAGCGAAGCCAGCAGTCCGCCGCTGGCGATAATATTCTGAATAAACGGCGGAAACGGCTGTGCGTGCCAGGATTTTCCGCTGGTCAGATCGGTAATGGTACCGCTGTCAAAATCCACCTGTACCGAATCGCCTGCCGCGATTTCCTCCGCGGCTTCCGGACATTCCAGAATCGGAAGGCCGATATTGATGGCGTTGCGGTAAAAAATCCGGGCAAAGCTCTTCGCGATGACGCAGCCGGTACCGCAGGTTTTGATGACCAGGGGCGCATGCTCTCTGGAAGAGCCGCAGCCGAAATTCCAGCCTGCCACCATGATGTCTCCGGGCTGCACCTGTTTTACAAAGGAGGCGTCGATATCCTCCATGCAGTGCTGTGCCAGTTCCTCCGCCTTCGGCGTGTTCAGATAACGGGCCGGAATGATGACGTCCGTATCCACGTTGTCCGGATATTTAAAAACCTTTCCTTCGGTATTCATGTTCAGGCCTCCTTCGGATCTGTAATATAACCGGTAATGGCGCTGGCTGCCGCCGTTGCGGGGTTTGCCAGATACACCTCGCTGTCCACATGTCCCATCCTGCCCACAAAGTTCCGGTTGGTGGTGGCGATGCAGCGCTCCCCTGCTGCCAGAATGCCCATGTATCCGCCCAGGCAGGGGCCGCAGGTCGGTGTGGAAACCACCGCACCCGCGTCAATAAAAGTGCTGACATATCCGCGCTCGATACATTCTTTCAAAATCTGCATCGTTGCGGGAATGATGATACAGCGCACGCCCTCCGCAACCTTTTTGCCCTTCAGAATGCGGTATGCCGTTTCCATATCTTCCATTCGTCCGTTGGTGCAGCTGCCGATCACCACCTGATCAATGCGGATGTCGGACAGTTCCGCCGCCGCCCGGGTATTTTCCGGCAGATGGGGACAGCTGACGGTGGGAACGATGGCTGACAAATCAATATCGATGGTCTGTTCATATTCCGCATCTTCGTCTGCTGCATAAATCACAGGTTCACGCTCGCTGCGGCCCTGCAGATAGACTTTTGTAACGTCGTCCACGGGGAAAATGCCGTTCTTGGCGCCTGCCTCAATGGCCATATTGCAGATACAGAGCCGGTCGTCCATGCTTAAGGAGCTGACGCCTTCTCCGGTAAATTCCATGCTCTTATATAATGCCCCGTCTACGCCGATCTTACCGATAATGGTCAGGATCACGTCTTTGCCGCTGCAGTTGGCAGGCAGCTTTCCGCTCAGGCGGAAACGGATGGCGGAAGGCACCTTAAACCATGCCTTTCCTGTAGCCATGCCCGCTGCCATATCGGTACTGCCCACGCCGGTGGAAAATGCACCCAGCGCGCCGTAAGTACAGGTGTGGCTGTCTGCGCCGATGATACAGTCGCCGGCGGTGACAACGCCCTGCTCCGGCAGCAGCGCATGTTCAATGCCCATTTTTCCCACATCATAAAAATGACTGATGCAGTGGGAGCAGGCGAAGGTCCGGCACTGTTTGGACTGCTCCGCCGCTTTGATATCCTTGTTTGGCACGAAATGATCCAGCACGATCGCCACCCGGTCCGGGTCAAACACCTGATCAAATCCTGCCTTTTCAAATTCATTGACTGCAACCGGCGTCGTAATGTCATTGCCCAGCACAATATCCAGCTGCGCACTGATGAGCTGTCCGGCCTCCACAGAGGCCAGCCCGGCATGGGCCGCCAGTATTTTCTGCGTCATTGTCATTCCTTGCATAAGCCTTCCTCCTCAATACCTCGATTTATTGCGGAAAACAGCGCGTTGATAGACGATGCGATGATGTCGTCGTGGATGCCTGCGCCCCAGACTTTCCGGCCGTTTGACAGCGTAATGCTGACATAGGTAATGGCCTGGGAAGAAGACCCTTTATTCAGCGCATGTTCCTCGTAAGTCAGATCGGAAAATCCGATGCCCAGCTGCCGCTTCACCGCGTTGCTGACCGCATCCAGACGGCCGTTGCCGCCCGCCGTCAGCTCTTTGACTTCTCCGTCGATCTCCACGGTCAGCATAACCTTGATCGCCGGCGTTCGTACAAAATGATAATCAATCAGCCTGATATGATTGTTGATGTTGACATACGTATCGCGGAACACATCCAGCACTTCCTCCGGTGAAAGCTCTGCATGGGCATGGTCGGACACATTTTTGACCTTATAGCCCACATCTTCCCGCATCGCCACCGGCAGGATGTAACCGAACTTGTGCTCCAGCAGATAGCCGATGCCGCCCTTGCCCGACTGGGAATTGATGCGGATGACGTCCGTCTCGTACTCCCGCCCCACATCCTTGGGATCGATGGGCAGATACGGCACGGTCCATGTATCGCAATGCTTTTCCTCCCGCCAGCGCATACCCTTGGCAATGGCGTCCTGATGAGAACCGGAAAAGGCTGCAAATACCAGTTTTCCGGCATACGGCTGCCGGTCGCTGACCTGCATGCCCGTCACCCGCTCATACAGGCTGACGATGGAAGGCATGTCGGTGAAATCCAGATTGGGTTCCACGCCCTGCATATACATATTCATGGCCAGCGTAATGATATCCACATTTCCGGTACGCTCTCCGTTGCCGAACAGCGTGCCTTCGATCCGGTCCGCTCCCGCCAGAAGGCCCAGTTCGGAATCCGCCACCGCGCAGCCCCGGTCATTGTGGGGATGCAGTGATACCACCACGGAATCCCTGTATTTCAAATGATCGCACATATACTCGATCTGATCGGCGTAAACATGGGGCGAAGAAAGCTCCACCGTCACCGGCAGATTGATGATCACCTTCCGCTCCGGCGTGGGCTTCCAGACGTCCAGCACCGCGTTGCAGATTTCCAGTGCAAATTCCGGTTCGGTTCCGGTAAAGGACTCCGGCGAATATTCATACCGGTAACTGGTTCCGCTTTCGGAGGCGATCCGGTCAAACAACTCGGCGCCGTCCGTAGCGATTTTGATGATTTCTTCTTTGGATTTTTTAAATACCTGCTCGCGCTGCGCCACCGAGGTGGAATTATACAGATGTACGATCGCGTTTTTGCATCCTTCCAGCGCTTCAAAGGTTTTGCGGATGATATGCTCCCGCGCCTGGGTCAGCACCTGGATCGTCACATCGTCCGGGATCAGCCCTTCATGGATCAGGGTCCGCAGAAAATTGTATTCCGTCTCGGAAGCCGCGGGAAATCCGATTTCGATCTCCTTGAATCCGATCTTTACCAGCAGCTTGAAAAATTCAATCTTTTCTTCCAGTCCCATGGGGATGATCAGAGACTGGTTGCCGTCCCGAAGATCCACCGAACACCATACCGGCGGATGATCGATACTGGTCTTTGCAGCCCACCTGCGGGTGGGATTCTGCACGGGATAAAACTGTTTGGTATACTTTGAAGCGTTTATCATGCCAATACTCTCCTTTATATATTACAGACTGCTATTCATTACAGACTGCTACCGCTTCCACTTCCACCAGCGCGCCCTTCGGCAGATCTTTCACCGCCACGCAGCTTCTGGCCGGCGCGGAAGTCATATAAGCGCCGTATACTTCATTAAATGCAGCAAAATCAGAAATATCACTTAAAAAGCAGGTGGTCTTTACCACCGTGTCAAAGGAAGCGCCTGCGGCTTCCAGCACAGCCTGCAGGTTCTCCATGACCTGCTTTGTCTGCTGCCTGATATCCTCTCCGTTTAAATTGCCGCTTTCCGGATCCAGTGCGATCTGTCCGGAAGTAAACAGCATGCCGCCGGTTTTCATTGCCTGTGAATAGGGCCCGATAGCGGCAGGTGCTTTTGGTGTAGATATTTTCGTAATCATTTTTTCCCCCAACATCATATTATTTTGATTCCAAAATCCGTCAGTGCCTTTTTAATGGCGTTGATGTGCTCGAAATTTCTCGTCTCCAGCGTCAGACGCAGATAACAGCCGTTGATATCCGCGCCTTCATTTGTATGCTCATGGTGCACGGCGGTAACATTTCCACCCTGCTGGGCAATGATCCTCGACACATCCATCAGCTGTCCTGGCTTGTCCACCAGCTCAATCATCAGCTGACAGCTTCTGCCGGACATCAGCAGACCGCGGTTAATGACACGGGAAAGAATGGTTACATCGATATTGCCGCCCGAAAGCAGGCATACCGTTTTTTTACCCGCGGTTTCCACCTTGCCGAACATGACAGCTGCCACGGCCACTGCCCCGGCGCCTTCCGTCACCAGCTTGTGCTGCTCCATCAGTGCTAAGATGGCCGCCGAGATTTCGTCGTCGGTCACAGTTACAATGTCGTCCACATATTCCGCGCAAATGTCATAAGTCAGGGAGCCCGGCTTTTTCACCGCGATACCATCCGCAATCGTCCGGACGGAATCCAGCGTTTCAATGTGCATGTCATGAATGGAATTGAGCATCGAAGGTGCCCCCGATGCCTGCACGCCGTATACTTTGACTTTCGGATTCAGGGATTTGATGGTATAGGCCACGCCGGAAATCAGACCGCCGCCTCCAATGGGTACAACCACCGCGTCCATATCCTGAATCTGTTCCGACAGTTCGATAGCGATGGTCCCCTGTCCGGCAATCACATCCGGATCGTCAAAGGGATGAATGAAAGTATATCCCTTCTCATCCCGCAGCTGCAGCGCTTTCTGATAGGCGTCGTCATACACGCCCTCCACCAGGCAGATTTCCGCGCCGTAGCTTCTTGTGGCCTCGACTTTGGAAATCGGCGCGCCGTCCGGCAGACAAATGACTGCCTTCATGCCCAGCTTCTGGGCAGCCAGCGCCACGCCCTGGGCATGATTGCCCGCCGAGCAGGCAATAACGCCGCATTTCTTTTCCTCTTCGGAAAGCTGCAGCATCTTGTAATATGCGCCCCTGACCTTGAATGAACCGGTGATCTGTAAGTTTTCGGTTTTCAGATACAGCTCTGTGCCGGGGCACAGCTTGGGTGCGTAAATGATATCCGTCCGCCGGATCACGTCTTTCAAAGCATAATTGGCCTTATAGACATTGTCCAGCGTCAGCGTTTTGTTTTCTTCCATATTCCTCTAAGTTCTCTTTTCTACAATAATCCGTGAATGAACTGTTCTGCGCCCCGGGGCGTACGGCTGCCCCGTGCCAGCGCGAAAGCCTCCGCTTTTCTGTCCAATTCTTCCGGCGGCATCGCGATTCGATACTTTTCTGCCAGCCGGTGTACGATTTCCAGATAGAGCGCCTTATTGGGTCTGGAGAAATAAACCACCAGACCAAAGCGATCCGAAAGGGACAGCAGCTCCTGCATGGTATCGTTGTGATGCACATCGTCGGAGGTTTCCCGGTCGGAGAACTGTTCTTTGATGATGTGTCTGCGGTTGCTTGTGGCATAAATCACCGCGTTGTCTGCCTTGGCGGACGCCGAGCCCTCCAAAGCGGCCTTCAGCATGCTGAAGGAATCATCGTTTTTATTAAAGGACAGATCGTCAATGAAAATGATGAATTTCAATGGCTGCTTCGCGATTTTGCCCATCACATAGGAAAGCGAAAGCAGCTGGTCCTTGCGCAGTTCGATGAGGCGCACCCCCTGGGCGTAAAAAGCATTGGCACATGCCTTAACGGTGGAGGATTTCCCGGTGCCGGCGTCGCCGCAGAGCAGCACATTGGCCGCGGGCCTTCCCTCAATCAGCGCTTTTGTGTTTTCAAAGACCTGCTTCCGTTCCTCTTCATAGCCGATAAACTGGTCGGCGGATACGTCATCCGGCGCTTCCACGGGACAAATGGCGCCGCCGGAAACCGAAAACATTCTGGCAGCGGCAAAAATCCCGTAGCCATACTGGTCGATATGGGCCAGCCGTTCCCGGTAAATGGCGGAAATATCCGTCCTTTGATTTGTAAACGCAGGCAGATAACCCGCGTAAGAATCGGTTTTGATCAGGTCTTCTGTCGTCAGGCACGTCAGGGCGGAAAGCACGGAAAGCTCTCTTTCCGCATTGCTTCGTACTGGTTCTGCAATTTCCTTTTTCTCCGCCGTGCAGATGATGTATCGGTTTTCATCCGTATACACCGCCTGCAGCAGAAAATCGGAAAAACAATAATCATAGGGTGCCAGGGAATACACAAAATTCCCGTACAGTCCAATGTTTTTCTGTATGCCTTCTTCACAGTCCAGACACGCCCGCAGCGCCTTCACGGGTTCCAGGGTCAGGAGCCCGCGAAAGACACAGAATGCGGACAATGCAGCGGACAGTTGTTTCAATTCTTCCTGCTTCATCGTCTTGTACCGATCTTATTTGAATGTATTGATGATTGCGCCCTTGTCCGCGGAGCTTACCATGGCGGCATACCGGGCAAGGCTGCCTTTGATGTCCTCTTTCTTCCGGATCGGCATGGACGCTTTTCTGGCTTCGATCTCGGCTTCGTCCACCTGCAGTGTGATGGAATACGCCGGAATGTTAATGGAAATCTTATCGCCGTCTTTCACATAGGCGATCAGGCCGCCCCGGACAGCTTCGGGAGAAATGTGGCCGATGGCCGCGCCTCTGGTCGCGCCGGAAAAACGTCCGTCGGTGATCAGCGCTACCTCTTTGTCCAGCCCCATACCGGCAATGGCCGAAGTAGGCGAAAGCATTTCCCGCATACCGGGGCCGCCGGAAGGTCCTTCATAACGAATCACAACAACGTCGCCTTTTTGGATTTTTCCGGCATAAATTGCTGCAATGGCTTCTTCCTCGCTGTCAAATACTCTGGCCGGTCCTTCATGCACCAGCATCTCCGGCGCAACGGCGCTTCGTTTTACCACGCAGCCGTCAGGGGCCAGATTGCCCCGCAGCACGGCGATACCGCCGGTCTTGCTGTAGGGATTGTCCGTGGTCCGGATGACTTCCGGATTCTGGTTGGAGGCGGACGCGATATTTTCTCCTAAAGTCTTTCCGGTACAGGTCATGACTGACGTGTCCAGCAGGCCCAGCCCTTCCAGTTCTTTTAATACCGCATAAACGCCGCCGGCTTCATTCAAATCTTCCATATAAGTGGGGCCCGCCGGTGCCAGATGACAGAGATTGGGCGTCTTCTCGCTGATTTCATTGGCCATATCCAGATTGAAGGCCACGCCGCATTCATTGGCAATGGCCGGCAGATGCAGCATACTGTTGGTGGAACAGCCCAGCGCCATATCCGCCGTCAGGGCATTTCGAATGGACGCCTCCGTCATAATGTCTCGCGGCCGGATATTCTTTCTCACCAGCTCCATCACCTGCATACCCGCATGTTTGGCCAGTTTCAGCCGGGCCGAATACACCGCCGGAATGGTTCCGTTGCCGCTTAAGCCCATTCCTAAGACTTCCGTCAGGCAGTTCATGGAATTTGCCGTATACATGCCCGAACATGATCCGCAGGTGGGACAGGTATGTTCCTCACAGTTTTTCAACTGCGCGTCGTCGATTTTTCCGGCCGTGTAAGCGCCTACCGCTTCAAACATGCCGGAAAGACTGGTTTTCTTTCCGTTCACCCGTCCTGCCAGCATGGGGCCGCCGCTGACAAAAATCGTCGGAATGTTGATGCGCGCCGCTGCCATCAGAAGGCCCGGCACATTTTTATCACAGTTGGGTACCATCACCAGGCCGTCAAACCCATGGGCCAGCGCCATGGCTTCCGTGGAATCCGCGATCATATCTCTGGTAATCAGAGAATACTTCATGCCTGTGTGTCCCATGGCAATGCCGTCGCAGACCGCAATGGCCGGGAACACGATGGGCGTGCCGCCCGCCATGGCGACCCCCATCTTCACCGCTTCCACGATCTTGTCCAGATTCATATGCCCCGGTACGATTTCATTATAGGAACTGACAATTCCGATCAAAGGCCGGTTCAGTTCTTCCTCCGTCAGTCCCAGTGCATGATACAGGCTGCGGTGGGGTGCGTTTTGAAAACCGTCCACGATTTGTTCTTTTACCATTGTCCTGTCCCGCTTTCCTTAGTTGTTGATCAGTTTGTCTTCGTCGCTCCAGCTGTAGAGTTTGCGGATCTCCCTGCCCACAACCTCTGAAGGATGCTCGGAAGCTACCTTTCTCATGGCATTGAAGTGTACCTGTGCGCCTGCATCCGACATATCCAGCAGGAATTCCTTCGCAAAGGAACCGTCCTGAATGTCATGCAGGATCTTCTTCATGGTCTTCTTGGTTTCTTCCGTAATGATCTTCGGCCCTGTGACATAATCGCCGTATTCCGCCGTATTGGAAATGGAATAACGCATGCCTTCGAAACCGCTCTGATAAATCAGATCAACGATCAGTTTCATTTCATGGATACACTCGAAGTAAGCGTTTCTTGCATCATAGCCTGCTTCCACAAGGGTTTCAAAGCCGGCCTGCATCAGTGCGCATACGCCGCCGCAGAGTACGGCCTGCTCGCCGAAGAGATCTGTTTCCGTTTCGGTCCGGAAGGTGGTCTCCAGTACGCCTGCACGGGCGCCGCCGATGCCCAGCGCGTAAGCCAGCGCGATATCCAGCGCGTCGCCGGTGGCATCCTGCTCTACCGCTACCAGACAAGGTACGCCCTTGCCGGCCTGATATTCGCTTCTTACCGTATGGCCGGGGCCCTTGGGCGCGATCATAATGACATTGACATTTTTCGGCGGTTTGATACAGCCGAAATGAATATTAAAACCATGGGCAAAAGCCAGGGTCTTTCCTTCGGTCAGATGCGGCTCAATGCTTTCTTTATACAGCTTCGCCTGCTTCTCATCGTTGATCAGGATCATGATCAGATCTGCAGCCGCAGCAGCTTCTGCGGAGGTCATGACCTTCAGTCCCGCTTTTTCCGCTTTTGCCCAGCTCTTACTGCCTTCGTAAAGGCCGACGATGACGTTAACGCCCGAATCTTTCAGGTTCAGCGCATGGGCATGTCCCTGTGAGCCGTAGCCGATGATCGCAACGGTTTTTCCGTTTAACTTTGCCAGATTGCAGTCCTGCTGATAATAAATTTTTTGCATGATACGTCTCTCCTTTTTATGTTTGATTTTTCTTATTATTATAAATTTAAAAACTGCTTACAGGATCGTACTGCCCCGTTCCAGCGCCACCACGCCGGTCCGGCACATTTCCACGATACCCAGCGGCTTCATGACCTCGATAAATGCTTTGATTTTGGAGGGTTCCCCGGTTACCTCCACACACATGGATTCCGTGGTGTAATTGATGATCTTCGCCCGGAAGATTTCCGCCGCGGCCATGATCTCGCTGCGGTTTTCCGGCTTGTTGATGACCTTCAGAATCATCAGTTCCCGTTCTACCGCGCTGCCGTTTTCCAGCAGCTTGACTTTTTTGACATTGTGCAGTTTCTTAAGCTGGTTGATGACCTGCTCGCAGATATACACATCGCCGTCCAGCGTAATGGTGATTCTGGAGTATTTGGGATTTTCGGTTTCGCCCACGGTTAAGGTATCGATATTGAAGCCTCTGCGCATGAACAAACCGGAGACACGGGCCAGTACGCCGAATTTATTTTCCACATAAACAGATATCACAAACCGCATGTCTTACGCCTCCTGTTCCTTTGAAGTAATGATTTCCTCCACGGATCCGCCCGGCGGCATCATGGGCAGGACAAATTCATCCTTGTCGATCAGCGTATCGATCAAAAACGGGCCGTTAAATGCATAGGCCTCTTCAAACGCCTTCTGAAATTCCGCAATGGTGGAAACCCGTGTGGATTTGATGCCGAAGGCTTCTCCCAGCTTCACAAAATCCGTCTTCCGATCCAGTACGGTATTGGAATAACGCTTGCCGTAAAACAGGGTCTGCCACTGCCGTACCATACCCAGTACGCCGTTGTTCAGTATGACGATAATCACCGGGGTCTGATAGCTGGCGGCTGTGGCCAGTTCATTCAGATTCATGCCGAAGCTGCCGTCACCGGTGATTAGCACGGTTTTCGCGCCGTCCGCGATCTGCGCGCCGATGGCCGCCCCAAGTCCGTAACCCATGGTACCCAGGCCGCCGCTGGAGGCAATCCGCCTGGTCTTTTCAAAATCGATATACTGGGCTGCCCACATCTGATGCTGTCCTACGTCGGTGGCAATAATGGTATCGTCATCCTTCACCGCGTTGATCACATCGAAGATCTTCTTCGGGGTCATGGCATCGCCTGCTTTTGCTTCCGCCGCATCGCTGATGGCCTGTTCCTCCGCCTTCAGCGCTTCCACCTGCTGCCGCCACTGTGGATGCTCCGCCGCCTCGCAGCGCTCCACGATCCGTTTGAAGGAAGAGCGGATATCGCCCACCAGGCCCAGCTGGACTCTTACGTTTTTATTGATTTCCGCCAGATCCGCATCGATCTGTATGATTTTTGCTTTTTTGGAATATTTGTCCACATTGCCGGTGGCCCGGTCGCTGAAGCGCACGCCCAGACCGATGACCAGATCCGCGTCCTTGTTGGCCAGGGAGGAGGCATAATGTCCATGCATGCCCTGCATTCCTAAAAATCTGGGATGGCTGCTGGGAATGGCGGAAAGCCCCATAAAGGTACAGCCGATATACGCGTCGATCTTTTCCGCCAGGGTGATGACGTCCTGCGCCAGTCCCGCGCCTGCGGCGCCGCCGCCGATATAAATGTAGGGGCGTTTGGCTTCCCGGATCAGTTCCACCGCCTTGTCGATTTCACTGTCGTCTACAATTTCCTGGGGATAAGCATCCACCACGCCGCGTCTTTCGAAAACGCACTCCGCCGTCTGCACATCCTTGGGAATATCTACCAGCACAGGCCCGGGTCGGCCGGATTTCGCGATCTGAAAGGCTTCCCGGATCGTATCTGCCAGCTTTCTGACGTCGCTGACAAAAAAGTTGTGCTTTGTAATGGGAATCGTGACCCCCGTAATGTTGATTTCCTGAAAACTGTCCCTGCCGATCAGGGAAGTCGGCACATTTCCGGTAATGGCAACCATGGGGATGGAATCCAGCATCGCCGTGGCAATGCCTGTCACCAGATTGGTGGCGCCGGGGCCCGAAGTGGCAATGACAACGCCCACCTTGCCCGTCACCCGGGCATAGCCGTCGGCCGCGTGGGAAGCCCCCTGTTCGTGGGCCGTCAGGATATGGTTGATCCGATCCTGTGCCTTGTAAAGCTCGTCATAAATATTGAGCACCTGCCCGCCCGGATAGCCGAAAACATCCGTAACGCCCTGTTCGATCAGGGTCTCAATGACAATCTGCGCACCGGACATGGTTTCCTTGTTCTGTTTCTGCATCTCATCTCTCCGATATCAGCCGCGCGTACAAATGCGCGGGTATTTGCCGAAAGGAAGTGCCGCGGCAATTCCTGTGAAAAAAAACTCTTCCGTCTCTTCGTGATCTGTATCACTATAAGAGACGAAAGAGCAAACATCTGTTTCTTCCGCGGTACCACTCTTCTTCATCCCGTTCTTTTCAGGATGCACCTTAAGGAGCCATCACTCCTTTCCTCTGTAACGGGAGTTCCCGTCTGCGACTACTTTTTTGTTTCATCACAGCCGCTCCATGGCGAGTTCAACCGACAGCTCTGATGTCTTGCACCATCCGACATTTCTCTGCACAGCAGCCATCCTGTCTACTACTCCACTTCTTCGCGTTTCTTTTCAGTTGTATGGCATATTGTAGCATTATGCTTTTCGACTTGTCAATAGGTATTTTCGTTTTATTTACAGCTGTCCAGCACCTGAAAAATAAAGAACCTAATAAATGGATTTTAACAGTTTTTATAAAAATATTGTAGAGACTTTATTCTGCATCAAAAAGAGAAGCGATTATTTTGGGGATGGAAATTTTTTAAGAATGTTCATAAGTAGTGTATCAGGTAAACAATCCTATGGGCAGAACCGCGGAAATTCAAGAAAATGCTTGCACATCGAATCCGTGCGTGATATATTAAAGACACTAAAAGAAGCAACCGCCCACAAGGTGGTTGGCCAGTTATTAAGTAGCAAAAGCCACCCGTCGCTGACCAAGTTCAGGGTGGTTTTTGCTATGTAAGGCTACCTACAAAACGTGAAAACGAATGTAAGCAACGCCAAAAGGAACAGGCCAAAAGTAAGCAAGTCCTTAAAATCGAAACGATTTTTCATAGGCATCACCCCCATTCTTCGAAAGAATGAGGCCAACGCACCCCGCAACACGGTTACTTCTCCTATACAATAATAACACATTCAACAAATTATGACAAGTTTTTAATATACAAACTTCGGTGCAACGTTGTTTCTGTTGTTAAGCTATTTTTCTACTACCTTACTTCCAATACCTGGAAGATGAAAAACTTTAAATAATAACTCTCATCCGCCGCCCAGAGATAGGGATGATCCGGCGCCTGGGTGCGCGCCTCCACCTGTCTGAGGATTTTGTGCGCGCCGGCGGCCGCCTGCCGGATGGCTCCGGCAAAGGTTGCATTGTCCATAAAATGCGAACAGGAACAGGTGGCCAGATAGCCGCCGTCTTTTAACAACTTCATGCCCCGCAGATTGATTTCCCGGTATCCTTTGACTGCATTTTTAATGGAATTTCTGGATTTGGTAAAGGCAGGCGGATCCAAAATCACCACATCAAACCGCTTTTCTTCCTTCTCCAGCGCGGGCAGCAGTTCAAAAACGTCTGCGCAGATAAACTGTGCGGTATCTTCCAGATGATTGAGCCGGGCGTTTTCCTCTGCCTGTTGGATGGCAAGGGCGGACGCATCCACCCCAAGTACAGATGACGCCCCGGCGTATGCGGCGTTCAAGGCAAAGGATCCGGTGTGGGTAAAGCAGTCCAGCACCGATGCGCCCCGGCAGAGCTTCTGCACCGCCAGCCGGTTGTATTTCTGATCCAGAAAGAACCCGGTCTTCTGCCCGTCTTTGACATTCACCATATAGCGGATGCCGTTTTCCGTCACAGGCACCATCGTGTCAAATTCCGCGCCAAGAAATCCAGTAACCTCCGGCAGGCCTTCTTTTTTCCGCTCTCTGGCGTCGCTTCTTTCGTAGACGCCCCGGATGAAAATGCCGTCCTCTGCCAACAGCGCTTTTAATATGGAAACAATTTCCATCTTGAAGGCTTCCATCCCTAAGGTCAATACCTGTACCACCAGCACGTCGGAAAATTTATCAATCACCAGTCCCGGCAGGAAATCCGCCTCCCCGAACACGATCCGGCAGCAGTCCGTATCCGTCACTTTTTTCCGGTATTCCCAGGCATCCTGCAGCCGTTTTCGAAAAAACGCGGCGTCCATCTCCTGCGCCGCGTTTCGTGTCATCATCCGGATCCGAATCCGGGAATTCTGATTGATGTACCCTCTGCCCAACGGATATCCGTCAAAATCGCAGACTGTTACCATTTCCCCGTTTCGGAAACGACCGCTGATCCGGTCAATTTCATTGTCATAAATCCAAAGACCGCCGGATTTCACCGTGCGGCCTTCTCCTTTTTTTAATTGTACGACGGTATGATTGTTTGTTCCGTCCATGATTTTCCTTTCATTTTCGCCTGTGTCTTCCGGCGGACTTGCGGTAGTCGGCAAGGGTTTCCGCAATGGTGGTATAATCCCGCTCAAACAAAATGTCGCAGATCTGCCGGTTCAGCGCGTCCTCCGTACATTTTTCCGGGATGCGGGCCGCGATTTTTTCTATGACAAATGCCTTGCTTTTGTTCCTGTAAGCGGGCATGGCGTTTTCCTGCTGCAGCTGCGCCAGTTCCGGCCGCCAAAGCAGGGACAGCTTGGATTTCCAGTTCATTTGAGGATTTGGCGCAGGCGTGCGCAGCCGGTAAAAATCCGGGCCTGCCGGCGTATCTTCTACGGTAATGATGCCCCACCAGTCCGGTACATGGGCTTCGATATGCATGGCGTGCTTGGTGCCTGCCACCACGATATTGTAATCGTAAAACCGGTTATAATCCCTCACCTGTCGGGCCAGCCGCGCGTAAGTATCCGCATCGCTTTTGATCTCAATGCCGAAAAGCGCATTTTCCGTGATCATCACGATATCCGCCCTGGATTTTCCCATGGTCTTTTCTTCCAGAATGCGGATCTTGCCGTAACTGTCCTCCAGAAAGTCAAACAGCGGTTCTCTGATGTTCTGATCGTACAGCATTGTCAGCGATGCGCTTCCTCATAAGCGGCTCTGACTGCCTTCGCCAGCTGATCCGCACAGGATGTGCTTTTCATGCCGCAGGTATTGCCTGCCAGTTTTTCTTCGATCTGCTCCACTGTCATGCCGTCCACCAGCTTGGAAATGGCTTTCAGATTGCCGTTGCAGCCGCCGGTAAACTCTACGCCGGATACCACATTGTCATCCAGCTGCAGTTTGATCCGCATGGAGCAGACGCCCTGCGGAGTATAAGTATATTCCATTTGTATTCTCTCCTCTATTAATCAACTTCCGATTTTACCGGCATAATGATTGCCGCAATAATATAAGCGAAAATGCTTGTCCCAAATGCAAAGACCAGCACTGCCCAGATCAGCCGCACCACCGTCGGATCCACATCCAGATATTCCGCGATCCCGCCGCAGACGCCGGCGATCATTTTGCCTTCTTCGACTCTGTATAATCTCTTTTTCATTTTCTTCTCCTCCTTATTAAGGTAGCGGCACGCGCGCTTGGGGAGCGCACCTGCCAAGTCGTCGGAAGGCATTGAAAGTTATGCTTCGCATAAGCCTTCCTCCTAAAGCCACTTGAAAATCAGGCTTCGCTTGATCGATACGGCCTTATAGGGGCAAAGCTCCTGACAGCAGAAACAGCGAATACATTTTTTCCTGCCGATATGGGCTTTTTTATTTTCCACCACGATGGTTTCCGCCGGACAGCTTCTGGCGCACATCCCGCAGCCCACGCAGACAGAAGTATCGATCACAGGTCTCGGCTTCATAAACGGCGGTATCAGCTTGATCAGCCGGGACAGATTCTGAGACTTGGGCTCTGCAAAATCGCTGACCTGCAGTTCTTTGAGCGGCGTGCCCAAGATTTCCAGATGCTTTGCAGAAGCAGGGCAAAGTCCCCGTTTTTTCTCCAGCTCCAGCATTTCCACGGTATTTCCAAAGCTGACCAGTTCACAACAGGCCAGATCCAGTGCATAGGGACTTTTGCTGGTGAGCACCGCATTCAGTTTTCTGGGATCCCCCGTGCCGGGGCCCTCCCCTTCCATAGCCAGGATGGCGTCGCAGATACTGATCATGGGCTTTTGCTGCAGTACAGCCTCGCACAGATCGATCAACATGTGGGCAAAGGTGGTGGACTGGCTGAACCGGGCGTGCATTTCGACTTTATCGGTGCCGGGAATCAGTCCGAACAGGTTTTTCACCGCACAGGTCATCTTGGTCAGCGAATGGGTTTTAAGTTTACATAAATCTATAATGATATCCGCATCCTCTATGGGTTTCAGCACAGTAAAGGATTTGCAGGCAATGCCGTTTTTATTATGAATCTCCGTAACGCCCGTATCATAATTGAAGACCGCGCCTGCGGCTTCCGCCGTTTCCAGAAAGCCGGAAGCTTTGTAATCCTCCTTCAACGAGGAAGCCGTGTAGATACCCGCAGGGCTTTCCGCAATGATCACGGAAGCGCCGTACTGCACCAGCAGTTCAATCACCGCCTGCACCAGCGCCGGATGGGTGGTCACTGCCTTCTCCGGACTGCGCCTTGCCAGCAGATTCGGCTTGATCAGCACTTTTTTTCCCTCGAAAAACGAAGGCGCAATATCCAGTTTTTCAAAATGATCCGCCACAACCGCTTTCAGCTGTGCCGCGTCATAGACTTCACATCTGCTCAGTGCGACTTTGCTTTCCATTTCTGCACATCCCGTCCTGCTTTATTCGATCTTCGCGGCAATAGCCACTTTATTTTTATATCTGGAGAAGGGCGCGTCGCCGGAGGCTTTCATCTTCAGCGTCGTCGTTCCTTCATGGAACCCGAATTCAAAGAATACATGGGAGAGTTCCTCCCCGTAAATATAAATCCGCACGGCAAAATTGGTTTCGGAAATCCAGTTTCCGGAAGCCACGGCACGGATGGTGGGGTTGAAATCATACTCCGTCCATTCGTTTCTGCCTACCGGAATGATGAATTGCTGGGTATCGTTTTCAAAGATAAATTCATTTTTGATGGTATCCAGTGTAAAGAAACGGATTCCCGCGTCATTTGCGCCGCAGATAAAGCGGTTGCCGCTGATTTTTTCTTCAAATGGCGAGTGGGCCGCTCCCGCCACCGGTACAAAGCAGTCTGCGGATTTTGTCTTTTCCTCCAGCACCGACGGGTCAAAGTACGGATACAGATGATCGTAAAATGCCCGCCACAGCAGCTGTACGCCGCCTACATTTTCCTTGGTGTCCGCAATGGTGACAAAGACCAGATTCTGATCCGGATAGCAGGCCGCAAACTGTCCGCCCATGCCGTACATACAGAATCCGTTGTATCGGGTCTTCCAGAACATATAGCCGTAGCCGTGCCGTTCCTCTACGGAATCCTGCAGATCCGTAGCTGTATGCTTGCGGAAGGCTTCCTTCAGATAATCCTCCGGCAGCAGCTGTTTTCCTTCATATTTTCCGTTGTTTAAACACAGCAGCGCAACTTTTGCCATGTCCCGCATACTGCACATCAGGCCGGATCCGCAGTCGGAAACCCCTTCGCTGTCCGGGATAATATACGCCTCCTTGGAAAAGCCGATTTCATCCAGGCAGCGTTTGCGCAGATAATCCAGCACCTTCATGCCGGTCAGCTTTTCGGTCAGCGCGCCCAGGATAAAGGACGCGGAAGTATCATAATAAAATACAGTGCCCGGCATATGATCCGGTTTCGCCACAAAATAGCTTCTGGAGCGGCTCTCATCCGCACCGTATGTAGAACGGCTGTAGCAGGTCTGCATCGTAAGCATCTGCCGGATCGTCAGATCCTTCAGAAGCACGGTAGGGCCGCTTTCCGGCAGCAGCCGCGGAAAATAATCACAAATTTTGTCATCCAGACCGATCTTGCCTTCCTCTGCCAGACAGCCGATGGCCAGCGAGGCAAAGGACTTCGCCACCGAATACATCCGGTGGATCCGTGTGGGGGTAAAATTGCCGAAGCAGCGCTCCGCAAGCAATTTCCCGTCTTTGATAATGGTTACGCCATGCAGCGGAATTTCCTGTTCGCTTAAGGTTGTCAGGAAACTGTTGAACGCGCGCTCGAATTCCGGCGTCATCGTCTCCTCGTTACTCCAGTCCGCCATTGATTTCATCCTCCTTACAATCGGAAAGCATCTGCAAAAATGCTTTCTCCTCAAAATCCGGAATAAAACATGCACCGGCTGTTTCATCCTCCTGGACATAGCCGTTTTCCAGTCCCAGACCCAGTGCAAAAGAAATGACCTCATTATATTCTCTCTTACTTAATGGTCTGCCCAGCTCCGGGAAAGCGCCCCTTACGCCCTCCATCGGAGTATACTGGTTCAAGACGCTTATTAATATAGCATCTTTATAGGTATTATACAAATATTTTATGATTTTTTTAGAATCTTTTTTTGCGCCCGGCAAAACCAGGTGCCGTACCAGCGTCCCTTTTTTCAGGATCCCGGCCTCCACCACTTCACCTTCCGCCGCAAACTGCGGCGGCCCGGTCTGGCGCACCATTTCCGCCAGCGCCTCCTTTGCCACCGAAAAATAATCCGGCGCATGGGCATATTTCTCCGAAAGCGCGCTGCTGTAATACTTCATATCCGGCAGATAGACGTCCACCAGTCCCTCCAGTAGCTGCAGCGACGAAACTTTTTCGTAGCCGCTGCAGTTAAATACCACGGGAATGACCAGTCCTGCCTGCTTTGCCGCACCAAGCGCATCCGCCAGCTGCGGAATAAAATGATCTCCCGTCACAAGATTGATATTGTTGGCCCCCTGGGCCTGCAGAGAAAGAAATACCCGCACCAGCTCGTCCCGGGAAAGAAACACGCCGTTTTTCCCCCGGCTGATCTGACGGTTCTGGCAGAACACGCAGTCCAAAGCGCAGCCGCAGAAGAACACGGCCCCGGCGCCGGCCTTGCCGGAAATACAGGGTTCCTCCCAAAAATGCAACGCGGCCCGCGCCACCTCCACCCGGCTGCCCGACAGGCAGTATCCCTTTGCTTTTGTACGGTCTGCGCCGCAGTTTCTCGGACACAGACGGCAATTTTTCATGATTTCTTCGACAGGTATCCTTTTCATGCCCTTAGTATACCAGAACCGTGCGAAAGTTGAAACCGAAAAATCCGTGCAAATTCAACTTGACAAGGTTATGTTCAGATGTTATTATAATCAGGCGGTTCTAAAAAAGCCATTTTCGCGGGAGTGCTGGAATTGGCAGACAGGCTAGACTAAGGATCTAGTGGTCGTTAGATCGTGTGGGTTCAAGTCCCATCTCCCGCATCGGCAAAGCCGCACTTCAATTACATATATGCGGATATGGCGGAATTGGCAGACGCGTATGGTTCAGGTCCATATGAAGGTTTCTTCATGCAGGTTCAAGTCCTGTTATCCGCACTTTTAAAAGGACACCGAAATGATTCGGTGTCCTTTTTGCTTTATTTTTCATTCTGCATCCAGATCTGCTGCGTCTCGATCAGCGGATAGCTGACCAGCGCCGCCGCGTCCAGATCTTCCCGGTACATATCCACCCCGGTAATCTGACTGTTTTCATAGGTGGTATAGTAATAAATGCCCCTGTCTGTATTGCAGCAGGAAGAATAAATGGTATATTCAAATCCGTGTTCCACCTTGCAGCAGCCCCGCTGCTGCTCTACCGAAGCCAGAATATGGAAAAACTGGCTCACGCTCTCGGCCTCACTGCTGCCGGAAACGGAATTTAACTTTGTGAAAGCCGCTTTGACGAAACGGGAGGCAGAGGACAGATCTCCGGGAAGCCCCAGACTGCCCATGCCCCGGCTGTAAGGAGAAAGCGGCAGTTCTTTCGAAAAGCTGTTTTCCGGATCCGCCGGCGAAACGTGCATATAATTTGCCAGATTGGTCAGATGGTAATCGAAGGTGGGATTGTTGGTCATAACGCCCACCGGATTGTCATAGATCTTCAATCCTTCCTTCACTGATTCCACCACGATGCTCTCCGAAGCGTCGGAAACCATCCAGTGGAGCGGCGACAGCGGCAGTGCCTGGCTGAAATCTTCTTTCCACAGATTCATCCGCGCAAATCTCTCCCGCGCCTCCTGCACCGTGGCGCACTGCCCCAGAATCCAGGGAATCAGTTCGAAGGGCGATACATTATCCCGATCCGGCGCCGCTTCCTTATAGTCCGCGTTGCCGGGGAAATTCAGTCCCGCCATACTCAGGCCCTTTTCATTCGTCGCATCATAATAAAGCGGATAGTCCTCCTGCACAAAGGCCATACCGATCATCGCATAATGGGACGGCATGTCCCCCATTCGCCGGAAATGAAACAGATAATTCCTTGGCGTGATTGTCACCGTCTGATTGTAGGCAAATTCATAATCCAGATTTCGTCCGAAATAATGATCCTTTGTCCGATATACCGCTGCTGTACACATATGCTTTCCCTCCTTGTACTATAGGTACCTTATTGCGATTTTACCACTTTTGACTGTGAAAAACCACTTAAAACAGACGGCTTCATTGCATTTTTGCAGTTTCCATACTATAATGGACACAGTTTTTTCGGAGGAAATACATATGAACGTATCAGAACATACAGTCCCGGCGGTCAAAGCCGTACTTTTTGATCTGGACGGCACGCTGCTGCCCATGGATCAGGATTTGTTTACCAAAACTTATTTTAAACTTCTGGCAAAAAAAATGTCGCCCTACGGATATGAACCGCAGGCGCTGATCGACGCCATCTGGGCGGGTACGGCCGCCATGGTCAAAAACGACGGTACAAAAAGCAATGAAGACGCTTTCTGGAATTGCTTTGCACAGGTGCTGGGAGAACAGGTGCTTACCCACAAACCGCTGTTCGACGCCTTTTACCGGAACGAATTTCAGGAGGCAAAAGCCGTCTGCGGCTGCAATCCCGCGGCAGCGGAAACCCTTTCTCTTGTCAAAGCTGCCGGTCTGCGCGCCGCCCTTGCCACCAATCCTATCTTTCCCGCGGTAGCAACCGAAAGCCGGATCCGCTGGGCCGGTCTGGATCCTGCAGACTTTGCACTGTATACCTGTTATGAAAATATCGCTTACTGCAAGCCGAATCCAGCCTATTATCTGGAACTTGCAAAACGTCTGCAGCTTGCCCCCGAACACTGTCTGATGGTGGGAAATGATGTGGATGAAGATATGACGGCGGCCGAAACCGGTATGCAGGTCTTTCTGCTCACTGACTGTATGATCAACAAGTCCGGCAAAAGCATCAGCGAGATTCCTCACGGCGATTTCTCTGCTTTACAGAAATATCTCCGGACAAAATAAAAATGAAATCGCCTCTGACAGGGATCAGAGGCGATTCATCTAAAAAATATGAAAAAGATATCAAAAACCGGCGATTGCAGATGCCACTTCGCCTAGCTATCGTTGGTCACAGAACTATTCTAGCACAAAAAATTTTTTTTGCAACAGGAAATCGTGAAAAAAAATGAAATTAACTTTAAATTGTGGAAAAATAGCGGAATGAACCTTACATCGTAAAAAAAAATCCCCGGAAACCTTCCGGGGATTTTTCAATCGGAGTGACAAGATTTGAACTTGCGATCTCAACGTCCCTAACGTTGCGCCTTAGCCAAACTGGGCCACACCCCGATTTTCAGACGATTTTGATTATATACAAAACCGTCCGGACTGTCAAGAAATTTTTTATCTGCTTATTCCCAGTCGTCGCCGCAGCTGTACACCCACTCGATGACGTCCTGATCCTTCAGCTGATACTGGGAGCAGCCTTCTTCCGTATATTCGCCGTTTACCGTAAACACCCATCCGGAATACTGTCCGCAGGAGCCCTCATACAGATGGTTGATGCTCTTGATATAAGCCGATCCGAAGCTGCTTTGCTCCGCACCCACATACTCCATCTGCAGTTTTTTCTCATCCGTTATCCGCTGCAGCAGATCAAACGCCGTTTCCCCTTCCTGAACCGTATATTCCGCCGCCGGCAGAATCACTCCGTCCTCAGGCACATATTTCTCGTCCTTTAAGCTTTCGTCCAGTTCATCATAATGATCCAGTACCTGCGCGCAGCTGATGGACATGGTAACCTTCTTTGCGTTTGCTTCCTCTGTAGCGGCCGTCTGCTCCTGCACTTCCTTGTCATGCTCTTTCGTAGACTGAATATTCACTCCCCAGATCAATACGGCAATCACCAGCAGAATCGCTGCCGATGCGATTACAATTTTCTTCATCTATGCTCTCCTTTAATCATATAGAAATCGGATCCGCCGGTCGATCCGGCGTTTCAGTGCGCTGTCTTTCTCTGTCAGCAAACGGATGGTTTCCCGACGAAACGCTTCCGCTTCTTCCAGCGCCTGCCGGTTGGGACTTTCATTTCCAAACCGCGCTTTTTCATATATATTAAACACAGATTCGTATTTTTTGCAATATGCCGCGCCGAATTTTTCCGTCAGAATTTCCGAAGCTGCATACACGCTGTCGTCATCTTTCAATATACCGTAATAGATCAGCAGATGCGCCGTATAGGTAAAAATGGCGCATACCGCCTGAATGCCGTCCCCACTCCGGCACGCTGCCAGGCAGGACCGCAGCCGGCGTGCCCGGAATCCGATCCTGACGGCGGCGGCGATACAGCCGGCCAGCAGCAGAAGGAACAACAGAAACAAAAGCATCCGTCCGAAAGAAGGCGGTGCAATGCGGCGCATTTCCTCCGGCTGCGGGGGCTGTGCTTCTGCGGGATTTTCCTGCGCATCCGTCTGCGGCGTATCCGGCGTCTGTGCCTGCACATCCTCCGCCGGCTGTACTTCCATCTGCCCCGCGTAACCGGGCGTGGCTTCAAATGGAATCCAGCCGACGCCATTCTGATAATATTCCGCCCAGGCATGGGCATTGCACGCCGTCAGCACCAGCGGCGTATCCGGATCGTGGTCTGCCAGATCCTCCGGCCGGACAATATACCCTTCCGCATATCGCGCCGGGATGTGATAATACCGGAACATCATCACGGCGGCAGACGCAAAATGCACGCTGTAACCCCGGCCCGTCACCTGTAGAAACGACGATATGAAATCCCCGTCCCCCGCAGCATGATACACTGCCCCGGGATCATACTGCAGCGTGTCGGTAAGGACTTTACGGATCCGTTCCTTTGCCTGTCCATAAGACAGGTACTCCTCCGGCGCCGCCGGGCAGGAGCCCAGCATACTTTCCAACAGCGGCTGCAGTCCGTCCGGAACTTCCAGATCGGTCTGCCGGACCAGATCCCGGTAATGGGCTTCTCCGCCGGTGATTTCTGCCGAAGCCGTGCCGCCCGCCTGCAGCAGCCGGGCAAATTGTGCCGGTTCTTCCAGTCCTTCGGACAAGCAGCGATATTGGGCTGTCCGGGTTCCTGCGGGCAACGCCGTATTTTCGGAAAGCCTTCCTTTTTGCGTCAGCAAATTTGCCTCCACCGTTTCGTAAGGCGCATAGACGGCTCTGCGGCTGGCATGCAGATACCTGACCTGCATGGAATTATCCGCCTGCCATCCTGCAGCCGCAGCCAGCCGGCCGCACTGCGTCCGCGGATAAAATCCCTCTTCCTGCAGCCAGTAAAATAAATCCGCCGACTGAAACAACGCCACATTGGAAAGCGGCGCCCAGCCGTCTTTTTGATATACCGTCGCCGTAAAACCTTTGAGATAGCAGGGATAATATGCATCCGCTTCCAGCTGCAGCTGCACCTTTTCTTCCTCCGGCGAAAAAGGCTTCAGATCTGTAAAATCTCCGTCCCACAGCGCTTCATTTTTTCCGTACAGAAGATCAAAGACCCCGTCAGACAGATACGCACGGATGCCGGACAATTGCTCCGGCTGCAGCAGAGCGCCCCAAAGTGCCGCCCCCGTCAGCGCCGCTGCCGTAAACATCAGCGTCATACCGCAAAAGACACCGAGCCTGCCGCCTCGTATCATATGATGGGCCGTACAGCGTTTCTCCTTCCTGCCCGTCCAGAGCAGACATACCGGCAGTGCCAGAAAAAACACCGACCAAAAAGAAGCCGTTTCAAAATACAGCGCCGCGGCAAAGGCCGCCGCTGCAAACAAAAAAGGCAGGAGCCGCTGTTTTGCGCGTATGGAACCTGCAATCGCGAAGAACAGCGCCAGCAGCAGCGCTGCCGCCCACAAATACGACAGAAACGGCTTTTCCGGCAGGGCAAAAACCGGCACGATCCGTCCGGTACGCGCGCCATACACCGACAGCAGTTTGTTCAGCCATGCAGTGGGGCTGCTTTCCCAGCCTGTGATCCGGATCCACGTCAGCAGAATTCCCGCCAGCAGCATTCCGGAAAGCAGCAGCTGGAAAATTCCGGAATAAACAGTACCCTTTTCTTCGGTTTTTCGAATGCCGATCCGGATATCTTCTCCGGCCTCCTCTGCCGGCATGGAAAATCTTCCGGCGGCTGCCGCGGTTTCTCCGATTTCCTTCCTGGTCTGCCCGGTTTGTTCCGCGTGCTTTACCACATCGGTTTCCGACAATACTACTCTGCTGTTTTCGTCCGGGATACTTCCTTCTTTGACGATCAGGCGGTCTTTTTTCGCGCTCAGTTTCCAGTTGATCTGCCGCAGCGCATCGGCAGGCTGAAATTCCCGGTACGTATATACCTCGCTCAGGTCATTTCCCGGTAATATATTCAGATATGCGCCGTTTTCCATGTTTTCCTGCTGTCCGCTGCGGGGCGCGCTTTCATCCCGGACCGCCTCTTTGCGAATATCGATGGTCTGATACAGCGCAAGCGGTACAGACCTGCGCAGCAGTCCCAGCAGATCATGAACCTGTGCGCCCTCTGCGGAAAGCACCAGTGTCCCGCTCCCCGGACTTTTGATTTTCAGCGCGATCTCCCGTTCCTCTTTTGCATACAATGGCAGCTGCAGCGTTTTTTCCCGGATTTGCCCGTTTAAAGTATTTGTGACCCGCAGCCGGAACCGCAGCAGGCCAAAAGAACTGCTCCCTGCATTTCCGATCTTCAGTCTGCCTGCGATCACTGTGCCGTCCGGGGCTTCTGCGGGAAAATCCGCCTGCAGCCTGCATTTGACCGGCAGGAATAAAAACAGCAGCAGATCCGCTAAAAACAGCAGGCCCGCCGCTGAAAATATTGCCGCGATCACCGGCTGCGCCGTCAGAACCGCGGCAAGTCCGAGCAGTCCCAGAAATAAAATCCAGAAAATCCATGCTCCCATCATCGTTTCCATCCGATCCCGGGCATTTTTGTCGCTTTCAGGATGTCCGTCAGAATTTCCTGCGGCCGTTCCGCCGCCAGCTTTGCCCTGTCGCTTAAAATCAGTCTGTGTCCGCATACATCTGCAAACACCCGTTTCACATCTTCCGGTGTGACATACTTTCTGCCGTCCGTAAATGCTGCGGCCTTTGCCATTCTGCAGAGGGCAAGGGCGCCCCGGGGGCTCAGTCCCATGGTCACCCGCGGATCATTGCCCGAGTTTTCTGCCAGCCGGGCAATATATTCATAAATACTGTCTTCCACATGCACTTCCCGCACCTGTCCCTGCATGTTCAGCAGTTCCTCCTGTGCGATCTGCTGCTGAATCCCGGAAAGCGGATTTTCGATTCTGCGCTCTTTTAAAATCTCCACCAGGCTGTTCCGATCCGGATAACCCATACTGATACAGATCAGAAAACGGTCCAGCTGGGAAGCCGGCAAAAGCTGGGTGCCTGCAGACCCCGCAGGATTCTGCGTCGCCAGCACCACAAAGGGACGGGGCAGGGCATAGGTCACATGATCCACCGTGATCTGCATCTCCTCCATGGCTTCCAGAAGCGCCGCCTGGGTCCGGCTGGAAGTCCGGTTGATCTCATCCGCCAGCAGCAGATTGGTCATCACCGCGCCCTCCTGATAGCAGAAGGTATTCCGGGCTTTGTCATAAATGGAAAATCCCACGATATCCGAGGGCAGTGTATCCGGCGTGAACTGTACCCTTCTGTGGGCCAGTCCCAGCGTCTTTGCAAACGCCACCGCCAGCGTGGTTTTTCCTACTCCCGGCACGTCCTCCATCAGCACATGGCCTTCGGAAAGAATGGCCATCAGTACCTTTGCAATGACCTCGTCTTTTCCCGTAATTGCCTTTTTGATTTCCCGTATGATCCCGTCCGTCTGATTCATCGTGTTACCATTCCTCTTTATCTTCATATGATTTGTGTTTTTCCGTCTGTTTTCGGTGTTTCAGGTACAACACCGACCCGGCTGCCGCCGCCGCAAATGCAAACAGCACCACGAAAATGACGATGGTTTTCCCGCCGGCGGGTTCTGCTTCCTCGCCCTCTGCCGGTGCCATGCTGCCTGCGGGCACTGCCTCCGCAGCAGATAAAACGCCTTCCGGCGCGCCGCTGCCTGCCGCTTCCCGCAGATCATACAACGGCGGATCGCCCTTCAGACAGCGGTAACAGGCACACAGGGCATACCAGGCCTGTACGGAAGACATGGGATTTTCCTCTCCCCCTCTGCTGTGGGCAAAACCGCCGTTGTCACAGCGGTAATCCATCAGCGCATCCAACACCGTTTCTCCGTTTTTGATAAACCGGGCGTCCTTAGTGCAGTCTATGCCCAGAGCACTTAAGGCAATCAGCACCTGGGCTGTCGATTCCATGCTGTCCCGGGCTTCCGGCGCAAAACTGCCGCTGTCCGTCTGCAGGGCAGACAGCCGGTTTAACGCCGCTTCGATTGCCGCGCTCACCGTCCGCATACCGTTTGCCGTTTCATATTCTCTCGAATCCGTCCGATACGGTGCCAGCGCGCAAAGGGCCATTGCGGTGATGTCCGCATCTGACGATGTCTGATTCAAAGTAAATCCGCCGTCTGCCAGCTGTCCCTGTAAAATCTGCCCGATCAACGCCGTCCGCACATCCCCTGCCTCTGCAGGCGGCGCAGCCTCCACGGCGTCCAGTGTCAGCAAACCGAAGATCAAAGCATTCAGCCCCTGGGCAGACAGCGGCTTTTCTCTTCCATAGACGCCCTCCTGCAGCAGATCAATACCGTCCACATCCGTCGGATCGCCGCCCAGTGCCGCAATGGTCAGCGCCATACGCTGCAGATCCGTCGCCATGGGCGAACGGCGCAGCGTATCAATATTGGAAACAACAAAGTCTTCCAGCCTTGTCAAATATGCATCATAATCCTCCGGATACCCGCAGCGGGCTGCCGCAAAGGCCATCCAGTCCGCGCCGGAGCTGCCGGCATGGGAAAGGATTTCTTCATTGGACAGCAAGGCTTCCTGCGGATCATAGTCCGCCTTCCGCGCCGCGTAAATGCCGTCCATGGCAGCTTTCAGCGCCGCTAACGTTTCTTCCGGCTGCGCACACACGCCGGAAACCGTAAAAGCAAGTCCGGCCAGCCACACAAATATAAAAATGCAGATTCGTTTACCATAGCGGATCATAGTTACCATCCCCACCGGCGGCGGTATAGCCGCCGATGTCCTTTCCGTATGCCAGCGTAAACCGCAGCCGTACCACATCCCCGTCTTCAAATATCGCCTTGCTGAGACTGTAGCCGGAGAAAGACCCGTTAATGGAAAACATCCAGCCGGAGCCGATGGAATAATCATATTCTCCCAGACTGTCTGCATCCCACTGCCCGGTCCAGACAATGCCGTCCGCATCCATGCGTTTCTTCAATTCTTCCGGCACGGCAGCCCCTGCCGCAATGCGGGGCATGGACAACCGGGACAAATAAACTTCCTCAAATCCGCGAAACTCCGGCGTGATACCGTTTTCCGCGAAAAAGCGGCGCAGTACGGCTTCTCCTGTTTCTCCCTCGTGAATCGACAGTTCGTAAGGCGCGATAATGTCTCCCAGCCCAAGCACCGCCGCATCCAGCGATATGAGAATATGGCCTTTTTCTTCTCCCGGCTGCAGACCGGTACAGTAAATGGTATACCGATAATCGGCTGTCCTTCCTTCCCCATCCGTAATGCGGATATCAATGGTATTTTCACCTTCATCCAGATAAAGGCGATAACTGGTATAATCCGCCGTTTCCCATTCGTAGGTATAGGGTGTTCCGTTCAGCGAAAGAAGGATATTCCCGCCGTAAATCCGGCTGCTTCGGTAATCTTTTGCCAGCACATTCAGAATGAAATCCCGGCCTATTTTCTGCATCCCGTCCGTTATATTGATATAAGCAATCCCGGGTCTGGTTTCATCCGTCACCGCAGGCACATAGCGAATGACAAACTGCAGGGTTTTGGTGATGGTTTCTCCCTGTATGCGATCGGTGGCTTTCAGCCGGATCGTATTGTTTCCGGACTGCAGCTCCACCCTATAGGTTTCATTGCCGCTGATGGTGGTTCCGTTGCATACCACCGTCAGCCTGGCCGCTTCGCTTCCGCCCTGCAGCGCGGCATAAAATTCCAGTACCGCATCATGTACCGTCCGGTTTTCCAGATCCGTAATGATCTCCGGTTCCGAAATCTCCGGCGCAGGGGTTTCCGTCGGAGGCGCCGTGGGCAGGTTCAGATAGACCGTATATGTCCGATATACGGTAAACACATGCTGATCCTTCGCTCTGTAGCTTACCGCAACCCGGATACTGTTTTCTCCCGGCTGCAGGTGCAGCCGGTATTTCATCTGCAGCTGCAGCGTTTCGTTCAGATATACGCTGACGTCTTCGACTTCCAGTTCCGGCCGTTTGTGTATCACCTCAAACCGGTAATCGGCGTTTTCTCTGACCTCTCCATCCCGAATGGTGGTCGTAAAATACGCCTTGGGATCCGTCTCCTCTCCCGGCTGCAGCGTCGGCATTCCTGCACTGCCGGGCGCCGGCGTTTGGGTTTTGTCGGTGCCGTTTCCGTGAGTTCCGGACTGTCCGGCAGGCCTGCCGGTGGCTGTTGGCGTCTGGGTTGCCGGTTCCCTGTTTTCCTGCGGCTGCGTCTGTGATCCTACCCTGCCGGAGGCCTCCGGCGGTGTCACGTCATGCACCGCTTCCGGAGGCTGTGTTACCATTTCAGTTCTTTCCGGAGGCTGCGTCGCGGCATTTCCTTCTTCCGGCGGCTGTGCCGCAGATTC
This sequence comes from uncultured Lachnospiraceae bacterium, assembly GCA_947630695.1. GTDB lineage: Bacteria > Bacillota > Clostridia > Lachnospirales > Lachnospiraceae > CANRIM01. Next base: position 83,015 of record CANRIM010000003.1, read on the forward strand.
CGTTTCTTCCGGTGCCTGCGTCGCCGGTGTCTCTTCCTTTTGCTCTTCCGATTCCTCCGCCAGCGCAAGCATATGCAGTTCCTGTGTCGGGCTTTGCAGCGGATTGGGCGGCTGTGCGGTGTCCAGACTGCCTGCAAACAGCAGCAGAATCAGCACCCCCGCCAGCACACATCCGAAAGGAATCAGCTGCAGCAATGGTTTTTTCAGCACCGGTTTTCTCCTTGTTGTTTAAAATGTATCGATCAGTCTGGCAGCAACCTGCAGAATCAGCAATGCATCCTCTGCATTCACATGTCCGTCCCCGTTTACATCTGCCAGCTTTTGCTGCGCCGCATCCGCTTCACGGAGATGTGCTGCGATGCGCAGCACTTCCAGTGCGTCCGCCGCCGTAATCTTTCCATCCTGATCCAAATCCCCCGGTTCGGTATCCGGTTTTGGCGTATCCGTGGGTTTGGGGATGTCCGTCGGCTTCGGGGTGTCTGTCGGCTTCGGGATATCCGTTGGCTTCGGGGTATCTGCCGGTTTCGGTGTTGCTGTGGGTTCCGGCGTTGCTGTGGGTTCCGGCGTTGCTTCCGGGTACACCGTAAGATCGACCCAGGTTTCCAGCGGCTCTGCTTCGACGGTGGTATTTCCATTTTCCGCGTCAAAGTGATCGCCATACTTCACATAATCATAAGTCATGGTAACGTCCGTATCTTCCACAGCCAGCGCCCTGTCTGCAATCGTCACATGATCTGTAATATCCCGCTCCATGCCATTGGCCAGGTGCGCCACCACCTGCATCCCTGTGGGATCAAAGGTTTCTCCCGCTACATAGGAGGTTTTGTCCGGCTGTTTTGTCACTGCAATATCTGTTATTTTGGCACCCAATGCCATCAGATTGCCGGAATCATTTTTGAAATACATGGTTCCGTACTCATCCACAATGGGGCTGCAGATGGCATACTGCGCCTCCGTGCCTGACGGCGTAAACAATACCGGCGCCACGTTTTCCACCGTATAAGTATCGCCTCTGTAATCCTGATACGTTTCTTTTACGGTTCCTTCCGCAGCTGTCAGGCCGGGTTTATCCTTGATATACCGCATCATGCCCGGGGTATAGTTATCAATAAAATAAACGTATACGTACCCTTCCGTATCTTCATACGCCGTAGTCAACACACCGCTGACCTGGGGATATCCCATGGTATTCACGCGATACGCCAGGGAACGGCTTTCCAGATCGATGACGGAAATGTTATGTCCGCCGTACTTGGAAAACTGTCCGGTTCCCGATACGCCGATGTAGGCCCTGCCTTTGTAAATCACCGGCGTTGAAGTACTCATTGCAGGGGTATTGGGGTCGTCGGAATCATTTTCCAGCACCACTTCCCACAGGTCATATCCCTGCAGTCCTTCCGCGTCTTTTTTGAAGGTTCCGTCGTCATTGACCGCCACGCCGTAAAAGCTGCCGCCCTTGCTGGTAAAATAACAGTGGTCGGTATCTGGATCGTAGCAGACCGCGGAACGGATATCGCCGTTTAAACCGTCGATCTGATCCAGCAGTTCTCCCGTCTTCGGATTGAAGGACAAAAGATGCGAAGTGTCAGATAAATAGCTGCTTTCCCCATCGTCCGTTCCCACCACCAGGAACCGGTCGTTGACATAGGCGCCTGCCCAGTAAAAGCCGCCCTTCTGCGTATGGACCCAGGTGGCAAATTTTTCTTCGTCTGTTCTTGTCACATCCTCATCCGTCACGGAAAGGCATACAAAATTCGCATCCCGGGTTTCCGAATTCCAGAAGCCCGTATAAATGTAGCCGTCATGGCAGGAAATCTGGCTGTTGGGCTGTCCCCCCAGTTCGTCGGTATAAATCCAGAGGGATTCCAGCGTATCCGCGTTAAAGGCTTCGACGGTGCCGCCGGAAAGCGCTACGAATATCATGCCGTCCGCATAAACCGGCGGAATGATATTAAAATTCGCTGCTGCCGGATTGGCAGCCATACTGCCTTCCGCCAGAATATCACCGGTGAAGCGGTCCAGCCGGTAAATGGTTTTGCCTGCGCACACAACGATATCCCCGTCAACAACCACCGGTGAACTCAAAGGATCCGAAAAGTACGACTTTCCCAGTTTCCTTGCCCAGTACAGCGTGGCTTCATCGGCTGTCTTCGGAATCGGCGCGTCCACCACGCCATTATTTTCCGGATTTCCTCTGAAATTGCTCCAGAAGGAAGGAATGGTTTTGTCAATATCCGGATTTTCCTCCGCTTCCATCAAACTGAACTGCATATCACTTCCATCGGCCACAAAGCTGCCTTCCTTGGCAATATAGCCCTTCAGAGAAATCACAAAATGATAGGTTTCGCCCTGAATAAATCGATAAAAGCCGTTTTTTTCCGGCAGGATGTGTTCATTGTTTCTGGAAATAAAAATAACCGCATCTGCCGGAGTGACCGTGATCCTGTTGTAAACTCTCGGCAGCGGCGTCATTTTCACAGGAATCTGAAAACTGTATTCTGTTCCCTGCCAGTCGCCGCTGACCTGTACCTGCGTCACGTCTTTTTTCAACATCCCGGTTTCCGAAAGGACGTAATCTTTGATTTCCGCTTTTACGCCGTCGTTAAAGGTCGCTTCGATCTTCATCCCCTCTGTCTGAAAGGTTTCTTCTTCCGTGTACGCCGTCTTTGACGGCGGGGATGTCATGTCGATGGACACCGGCGTACTGAAGGCCTTCAGCAGAAACAAACCGTCATTTTTCGGCGAAGCGTTACTGGGACTGTCTGTCGTATAATAATCCTTGCCGATATAATCCAGCCAGTATGTCCCATTCAGCTGATTTTGATTCTTGCTTTCTGCCCCGCAGTTATCCGTTTTCATCGTTGTATTCAGATAATAGCAGTTTTCCGCTTTAGAACCTTCCGAAAAATTTCCGGCCACCGCGCCCAGTTTCGCACCCGCTGCGTCTGTGGAGATTGTTCCGGCATTGTAGCAGCCTTTCAGCTGCGCATCTTGCGCAAACGCCACGACGCCGCCCGCGTTTTCCGCTTCCGCCGCCGCGATATCTGCATTGTTATAACAATAGAAAACCTTCGCGTTGTCTGTGACGTAGGCCGCAACACCGCCCGCGTTCTGCAGGGGGCTGCCGGCTGCCGCATTGATGCTGCCTCTGTTATAAGAAGAAATGATCTGACTGGCGCTGCCGCTGACCTGCGCGGCCAAACCTGCTGCGCTGACCCCGGATGCGGATGCTTCATCCGCCTCCGGCGCCTGCATCACCAGGGTTCCGTGATTGGTACAGTTTTCCATTACACTGTTTTCCAGTACGGCGCAGACGCCCGCCACTGCCTGGCTTTTCGCCGCAGCCGTTATATCGACATAAGCATGGCAGTATTCCAGCCTACTTTCATTTTCCGCCTTTCCGACAATTCCGGCCACAACCGGCTGCCCGGCTTTGATCTGTCCCCGGACAATCAGATTTTTGATTTCCGCACCGCTGCAGCTGCCGAACAGTCCCGTTGTCTTAGAGGAAGCGTCGTCATTGCCCGTTTCCGGCGCGATATATAATCCCGAAATCGTGTGTCCCTGACCGTCCAGACTGCCGGAAAATGCGTTGTCATCGCTTCCAATCGGCATCCAGGAACCGTTTTTCTCCGAACACACGCTGCTTAAATCAATGTCCGCACACAGGACTGCTTTCAGATCCGTTTGCTTCTTCGTATTGACTGCGTCCGCAAACCACTGCAGATCCTCTGCTGTTTTCAGCTGATAAATGTCCCCTTCCTGCACGGGGGTCTTTTCCTGCGGCTCTTCTGCAAATGCTGTCGCCGCAGACGGCAGCATCATCAGGACTGCCATCAGGGCTGCCGCAAGACGCTTCCATCTTTGTTTCATTTTTCCTCTCCTTTTTCCGCCTGATTGCCCGCTGCCTTTTTCCGGCGTTTTTTCGCACCGCTTTTGTGCTTTTCTTTCGGCGGCTTCAGTCCGGCCGCTTCCAGTGCCCGGGGCCATGGCCCCAGAAGGCCTTTGATTTTGCACATGGTCAGATTGTCAAAATCGCTTCGTTTTGGCAAGCGCTGCAATTCGGCGTATTTTTTTTGCAGTTGTTCGATGGCCCATGCTCTTTTTTCCATAAAAAAACTCCCTCGATTTACGAGAGAGTACAACAAATCATTAACGGACAAAGGCATGCGCACAACTTTATCCCCGGCAATCGATACAACCATCGCCGGAGTCCGTCAATCACTTGGTTGCACCCTTCATCGCCAAAGTCGTGTTAAAACCTTTAAAATACGGCAGGTCTCCTGACTGATGATGCAAGCCTTTCGCTTAAAAGCATGCCCTTCTCAGGTGCGCATCCCAATGGTTTCGCAGCTTTCTGACATCAATCACAGTAATGGCTGTTGTTCCGGATTGTCACCGGATTCCCTGTTCGTCTACAGTAAGAAATGCATTCTTAGTTCGAACCGTATTTTATCTGCTATGTAATTTTCAGATATACCGATTATAAACGCCGTATTTTCATAAGTCAATCTTATTTTGGCAATTTATAAAAGCGGCACCCCTCTCTTACGAAAGGGATGCCGTCCGTTCATCAGATATTCAGTTTCCATGCCAGGTCTTTTAAGAACAGCTCTTCTTCCAGTTTCTCCGGCACCGTATCTTTTGTAATATGTACAAATTCGATCTTCATCATTCTTGCCCAGTCGCGCATCTGCGCCGCGCTGACGTCATAGCTGAGCACCGTGTGATGGGCCCCGCCTGCCATGATCCAGCACTGCAGACCGGTGGTCAGATCCGGCATGGCGCGCCACATGACCCGGGCCACCGGAAGATTCGGCATATCCATAATGGGCTTGACACACTCGATATCCTGACAGATCAGCCGCAGCCTGCCGCCCATATCTACGAGGCTGACCACAATCGCCTTACCGGCCTTTCCTTCAAAGACCAGCCGGGCGGGATCCTCTCTGTCGCCGATGCCTAAAGGATGTACCTCGATCCGGGGACGGTCTGCCGCAACACTGGGACAAACCTCCAGCATATGGGCCCCGAGACTGTATTCCTGTCCTTCCACCAGATGATAGGTATAATCCTCCATAAAGGCGGAAGCGCCGTTGCCGTTCTCACCCATGGATTTCATAATTGCCGTCATGGCGGCTACCTTCCAGTCGCCCTCGCCGCCGTAACCGTAGCCCTGAGCCATCAGATGCTGACTGGCCAGGCCCGGCAGCTGGCGCATACCGTACAGATCCTGGAAGGTATTGGAAAATGCCTTGCAGCCTTCCGCATCCAGCATCTTTTTCATGGCAATTTCTTCTCTGGCCTGATAACGCACCGTTTCCATATCATCAGTGGCAAAGGTATAGGCTTCTTTGTATACCGCCATCAGCGCGTCGATTTCTTCTTCGGTCACTGCATCCATGTATTCCACCAGCGTACCCACCGGCCAGGTATTGACCTGCCAGCCCAGTTTGATCTGTACCTCTACCTTATCGCCTTCCGTCACCGCAACTTCCCGCATATTGTCGCCGAAACGCATCACCTTCAGGTCTCTGGAAAACAGTACGCCCACCGCTGCTTTCATCCAGTCGGCCAGCTGGGCCAGTACTGGCGCATCCTGCCAGTAGCCTGCAATGACCTTCCGGGGCAGCCGGAGCCTGGCGCCGATAAAGCCGTGTTCTCTGTCGCCGTGAGCCGCCTGATTCAGGTTCATGAAGTCCATATCGATTTCTTCATTGGGAATCTCACGATTGTACTGCGTCGCAAAATGGCAATAGGGTTTCTGCAGTTTTGCCAGCCCATCGATCCACATCTTGGAAGGGCTGAAGGTATGGCACCATGTGACCACGCCTGCGCAGCGATCGTCATAATTTGCTTCTTTTACAATATCCTTGATTTCCTGATTTGTCTTCGCCGTCACTTTATATACCAGCGGATACGGCAGCTGTTTCGACATTTCTTCCGCCATCTGCTGCGCGCGGCCCGCTACGGTTTCCAGCACTTCGGGACCGTAGAGAAACTGTGATCCCACCACAAACCAGAATTCATATTTTTTACCCATGGAAATACCCTCCGTCATTCTTTTTATTCTTGATTTTAGACTACTCTATTCCCGGACTTTTGTCAAATACGGGAAAAAGATATATCGAAGATGCCCATTGTTTTTTTAGTGGAAAAAGAATATGATTACAGCGTCAAAAGCTCAATCCGTAATCCCTTTTAAAGGAGTGAACCGACAATGAAATGCCTGATTCGCCACATTCTCCCTGGTCTGCTGATCGCGGCTTTGCTTTGCACCGGGTTTCCCAAATCCGCCGCCGCAGATCCCGTCCGTTTTTACGGAGATCTTGACGGCAGCGGTGCCATAACCTTAAGAGACGCTCTGCTTGTTTTAAAGCACATTGCTTTTCCGGAGGCGCGTCTGCAGGATTCTCAGCTGGACAGCGCGGACGTGAACCGGGACGGACATGTTACGGCAGAGGACGCTTATGAAATCTTTTTGTGCGTCCTGGGCAAAACCCCCGGGTTTAATTATAATGATATTTCTACCAACGGCACGGTCTGGATTGCCTCCGATTCCATCGCCGCCGGCGCGGGAAGCGGTACCGCCGGCTGGGGAAACTATATCGGCAACTACCTGCTGCCGGATGCCGTAATCCACAATACCGCCGTGGCAGGCACCACTTCCCTGACCTTTACGCAGGAAGAGAACTATCAGACCATCCTGTCACAGCTGCAGGCCGGCGACGTGGTATTTATCTGCTTTGGCCATAACGATACGAAAGGCGGTACTTCCAATAAAGATTCCTCTACGCCGGGGTCGTTTAAGTACAATCTGAAGCATTATTATATTGATCCCGTCTACCGGAAAGGCGCCCAGCCGATTCTCATGTCCAGCCCGGCGCGCTGCGGCGGCATTATAGAGGATGAGACCACCCAGTACCATTATACCTACATCAAAGCGGCGCAGGAGCTGGCGGAGGAATATCATGCGGCAGGCGTTCCGCTGCCCTTCATCGACATGTTCCCCATGACCCTTGCGGAAATCCGCTATCTGGGGAAAGATACCTCCTACCGGCGTTATCACAAGGATCAGATCCATTACAATCCCACCGGCGCCCGCTTTGCCGCGCAGCTGATTTTAACCAGCATCAAAAACGCCGGGTGGGACTTTGCGAAATATATCGATGAAAGCAAACTGACCGATCCCAGATCCTATCCCCACGACTGAACATTCCCGTATACAAAGACGGCAGAGGTTTTCCCCTGCCGTCTTTTTGATGTGCATTGCCTTATTTTTTAGAAGAGTCCTGAAATCACGCCGTTTTCATCCACGTCGATCCGCTCTGCCGCAGGTTTTGCGGGCAGTCCCGGCATGGTCAGGATATCGCCGGTCAATACCACGATAAACCCGGCACCGGCGGAAATCTTTACGTTTTTCACTGTTACGGTAAAATGCTCCGGCGCCCCGATTTTTGCGGGGTCATCGGAAAAACTGTACTGGGTCTTCGCGATACAGACCGGACAATGGGCAAACCCCAACGCCGTCAGCTGCTCGATCTGCTTTGCGGCATTGGGCAGAATGTTGATGCCGTCGCCGCCATAGACCTTGCGCACCACCGCTTCGATCTTTTCTTCGATGCTGCCTTCCAGCTCATAGGAATACCGGAAATATCCCTGTTCTTCTTCACAGAGACGCACTACCTCATGGGCCAGCGCCTCGCCGCCTTTGCCGCCGTCCGCCCAGACGGTGGACAGCACCGTATTGACGCCCAGCTCCCTGCATTTCTGAATGATAAACTCGATTTCCCGGTCGGTATCGGTAGGGAAACGGTTCACCGCTACTACGCAGGGCAGCCGGTATACATTTTTCATATTGGACACATGGCGCAGCAGATTGGGAATGCCCTTTTCCAGAGCTTCCAGATCTTCCTGTGCCAGATCGGCCTTTGCCAGTCCGCCGTGCATCTTGAGGGCTCTGACCGTAGCCACAACCACCACTGCATCGGGAACCAGGCCTGCCATACGGCATTTGATATCCAAAAACTTTTCCGCTCCCAGATCTGCGCCGAAACCGGCTTCCGTCACGGTATAGTCTCCCATTTTCAGCGCCATCTGCGTCGCCATGACGGAATTGCATCCATGGGCAATGTTGGCAAAGGGACCGCCGTGTACAAAAGCAGGGGTGCCTTCCAGGGTCTGCACCAGATTGGGCTTTAACGCCTCTTTCAGCAGGGCCGTCATAGCGCCTACCGCCTTTAAATCTCCTGCCGTCACCGGCTGATCGTCATAGGTATAAGCAACGATAATCTTCGACAGGCGATCCTTCAAATCCTGAATGGACGTTGCCAGACAGAAAACCGCCATGATTTCACTGGCAACGGTAATGTCAAATCCGTCTTCCCGGGGCGTGCCGTTCACCTTGCCGCCCAGTCCGTCCACAATAAAGCGCAGCTGCCGGTCGTTCATGTCCACGCAGCGTTTCCAGACGATCTTGCGCACATCGATGCCCAGGGCGTTGCCCTGCTGAATGTGATTGTCCAGCATAGCCGCCAGCAAGTTGTTTGCGGCGCCGATGGCATGGAAATCTCCCGTAAAATGCAGGTTGATGTCTTCCATGGGAACCACCTGCGCGTAGCCGCCGCCGGCCGCGCCGCCTTTGATGCCGAAGACCGGCCCCAGAGAGGGTTCCCGCAGCGCAACTGTCACGTTTTTGCCGATCCGCCGCAGCGCATCCGCCAGACCGATGGTAGTGGTGGTCTTTCCTTCGCCTGCCGGCGTGGGGGTGATGGCCGTCACCAGAATCAGCTTCCCGTTTTTCCGTCCTTCTTCCTTCAGCAGCGCCGGATCGATCTTGGCCTTGAACTTTCCGTACTGGTCCACATACTTTTCATCAATGCCCGCAGCCGCGGCAATTTCGGTAATGGGTTTCATGCTGCACTGCTGCGCAATCTCAATGTCAGATAAAAAAGCCATCGTATTCTACCTTCTTTCCTAAAAATATTGGGATAAAAATGTCATAAAGTCTCTCAGCCGCCGATATGCAAGCATATCGGCGGACTTCAGACTTTCGACCCTGGCATTTTAATAGATGGGATATGCCGCGCAGAGTTCCTGCACTTCTTTGGATACCCGTGCTTTCTGTGCGTCGTAGTCATAAATGATATCGGCGATCCAGCCCGCAATCTGCTGCATCTGCGGTTCCTTAAATCCCCTTGTGGTCACTGCAGGCGTGCCGATGCGCAGTCCGCTGGTGACAAAGGGACTTTCCGGGTCATTGGGGATCGTATTTTTGTTGGCCGTAATATGCACTTCGTCCAGCCGGTGCTCCAGTTCCTTGCCGGTGATATGATTTTTCAGCAGTTTCAGCAGCATCAGATGGTTGTCCGTACCGCCGGAAACAATGTCGATGCCTTTGTCCATCAGGCCGCTGCAGAGGGCAGACGCATTTTTCACGATCTGCGCGCTGTATGCTTTGAATTCCTCTGTCATGGCCTCTCCTAAGGCCACGGCTTTTGCCGCGATGATATGCATCAGCGGGCCGCCCTGGGTCCCCGGGAAAACGGCCTTGTCGATCTGTTTTGCAAATTCCTCTTTGCACAGGATGAGGCCGCCTCTGGGTCCGCGCAAGGTCTTGTGGGTCGTGGTGGTCACCACATCCGCGTAAGGCACCGGCGAAGGATGCTCTCCCGTGGCCACAAGTCCCGCGATATGGGCCATATCCACCATCAGATAGGCGCCCACCTCGTCGGCAATTTCTCTGCAGCGTTTGAAATCGATGATCCGGGAATAGGCGCTGGCGCCGGCAATGATCATTTTCGGCCTGCATTCCAGCGCGATCTGCCGCATCTGGTCGTAATCGATGGTTTCCGTCTCGTCATTCACGCCGTAGGGCACGATATGAAAATATTTTCCGGAAATATTCACCGGCGAGCCGTGGGAAAGGTGTCCGCCCTGCTGCAGATTCATGCCCATGACGGTATCCCCCGGCTGCAGCAGCGCAAAGAACACAGCCAGATTCGCGCTGGCGCCGCAGTGGGGCTGTACATTGGCATGGTCTGCGCCGAACAGCTTTTTCGCCCGCTCTCTGGCAATATCTTCCACCACGTCCACATACTGGCAGCCGCCGTAATACCGCTTGCCGGGATAGCCTTCCGCATATTTATTGGTCAGTACGCCGCCGGCCGCCAGCAGCACCGCTTTGGAAACGATATTTTCACTGGCGATCAGCTCGATGTTGTGCCTTTGGCGTTCCAGTTCCATGCCGCAGGCAGCGGCGACTTCGGCGTCATATGTCTGTAATTCTTCAAAAAAGTTCATTCGGTTCTCCTTTTATCGTTTTTGCCCGGCGCATGCCGGGGCTTTTTATGCAAATCCTTCCGGTATCCGGATCTTTACTGAAAATATTTCACCGCCGCCTCAAACATGCGGATGTCATAATTGCCCGGCACATTCCGGTAAAGGCCTGCGCCCACACGCTCGCTGTGTCCCATCTTTCCGAAGACCCTGCCGTCGGGCGAAGTGATGCCCTCGATGGCATACATGGAATTGTTGGGATTAAAATGCACGTCGCCGGTGGCATTGCCTTCCAGATCCACATACTGAGTAGCGATCTGTCCGTTTTCCGCCAGTTTGGCAATCAGTTCTTCTGAGGCCAGGAAGCGTCCCTCGCCATGGGAAATGGGTACATTTACAATATCTCCCACCTGCATCAGTGACAGCCAGGGCGACTTGTTGGAAGCGATCCGGGTCTGTACGATCCGCGACTGGTGCCGCGCAATGGTATTGTAAGAAAGGGTCGGACAGGACCCATCGGTATCGATAATTTTACCGTATGGAACCAGTCCCAGCTTGATCAGCGCCTGGAAACCGTTGCAGATGCCGCAGATCAGTCCGTCCCTTTGCTCCAGGAGTTCTGTCACCCCTTCTTTCACGGCTGCGTTCCGGAAAAAGGCGGTAATAAACTTGCCGCTGCCTTCCGGCTCGTCGCCGCCGGAAAAGCCCCCCGGAATAAAGATCATCTGTGCGGATTTCAGTTCCTTCGCAAAGGATTCCACGCTTCGTTTGATGCCCTCCGCGCTCAGATTGTTGATTACCATGATCTTGGCAGCGGCACCGGCGTCTTCCATGGCCTTTGCGCTGTCATACTCACAGTTGGTGCCCGGGAAGGCCGGAATCAGCACCTTCGGCCGGGCCGTTTTGACGGCAGGGGCCGGGCGGGTGTCTGTTTTGTATGTGAAATTCTGCATTTTGGAGCTCTTCTGCGGGATATTGCAGGCGTATACGTCCTCCAGTTTATTTTCATAAACCGCCAGCAGCGCATCCAAAACAATGCTTTCTTCTCCCCGGCGAATGACCGCTTCTTCCGTAATCTGTCCGATTTCGCAGCTGCCCGGCACATTTTCCGTTACTTCCAGCAAAAACGCGCCGTAACGGTAGGAAAAGATCTCCTGCACCGGCAGCTTTTCATTGTAACAAAAGCCCAAGCCGTTGCCGAAGGCCATTTTCATCACCGCTTCGGCGATACCGCCGGGTCCTAAGGTATAAGCAGACACCGCTTTGTGGCTGCGCAGCAGCTTCGTTGTCTGATCCATCACCGCCAGCAGGCTTTCCGTTTCCGGCAGGCCGTCGCTGTCATAGTCCGGGCAGAGGCAGATCAGCTTATGTCCTGCCTGTTTGAACTCGGGCGAAACAATATGTCCGGTTTTTTCCGTGGTGACCGCAAAGGAAACCAGCGTGGGCGGAACATCCAGATCTTCAAAGGATCCGCTCATGGAATCCTTGCCGCCGATGGCGCCGATTTTCAGTGCCATCTGGGCTTTAAAGGCGCCCAGCAGCGCTGCCAGGGGTTTGCCCCAGCGTCTGGAATCCTTTCCGGGATGTTCGAAATATTCCTGGAAAGTCAGATAAACATCTTCAAACTTGGCGCCGGTGGCAATTAGTTTGCAGACCGATTCCACCACGGCCAGATAAGCCCCGTGATACGGGCTCTCTTCTGTAATATAGGGGTTGTAGCCCCAGCTCATCAGCGAGCAGTCGTCAGTGTGTTTTTTCTCCACCGAAATTTTCTGCACCATACTCTGAATGGGCGTCAGCTGATATTTGCCGCCGAAGGGCATCAACACCGTGCCTGCGCCGATGGTGGAGTCAAAGCGTTCGGACAGTCCCCGTTTGGAGCAGAGATTCAAATCCGACGCTGTCTTTTGATAATTTTCCGTAAATCCGCCTGTAATCACCTGTTTTTGCAGGCCCGATTTCGCAGGCTGAACCACGATATGCTTGTCCGCGCCGTTGGAATTTAAAAATTCCCGGCTGATATCTACAATTTTCCTGCCGTTCCAGTGCATGACCAGCCGTTTGGATTCGGTGACCACTGCCACCGGCGAAGCCTGTAAATTCTCCTGATCCGCCAGCTTTAAGAAGCCTTCCACATCCTTTGCTTCCACCACCACGGCCATACGTTCCTGGGATTCGCTGATGGCCAGTTCGGTTCCGTCTAAGCCGTCATACTTTCTGGGTACGGCGTTCAGATCGATTTCCAGTCCGTCTGCCAGTTCCCCGATGGCCACGGAAACGCCGCCGGCGCCGAAATCATTGCACCGTTTGATCATACGGCAAGCGTCGTGGCTGCGGAACAGCCGCTGCAGCTTGTGTTCTTCCGGCGCATTTCCTTTTTGCACCTCCGCGCCGCAGGTTTCCACAGAATGAGCGTTGTGGGCTTTGGAAGAACCAGTAGCGCCGCCGATGCCGTCCCGGCCGGTGGAGCCGCCCAAAAGGATGACCACATCCCCCGGTGCGGGCACTTCCCGTCTGACGTTTTCCGCAGGCGTCGCCGCAATGACCGCGCCGATTTCCATGCGCTTCGCCGCATAGCCCGGATGATAGATTTCATCCACAATGCCGGTGGCCAGGCCGATCTGGTTGCCGTAAGAAGAATAGCCGGCCGCCGCCGTGGTTACGATTTTCCGCTGGGGCAGCTTGCCCGGAATGGTTTCCTTTACCGGTACCGTCGGGTCCGCCGCGCCGGTGACGCGCATGGCGCCGTACACATAGGAACGGCCGGAAAGGGGATCGCGGATGGCGCCGCCGATACAGGTAGCCGCGCCGCCGAAGGGTTCAATTTCGGTGGGATGGTTGTGGGTCTCATTTTTAAAGAGCAGCAGCCAGGGCTCCTCCTTTCCATCCACATTGACTTGGATCTTCACCGTACAGGCGTTGATTTCCTCGGATTCATCCAGCTTGTCCAGGGCGCCCTTGGTTTTCAGATACCGCACCGCCACGGTGGCCAGATCCATCAGGCAGACCGGTTTGGTTCTGCCCAGTTCCCGGCGTACCTGCAGATATTCCCCATAGGCCTTCTGCAGCAGCGGATCTTCGAAAATCACGTCGTCGATCACCGTCAGGAAGGTGGTGTGCCGACAGTGATCCGACCAGTAGGTATCGATCATGCGGATTTCCGTAATCGTCGGGTCCCGCTGTTCTTTTTGGAAATACGCCTGACAGAAAGCGATGTCGTCCACATCCATGGCCAGTCCGTACTCTGCCACAAAATGCTCCAGTTCCGGGCGGGTCAGCCCGATGAAGCCATCCAGCGTCGCTACAGTCTCCGGAATCTCATATTCGGTTTTTAAAGTTTCCGGTTTTTCCAGGCCCGCTTCTCTGGCCTCCACCGGATTGATCACATATTTTTTGATTTCGGCAATCTCCGCTTCCTGCAGGCTGCCATAGAGCGCATAGACCTTCGCAGAACGGACGATGGGCCGTTCTCCCTGGGAAATGATCTGGATACACTGGGCCGCGCTGTCCGCCCGCTGGTCAAACTGTCCGGGCAGATACTCTACCGCAAACACATACGCGCCTTTTGTATCCGCTTCTTCGTAAGCCTGATCCAGCTGCGGTTCCGAAAATACCGTGTCCACCGCGTAGCGAAACAGTTCTTCCGTAATATTTTCCGCGTCATAACGGTTGATGATCCGAAGATCCTTCAGCCCTTCGATGCCCAGGAAATTGCGGATATCCGAAAGCAGAGCCTTCGCTTCATTTGCCAGTTCCTTCTTTTTTTCTACAAATATTCTGTAAACCATTTTTATTTCTCCACTGCTTTTAATGCCCGCGCGCCGATGTCACGCCGGTAATACGCGTTGTCAAAATGGATTTTTTCCACCTTTGCATAGGCCGCATCGATTGTCTCCGCCAGAGAATCGCCGATGGCCGTTACGCCCAGCACTCTGCCGCCGTGTGTCACCAGATGCCCCTCTTTCTGCGCGGCGCCTGCAACGTAAACGCTGTCCGCAAGTTCTTCCGGAATGGTGATCTCATAACCTTTTTCATAGGAAACCGGATAGCCTTTCGACGCCATAATGACGCAGGCCGCATGCTTTTTGCTGAAGCTTACGGGGCACTCTGCCAGCCTGCCGTCCGTCACCGCTTCCATGACTTCCAGCAGATCGCTTTCCAGCAAAGGCAGCACCACCTGGGTTTCCGGATCGCCGAAGCGGCAATTATATTCGATCACCTTCGGGCCGTCTTTGGTCAGCATCAGTCCGAAATACAGGCAGCCGGCAAAGCTGCGGCCCTCTTCATTCATAGCCCGGATGGTGGGCAGGAAAATGGTGTCCATGCAGACCTTCGCCACATCTTCCGTATAGTAGGGATTGGGCGCCACGGTTCCCATGCCGCCGGTATTCAAGCCGGTGTCCTGTTCGCCGATGCGTTTGTGATCCATAGAAGAAATCATGGGCACTACGGTCTTTCCGTCCGTAAAGGACAGCACCGACACTTCCGGTCCGGTGAGATATTCTTCAATGACAATGTGCTCGCCGCTCTTTCCGAAGGCTTTATCCTGCATCATGGAAATCACCGCGTCCTTTGCCGCCTCCTTCGTTTCCGCAATGATGACGCCTTTGCCCAGCGCCAGGCCGTCTGCCTTGACGACCACGGGCACCGGCGCGGTTTCCAGATAGACAAGCGCCTTCGACATATCGTCAAAGGTTTCGTAAGCCGCCGTGGGAATGCCGTATTTTTTCATCAGATTTTTGGCAAAGACCTTGCTGCCTTCGATCAGCGCCGCTTTTGCTTTGGGGCCGAAACAGCGGATGCCTTTTTCCTCCAGCGCGTCCACGCAACCCGCCACCAGCGGATCGTCCGGCGCTACCACTGCGTAATCGATGCCGTTTTGGACGGCAAAATCACAAATTCCCTCGATATCCATCGCGGCAATGTCCACGCAGACCGCGTCCGCCGCAATGCCGCCGTTGCCCGGCAGCGCATAGATTTCACTGACCCGGCTGTTTTTTTTCAACTGTTTGATAATGGCATGCTCTCTTCCGCCGCCGCCGACTACCAGTATTTTCATCTGTGTACCTCCGCATTTCGCATTGAATCAATGATGGAACAGACGCATGCCTGTAAACGCCATGGCAATGCCGTGTTTGTTGCAGCAGTCGATGACAGAGCCGTCCCGGATGGATCCGCCGGGCTCCGCGATATAGCTTACGCCGCTGCGGCTTGCCCGCTCGATATTGTCGTCAAAGGGGAAGAAGGCATCAGATCCCAGCGCAACGCCGGAAATCTGCGACAGATACGCCCGGATCTCGCTTTCTGTCAGGGGATCGGGACGCTCTGTGAAATACTTCTGCCAGTTGCCTTCCGCGCAGACATCCTCTTCATTTTTATTGATATAGCCGTCAATGACGTTATCCCGGTCGGGTCTGCCCATTTCCGGCTTAAAAGGCAGGTTGAGCACCTTATCGTGCTGGCGTAAAAACCAGGTGTCCGCCTTGCCCCCTGCCAGACGCGTACAATGAATCCGGGACTGCTGTCCGGCGCCCACGCCGATGGCCTGTCCGTCCACCGCATAGCATACGGAATTGGACTGGGTATATTTCAGTGTAATCAGGGCAACCACCAGATCCCGCTTCGCGCTCTCCGGCAGGGTTTTGTTTTCCGTTACCACATTTTCCAGCACCGCTTTGCTGATTTCGTAATCATTGCGTCCCTGTTCAAAGGTAATGCCGAAGACCTGCTTATGCTCGATGGGTTCCGGTACATAAGCCGGATCGATCTGTACGATATTGTAAGTGCCTTTTCTTTTTTCTTTCAGCATCGCCAGCGCTTCCGGATCATAGCCGGGCGCAATGACGCCGTCGGAAACCTCCCGGCTGATGAGGCGCGCGGTGGTCACGTCGCAGACGTCGGAAAGGGCGATCCAGTCGCCGAAGGAACACATCCGGTCGGTGCCTCTGGCTCTCGCATAGGCACAGGCCAGCGGGGACTCGTCCAGACCTTCGATATCATCTACGAAACAGGCTTTTTTGAGTTTTTCCGGCAGCGGCGTTCCGACCGCCGCGGAGGTGGGGCTCACATGCTTAAAAGAAGTGGCCGCCGGCAGGCCCAGCGCTTTCTTCAGTTCGCTGACCAGCTGCCATGAATTAAAAGCGTCGAGGAAATTGATATAGCCCGGTTTGCCGTTTAAAATTGTTATCGGCAGTTCATCGCCGTTGGCCATAAAAATCTTTGCCGGCTTCTGGCTGGGGTTACATCCGTATTTCAATTCAAATTCTTTCATATCCATCGCTCCTTAAACTTTTTTATTGATTTTTATTGATCATCCGGTTGGTAGTTTCCTTTGTTTTCAGGTCGATATAGCGCACATACAGGGAAATTTTGTTGTCCTGATCCAGCGCATCCCAGAGCTGCCCGGTAAAGGCGTCGATGTCGTCTGCAATCGCCACCCGCTCCGGCTCCCCCTGGAAGGTGGGAATCGGATCGCCGTCGCACACATAGGTGTGAATGAAATGCCCCAGGCCGCTGATGGCCGGATAAGAAAAGGTATAGCGGTTGCAGGCCGAACCCTTCTCATCGGCGCTCTTTAAAATACTCATTTCATAGCTGAAATCCTCTGCCGCAAAATGCAGCAGGCCGCTGATACGCGGGGTAAAATTGGGTTCGTCCGGCTCAAACTCCCGGGCGGTGAGCGCTTCGCTGAATCCTTTTCCGGCCTTTAAACCGTCGTAGATCGTATCCGTCTGATCGCCGTTGGTCACGATCAGATAGTCCTCCATCTGGCGGATCGCCGCATAAATGATCAGACTGGGATCCTCCACCTTTGCGGCGTCAAAAGGCTCCGTAAATACCGCGCCGTCTTTTTCGGTGAAAATCCGGTTGCGGCTGTTGGCGCTCCTGCCCATAATAAAATAGGCGGCGCAGGCCTTTGTACCGTCCGGCGTCTTGCCGATGACGATGCCTCTGCCCACATAGGAATTGCCCCGGATCAGTGTTCCAATGTCATTGATCTGATAAATATTCATTTCTATCACCCTTTCGTTTCTTTCGATATGATTTCCGCGCAGACTTTTTCCGCCGCTGCCGGCAGAATGATCCATTCCGCCTCCCGCATGACGCGCTGCTGCAGCACTTCGGGCGTATCGCCCTCGCATACGGAAACCGCTTTCTGCATAATGATTTCTCCGCCGTCCGGAATCTCGTTGACAAAATGGACGGTGGCGCCCGTCACCTTCACCCCTTTGGCCAGCGCGGCTTCATGGACCCGCAGCCCGTAAAATCCCTTGCCGCAGAAGGAAGGAATCAGTGAAGGATGGACGTTGATGATCCGTTTTTCATAACGTTTCGTAAAAGAAGCGCTTAAAATAGACATAAACCCCGCCAGAATAATCAAATCCGTCTCATATGCGTCCAGCGCTTCACAGATGGCCGCCTCAAAGGCCTCCTGGCTGCTGCATTCCTTTCTGGTAATCACTTTCCCCGGAATTTGCGCAGCCTCCGCCCGCTTCAGGGCATAGGCCTCGGGATTGTTGGCAATCACCAGCCGGATCTGCCCACTGGTCAGCCGCCCGCTGATCTGCGCATCAATCAGCGCCTGCAGATTGGTTCCGCCGCCGGACACCAGCACGGCGATATTTGCTTTTCTTTCCGTCATTGATCTTTTCTCCCGTCAGTCAATGCTGATTTTTTCTTCCGACTGTACAATTTCTCCGATCACATATGCGTCGGTTTCCTTCGCCTGCAAAATGGCCAGGGCACGGTCCGCATCTTCCTTTGCCACAATGACGCTCATACCTACCCCCATGTTGAAGGTATTGAACATATCCCGTTCGCTGATCTGTCCTCTGGCAGCGATCAGGTCGAAGATGGGAAGCACACGCACCGCGCTTTTTTCGATCTTCGCCCCCAGCCCGTCTGGTATGCTTCTGGGAATATTTTCATAGAAACCGCCGCCGGTGATATGGGAAATGCCCTTCGGCTGAATTTCTTTCAGCAGCGCCAGCACTGGTTTCACATAAATTTTCGTGGGGGTCAGCAGCGTTTCCCCGATGGATTTGCCGCCCAGCTCCGGCACCGGCGCAGTTATATCGCTGTGCTCCACGTCAAATACTTTGCGCACCAGCGAAAATCCGTTGGAATGGACGCCGCTGGAGGGCAGCGCCAGAATCACGTCGCCGGCGGCCATGGTACGGTTGTCAATAATTTTCTCTTTATCCACGATCCCGGTACAGTATCCTGCCAGATCGTATTCGTCTTCCGGGTAAAAACCCGGCATCTCCGCGGTTTCTCCGCCGATCAGCGCCGCCTCCGACTGCACGCAGCCTTCACAGACGCCCTTGACGATATCCGCGATCCGTTCCGGTTTGTTTTTGCCGCAGGCGATATAGTCCAGAAAGAACAGGGGCTTCGCGCCGCAGCAGATAATGTCGTTGACGCACATGGCAACGCAGTCGATGCCCACGCTGTCATGCCTGTCCATCAAAAAGGCCAGCTTTAACTTGGTTCCCACGCCGTCCGTACCGCTGACCAGCACAGGCCTCTGGATGCCTTCCAGATCCAGTTCGAATGCGCCGCCGAAGCCGCCGATATCCGAACACACGCCGGCAGTCATGGTTTTCGCAATATGCTGTTTCATCAGTTCCACCGCCTTGTAACCGGCGGTAATATCCACACCCGCTGCCGCGTATGCATCTGATTTCGAATTTGTATTCATATGTTATTCCTTTCCGTTCCAGCAGTAGGTACAAAGTTTACAGGGATCCAGCCCGATGGCTTTCACAATGCCTTCCAGCGACTGAAATTCCAGAGAGGCCAGATGCAGCTGGTCGCAGATGGCGTCCCGCAGCCGTTTGCCCCGTTCGGTAGAGGAATCGCTGTATTCATCGATATACTTGAAGCCTTCCTCCCCTTCCAGTTCCATGATGATCCGGCGGGCAATCAGCTCCATATCGCTGGTGGCTCTGGAAAAATTCAGATATTTGCAGCCGAACATAATGGGCGGGCAGGCGGAACGCATATGTACCGCCCTGGCTCCGTTGTTATAGAGAAATTCCACGGTTTCCCGCAGCTGCGTGCCCCGGACGATGGAATCGTCCACGAACAGCAGGCTCTTGTCCTTGATCAGTTCCCGCACAGGAATCTGCTTCATTTTCGCCACTTTGTTGCGCTCGTTCTGTCTGGCGGGCATAAAGCTTCTCGCCCAGGTGGGCGTATATTTGATAAAGGCCCTTGCGAATGGAATATCGCTTTCATTCGCATATCCGATGGCGTGGGGCGTTCCTGAATCCGGCACGCCGCCCACATAGTCCACGCCCTCCGCTTTGCCGGAGGCGCGGTCTGCTTCCGCCATGATCCGGCCGTTGCGGTACCGCATCATTTCCACGTTGACCCCTTCATAATTGGAGGTGGGATAACCGTAATAACTCCAGAGAAAAGCGCAGATGCGCATTTCTTCTCCGGGCGGGGAAAGCTGCGTGATTTTGTCCGCCGTGATTTCCACGATCTCACCGGGGCCCAGTTCCTTTTCATTTTCATATCCCAGTTTCTGGTATGCAAACGACTCAAATGAGACGCTGTATCCGTGTTCGTTTTTTCCGATCACCACCGGCAGCCGGCCCATTTTGTCCCGTGCGGCGATAATGGCGCCGTCGTCCTTCAGAATCAGAACAGACGCCGTGCCGTCGATCTCGTGCTGCGCAAAGCGGATGCCTTCAATAAAATCGCTCTTCTGATTGATCAGCGCCGCCACCAGCTCGGTGGAATTGACATTGCCGCCGGTCATGGCGTCAAAATGGCCGCCGCTGAAGGACAGATATTGATCGATCAACGTTTCCGCATTGTTAATCATGCCGATGATGCAGATGGCATAGGTTCCCAGATTGGAGCGAATGAGTAACGGCTGCGGATCATAGTCGCTGATGCATCCGATGGCCGAACTGCCCCGCATTTCCTCAAACACATGCTCAAATTTTGTCCGAAACGGTGAATTTTCTATATTATGAATGTTGCGCTGCAGGCCGATTTCTGCATCCCAGGCAGCCATGCCGCCCCGGCGCGTCCCCAGATGCGAATGATAATCCGTTCCGAAAAAACAGTCGGAAATCGCATCCTGCCTGCTGACTGTTCCAAAAAATCCTCCCATAACAATTCTCCTGTATCTTTCTGTCAGTCTTTGTCCTGCAGTCTGGACAGGATCTGTTGATCCTTCTCCAGTACCGCCGCCGCGTCGCTTTTGCGTTTTGCCAGCAGCTTCTCCGCCAGCGCCGCATCCTCTACTGCCAGAATCTGCGCAGCCAGCAGTCCCGCGTTGGCGCCGCCGTTGACGGCCACCGTCGCCACCGGGATCCCGGGCGGCATCTGCACCGTAGACAACAACGCATCCATGCCGTCAAAGGCAGAGGATTTGCAGGGGATCCCGATCACCGGAAGCGTGGTATTTGCCGCAATCGCTCCCGCCAGATGGGCCGCCATTCCCGCTGCCGCGATAATGACGCCGAAGCCCTTTTCCCTTGCGGTTTTCGCAAAGTTTCCTGCTTCCTCGGGCGTCCTGTGGGCCGAATATACATGCACCTCGTAAGGCATTTCCAATGCGTCCAGCACCGCCGTGGTCTTCTGAATCACCGGCAGATCACTGTCGCTGCCCATGACAATTCCTGTTTTTTTCATATGTCGCTCCTCCTGATTCGAATATACGAAACCCCCGATTCTTTGTCAATATGCCCCACAAAAGTTTTCCCCGAAATCCGATTTATCGTCCTGCCTTGGCTTCACAGTAGATACAGCGATACTCTTTGCGTTCTTTGTCCGTCAGCCGGAAAATATGCGGCAGTTCCTGCTCCGTAGATGTGATGCAGCGCGGATTTTTGCAGCGAATGACATTGGTCAGTTTTTCCGGCATCAGAATCACCCGCTTTTCCACCAGTTTGCCGTTTTTTATGATATTGACGGTCGCCCCCGGATCCACATATCCGATGACGTCAAAATCGATGGCAATGTCCGCATCGATCTTGATAATGTCTTTTCTTCCCATTTTCTTGCTGGAAGCATTTTTCATCAGCGCGACGGATACGTCCAGCGCCCCCAGCCCCAGCAGGCTGTACAGCCGCATGCCGCAGCCCGCGGTAATGTGATCGATGACCACGCCGTTTTGAATGGAATCCACATTCATAGTCTACTTCCTCCGATCTTCTCTCACTTTACTTCAATTCCCAGCAGTTTCAGTATCAGCGCCATGCGCATGTATTTCCCGTTTTTCACCTGTTTGAAATAGCAGGCTCTGGGGTCCTTGTCGATAGCTACGCTGATTTCATTCACACGGGGCAAAGGATGCAGGATCGAAAGATCCTCTTTCGCCCGTTTCAGTCTGGCGGGGGTCAGGATAAAGCTGTCTTTCAGCCGCAGATAATCTTCTTCATTAAAGAAGCGCTCCCGCTGTACCCGCGTCATATACAAAACGTCCAGCTCCGGCATGTATTTTTCAAAATCCGTGGTCTGCACATAGGAAAATCCCTGTTTTTTCAGTACGTCCCGCTTGATATAACTGGGCACTTTCAGTTCCTCCGGGGAAATCAGCACGAAGCGGATGTTTTCATAACGGGACAGGGCGTTGATCAGCGAATGTACCGTCCGCCCGAATTTCAGATCGCCGCAGAATCCCACGGTCAGGTTGTCGAATCTGCCTTTTTCCCTGTGGATCGTCAGAAGATCCGCTAAAGTCTGGGTAGGATGGCAGTGTCCGCCGTCGCCGGCGTTGATCACCGGGATCGACGCGTTGTTCGCCGCCACCAAAGCAGCGCCTTCCTTCGGGTGCCGCATGGCAATGATATCGGCATAGCAGCTGACGGTTTTTGCCGTATCCGCCACGCTTTCGCCCTTGGCTGCCGACGAGGAACTGCTGCTGGACACCGACAGTACGTGTCCCCCCAGCTCGTACATCGCCGCCTCAAAGCTCAGCCTGGTCCGGGTGGAGGGTTCAAAAAACAGCGTCGCCAGCTTTTTTCCGTGGCAGGCCTCGCTGTATTTGTCCGGATGCGCAATGATGTCGCAGGCCACTGCGATCAGCTCTTCGATTTCACCGGTGGAAAGATCCACAATATCAATCAGATTTCTCATATCTTACGCCTCCCTCCAGCTTTCATCGGAAGGATTGTTGCGGAACGCGATGAGCCGGTGGACATCCTCTGCTTTGATATAGCCTTCTTCCGCCGCCACTTTGGCGATACAGTCAAAATCCGTCAGGGAAATGTTCTGTACCTCTGCTTCTTTCAGCCGGTCCAGTCCTTTCTGCATACCGTAGGTAAAAATGCTGACGATCCCCAGCACTTCGGCCCCGGCATCCCGCAGTACGTTCACCACTTCGATGACGCTGCCGCCGGTGGAAATCAGATCTTCCACCACCACGACTTTCTGTCCCTTCTCCAGCCGTCCTTCGATCTGGTTCTGCCGTCCGTGATCCTTGGCCCCCGAACGCACATAGCCCATAGGCATCCCCAGCAGATGTCCCGTAATGGCCGCATGGGCAATACCTGCGGTGGATGTGCCCATCAGCACCTCCGCTTCCGGGTAATGGGTCCGGATCAGTTCTGCCAGCCCGTTTTCCACGTCGCTGCGCACCGCCACGTCTGTCAGCGTCAGCCGGTTATCGCAGTATACGGGGCTTTTGATGCCGCTGGCCCAGGTAAAGGGTTCCTCCGGGCGGAAAAAGACGGCCCGGATAGAAAGCAGATCCTTCGCGATTTTTTCTCTCAGTTCCATTTTCATTCCCTCCTTTATAATGAAGGCACGCGCCTAAAGAACGCGGCCGTTCTTTGCTTATCCGATAAACTCTTCGATGCAGCGCTGATACGCCGCCACCGGATCCGCGGCTGCCGTCACCGGCCGTCCCACCACGATATAATCCGAGCCGTTTGTCCTTGCCTGGGCCGGTGTGGTGATTCGTTTCTGATCTCCCACTTCCGAATCCGCGAAGCGGATGCCCGGCGTTACGGTAAGGAAGTTCCCGCCGCAGCGGGCATGGACCTTTCCGGCCTCTAAGGGAGAGCATACCACGCCGTCCAGACCTGCTTTTTTCGCATTTTCCGCATAATGCATGACCACCTCATCCAGAGGTTTTTCAATCAGCAGATCCTGCTCCATGCTTTCCTGATCGGTGGAGGTCAGCTGGGTCACCGCAATCAAAAGCGGCCTTGTACCGTCTTCCCTGGTCAGCCCCCGCAGCGCCGCCTGCATCATGCGGATGGTGCCGCCTGCGTGCAGATTGCAGATATCCACGTCCAGTCCGGACAGGACCCGCATGGCTTTTTCCACCGTATTGGGGATATCGTGCAGCTTCAGATCCAGAAAAATTTTATGTCCTCTTCGTTTGATTTCCCGGACAATCTGCGGCCCTTCCGCATAAAAAAGCTCCATGCCGATCTTTACGAAAGGCTTTTTTTCTGTAAAACGGTCCAGAAAATCGAAGGTCTGCTGCGCGCCCGCAAAATCGCAGGCAATGATAACATCTTTTCCCATATGTTTATTCTCCTGTTGATTCGATATTGATATGTTTCAGATCTTTGATGTGATACCGGTCCATCACCGCCGGCAGATCCCGTATAATGTCCCGGCAGATATAAGGATCCACCAGATTAGCCGCGCCGATTTCCACTGCGCAGGCCCCGGCCAGCATCATTTCCAACACGTCCTCCGGACTGCTGACACCGCCCATGCCCACCACCGGGATATCCACGGCATGGGCCACCTGATACACCATCCGCAGCGCCACCGGGAAAACGGCAGGGCCGGAAAATCCGCCCATGACATTTGCAATTACCGGCCGCTTCGTTTTCAGGTCGATGCGCATCCCCAGCAGCGTATTGATCAGGCTGATGCCGTCCGCGCCCGCTTCCTCGCAGGCTTTGGCAATTTCCGTGATATCCGTTACATTGGGGGTCAGTTTGATCAGCACCGGTTTTTTCGTCACGGCCTTTACCGCCTTCACCACCGCTGCCGCCGCTTCCGGGTCCGTGCCGAAGCTCATGCCGCCCCCGTGTACGTTGGGACAGCTGATATTGACCTCCAGCCAGCCCACCTGGGACTCTTTGTCCAGCCGCGCGCAGGTATAGGCATATTCCTCCACGGAAAAGCCGCTGACATTGGCCATCACCAGCTTATGAAAACATGTTTTTAATTTCGGCAGTTCCTCTTCGATGACTTTGTCCACCCCGGGATTCTGCAGTCCCACGGCATTGATCATGCCGCCGGTGCATTCCGCGATGCGGGGCGTCGGATTGCCGAAGCGGGGCTCCTTCGTCGTTCCTTTAAATGAAAAGGTGCCCAGGCAGTTGATATCGTAAAGTTCGGCGAACTCATATCCGTATCCGAAGGTGCCGGAGGCGGGAATCACCGGATTGTCCAGTGGGATGCCGCACAGATCCACGCTTAATCTTCCCATAGAATTTCCTCCTTTGTAAGGACCGGTCCGTCCTTGCAGATCCGTTTGTACCCGGTCAGCGTCTTGCAGGAGCAGCCCATGCAGGCGCCGAAACCGCAGCCCATCCGCTCCTCAAAACTAAACTGCCCGCCGGTCTTCGCCTGTTTGTACACCGCCTTTAACATGGGTTCCGGTCCGCAGGTATATACATAGCTGTACTGTGCCGGGAAAGTGTCGGTAACAAAGCCTTTCACCCCGTAGGAGCCGTCCACGGTGGTCACCGTCACATCTGCCCCCAGGTCGCGAAATGCATTTTCATAGAATATTTCGTCCTTCGTATTAAATCCCAGAATCACCGACACCTGCTTTCCGGCAGCAATCAGTTCCTTTGCCAGCCAGTACAGCGGCGGTACGCCCACGCCGCCGCCGATCAGAAGCGGCGCTTCCCCGGCAGTGGCCAGGTCATAGCCGTTTCCCAGCCCGGTAAGCAGATCCAATCGCTCTCTTTCTGTCATCCGCGCCATCTGCCCGGTGCCCTGTCCCACCACCTTGTAAATCAGCGTGAGAATGTCTCCGGTTTTGTCGCAGACGGAAATGGGCCGCCTGAGATATTTCCCCGCCAGTTTAATATTGACAAACTGACCGGGGGCAGTAATTGCGGAAACATCGCCCTGCAGGCGCATCCGGTACACCGCGTCATTTAATGCTTTATTTTCAATGATTTCAAAAAATCCCTGTTTCATGGTCTGCTCCCGTATCAGGCGTCAATGGTGGAAATGGTCAGCGTGGTTTCTTCCAGTACGTCCAGCAGTACCCGCACCGTATCCGGCGAAGTAAACATGGTCACGCTGTTTTCCGTTGCCAGCTGCCGGATCCTGAGGCCGTCGCTTTTCTGACTCTCGGCGTCCATATCCCGGGTATTGATCACATAGGCGATATGCCCCTGCCGGATGGCATCGGGAATCTCATCGGGATCCTCGCTGATTTTCTTTAAGGCATGGGTCCGGATGCCGTTGGCTTTCAGGAATTTCGCCGTGCCTTCCGTCGCCTGAATGTTAAATCCCAGATTGTAGAACCGCCGGATCAGCGGCAGCGCCTCCTCCTTGTCCTGATCTGCCACCGTCACGAACACCGTGCCGTAATTCTGCAGATGGGTGCCCGAAGCCTGCAGCGCCTTGTACAGGGCCCGGTTCAGCTTGTTGTCATAGCCGATGGCCTCGCCGGTAGACTTCATTTCCGGCGACAGGTAGGCGTCCAGTCCCTTGATCTTGTTAAAGGAGAAAACCGGCACCTTCACATAGAAGCGTTTGCGCTCCGCCGGGTAAATATCGAAAATGCCCTGCTCTTTCAGGCTCTTACCCAGAATCACCTCCGTGGCGATATCCGCCAGACTGTAGCCCGTAGCCTTGGACAGGAAGGGCACCGTTCTCGACGACCGGGGATTGACCTCGATGATATATACGTTTTCATCCTTGTCTACGATAAACTGAATGTTGTACAGGCCCACAATGCCAATGCCCAGTCCCAGTTTTTTCGCGTACTGCAGGATAATGCCCTTGACCTTGTTGGAAATGCTGAAGGTAGGATATACGCTGATGGAGTCGCCGGAGTGAATGCCGGTGCGCTCCACCAGTTCCATGATGCCGGGCACGAATACGTCTCTGCCGTCGCAGATGGCGTCCACTTCCACTTCCTTGCCCTGAATATATTTGTCCACCAGCACCGGTTTATCGGCGTCGATTTCCACGGCAGTCTTCAGATACTGCCGCAGCTGTTCTTCATTGGCCACGATCTGCATGGCCCGGCCGCCCAGTACAAAGCTGGGGCGCACCAGCACCGGATAGCCGATCTCGCCGGCAGCTTTGACCCCGTCTTCGATTCTGGTCACTGCCCGGCCCTGGGGCTGGGGAATCCGGAGATTTTCCAGGATTTTCTCAAAGCTGTCCCGGTTTTCCGCCCGCTCGATGGCCGCGCAGTCCGTGCCGATGATCTTTACGCCCCGCTCCATCAGCGGCTGCGCCAGATTGATGGCCGTCTGCCCGCCCAGGGAAGCAATGACGCCCTCCGGCTGTTCAAAATCGATGATTTCCATAACGTCCTCCGGGGTCAGGGGCTCAAAATAGAGCTTGTCTGCCGTGGTATAATCGGTGGAAACCGTCTCTGGATTATTGTTAATGATAATGGCTTCATAGCCTGCCCGTTTGATGGTCTGGACCGCATGCACCGTGGAATAGTCAAATTCCACGCCCTGCCCGATACGGATGGGGCCTGCCCCCAGCACCACGATTTTCTTTTTCTGCCCCAGCCGGGAAGCGTTTTCCCCGGTATAGGAAGAATACAGATACGCGATATATTTTCCGGTATGCAGCGTATCTACCATCCGGAAGATGGGAACGATCTTGTTTTCTTTGCGCATCCGATAAACGTCTGTTTCTTCCACGTTCCAGAGCTTCGCAATATATGCGTCGGAAAAGCCGGTGATTTTGGCCTGTTTCAGCACTTCCAAATCCTGCGGATGATCCGCGATGGTTCGTTCCATTTCCACGATCTTCCGGAAGGATTCCAGAAACAGTGGCGTAATCATGGTCGTCTTATGCATGGTTTCAATGCTGACGCCCTTGCGCAGCGCCGCAAAGATAGCATATACATTGTCGTCCTTAAACTCAGACACATAGGACAGCAGTTCTTCCTCGCTGTAAGCATCAAATTTGGGCAGATGGAAATGGCAGACCCCCGTCTCCAGAGATCGGACGGATTTCAGCATACATTCCTCCAGCGAAGAGCCGATGCCCATGACCTCGCCCGTGGCCTTCATCTGGGTGCCCAACGTATTGGGCGCCGTGGCAAATTTATCAAAGGGAAAGCGGGGGAATTTGGCTACGATATAGTCTAAAGAAGGCTCTATGGCCGCCGTGCCGCCCGCCACCGGGATTTCTTCCAGGGACATGCCCAAAGCAATCTTCGCCGTCACCCGGGCAATGGGGTAGCCGCTGGCCTTGGAGGCCAGGGCAGAAGACCGGGACACTCTGGGATTAACTTCAATCAGAAAATATTCGCTGGTATAGGGATTCAGGGCGAACTGCACGTTGCAGCCGCCGGCGATTTTCAGCTCCCGGATGATCTTGATGGCGCTGTCATTCAGCATTTTCAGATCCGCGTCATTCAGTGAAAGAATCGGCGCCACAACGATGGAGTCTCCGGTATGTACCCCCACCGGATCCACATTTTCCATGCCGCAGATGGTAATGGCGTGATCGTTGCAGTCCCGC
Source organism: uncultured Lachnospiraceae bacterium (assembly GCA_947630695.1). Classification (GTDB taxonomy): domain Bacteria; phylum Bacillota; class Clostridia; order Lachnospirales; family Lachnospiraceae; genus CANRIM01. The sequence goes on from CANRIM010000003.1 coordinate 110,960, forward strand.
ATGACTTCAAATTCGATTTCCTTGTAGCCCTTGACACTCTTTTCGATCAGCACCTGATGCACCGGAGACAGCTTGAAAGCGTTCAGTCCGGTTTCGATCAGCTCCTGTTCATTTTCGCAGAAACCGCCGCCGGTGCCGCCCAGGGTAAAGGCGGGACGCAGGACCACCGGATAGCCGATGGCAAGAGCCGCGGCTTTGGCTTCTTCCATATTATAAGTGATCTGTGAAGGAATGACCGGTTCTCCGATGGATTCACACATTTCCTTAAACAGCTCCCGGTCTTCGGCCCGCTCGATGCTGTGGCTGTCGGTGCCCAGCAGCTCCACGCCGCATTCCTTCAGAATGCCCTTCTTTTCCAGCTGAATGGCCAGATTCAATCCCGTCTGGCCGCCAATGCCCGGAATAATGGCATCCGGCCGCTCGTAGCGCAGGATCTTGGCAATATATTCCAGGGTCAGCGGTTCCATATAAACCTTATCCGCAATGGTGGTGTCCGTCATGATCGTGGCCGGATTCGAATTGCAGAGAATGACCTCGTAGCCTTCTTCCTTCAGCGCCAGGCAGGCCTGGGTTCCCGCATAGTCAAACTCCGCCGCCTGTCCGATCACAATCGGCCCCGATCCGATAATCAGTACTTTTTTAATGTCCGTCCGTTTCGCCATCTCATTTTCCTCCCGTTTTGTATTATATCATCGTCCGTCATATACGATCTTTCCGTCCACAATCGTCAGCAAACATTCTCCGAACAGCTGCATTCCGGCAAAGGGCGTGTCCTTTCCTTTGGAAAGAAACGCTTCCGGCCGCACGGTGACCGGCGCTTCCAGATCCCAGACCGTAAATGCACCGGCAAAGGGAATCTGAAACCGTTTGCGGGGCTGCACCGCCAGCAGGTCAATGAGCCGCTCCAGCGAAATGATATTTTCCCGCACCAGTTTTGTGTATAACACCGGAAATGCCGTTTCCAGTCCCGGAATGCCGAAAGCACTGCCCGCCAGGCCCTTCGCCTTTTCCTCCGGGCTGTGGGGCGCGTGATCCGTGGCAATCATATCGATGGTGCCGTCCAAAAGCCCCGCGATCAGCGCTTCTCTGTCCGCCTTCGTGCGCAGCGGCGGATTCATTTTAAATCTGCCTTCTTCTTTCAAATCATTTTCATCCAGCACCAGATAATGGGGCGCGGTCTCACAGCTGACATTCAGTCCTTTTGCCTTGGCCTGCCGGATCAGCGCCACGCTTTCTTTGCAGGAAATGTGGCAGACATGATAGGCGCAGCCCGTCTCCTCCGCCAGCCGCAGGTCCCGGGCGATCTGCCGCCATTCGCTTTCGCTGCAGATCCCTTTGTGTCCGTGAGCCTTCGCGTAAGCGCCATCATGGATGTAGCCGCCGTGCAGCAGGGTGTTGTCCTCGCAGTGGGCCACGATCATTTTTCCAAGCGCCGCCGCCTGCCGCATCGCCTGCCGCATCTTTTCCTCCGCCTGTACACCTCTGCCGTCATCGGAATAGGCGATCACCTCCGGAGCCATGTCTTCCATATCCGAAAGTTCTGCCCCCTGCTCGCCCTTCGTAATGGCGCCGTAGGGGTAAATGGCAATCACCGCGTCCCTGCGGATGATGTCCAGTTCCTCCTGCAGATGCGCCGCGCTGTCGGGCACGGGATTTAAATTGGGCATCGTACAGACCGCGGTATATCCGCCCCGGGCCGCCGCCTGTGACCCGGTCCTGATGCTTTCCTTATAAAAAAATCCCGGTTCTCTGAAATGCACATGTACATCACAAAAACCGGGAAATATATGATATCTGGAACAATTATATACGCCGAGCGTGTCGGCAATCAGCGCCGCCGTTTTTGCATCCGGCGCAAACTGCGGTAATGTTTTCAATTTGCATACAGCTGCCGCAAAATCCGTCATTTTCCATACTCCTTACCAGAATTGACTGTAATCATTCTAGCATGGGGTATCTTTGTTTGTCAACCAAAAGGCTTCCGTCAAAACGCCCACAAAACTGCACAAAAAGCGGCTTCCTCCGTCATATTTTTTTGCCTTTTTTTCTGTTGCTATTGACTTTTTTCCATAAAAAAGGTAAACTGAAAAAAATCCCGTGAGAGAGTAACAGGCGTATTCGTGCGTAGCAAGTCAACATACCGACGTTTTCTCAGTCTGGCTTGTTTTAAATTGTGAGACTCATGTATAACTGCGAAGCTATACATCGAGTCTTATTTTTATATCAGCCGGCGGCTTGCGGGGTACATTTTGCTAAGTTTATGTACAAACGGAGGAAACCAACATGCCAACACTAGTCATCACACTGCTGCTGTTCGCCGTCGGCATCGTCTTTGTGGTCAAAGGCGGCGACTTCTTTGTAGACGCCGCGACTTGGATCGCTGAAGTCAGCGGTATTCCGAAGCTGATCATCGGCGCTACCGTCGTCAGTCTCGCCACCACACTGCCGGAAATGCTCGTTTCCATCATGGCGGCTGCCAAAGGCACCCAAGACGGGGTGGATATGTCCATCGGCAACGCCATCGGCAGCGTTACCGCAAACATCGGCCTCATCATGGCCATTTCCCTGATTTTTATGCCCAGTATCATCAAGCGCAGCGATTATCTTATGAAATCCATTCTGATGCTGGCAGCCGCGGCCATCATCGTGCTCTGCGGTCTTACCGGAAAAGTCAGTGTCGCCCTCAGTATTGTGCTTCTGGTTATCTGTGCCATTTTCTTCTATGAAAATATCCGGGCTGCCAGACACGCCATGACTTCCAACGACGAGCCAAAGGACGAAAGCCTGACCGAGCGAAAGACCATCATCACCAATATCATTAAATTTATCGTCGGTACCATCGGTATTGTCTGGGGCGCGGATCTGCTGGTCGATAACGGCAGCGAACTGGCCAGTATCATCGGTATTTCCGATCGGATCATCGGCGTTACCCTGGTGGCGGTAGGTACTTCCCTGCCGGAGCTGATCACCACCATTACCGCCATTGCCAAGAAGCAGTCCGCGCTTTCCGTGGGCAATATCCTGGGCGCCAATATCATCGACCTGACGCTGATCATGCCTTTAAGCTCCGTCATTTCCGGAAAAGCCCTTACGGTGACGGATACAGCCGCCCGGATCGATCTGCCCGCCTGCCTGATCGTCGGACTGATCGCGCTGGTGCCCGCGCTGATTGCTTCCCGCTTCCGCCGCTGGCAGGGCTTCGTACTCCTTGCGGTCTACGTTGCATATCTGGTCGTGACCTGCGTGGTAGTAGCATAATCAGTTTTTTCAAAAGGCTCTGTATTCTTTCCGGAATACGGAGCTTTTTTGTTTGCCGACGGTTTTACGATTTTGTTAAAAAAGCAGTACTTTTTCTTTTGCTTTTGTGGTATTCTGATAAGGTCAGGATTCGAAAATGAAAGCATGCCCTTTCGCGCCGGATCCAAAGCAAAGGACTGATCTGTGATGAAAACATTTTATACCAAAATAGTAAACTATAAAGTGCTGATACTGATCTGCTTTCTGGCTACGTTTTGCGCCAGTTTATTGTTAAGGAATCTGGTATCCGTGAATTATGATCTCAATGATTATCTGCCGGCGGACACCCATTCCACCGTGTCGCTGGAAATGATGCAGACGGAATTTGACGGCGTTTTGCCCAACGCCCGCATCCTGCTGCATGACGTCAGCATTCCGGAAGCGCTGGATTATAAAGAAAAGATTGCCGCCGTGGACGGCGTGGCAGAAGTGCTCTGGCTGGACGATACCGCCGATGTATCTCTGCCGGAAGCCTTTATCGACGCCGATACCATGGAAAGTTATTATAAGGACGGAAACGCCCTGCTTTCAGTGGCCATCCGAAACGATGCCCGGATTCCGGCGGTTTCCGCCATCCGCGAGATCATCGGCGAGGACAATGCCATGACCGGCGCGGCGGTTTCCACTGCCGTGGCCACAGAAAGTACACTGGCGGAAATCCGGCTGATTGCCGTCATTTCCGTGTTATTTGTACTGTTTATTCTCATTCTGACCACCCGTTCCTGGATGGAGCCGGTGCTGATTCTGGCCGGTATCGGCGTCGCCGTGGTCATCAACAGCGGCAGCAACCTGATTTTCGGGGAAATCTCTTTTGTCACCAATGCGGCAGGCAGTATCCTGCAGCTGGCCGTGTCGCTGGATTATTCCGTCTTTTTGATTCACCGGTTTGAAGAATGCCGGAAAGACATGGCCGATCCCAAGGAAGCCATGGTGGACGCCCTCTGCAAATCCACCGGCTCCATTCTTTCCAGCGGCCTGACCACCGTCATCGGATTTCTGGCGCTGGTGCTGATGCGCTTTCGCCTCGGTCCCGATCTGGGCCTGGCCCTGGCCAAGGGCATCGTCATCAGCCTGCTGACGGTCTTTTTCTTTATGCCGGCCCTCCTGCTTTTCGTATATCCGCTGATCGACAGGACCAGGCACCGTGCCTTCCTCCCTTCTTTTTCCCGGTTCGGGCGAATGGTCCGGCGCATCTGTGTGCCTCTGATTTTTGTTTTTGTGCTGGTGATCGCACCGGCGTTTCTGGCCTCCAACGCCAATGACTTTACCTATGGCGCCGCCAAAATCTTCGGCACTGAAACCCAGATCGGCGCGGATACCGCTGAAATCGACGCCATTTTCGGAGAAAGCGACAGCTATGTGCTGCTGGTGCCTGCCGGAAATACCGCGACTCAGAAAAAACTGTCCGACGCGCTGCAGGCACTGCCCCATGTAACGGGCATTCTTTCCTTTGTGGACGCGGCAGGCCCCGAGGTGCCGCCGTCCTATCTGGACGCGGATACCCTGGCCCAGCTGGAATCGGCAAATTACAGCCGCATGGTGCTTTCCGTGGATCTTCCCTATGAAGGGGAGGCAACCTTCTCCCTGATTCAGCGGATCCGCGACACTGCAAACGAATTTTATCCCGACGATTACTACCTGGCGGGGCAGGGCGTCAGTACCTATGATCTGAAAAACACCGTCACCTCCGACATGCTGAAAGTCAATCTGCTGGCGGTGGCCGCTGTATTTCTGGTGCTGGTGCTGACTTTACGGTCCCTGTTCCTGCCGGTGATTCTGGTACTGGGCATCGAGACGGCCATCTGGCTGAATCTGTCCATTCCCTATTTTATGAATCAGGAAATTTTTTATCTGGCCTATCTGATTATCAGTTCCATTCAGCTGGGGGCTACCGTGGATTACGCGATCCTGCTGACCAACCGATATCGGGAAAACCGCCAGATTTATGATAAACGCCAGGCCGTGGTACATACCGTTTCGGACGTCACGGTTTCCATCCTGACTTCCGGTCTGGCGCTGACCGTGGTGGGGCTGCTGCTGGGATATTTCTCCAGCAACCAGCTGATTGCCCAACTGGGCCTCTTCATCGGCCGGGGCGCCATCTTCTCCATGGGCATTGTGTTATTTGTCCTTCCGGGGTTCTTGTCGGCCTTTGACCGCCTTGTGATCCGGAAGAAGAAGCTGCCGGCGGCCGGTCATTGATTTTTCTACAGGAGGTTTAGGTTCATGCATCTGAAAAAAATATTTGCAGTGCTTTTAAGCGCGTCGCTGGCGCTCTCCGCATTTCAGACGGTGCCTGCGGAAACTACGGAAAATACGCCGAAGGAAGAAGTGGTTTATGTAAACTTACAGGCAGACGGAAGCATACAGGACATCCATGTGGTCAATATTTTCACTCTGGAGCAAAAAGGAACCATTACAGACTATGGCGATTATGAAAACGTCCGGAACATGACCGGCACTGAACCCATCGAATGTGAGAAGGACGCCGTTACCATCGACGCCGAGGCCGGCACCCTCTATTATGAGGGAACCCTGTCCCGTCTGCAGATGCCCTGGGACATTTCCATCCGCTATTTTCTGGACGGAAAGGAAACCGCTGCCCCGGCGCTGGCAGGAAAAGACGGCGCGCTGAAAATACAGCTGGATATTCAGCAAAGCAAGGGCAGCGACGACAGCTTTTTCGCTCATGACGCGCTGCAGATTTCCCTGACACTGGACAGAAACAAATGCAGCAATATCGCCGCCGAAGGCGCCACCATTGCCAATGCCGGCGGCAGCAAACAGCTGACCTTTACGGTTCTGCCCGGCAGGGGCGCTTCCCTGACGGTGACGGCGGATGTGAAGGATTTCGCCATGGACGGCATTTCCATCAATGCCCTGCCGCTGCAGCTGCAAATGGACATCGACGATAAAAACCTGACCGAACCGCTGACGCAGCTGTCCGGCGCCATACAGACCCTGGACGACGGCGCGGATGCGCTGCATACGGGACTGTCGGAACTGCAGCGCCTGGCACAGACAGATCTGCAGACCGGCACCGGCCGGCTCTTTCAGGGGATCGGTGAACTGCACAGCGGCATTTCCGAATTAAAGAACGGCGGCACCGCCTTCCAAAACGGCACGCTGACCTTAAAAAATGCAGGGACCGTACTGGACAACGGCGTACAGGACTTAAACGCCGGCATTGTACAGATGCAGCAGTCCCTGGAACAATTAAACGCCCAGTCTCCTGCCCTTCGCGACGGTTCCGCTTCGGTGCAGGCCGCACTGACCGCCCTGCAGGCCGCACTGGGATCTGTTTCCGTCACGGCGGATGATTTGACCGCACTGACGGATGCTTCCGCCGGCATTAAAACCGGCATCGATACCCTTGCCGGTGGCCTGGCTGCTTTACAGGAAAATGCGGGTTCTGCCGCATGGAAAGCCCGCATGGCGCAAAACGGACTGGATATCGCCGCATTGCAGCAAAACAATGCAGAAGCAATCGCCACCCTGCAGACGACGGTGGATACTTTAAGCGCACAGTTGGCAGCCCTGCAGGCCGCAGGTATGGACACCACGGCGCTGCAGGCCCAGATCGCACAGCAAAACGGGCTGATTACCCTGTTAAAAGCCAATACCGCCGCCATCAACGGCGCAGGCACCTATCTGGACGAACTGCAAAAAAATATGGTTCCGCTCCTGCAGGGCGTAAAAACACTGCAGCAAAGCGACGCGGTATTCGATGAAAAAATCATCGCACTGGCCGCAGGCCTGTCCGAACTGCTGAAGCAGACGGCGGCCCTTTCTTCCGCCGTAACCACCCTTGTCGATCAGTACAGTACCTTAAACGACGGCATTCTCGCCTATACGGACGCCGTCGCACAGCTGGTATCCGGCTGCGGGCAGATTGCAGGCGGCGCCGCCCAGCTTTCCTCCGGCAGCAGTCAATTGAAAACCGGCACCGAAACCCTCTCGAAGGAATCCGGCCAGCTGCTGTCCGGCATCAACCGGCTTTATACGGGAAGCGGTGATTTGACCGGCGGCAGCGGCACACTGCAGCAAGGTGTAAGCCAACTGACGGCGGGGGTCGATCAACTGGCCCGGGGCAGCGAAACCATGAAAACGGGCACAAAAAAACTGCGGGAGGAAACCGCAGGTATGGATCAGAAAGTCGAAGAACAGATCGACGGACTGTTGGATTCCGTCACCGGCGGCGAATACCGGCCCGTATCCTTCGTTTCCGAAAAAAATACACAGGTCAAAAGCGTGCAGTTTGTCATCAAAACCGCTGCCATCCATCCGGCAGAAACGGCGGAAGCCGAAACTAAACCGGCAAAACATTTAAATTTCTGGCAGAAACTGCTGCAGCTCTTCGGCCTATATAAATAAAGATGTTCTTTCAAATACTATTCCAAAGGAGGACGATCCCATGTTGTCTGTGATTGCCATTGTTGCCGCGCTGGTTCTGCCAGTCGCCGCACTGCTTCGAAACCGGAAAAAGCCGCTGAAAAAACCCTTTACCTTTTCGGCTCTCAGTTTTTCCCTCTGTCTCGCGTCGGTCTGCACGGAACTCTATACCATCAAATACCGGGTGCAGATCAAAGACATTGCCGGTATCTTAGATACCATTGACGCCGTCCTGCTGCTGTGTCTGGTGGCGTCCGTGGCGGTCATTATCCTGAACACCGTGTACCTCAGCTTCCTTTCTTCGGGAAAGAGCACGGGCAAGGATGCCCCTGCAGAGGATGCGCCTGCCGGTGAAACAGAACCGGAAGAAGCCTCTGCCGGTGATGCGCCGGAAGAAACAGTTTCCTCCGAACAGGAATCTTAAAGCGAAAAGCGGATGCGTCACGTCACGCATCCGCTTTTTTTCACTTGTCTTCATTTAACGCCGCATAAAGCGCAGGATACGCCTGATCTACCCGCAGGATCTTTCCTCCGGCATCCAGGAAACAGTGTTCGGAATAAGCCTCGCACACCAGTGATCCGTCGGCCTTTTCCATCCGGTAATTCAGCCGCAGCACCACGCCCTTAAATTCCGCCACCGAAACATCGATATATACGGTATCGGCAAAAGTGGTACTGTGCTTATATTTACATTCCACCCGCCGAACCGGCGAAGAGACACCCATTTCCTCCATCTTTGCATAGGGCCATCCGATCTGCGCCAGATAGTCGATTCTCGCTTCCTCCATCCAGCGGATGTAATTGGAATGATGGGTAATGCCCATCCGGTCCGTCTCGTAATACTGCACTGTATGACAATAGCGTTTCATTACATTCCCTTCCTTCTTTATTCGTCCATTTGCATTCGCCGAAAAGTGCGGTATTTTTGTCCTGTTCGGCGAGAATATAAATACAGTATAGCACAGAAAGAAATTTAGCCAAGTATGATTTGGCAAATCTTGCTTTACTTTTCCTGACAAACGATTATAAAAGTGCAATTCCGCGCAAAATTCCCGTTACATAAAAGTGCAATTCCGTGCAAAAGCATTCTTGCATAAAAGCGCAATTTCGTGATACAATATGATCGGATTCAGAAAACTTGCATTACAATATTTACCAAGGGAAGGAAGACCGGGTTGTGAAACGAAAAATATACAGTCGTTTGCTGGACTGGAAGGAAAAGGATCAGGGAAGCTGCGCCCTGCTGCTTGACGGGGCCAGACGTGTGGGCAAAAGTTATATTGCCGAGCAGTTTGGAAGGAACGAGTATAAGAGTTATATTCTCATTGATTTTGCCCGTCTGCCGCAAGAGGTCCGGGCAATGTTTGCGCAGGATCTGAATGATTTCGATCTTTTCTTCAGTAAGTTGGCGGCGTATTATCGAAAACCACTGTATCGGCGGGATTCTCTTATCATTTTCGATGAGGTGCAGAGATTTCCGGCGGCGCGGCAGCTGATCAAATATCTGGTGGCGGACGGCCGGTATGATTATCTGGAGACAGGCTCATTGCTCTCGCTGCGTACAAATGTTGAAAATATTGTGATTCCTTCTGAGGAAGAGCATGTGGAAATGTTTCCGATGGACTTTGAAGAATTTCTTTGGGCCATGGGTGATGAAACGACGGTTCCTCTTTTGCAGAAGTGTTTTGAAAAGCTGCAGCCTTTGGGACAGGCGCTGCATCAGAAAGTCATGAATGATTTTCGACAGTATCTTCTGGTGGGCGGTATGCCCCAGGCAGTAGAGACTTATGTCCGTACCAAAAGTTTTGAGGAAACAGACAGAATCAAAAAACGGATCCTGATGCTGTACCGGGAGGACGTTGCAAAATTTGCAAAGGGATATGAGGCAAAAGTTCTTTCGATTTTTGACGAGATACCATCACAGCTTGCAAAAACGGAAAAAAAATACAAACTGGCAGATGTCGAAAAAAATGCAAGATTCCGTACCTATGAGAATGCTTTTATATGGCTGACGGAAGCAATGATTGCCAATATCTGTTATAATACCACGGAACCAACGGTCGGTCTGGCTATGAGCAGCGAACACATGACCAGAAAGTGTTATATGGCAGATACCGGCCTGCTGGTGACGCATTCTTTCATGGATGATCAATTCATTGACAATGAGCTTTACAGAGAAATACTGTTGGATCGTCTGCATGTGAATGAGGGAATGCTGCTGGAAAATATTGTGGCACAGGAACTGCGTGCGCATGGCCACAGACTTTTCTTTTATTCCCGTTCGGATGCAAATTGCAGAAGCAACAGCATGGAAATCGATTTTTTGATTCGAAGAGAGCGAAAAATATGTCCGGTGGAGGTGAAATCCGGATCATATCGCAAACATTCTTCGCTGGACAAGTTCAAAAGCAGATTCGCAGGAAAGACCGGGCAGCCTTATATTTTGTATACAAAGGATATTCTGATGAAGGAAGGCGTGGTACATCTGCCGGTGTATATGACGATGTTTTTGTGAATGCCTTCCTGTGTTGTGTAAAATTGCGTTCAAAGGGCAGGACATTTTCTGCAACTATTGAAGAAGAAAGAGGTGATTCTTATGCGTATTTTACTGGCCGAAGACGAACGGGATCTGAACCGGATCATTGCACAGAAGTTAAGCGGCGAAGGCTACAGCGTAGACAGCTGCTTTGACGGCGCCGAGGCCATGGATATCCTGTCTTATACCGATTATGACGCCGTCATTCTCGATCTCATGATGCCGAAAGCAGACGGCTTTGCCGTGCTGCGCAGTTTGCGGGACGCCGGCAAAACCACGCCGGTGCTGATTCTGACCGCAAGAGACGCGGTGACGGACCGGGTCAAAGGCCTTGACAGCGGCGCAAACGACTATCTGATCAAACCCTTTTCTTTTGAAGAACTGGCCGCCCGGCTGCGCAGCATGACCCGTGCCGCCTTCGGACGGGCGGACAACCGGATTCAGGTCTGTGATCTGGTGCTGGACAGCGTTTCCCACAGCGTGACCCGGGCCGGAAAGGATATCAGCCTCTCCGCCAAAGAATACGCGCTGCTGGAATACCTGATGAACAACCGGGGCATCGTTCTTTCCCGGGAAAAAATCGAAAATCACATCTGGAACTTTGATTATGAAGGCGGCACCAATGTGGTGGACGTCTATATCAGCTATCTGCGTAAAAAAATCGACAGCGGCCACCAGGTCAAGCTGATCCACACCGTGCGGGGCCGCGGCTATGTGCTGAAGGAAGGTGCGGAAAAATGAAACGGCTGTCCATCCGTGCCAAAATCACCTTCTGGTTCACAGCGGCGCTGTTGCTCATGGTGCTGTTTTCCTATGTCATTTTGCTGTCCGTCAGCAATCAGATCCTGCAGAAAACCATCCGGGACAATCTGATCGAAACCGTGGAAAACAATTACAACGAAGTCCGGTATTATCCCAATCTGGACAATGCGGATCAGAACAAAGACGCCAGCCGGTTTCTGGCCTTTGAAAAGGGCTATCTGGAAGTGGACAGCGATTTTCTGCACGAAGTCAATCAGGTTTATACCGCCCTGTATGACGAAGATCAGACGCTGATTTACGGGGAAAATCCCATTTCCAAAGTTTCCACTGAACTGGATTTTGCAGATTCCCGTATTCAGCGGATCAAAGACGGCAGGGAGCTCTACTATATTTTTGACCGGAAGCTGACCGGCGAAGGGCTGGAAGGGCTCTGGATGCGCGGCGTAGTGGCCTCCACACAGGGAACTTCGCAGATGAACCGCATCCTGCAGCTGTCTCTGATCATCCTGCCTTTATTCTTCCTGCTGGCCTCCGTGGGCGGCTATGTCGTGGTCCGCCATACCTTAAAACCCATCCGGGAAATTTCCGAAACTGCCGCGAAGATCGGCCGGGAAAATGACCTGAAACAGCGGATCCGGCTGGGCAGCGGCAAAGACGAACTGCACCAGCTGGCAGACACCTTCAATGACACCTTCGAAAAACTGGATCAGGCCTTTGAAACCCAGCGGCAGTTTATTTCCGATGCGTCCCATGAACTGCGCACTCCCATGACCGTGATCCGGGCACAGTGCGAAGCCGCGCTGGAACAGCCCCAGACGCCGGAAGCATATGAAAAGGCGCTGCAGGTCATCCAGCGGCAAAGCGGCAAAATGTCCCGGCTGATCAACGGTATGCTGGACTTTACAAGACTGGAAGCCGGTACGGAGAAATATCAGAAAGAGGCCTTCAATTTCAGCGCAATGGCCGCCTCTATTGCTTCTGACATGGCGCTGATTAAAGACAAGGGCATCACCCTGTCCGCCGACATTCAGGAGGGCATTGCTTTCTGCGGCAACGCCGAACTGCTTTCCCGGCTGCTGATTAACCTGATCAGCAACGCCTATCGCTATGGCAAAGAAAATGGACATATCCTGGTCTGCCTGCAGGCGAACGAACAGGAAATTCTTTTGTCGGTGGCCGACAATGGCATCGGTATTGCCCCGGAAGATCAGGAAAAGATCTTCGGCCGCTTCTATCAGGCGGATCCCTCCCGCGCGGGGGAAGGCATCGGCCTGGGTCTGGCCATTGCGGCGGAAATCGTGCAGTTTCACGGCGGCAGCATCCGGGTGGAAAGCATGCCGGGAAAGGGCAGCACATTTTACGTAATGTTTCCTTCCGATCCTTCACAGGACTTTAAAAAACCTTAAGGGAAGCTTAACCCCTTGCCCTGCTGAATGTTAAATTTAATATCGCTATCATGGAATGGATTTTTAAGACAAAGGAGTATGAAAGATGCCAAAAAAATCCATTCCTTTTATTTCGAAGGCGGTGAATCTGGGGTTCGGCAGCATTTTCGCCGCCATCATCCTGATCGCTCTGGTATCCCTGTGCCGGCTGACGGTATCCTGCCATCGGCTGGCCCCCCTGGCGCTGGCGTTTCTCTTTCTGCTGGCCTTACTGCTTTGCTTTCTGACAGGGCGTCTGGAATCCCGGTTTGCAAAACAAATCCGCGCATCCCGGCATTTCGAAAAAATCGTATTCGCCGGAATGCTGTTCTTTTTGATCCTTGCCCAGACAACCTTTGTTCTGTGTTTCGACCTGACGCCGAAAAATGATCTGCGCTATCTTTGTACCGCTGCCGAAAATTATGTGCGCGGCGGGCTAACCCATCTCTATGACGGGCTCCCGGCCAGACACCAGCATTACTTCGCGGTATATCCCAACAATCATCTGCTGTTTCTGCTTCTTGCGGCGCTGCAGCGCATCAGTGTTGCGCTGACCGGGCAGTGCAGCCTCCTGCTGCCCACCCTGTGGAATCTGCTGGGCCTGGATATTTCTTATATATTCATGTACGGCTGCGCCCGCCTGCTGTATCCGCCCCAAAAAGCCCTGATCTGCGGGCTGCGGGGTCTGTTGTTTCTGCCCCTCATCACCTACACCCTGTATTTTTATACGGACGCCATGGCCCTTCCCTGGGTAACGCTTGCCTTTTACCTCTATCTGCGATGGCGGAGGGACACCGAACGCGGCAAATCCGGCCCTTTCCGTTTTTTGCTGCCTGTGGCCTGCGGGCTGGTGCTGGGCGTCGCCTATTCCTTCAAAGGAAGCGCCGGCATCCTGCTGCCGGCCTTTGCGCTGGATCTGCTGCTGCGCCGCATACGGTGGAGAGACCGTCTGCTGCCGCTGTCTGCCATCACCCTCTCCTTTCTGCTGTGCGTCCGGCTGCTTTCTGCCCTTTCCGCCGGCGTCCTGGGGCTTTCACCGGAAACGCTTTGCCTGTATCGCTTTCCGCTGATCCACTGGATCATGATGGGCGCGGATGGAAACGGCGGGTATCAGCTGGAGGATTTTCTGTACACCGGCAGTTTCCCGGGCTATCACAATAAAATCCGGGCCGATCTGCTGCGTCTGGGGCAAAAGCTCCACGATCAGGGGGCTCTTGGTTTTCTGCACCATCTGCTCTGTAAAATCGGCTATACCTGGCGGGACGGCACCTACATGATCGGCTATTATATGCCGGAAGCTCCTTTTTTTCGAAAGCTCCCCTTTCTGATTTACGCCACCCTGACACATTTTACCCTGCTGCTTTCCATGGCCCGGTCCTTTCTGACAAAACGAAAGCTTGCAGACGATGCATTGTCCGCAAGCTTTGTGTTAAAAATCATTTTGATGGGGCTGGTTGCCTTTCTGCTCCTGTGGGAAGCCAGATGCCGCTATCTGGTCAGCTTCTTCTTCCTGTTCGCCCTCCTTTAATCGTCCCAGTCGGAATCATATTCCAGAATGCTGCCATCCGCGGCATTGATGGTATATTCGTACTCCATACGGTCTTTGTAAAATTCAATTTCATAGACCGTATAGCCGTCGTCGTTTTCCAGTTTTGCTTTGGAAAAACGAACCTCGGAAACGGAAAGTCCCGCATGGCCTACGGCAATGGACTTGGCCTGATCAATGCTGATATAGGAAGCCGCGCCGGGATTTTGTGCCGGCGGCGCAGTGATCTGTGCCGGTGGCGTCGTTACCTGGAGCGGGGTGGTCGCCTGCACCGGCAGTTCCGTGATCTGCGGCGGCGTGGTCGCCTGGGCCGGAAGCTCCGTTACCTGGGGCGCCGCAGTTGCCTGGGCCGGCAGCTCCGTTGCCGGCGGCGCCGTAATGGTCTGGACCGGCGCTGTGGTGGGCGCCATCTGCCGGATCACTTCCTGCTCCTTCTTTACCACCGAGCCGTCAGATGCTTTGATCCAGTATTCATACTCCGTGCCGTTTGCAATAAAATCGATCTCATAGACAAACTGCCCATGCTCGAAATCAAATTCGGTGCGGACATTTTCTGCGGAAACCGGATCCACTCCCGCATCCGCAAAGGCAAAGTTTTTGGCGTTTTCCGCGCCAATAGAAGTGCTTTTCGCGTAGGCGTTGGCCACCAGCACCGTCCCGGCTGCCAGAATACTTATGATGACTGCGATGCACAGAATGGTGACCGCTGCTTTTTTCGGGGAAGAAAATAAAGATTTCAGCTTTTTCATATCAGTAATCACTCCTTTTTTGTTTTCTTTACCCGTATGATACAATACGAAGATGAGAAAAACATTAGAAGTATTATAATTTTTAATTTTTGAAAACCGGTGAAGTGAAAAGTTAACTTCCACTTCTAAAGCCTCCGGCAAAAGAGTTGCCGTTAGTGTTGCAGAAAAGAATAT
>CANRIM010000004.1 GCA_947630695.1 uncultured Lachnospiraceae bacterium
GAAGCCGGCACAAAAAGAAACCCCACCCCTCAAGATTGAGGGGCAGGGGAGTTGAATAGGCGAAGCCTATTTTTTATCCACAAAACCTGTTTCGGGCATATCGGGTCAAAGTTTCGCTGAAGCACTGGAACAGCTGCCGGGAGTGCGCAGCGTCAATGCGCAGGCCGTATTGTCCGGCCGTTGTCATTTGGCAGAAAGTCCGGATACTGCAGCAAACAAAGATGTACCGCAGGAAGCCGCAGCAGCGTCAGACACGGATGCAGAGGTAGATATGGAAATCTGCGGACTGTCGGCGGCGGACTGGAAAATGCTGGTGCGGCAGGCAGATGGCGGGGCGGATATGGAAGCCCTGCAAAAGGGGAATGCTGTAATATTGGTGGTGCCGGAAGCGCAGGCAGGGAAAGCGCTGCCGGCGGTTTCCCAAGGCGATACCCTGTATCTGGATCTGTACGCAGATCCGGAAACCGGTAAAGCGGCAACATATTATATACCCAGTAGCAAACGGGAATTGGTCAGAAAAATTTCCGTGAAGGTAGGGGCAGTGCTGCAAAATACAGACCTTCTTTCTGCAAATGCATCCGAATTGTTCCGGCGTATGCCGTATGGCATGTTTTGTCCCTTGGAGATGCTCGATAAGGCGCTGCAGGATGCCGGAGCGGCGCAGGAGGGAAGCCAGTATCTGCAGGGTGGCCCCTATGGCTGGACTCAGGGCGAGGTATATACCGATGGGACAGCGGACTACTATGCCACGGATTACGCAATGGCAGAGCTGTGCGAACGGTATGGGTATAGTGTAGATACATTCCGGGAAGAAAATATGGCGCAGATCCAACGGTCCTTACAGATGTTGGTGCAGCTGTTGGCCAGCGGCGCGGTGATCCTTTGTGTGTCCCTGCTGCTCATCCGCAGCAGCCTGCGGCTGGCGGACGAAGGAGAGCTCCGGCGGATTGCGGTGCTGCGGGCGCTGGGACTGTCCCGGCGCAAGCTGTGGCTGCAGATCCTTCTGGAGGCGGCAGGTACCGGGCTCTTTTCGGTCGGCATCGGTTGGGGCGCCTTTGGCATCTATCTGTTATACCAGTCTTTCCGACAGCAAAGCCGGCTGCTGGCGTCCTTCGGCGAGGCGCATACTCTGAAGGAAATGCTGGTCTGGGAATTGGAGGAATATGGGGATTGCGGCATTCATTTCGGACGGGTGCTGCTGATCAGCGCGGCCGGCGCGGTACTGGTGGCGCTGACGGTACTGCTGTCCCGGCGCCGTTTGCCGGAGGCGGCCTTGTTTTCCCAAAGCAAACGAA
Source organism: uncultured Lachnospiraceae bacterium (assembly GCA_947630695.1). Classification (GTDB taxonomy): domain Bacteria; phylum Bacillota; class Clostridia; order Lachnospirales; family Lachnospiraceae; genus CANRIM01. The sequence goes on from CANRIM010000004.1 coordinate 1,296, forward strand.
ACAAAACGAAACAATTTTAAACTTCCCGCGTTTCTGATTGACAGAAACGCGGGATTTTCTGATTTTGATCAAAAACGCAGGAACCTTACGAAACTGTAAGCTGGTTTGTAAGGTTTCTGTAAGAATCCTGCAGTATAATGTCTATATAAAGTGAAAAAGGGAAGGGAGGAAAAAAAATGAAGCGAAAAAAATGGATTTTGATGCTGGCCCTGTGTACCAGCCTTGTCCTTGGCACTGTGACCACTTCCGTGGCTGCCACCGGGCCGGCGCCGGCCCAGCCCATGGCCCAGGAATGCGGCAACTGCGGGCAGATGCGGCTGCTGAACCAGTATGATTACGGCGAATGGGTATATTTGACCACAACCATTTGCGAAAAAAAGGTGGGAAGAGTAGATTATATTTATAAACGGCCGGTGTTTATGAGCGTCAAATGCGGCAACTGCGGGTTTACAGCCGATTTGGGAACAACATGGGAATACAAAACCGTCTGTAACCATTGAAACCCTGGCGGCGCGGCAGCGTCTGCCGCAACAGATCGTCGGTAAAGGCGCAGGAGGCCACTCCGGTTTCTATTTTGCAACAAATATTAATTGAATCGCCGAATGCGCCTTTATCATATAAAACAACTTAAAAAGAAAAACTGTCCGGCAAGGACGGTTTGCGGGAGGCAGAATATGTATTACTATATTTGGCCGAACCTTCTCGCTCTGATTAAGAAACAGTTTATGGAAGTTGCCGGGATCGATGAGTCGGCTTTTGATAAAGAAAGGTCTTCTGACCGGCACAGGAAGGATTATTCATTACGGGATTACAGACTCAATCTGTATGCGGAAGGATGCGATGAAACAGAAGATGAGATCGCTTACATCGCGTCCAGAAAGGCACTGAATTACAATCTGTTTGGCGCAGGCCCGCTTGCCTTTCGGGAAAACGGCTGCGGTATTACACCGGGCGTCTATCATCCGGTTTACAAGCAGAAAATTCCGCTGATTCAAAATAAAAACACAACACTTTCCATCGATACGCTCCTGATGGGAGAAACGGAGTGGGAGATCGTCCGGACCCGTTTTCTGGAATGGATCGTTCTGAAAAACCGTCTGATCAAGGAAACCTTCCTGGACGAACGGAATTACTTTGATCCGGCTGCCGGTAAGATTTTTGCAGATGCAACGCGAAAAATGCTGATGCCCTGTGCGGCAGACGGCGGGGAATCTCAGAGCATTTTCAGCCACATTGACGCGCTTTTTATCATAAAAGAGCTGATTGCGGCATATAATTTATTATCAGAGGACAGACCGGAACAAAAACCGCGGCCGAAAAAGATCAATATCATTGAATGCTACTGGAAACCGAAAAACTATTCGGCACTGGATGCGTATGCGGTGAAGGTTTATGTCAAAGAAAATGGCATAAAAAAGGAACACGTGCAAATGATGTGTTTGATTGCGCCGGTACTTCGTTTGTTTGAGGAACGGTTTTCGGTTTCCGTGGATATCCGTCATGTGGATGTATGGAAGCTGCTGCTTGGCCAGAAAGATGAAAGGGACAAGTGGCTTTGGATGAAACGATATAAAATTTAGCAGAGGAAAAAATCATGATGTTCATTTCGGAAGTAAAAAGAAACCATAAAAAGCTGCTGGAAGAAAATGCGCGCTTGAAAAAACTGGTAGAAGAGGAACGAAAGAAATGCGAGCAGTGGGAGATGCTGACGAAGCTGTTTGAAAAGGAATTAAAAGAAGCAAGACACCGTTACCATCTTGATTCCGAAGAGGATTATCAGGCATTTTTGGAAAGCATCAAAGGTCGGAAAGATCTTTGAATCAGGCTGTCATAGCAGGCCACCCGAAAAGTGTCCGGGACGAAAGCAGGTCTTTCGTTACAGACACTTTTTTCATGCAAAGAAAAAACCTGTGCCGGATGTCCCGGCACAGGGCAGTTTCAGATTTTCAGTTCAATCGCCTGTTTGTTATTCTGGATATCCACTTCGGTATATTCTCCGCCGAATTCTCCGTCCAGGGACCAGGAAATGGGCTGGTCGCTGGTGATGTGCAGAGAAGTGATTTCCGCCGTTTGTACAATGGAGGCTTCCCGCAGTTTTCCGTTAAACAGGCAGGTGATCAGCTCCTGAAATTCCGCCGGGGTTTCCGGGGCTTTTGCCAGTGTAAGTTCGTGATAGCCGTCGTCTAAGGAAACGTCGCTGCCAAACAGACGCTTGAAACCGCCGATGGAATAGGTATTTGTAATCATGCCGAGAATAAAATGACCGTCAATGTGCAGATTGTCCCCATCGGCAATGATATGGTATTTCGGAATATTCGCAAGACTTTTGGCGCCTTCTATAATGTAAGCGGAATGTCCCAGCAGATTTTTCATATCCTGGGGCGTCATATAGGATACCTCGGAAAACAGACCAAAAGCCGCGGCATAGACAAAGTATTTGCCGTTCAGGGAGCCGATATCGCTTTTGAAAACGGAAGGACCGATGGCGGTTTCCGCGGCTTCCAGCATCCGCTTCGGAATTTCAAGCGAAGATGCGAAATCATTGGTGGAGCCTGCCGGAATGTATCCGATGGGGATCTTTTTATCCCGTTTCATCATACCGGTTACGACTTCGTTTAAAGTGCCGTCGCCGCCGCTGCAGACGATCAGATCGCAGGCAAGGGTTTCATCCAGCACCAGATTGGTGGCGTCAGCTCTTTTTTGCGTCGGATAGGCGGTCACCAGGTAACCGGCAGCGGTAAACAGGTCGATGATGGTGCTCAGTTTTTGTAAAATGGCGCCTTTCCCGGCCTTGGGATTGTAAATAAACAATAATTTTTTCAGGGGTTCCTGCATCAATTTAAGCCTCCCTTACAATCATTTTTTAGCATATTCGCGTCAGGTGGATCATAGAGTATAAAAGAAAACGACAGTGTATTTCTCTTTCAGGAGTGATCAAATGAGCGAAAAAACAAAAATTGTGGTGGTTCATATGAAAGAACTGCTTTATACCGTGATCTTTACTGCACTTGTTATTATATTGATTATCGTACTTGTGTATATGTTTTTGCCCAAATCCGACGATAAAACAGAACAGGACGCCCCGCTGCAGACGGAAGGTGTTTCCGCTACAGAATCCGCGCCGGAAATAACGGAAGATTTTTCCACGGAATCTGTGCCTGAGACAACGGAAAATCTTTCCGCGGAATCTGTGCCCGGGACAACGGAAAACGGTTCCACGGAAACTGTCCCCCAAACAACGGAGGATGTCATTTTTCAGCAGTAGTGCCTTCCCGAATCAGCCGCAGCAGATCGGTTTTGGAAAACTGATACTGTCTGCCGCAGAAATGACATTTCACTTCCACCGGTTTTTCCTCGTCGATCAGCGACTCCAGCTGCGTCTTTCCCAGACTTAAGAGCGCCCGTTCAATACGGGCGGCAGAGCAATCGCAATGGAAACCGGTTTCTGTTTTTTCCAGAATCTCCAGATCCATATCCCCCAGAATCTCCTGCAGAATATCCTCCGGCGTCAGTCCCTGTTCCAGCAGGGAAGTTACGCTGGGGAGGCTTTGCAGGGTTTCTTCCAGAGCAGCGATATGGGCTTCTTCGGCAAAAGGCATCAGCTGGATCAGAAATCCCCCTGCCGCTTTCACATGGTTGTCCTGCTGCATCAGCACGCCCAGCGCCACAGAGGAAGGAATCTGTTCACTGACGGCAAAATACCAGGTCAGATCGTCGGCAATTTCGCCGCTTTGCAGATCGACCCGTCCGGTATAGGGTTCTTTCATTCCCAAATCCTTGATAACGGAAAGACTGCCCCGGCCGATGGCGCCGCCCACATCCAGTTTTCCTTTGGCATTGGCAGGAATCAGCACCAGGGGTTCGTCCACAAATCCCTTTACAAAGCCTTTGGCGTTAGCTGTGACGGTAATGCCTTTTAAGGGCCCGTCTCCGGCAATGCGGATCGTCAGAAGGTCTTTTTCCCCTTTCATACCCACGCCCATCATGGCGCCTGCGGTGAGGCAGCGTCCGAGGGCGGCTGTGGCCACGGGGCTGGTATTATGGATCTGTCTGGCGTATTCCGTCATACGCGTGGTTTCGGCGGCAAAAGCGCGAATGCTGCCCTTCGCTGCCGAAGCTCTTACAATATAATCATGTGCAGTCATGGCTTTTTCCGCACTCCTTTGCAATAAAACATAAACGGTGGTCAGCGTCGCTGCCCGGGCGGCTGCTGTAGCCGTCCGTGACAGCAAGCAACTGCAGGCCGGCGTCCGCCAGCGCCCTGCAAACCGATTCTTTCGTAAAGATTTTCTGATAATGGTATTCTTCAAATTTGGCGTATCTGCCGTCTGCTTCCCGTTCGAACATGGACAGATGATATTCAAACACATCCTGATCCATGGCGGTTTCGCAAAAGAAATCCCCTTTTTGATCATGCCGGCAGGAAGTCAGACCGGCGGTGGTCTGAAACCACTTTTCTGTTTTTATATCAAAAATAAAAAGGCCGCCCGGATCCAGATAATTGTTTACCAGCCGAAACAGCGTGGCCAGTTCGCCTTCATCCGCCATATAATTGACAGTATCGCAGCAGCAGATGGCGGCGCGGACGGTTCCGTACAGCTCAAAAGCGCGGATATCCTGACACAGATAGAGGATATTGGAATCCCGGCTGCTTTTTTCATAGGCCCGGGCCAGCATTTCTTCGGAATTATCAATGCCGATCATATCATAACCGGCCTCCGCCAGCTTTCTGGTCATGCGCCCGCTGCCGCATCCTAAGTCGGCGATAATTCCATTGTCGATTTCATATGTATGCAGAATGTCCAGGATCCGCCGGCACCATCTGTGGTAAGGGATATTGCGCATCCAGCGGTCGTAGACCTTCGCAAAAGCAAGATAAGTGTCCATTTGATTTTATTTCAGGAAAGCGCCTGTACTGCAGGCGCTTTCCTCTACGTTTGATCAGTCACAATGACAACCGGAATCGTCCGTTGACGGCTCTCTGGAATATGTCTCGCAGCTGGTGTCGTGCTCGATCTTGATCCGGTCCGCCGTGCAGTATTTGCTGTCGTTGTACATACAGTCCACTGCAGAACATCTTAAATCGTCCATGCTGATACCTCCTTGTATAATATGACAGGCTTAGTATCTGCCGGCACAGGAAAAATATGCATGGAAGCTTCGAATTATTCAACGGTTACTGATTTTGCAAGATTTCTGGGCTGGTCTACGTTGTTGCCTTTGATAATGGCAGTATAGTAAGCCAGCAGCTGCATCGGCACGGCGGCCAGCAGCGGCAGCAGGATCTCCTCGTTGTCGGGAATCGTAATGACAAAATCGGCGGCATCCTTTTTGATGGTATGCCGGTCCGTGGTGACGACGATGACAAAGGCGCCCCGGCTCTTGACTTCCTGAATATTGCTCATGGTTTTGTGGATCAGGGAGCTTTGGGTCGCGATGGCGATGACAGGCGTACCGTTTTCAATCAGGGAAATGGTGCCGTGCTTTAATTCTCCCGCCGCGTAGGATTCGGAATGAATATAGGAAATTTCCTTCAGCTTCAGGGAACCTTCCATGCTCAGGCAGTAGTCCAGGCCACGCCCGATGTACAGCAGGCTGTTGGCGTCTTTTAAATGGGTCGCCGCATGCTGGCATACGGAGGTATCGCTTAAGTACTGCTCAATTTGCGCCGGAATCTTGTTCATCTGGCGCACATAATACCGGCAGGCTTCCGCGGAAATGCTGCCCCGGATGTAGGCAAGTTCAAAGGCAAACAGATACATGGTGGTCATCTGCACCATATAAGCCTTGGTGGAGCAGACGGAAATTTCGGGCCCCGCCTGGGTGTAGCAGACCATATCCGACTCCCGGGCGATGGAAGACCCCACCACGTTGATGATGCCTAAAGTTTTGGCGCCCTTTTTCTTGGAAAGCCGCAGGGCTTCCAAAGTATCGGCGGTTTCTCCCGACTGGGAAATGGCGATGACAAAATCGCCGGGGTGAATGATGGGATCCCGGTAACGGAACTCGGAGGCAATGGACACCTCCACGTCCAGACCGGCCAGTTTTTCGATGAGATACTCGCCGATCAGTCCCGCATGGACAGCGGAACCGCAACCGATGATGTGCAGCTTCTGGATGGTACGCAGATCGTCTGCCTGCACGCCGCAGTCCGAGAAATCCGGCATCCCGTTGATGATATGGGGCCGCATGGTCTTGGCAATGACGGAAGGCTGCTCGTGGATCTCCTTGATCATGAAATGATCGTAACCGGCCTTTTCCGCCGCGTCGATATCCCAGGTCGCTTCGTGCAGCTCCTTGGCAATCACATTGCCCTCCAGATCCAGGAAGGTCACCTGATTCGCGGCAATCACCGCGATTTCGTCATGTTCGAGAATATAATAGGAACGGGTATGGTGCAGGATGGCGGGAACGTCGGAAGCAATGAAGTTTTCCTTTGTACCTTTGCCCACGATCAGCGGGCTGTCCTGCCGCAGGGCGTAGATGAACCCCGGCCGGTCCGCAAACAGAATCCCCAGGGAATAGGAACCTACCAGATGCGCCTTGGCATTGATAATGGCCTGCAGGGGATCCTCATCATAATAATAATCGATCAGCTTCGCCACGGTTTCACTGTCCGTCTGGCTGTAAAACGAGTATCCTTTTTCTGTGAGGAAAGATTTGATTTCCTTGTAGTTTTCAATAATGCCGTTGTGTACCAGCATGACCCGATCCGTGCCGTGGGGATGGGCGTTGGTGTCGTTGGGTTCGCCGTGGGTAGCCCAGCGGGTATGACCGATGCCGCAGGTGCCCTTCGGCTTTTCCATGTCGGCAATTTTGGCTTTGAGATGTTTCAGCTTTCCGGCAGCTTTCACAGACACGATGCCGCCGTTTTCACAGACGGCAATGCCTGCGGAATCATATCCGCGGTATTCCAGTCTGGAAAGACAGTCAATCAGAATATCACAACAGGGAGTTGTACCTGTATATCCTACAATTCCACACATAGAACGTGCTCCTTTATTTCAATAGAATTGTAACAATGATACCGCGTTTGAAGCGGATAGTCAAGACGGGATATTCCATCCAAAAGGCCGTAAGAAACAGGATTTCCGGCATTACGTCTTGCCATTTTCCGGGAAATATGCTACCATGGGGAAAATAAAAACGGAAAAGTTCAGTTTCCGGGTAAAAATAGAGGAGGAAGAAACGATGTTAGTATCAGCAACAGAGATGCTTCAGAAAGCAAAGGCCGGACATTATGCCGTCGGTCAGTTCAATATCAACAATCTGGAGTGGACAAAGCAGGTGCTGCTTGCGGCAGAGGAAACAAAGTCGCCGGTGATCTTGGGTGTATCCTGCGGTGCCGCGAAATATATGACCGGATTCAAGACCGTAGCAGATATGGTGAAGGCCATGATCGACTGCATGGGCATTACGGTGCCGGTAGCGCTGCATCTGGATCACGGTACCTACGAAGCTTGCTATGACTGTATCGAGGCAGGCTTTTCATCCATTATGTTTGACGGTTCCAAGTACGCCATCGAGGAAAATGTGGCGAAGACCAAAGAACTGATCGACGTATGCAAGAAAAAAGGCATGTCCATTGAGGCGGAAGTCGGCGCCATCGGCGGCGAGGAAGACGGCGTCATCGGCATGGGCGAGTGCGCAGATCCCAAGGAATGTAAGATGATCGCGGATCTGGGCGTAGATATGCTGGCAGCCGGTATCGGCAATATCCATGGAAAATATCCCGCAAACTGGAAGGGTTTAAGCTTTGAAACCCTGGACGCCATCCAGCAGCTCACTGGCGAGATGCCGCTGGTTCTCCACGGTGGTACCGGTATCCCCGACGACATGATCAAGAAAGCCATCAATCTGGGCGTTGCCAAGATCAATGTCAATACGGAATGCCAGCTGGTATTTGCGGAAGCCACCAGAAAATATATCGAAGCAGGCAAGGATCTGGAAGGCAAGGGATTTGATCCCCGTAAACTTCTGGCACCCGGCTGCGACGCCATCAAGGCAAAGGTCATTGAAAAGATGGAACTCTTCGGTTCTGTCGGCAAAGCCTGATCAAGCGCAAAGGAAAGGCTGTTCGTTTCATACGGACAGCCTTTTTTATGTGCGCGGTTCTGTATTTGAAGATCATTTGCGACTTGACATCGGAGGCAGATGCGCTATACTTTTTTAATTGCTATTTTGCGGCATTTCTAGTATACTATACGGGGACTGCAAGAAGAGGATTTCTCTAAATAAATAAAGGAGAGTAACGAGATGAAAGAAACGGCTTTAGTGGTAATGGCCGCCGGCATCGGCAGCCGTTACGGAAAAGGCATCAAACAATTGGAACATGTGGGACCTTCCGGCGAGATCATCATGGATTATGCCATCTATGACGCGATGGAAGCCGGCTTTAATAAGGTAGTATTTATTATTCGGAAGGATCTGGAGGAAGATTTTAAGGAGATCATCGGCAACCGGATCGCCAAAAAGATCAAAGTAGAGTATGCGTTTCAGGAAATCGACGCCCTGCCGGCAGGATTTGCCTGCCCCCCGGAGCGGAAGAAACCCTGGGGCACCGGGCAGGCCGTGCTGGCGGCAAAGGAATGCCTGAATATGCCGTTTGTGGTGGTGAACGCCGACGATTATTACGGAAAAGAAGCCTTCCGGCTGGTGCATGATTATCTGGTGGAAGACCATCCCGGAAAACCGATGCAGTTTTGCATGGCGGGATTCATTCTCGGCAATACCCTCAGCGAAAACGGCGGCGTGACCAGAGGTGTGTGCAAAGTAAACGAAGCAGGCATTCTGGAAGAAGTGGTGGAAACCGGCGACATCAAACGCAATGAAAGTGGGAAAGTAGAGTGTATTCGAGACGGAAAAACACTGGAACTGGACGAAAACACCCATGTTTCCATGAATATGTGGGGATTCACTCCTGAATTGACGGAGGAACTGGAAAAAGGCTTTACGCAGTTCCTTAAGGAAATTAAACCGGAGGAACTTTTGAAGAAAGAATATCTGCTGCCGGGGGTGGTATCCGATCTGATTACGGCGGGCAAAGCCCAGGTGCAGGTGCTGGAAACCCATGACAAGTGGTTTGGCGTGACCTATGCGCAGGATACGCCCTACGTTGTGAAAGCGTTTCGTGCGCTGACCGATCAGGGACTGTATCCGGAAAGTCTGTATTAAAGACAAAAAATGGAGAAAACAATGGCTGCAAATGATTATTTTGCCGAAATTGCGATGACGGCCCATCCGGTCAGCTCCACGGATCGGGAGATCGAGCCCGTGGAAATACAGGAAAGGGTGGTGGAAGCCTTACCGGCGCCCCTTTCCAAAGAAGGCATTGTGTTTTCCGCGGATCTGACCGAGGCGGAAAAACTGGCGCGTTTTCAAAAGGATCTGGCTGCGCTGCGGACGAAGTACGGCCCGTTTCTGGAAGATCACAGCGCGCCGGTGGCGCCGGAGAAAACCATTGCAATGAAGACCTTTGATTTCCGGTTCATGAAAGGCGGAGAGATTTTTTCGGATCTTGCCGCGGCTACGGACTGGGAACGTGTAGAAATACCGGATTACCGCGGCCCCGTGGGCAAATGGAAAGCCTGCTACCGCCGCGTGTTTGCGGCGGAAAAGCCCGGAAACGAAGAACGGGCGGTTCTGTCTTTTCAGTGTGTGGATTATAAGGCCGTGATTTATTTGAACGGTGCTTTCGTGGGACAGCATGAGGGATTTTTTGCGCCTTTTTCTTTCGACGTTTCCGATTATCTGAAAGACACCAACGAACTGGTGATCGAAATTGAAAATGATTACTCCATTCTGGGCGAGGGCGACATCGACGGCGATAAGGTATATGCCGCTACGGGCCTTGGCTGGGATGATCCGGACACGGGATGGCATCATTGTCCCGCAGGGGCCGGCGTATTCGGCCGGGTGGAGCTGATCTATACGCCCATGATCCGGGTGGAGGATCTCTTTGCACGTCCGGATATTGATGCAGGGTTTATCGAACTGCGGGTCGGGGTGGTCAATTACGCGAAGGAAATCTACGAGGACTACGAACTGCAGGCGGAAATCGTGCCGAAGAATTTCACGGAGGTTGCGGGGACTTCCTTTCAGGCCCACATCGGCTGGATCGGCATCGGAAAAAACGAGTACCGCTACCGTATCCAGATGCCGGCGGATTTTCGGCTCTGGAATCCGGAAACGCCGTATTTATACGCTCTGACGGTGCGCCTTTCCTCCAATCAGGGAAGAACAGCGGATTCGGTGAAAAAAGAACATTTCGGTATGCGCAAATTCATCAGCGATGAAACAAACGAGCCGAAGGGAAAGTTTTATCTGAACAACGAACCGATTCTGATGCGGGGAGCCAATGAAATGGGACACCTCCCTCAGTGCGTATTGAAAGAGGATTATGCCCAGCTGATCGATGATATACTGATCGCGAAGCTGTGCCATATGAATTACTACCGGCTGACCCAGCGGCCGGTGCAGAAGGAAATCTATGATTATATGGATATGCTGGGGATGATGACCCAGACGGATCTGCCGCTGTTCAGCTTCTTAAGGCGGCCCCAGTTTGCGGAGTGCATCCGGCAGACCGGGGAAATGGAACATCTGATCCGCAACCATCCCAGCGCCTTTATGGTGACGTTCATCAACGAACCGGTGTGCATCCGCAGAACCGCGGACCCTAACAGCAAGTTTTCGAAGCGCTATGACAAAAAGGGGCACAGAGAACTGCTGCGGGATGAACTGGAAGCCTTTTTCGTGGCGGCCAGAAAAGCGGTTTATGTGGAAAATCCGGATCGGGTGATCAAGAACGTGGAGGGCGACTATGACGCGCCCACCATGGAAGGCATGCCGGATTTTCATTGCTACACCATGTGGTATTCCAATCACGGTGTGCCGGTGGGCAAGCTGATGCGGGGATATCTGCCCCCGGTGAAATCCGGCTGGATGGTCGGATGTGGGGAATATGGTGCAGAAGGATTGGATAATGAACCCATTATGTGGGAACGATACCCGAAAAAATGGATGGAAGTGGATGAAGAAGGACATTGGTATCCTACACGGATCGTGCGGGCCCAGACCAACGGCACCCACGGCGACTGGTATCCGGAGCAGGACAATGTAAGCGACTGGGTACGGGAAAGCCAGATCCATCAGGAACATGCGACCCGGGTGATGACGGATGCCTTCCGCCGCCGTTCCGATATTTTAAATCACACGGCGATCCATCTGCTGATCGACGCCTGGCCTTCGGGCTGGATGAAGACCCTGGTGGGGTGTGACCGGATCCCGAAGCGGGCCTTTTTCGCCTATCAGGAAAGCCTGACGCCCATACGGATCAGCATCCGCAGCGACCGGCGGTATTTTTACGGCGGTGCATGCGCGAAGCCGGAAATCTGGCTGTTGAATGATACCGCATTTACCGGTCCCATACAGATCAAAGCGGTGCTCTGCGATGAAGACAGGATCTGTGCTTCCTACGCGTTTGACGCGGAAGTGCCGGCGGCAACGGCGAAGTATGCGGCTTCCCTGGCGCTGCAGCTGCCGGAAGGAGAAACTTGTAGAAAACTCCGGCTGGATGCCTGGTGTGAGAAGGAGGGCGAAGTGATCTATACGGAAAGCTTCAAACTCTATGCCTATCCGAAACCGGAAAAAACAGCTGCCGTAACTGCCCTCGGAAAAGAGGCGGAGGCGGTGGCAGCGGTGCTTTCTCTGGCAAAGGATGCAAAAGCGGACGCGTGGTTGTGCAGCGAACCGGAAGAAAACGAAGCTGGGATCAGGAAAGCCCTGGACGAAGGCAAAACCGTGGTGGTGCTGGCGCCGGAAGGAAAGGATATGCACCTGCCGCTGACGGAAGGCAGTGTTTCTACGAAGAAGGGACCGAAGCTGTTTTTCCATGTGGCTCCGCCAAAGTATCATCTGGAATTTTTATACAACGAAGCAAAGGATTATATTGACTTCCAGTCCGTGAGAGTCATTGAAACCGACTGCCCCTGTCAGGAAATCGCTTATACCTACGGGAAGCAGGCGGCGGACGGAAGGCCTGCGCCGAAGCGGCATCTGCCCACGGCGGTCAAAATCAGCGCCGGCAAAGGCACGCTGTATGTGACCACACTGCTGACAGAAGGCCGGGCAGGCGTCAATGCCAATCTGGATACCTTTTTGCGGGATTGTATCGACAATATATTTTAATGAATTAAAGAGAGTGGTTTTATGAAGATAAGTGAAGAACTGGCTGCAAGACATCTGCCGGAACTATTGAAATTTGATTCGGGAACGCCCCTGCGCGCAAAGCAGGACTGGGCGCTGCGCAGAGAGCAGATCGAGGAAAACCTGCTGGACAATCTGTGGGGCAGAAAACCGGACTGGAACGAAGAGGTTTCCTATACGGTGCTGGAGGAAGAAGCGGTTTTTGAAAATACCGCGCTGAAAGCCAAAGTGGAGCTGGAAATCGAAACCACGGCCGGCACATTTGCATTTCCCTTTGAACTGTATCTGCCTTTCAGCGAGGAAAGCGTGCCTGCTTTTATCCATATCGCGTTTCAGCGGGGGGACGGTATCGAAGATGAGATCGCGCCTTATCTGATCAAGGAAGGTTTTGCCTATGCCACCTTCTATTACCGGGACATTATCGATGATCTGTTCCATGAAAAGGAAAACGGCATCGGTGCCCTGCCCCAGACCTTTGATGAACATGCCTGGGGAAAGGTGCATATGTGGGCCTGGGGCGCCTGCAGGATCATGGATTATCTGGAAACCCTGGTGCAGATCGATGCCTCCCGGGTGGCAGTTTGCGGACATTCCCGGCTGGGGAAAGCGGCCCTGTGCGCCGGAGCGCTGGATCAGCGTTTTTCCATGACCATCACCAACTGTTCCGGCGGCGGCGGCATCGCCATTCAGCGGGGCAAAAAAGGCGAGCGGGTGAAGCATCTGCGGAAAGAAGGTTCCAAGACCTGGCTTTGTGACGCGTATACGGCCTATGCCGAGCGGGAAAATGAACTGCCTTTCGATCATCATTTCGCGGGGGCTTTGGTGGCGCCGCGGCATCTGTATGTGGCCAGTGCCACGAAGGATAAATGGGCGGACCCCGTATCGGAATTTTTATCGGCGGCCGCAGCATCGGACGCTTACCGTATCCTGGGACTGGAAGGACTGGTTGTGCCGGATGAAATCGAATTTGCACCCATGGTGCTGCATGAAGGCAGGATCGGCTTCCATCTGCGGGAAGGGGAGCATTATATGGGACGCTACGACTGGGAACAGTTTGTCAGCTATCGGAAAAAACATCATTGTTAGAGGATGCCATGAGACACATTATTTCACTGCGCAAGGATGCAAAAAAATGGGACGGCGGACTCCCGGTGGGAAACGGCCGGCTGGGCGCTTCGGTGCTGGGAAAGATCAGAGAAGAGGCCATTGTCATCAATGAAGAAAGCATCTGGTACGGAAGCGACCATAACCGGAAAAATCCGGATGCAAAAGAAAGCATTGCGAGAATCCGGCAGCTGGTGCAGGAAGGCCGGCTGGAGGAAGCCCATTTTTATGCCCGTATGGAGATGACCTCCGCGCCCAAATACCTGAATCCCTATCAGTACGCGGCGGAATTAAAGATACATTTTCTGGGGCATGGCGGCAAAAATATCGAAAACCGGGCCTGCTATCTGGATCTGGATCAGGCGCTGGTCCATGTGCAGTACACGCGGCTGGGAAAGACCTATCACAGGACCCATTTTGTCAGCCACAAATATAATGTTTTTGTCATGCATGTAACCTCCGACGCCGCAAAGGATCTGACGGTGCAGGCCAATCTGATGCGCAAGCCCTTTGAGGAGGAAACCGGCAGCCTTTCGGAGGGCGTGGCATATATCAAAGGCCAGTGCGGTCCCGGGGGCGTGAAGTATTACTGTGCGCTGAAGCTGGCGGCGGAAGGGGCTGAGAGCAAAACGGCCGGAGACTACGCTTATACGGAACAGGCGGATGCGGTGACCATTTACGTGGCGGCGGGGACGGATTTTTCCGGCGGCGAAGATTTTGAAGCTGCCTGCAATGCAAGGCTGGAAGCTGCGGCCCGGGCCGGCTATGAAACCATTCTGGAAACCCATATCGCGGAATATCAGGCGCTCAATGAACGCACGACGCTGGACATCAACGACTGTGCATATGACGGGCGCATCACCCAGGATCAGCTGAACGAACTGCGGGAAAACCCGGAGGCGGACAATGATTATCTGGTAAATCTGCTGTTTGCCTTTGCGAAATATCTGATGATTTCCGCTTCCTATGACTGCCTGCTCCCTGCCAATCTGCAGGGCATCTGGAACGGCGAGTTTGCGCCGCCCTGGCAGAGCGAGTACACCATCAATATCAACTGCCAGATGAATTACTGGATGGCGGAAAAATGCGGACTGCCGGAGTGCCATATGCCGCTGTTTGATCTGATTGAGCGTCTGGTGGTAAAAGGGAAGGAAAGCGCCGAAAAACTCTACGGCTGCAGAGGTTTTGTGGCGCATCACAATACGGGACTCTGGGCCAACACGGATCCGGAAGGGGTCATGGATGCATCGCCTTTCTGGGTCATGGGCGGGGCCTGGCTGTCCCTGCATATGTATGAACATTACCTGTTCACACAGGACAGGACATTTTTAAAGGAACGGGCGGTTCCCGTGATGCGGGAAGCGCTGCGCTTTTTTGAGGACTATTTAACGGAAAATGAAGACGGGCAGCTGGTCACGGGGCCATGCATTTCCCCGGAAAATACCTATTATTCCGAGCTGGGGCAAACGGGAAGCCTGGCCATGGGGCCTGTCATGGATATACAGATCCTGCGGCAGCTCTGCAAAGCCTATCTGGACGCGGCAGAGGTGACAGGCACCACCGACGGCGTGGAAGAAGTCTCGGCGATCTTAAAACGGCTGCCGCCTACGAAGATCGGCAGCGACGGCAGGATCCTGGAATGGCAGAAGGAATATCAGGAAACGGCGCTGGGACACCGGCACATTTCCCATCTTTACGGACTGCATCCCGGCAACGAAATCACAAAAGAAACGCCAAAGCTGCTGGCGGCGGCGGAAAAAACCCTGACCGTGCGTCTTGAAAACGGCGGCGGACATACCGGCTGGAGCCGGGCCTGGGTCGCCTGTTTTTACGCGCGGCTGGGAAAGGGCAATCAGGTTTATGAAAATATCATGCAGCTGTTGCGCAAATCCATTATGGACAATCTTTACGATACCCATCCGCCGTTTCAGATCGACGGCAATTTCGGCATCGCCAATGCCATACTGGAAGCGCTGATCCAGTCCCATGCCGGGTATATCGACGTGCTTCCGGCGCTGCCGGACAAATGGCAAAGCGGTCATCTGCACGGCGTGCGGCTGCGGGGCGCTATCCGGGCGGATCTGGACTGGAAGGAAGGAAAACTGGCGTCGCTGGTACTGACGGCGGAGAAAGACTGCACAGCAGATGTGGTTTACGGCACAGAGAAACAAAGGGTAACACTGCAGGCAAATCAGCCTGTCGGCGTATTTGCATAATAAAAGGAGCGGATTATGGCAGAAAAGGTATTACCGAGAGAGATGACCGGTGCGGAGCTGGCATCGATGCTGAAGAGCAGCATTAATTTTAAAAGTCTGGGCGGCCTGCGCTGCGAGGAGCTGAAGCTGACGGACGATCAGATGCAGTGGTGGCGGGACGCCAAAATCGGCATGTTCGTTCATTGGGGGTTGTACTCCATTTTGGGCCGGGGCGAGTGGGTGCGCCACAACGAGCAGATCCCCTGGGATGAATATAAGGCACTGGCCAATGAATTTGATCCCAAAGATTTCGATATCCATGAGTGGACCGATCTGGCGAAGGAGTTCGGCGCCAAATACATGGTCATGGTCACCCGGCATCACGACGGATTTGCCCTCTGGGACAGTCCGGGCAGCTATGAGCATTTTACCAGCTATGAAACGGCTTCCGGACGGGATTTTGTCAAAGAATATACGGACGCCGTCAGAGAGGCGGGCTTAAGAGTCGGCCTGTATTATTCGCCCATGGACTGGCGTTTCCCCGGATATTTCCATCCGGAAGAACTGCCGGAAAGCGCAAACGCCATGAAGGCCCAGTGCTATGCGCAGGTGGAAGAACTGGTAAGTAAATACGGCCCCATCGACATTCTGTGGTATGACGGCGCATGGCTGGCCCACAAGGGTTCAGATACCACCAGCGCCTGGCTCTGGGAGCCGGTAAAGCTTAATAAAATGGTGCGGAAGTACAATCCGCTGACCATTATGAATCCCCGCTCCGGCTGGGAAGGCAATTTTTACTGTGATGAAGGATCCCATGAAATCGAAGGCGGCATTATCCCGGTTCCCTGGGAAAAGAATATGTGCGTTTGCTCCGGCACCAGCTGGGGTTGGATGCCCAATGACCCGGTATCGGATTTCGACTGGCTGATCCATATGCTGGTGGACGTCATCTGCCGGGACGGCAATCTCCTGCTGAATGTGGGACCGGACAGAAACGGACACATCCCCGAACCCGTCAAGGCGCGGATGCGGGAAATCGGCGTGTGGTTAAAGGAAAACCATGAAGCGGTGTACGGCACAAGAGGCGGCCCTTTCGAACCGGTGGACAAGGTCTTTGGCAGCACCTACCGGGAAAAGGAGGTTTATCTGCACATCATGGATCCGGAAAAATTTGCGGGGCTGAAATTAGAACCCCTGACCCAAAAGATCCTTTCCTGCAGTTATAAGGGTACGCCATTGTCCTTTACCCAAGATGCGTCAGGTATCCGCGTGCAGCTGCCGGAAACGAATACAAAAGAACCGGACATGATCGTAAAGCTGACGCTGGATGCGCCCATTGCATTTAAGAAGAGCGCGGATATTTATTTTACCGGAAAAGGAGAATAAGCATGTTATACGGCGTTTCCTATTATCCCGAACATAAAACGGAAGAAGAACTGCAGTGGGATTTGAAATGCATTGTAGAATCGGGCATCAACACGGTGCGGATGGGGGAATTTGCCTGGTGCCGCATGGAGCCGGAGGATGGCCGGTTTGCATTTGACTGGCTGGAACAGGTGATTACATATCTGGGAGAACACGGGATCAAAACCATTGTGTGCACCCCCACGGCCTGCCCGCCGGCCTGGATGATCGAAAAGCATCCGGAAATTTTATATACGGACAACCGGGGGATCACGAGGCCCTTTGGCGGCAGGCGGCATTACTGCTACAACAATCCGGATTATCGGATGTATTCCAGGCGGATCACGCTGGAAATTGCGAAACGGTTTGGCAGACACCCCTATGTAGCCGGTTTTCAGATTGACAATGAACCGGCCCAGGAAGGTACCGGCCGGTGCCACTGCCCGGTCTGCGACGCAAAGTTCCAGCGGTATCTGAAAGATAAATATAAGACCATCGAAGCCTTCAACTGCAGAAGCGGCGGGATTTTTTGGTCTCAGGAATATACGGATTTTTCCCAGATCCACCTGCCGGTCAATACGATCGAGACCGGAACGGCGGAACATATCAAAAATTTCTATGAAAATCCTACGGTGCGGCTGGAAGCGGAGCGCTTTGCTTCCGACTGCCAGATCGAATACCAGACGCTGCAGAGCGATATCTTAAAGGCCCATACCCGGTATCCGGTGACCACCAACGCTACGGGACTGGCCACCAACAGTATCGATTATTACAAAAGTACAAAGGACCTGGATGTTTACGCCTTTGATTCTTACCCGGAGCTGCGCAATGCGGAAGTGGATTCCTTCCCTTACGCTTTTGCCCGGGGCGTCAAGGACGGCAAACCGTTCTGGGTACTGGAATTTATGTCCGGCGGCGGACACCGGTTTAGCGGCAGCGGCCGCAGGCAGCCCAATCCTGGCGCGCTGAAACAGGCGGTGCTGCAGTCCTACGCCCACGGGGCGGAGCTGATGCTGCATTTTCAGTACCGGACCTTCCCCTTCGGCGCGGAGCAGCTGAATTACGCCATTGTGGATATGGACGGGATTCCCCGCCGCAGATATTATGAAATGCAGGAAACCGCAAAACTGCTGGAGACATTAAAGCCGTATCAGGATGCCGCCTTTGCCAATGAGACGGCCATTCTGCTAAGCTATGATACCCACTGGGCGCTGCGGATCAAGCCGGTGAATGACGACAGCTTCCGCTATCTGGATTTCTGCAATCTGATTTACCGGCAGCTGGAACAGATCGGCGTACATGCGGATGTCATTTCCGCAGATGCGGATTTATCAAAGTATAAATGTGTGATCCTGCCTGCGGCTTTCATTTTGCCGGAAGCGCAGCGGCAGGCCTTACGGGACTATGTGGCGGCAGGCGGTACGCTGCTGGCCAGCTTTTTAAGCAGCGCCAAAAATGAGGATAATGTAGGATATACCCTGTCCCTGCCTGCCGGGCTGACGGATGTATTCGGCGTATGCGTTTCCGAAGTGGAACCCATTTTTGATTCCAATCATGCCGGCATCCGGCTGACGCTGGGAGAAGAATCTCTCGAGACCACGGACCTGTACTGGTGCGATCTGCTGGAGGGGGAGGCAAAGTCTCTGGGGGTCTATACCGATACCTACAAAAAGGGCAGCATGATCGTTTCCGAGCATGGGTTCGGCAAAGGCAAGGCCTATTATCTGGGCACCGGACTGAAAGATGCGGCCATGCGCCGGCTGTTGGCTTATGTCTGCAGTCAGGCCGGGGTGGAAAAAGACCCCTTCCTGCTGCCGGAGAAAGTATCCTGCGCAAAGCGGGTATACGAAGGAAAAACGCTGTATTACCTTTTTAATTTCAATCAGGAAGAACGAAACATTGCACTGAACGGCACCTGGCAGGACGTTTTACAGGGGAGCATCACGGATACCGTGACCCTGGGAGCCAACGGGTTTGCCGTGCTGTTGGAGGTATGACGATTGTTTTATACAGAACAGAAAATGCCGCAGATCCTCCGTGTGATCTGCGCGCCGACAAAAGACATTGATAAAAGCAGTGCTTTGGCAGACTGGGATCCCCGCAATTTAAGCGAAAAGGCCAGCCCGCTGACCGCGGAAGAAACCCCGGAGGGACTTTTGTTTACCCGGAAGGGGGAGACGCTGCTGTCCGTAAAGGAAGCCGTATTTACGCCGAAGGAAATCTATCGTTATACTTTTTCCAACGGAAAGCCGAAGATCGTCACCAAAGTGACGGTGGACGGGGAACGGTCTTTCGTGGAAAACGCGGAAACCGTGAAAGTGGGAGACGCTTACGGTGCTTCCATTTCCTTTCAGATTGGGGCGGACGAGGCCATTTACGGACTGGGACAGCAGGAAAACGGGAGATTCAATTACCGGAACTGTGAGGAATATCTCTACCATAATAATATGAAAATTCCCATGCCGGTCTTTCTGTCCTCCAAAAACTATGCGGTTTTCTTTGACGCTGCCTGCATGATGCATTATACGGAGCAGGACAATCTGATCACCATGGCATTTGACGCGGTGGAAAAGGTGGATTTTTATGTGATCAGCGGCGACAGTTTTGACGAGCTGATTGCCGGGATCCGCAGCCTGACCGGCCATACGCCGCTGCTGCCCCGCTGGGCTTACGGATATATCCAGTCCAAGGAGCGTTATAAAACCCAGGAGGAGATCTTAGAGACCGCCGCCAGGTTCAAGGCGGAAGAGATTCCTTTGAGCTGTATCGTATTGGACTGGCTCAGCTGGGAAGAGGGCAAATGGGGCAATAAGATTTTCGACAAATCCCGATTTGCGGACGCAAAGGCCATGGTGGAGCAGCTGCACAAAGACGGCGTGAAATTTATGATTTCCATCTGGCCCAACTGTAAGGAAGGCTGTGAAAATAATAACGAGTTTGCGGCAAAGGGAAAACTGCTCTGCAATTTTTCCACCTACGACGCCTTTGACGAAGAGGCGCGGGACATGTACTGGAAGCAGTGTGAAAAGGAGCTATTCGCCGCAGGCACCGACGCCTGGTGGTGCGATTCCACGGAACCCTTTACGCCGGACTGGAACGGTCTGGAAAAACGGCCGGAAGCGGAGCGGTATCGTCTTGCGCTGGAATCCACCAACAAATATCTGGATGCCAGGACTTCCTCCGCGTACTGCGTAGCCCATGCGAAGGGTATTTACCAGCATCAGCGGCAGGTCAGCGATAAACGGGTGGTGAATCTCACCCGGGCGGGCTATCCCGGCATACAGAAATACGGAACCATTCTCTGGAGCGGCGACATCGCGGCAACCTGGGAGACCTTCCGGCACCAGATCGCGGAAGGCTTAAGCATTTCCATGAGCGGCATTTTGAACTGGACCTGGGATACGGGAGCATTTTTCGCAGGAAACACCATGAGCTGGCGCAAATGGAGCAACGCCACGGAAGGGGAGGCCCCCTGGTTCTGGCAGGGAGATTTTGATACCGGCGTGGCAGACTTAGGCTACCGGGAACTGTATACCCGGTGGCTGCAGGCGGCTGCATTTCTGCCGGTGATGCGTTCCCACGGAACCGATACCCCCAGAGAACCATGGCAGTTCGGTGCAAAAGGCAGCAAATACTACGATTCCATTATTTATTACATCAAGCTGCGGTACCGGCTGCTGCCTTATATCTATTCGCTGGCCATCGAGGCTTCGCTGCGGGATCAGGCCATGCTGCGGTCACTGATGTTTGATTTTTCAGCGGATCCGGCCGTCCGGGAAATTAAAGACGCATTTATGCTGGGAAAGAGCTTTTACGTCTGCCCGGTGACGGAACCCATGGAATACGGACCAGGCAGCACGCCGCTTTCCAAGGCGCAGACCCGGGAAGTGTATCTGCCTGCCGGCGCTGACTGGGTTGATTTTGAAACCGGAAAACGGTACGCGGGAGGGCAGGAGATTTCAGCCGATGCGCCTGTGACACGGATGCCGGTCTATGTGAAAGCCGGTTCCGTGATTCCCATGTCGGAGAAAACGGACGGGCAGTGCCATAAGATCCTGGTGTATGCCGGCGCGGACGCGTCCTATGATTTTTATAATGACAGCGGCGACGGGTATGCTTATGAAACGGAAGGTTTTCAGACACTGCACTTTGTCTGGAACGACCGGGAAAGGACGCTTTCGGCCTTTGACCGGGAAAATCGTCCGGCAGAGATCGCCGTGCCGGTGGAAGTGATCGGATAACAAAAAAGAAAGAATCCCGGTGTTTCGGGATTCTTTCTTTTGCAATATAGCTGATTAAAGAGCCATCAATCTATAATACTATCTGCCAGGGTAAATGATTGCAGAATTATAACTTTACTACGTGAATTGCCTGAGGTCCTTTTTCGCCCTGGATTACTTCGTATTCCACTGCCTGACCTTCATCGAGGGTTTTGAAACCTTCCATCTCCAGCCCGGTATAGTGAACGAATACGTCATTTCCTTCTTCATCAGAAATGAATCCGTACCCTTTCTGGTTATTAAACCATTTAACAGTACCTTTGTTCATCGTACTACCTCCAAAAGAATAATATAAACCGCATAATATCTACGATATAAATAAAAATAGCATAAAAAGGAAAAAATGTAAAGACAATTCCTGAACGAAAATAAAAAAAGATTTATGAAAATAAAGACAACCGGAAAAATATATGTTATACTAGTCTGCGAAAAAATTGCAGGCAGCACAAGGAGAGTATTATGATTGTATCGATCTGGACATTTATTGCGATGATTTTTTCGGCGCTGATTTGTCTGGTGGCGCCGTTTGCAGCGTATTTCTTCGGAAAAGATCGGGAAAAGAGAAAAGCGCTGATTTTTGTCTGGGGCATCCTTTTCTTTATTGCGGCACTGATTTTAAAGACGCTGTTCTGGAGTACCCTCGGTATGGACAGCGTGATTACGCATTTGCTGGGTACGGATGCCAGCGTGAAGACGATTGCGGCCGTGATCAAAGAAGTGTACGCTGTGGCGATCGAAACGGCGGTGATTTATCTCGGATGCCGGCTTTTTATCAAAAAAGAGTCCAATCCGGTGCGGGCGCTGCGTTTTGCAGGCGGCTATGCCTTTGCGGATTCACTGGTGGTTACGGTAATGCTGGTGCTGAGCGTGGCGGGGGTACTGCTTTCGCTGGGCGGCGCGGATTACCGGTATGAAATTGCCAAGGGCGTTACGGTTTCCGCCGATACCATCAGTAAATCGGAACTGTGGCAATATCTGTTTAAGATGTTCGTCAGGGTACTGAACCTGTGTATTTATTCCATCAGTGCATTTCTGATTTATACGGCGCGGCAGTTTGAAGCGAAGTGGCTGTATTTTGTTGCGGGACTGACCCACCTGTTTCTGGACCTGCCGTATGATCTGTGTTCCCTGGAAACGGTGTGGTACTGGAGAAGTACGGTCTTTACCAGTGTTGTGATGTTTCTGGAAACGGCATTGAGCGTGGTGATTGCGATTCTCACATACAGAGCGTACTACAGAAAACGGAAAAGCAGGAGAGAAAGAAAAGCAGAAAGAGCAGCAGAAGCAGAAAGCATAGCGGAAGCAGAAAAAGAAACAGAAAGCATAGAGGATTAGAAATGGTTTATATCAGTGTTCTCGGGTACGGAACGGTAGGTTCCGGCGTAGTGGAAGTATTAAAACAGAACAAAGACATTGCAGCAAGGCATGCGGGACAGGAAATCGAAGTCAAATATGTGCTGGATCTGCGGGATTTCCCCGGGGATCCGGTGCAGGAAAAGATCGTGCACGATTTCGATATTATTTTAAATGATCCGGAAGTGGAAATCGTTGTGGAAGTTTTGGGCGGCGTGGAGCCTGCCTATACCTTTACCAATCAGGCGCTCTGCGCGGGGAAATCCGTGGTAACCTCCAATAAAGAGCTGGTGGCAAAGCACGGCGCGGCGCTGATGGAAACGGCGAAGGCCCATCGGACCAATTTCCTGTTTGAGGCCAGCGTCGGCGGCGGCATCCCCATTATCCGGGCACTGTATGCATCGCTGACAGCGGATCATATCACGGAAATTTCGGGGATTATGAACGGAACCACCAATTATATTCTGACGAAAATGTATGAGGAGGGCGCACAGTTTGCCGACGTGCTTTCCCAGGCACAGGCTTATGGCTATGCGGAGCGGGATCCTTCTGCAGATGTGGACGGGTATGACGCCTGCAGGAAGATTGCCATTCTGACCTCGCTGACCAATGAACAGTCCGTTAATTATGAGGATATTTATACGGAAGGCATTCGTAAGATCAGCGCGGAGGATATTCGTTATATAAAACAGATGGGACGCAACGTCAGACTGCTGGCCTGCGCGCGGAAAAACGAGCGGGGTATGTATGCCATGGTGGCGCCGTTTCTGCTGGAACCAGACCATCCGCTGTTCCATGTCAACGACGTATTTAACGCCGTATATATTGACAGTGATATGCTGGGGGCAACCATGTTTTACGGCAAGGGCGCCGGAAAACTGCCCACGGCCAGTGCAGTGGTCAGCGATGTCATCGATGCGGTGAAGCACAGAGGCGCACTGATCAATATGAATCTGCCGGCGCAGCAGATGCGGCTGCTGGATTTCGATTCCTTTGTCTGTCCGTTTTTTGTAAGAGTCCGCAGGGAGGATCTGCCAGAAATACAGAAACTGCTGCCGGTGGCGCAGGAACTGGAACCCCTGATTGAAAACGAGGCGGCGTTCATTACCGAACCGGTGAGCCAGGCGGCGTTTGCCGCGGCGGAGGCGAAAGTGCCCGTTATCAGCCGGATCAGAATTTATACATAAAGGAAAGCAGGAAACATATGAAATATATTGTTGTTTTGGGAGACGGCATGGCGGATGAACCGCTGGCGTCTCTGGGCGGAAAGACACCCCTTGCGGCCGCGCATACGCCGTATATGGATGAAATGGCACCCGTATCTGCCATCGGCATGGTACGGACGATTCCGGAGGGCATGAGTCCGGGCAGCGATACCGCAAATCTTTCGGTGCTGGGCTATGATCCCCGGCAGTATTATACCGGGCGGTCTCCGCTGGAAGCCCTGTCCATCGGCGTGGATATGAAAGAAACCGATGTGGCAATCCGGACCAATCTGGTGACTTTAAGCGATGAAGACGGCGCATTCGAAGATAAGACCATACTGGATCACAGTTCCGGGGAAATTACCACAGAGGAAGCAAAAGAACTGCTGGAATGCTTAAAAGCCCACTTTACTTCGGAGGAATTTCAGTTTTACTGCGGCGTCAGCTACCGGCATCTGCTGATCTGGAATCACGGTTCCGTGGAAACGCTGACGGCGCCTCACGATGTGCTGGGACAGAAAATCGGCGCGTATCTGCCGGAAAATGCAGATTTGAAACGGATGATGCAGGAAAGCTATGCACTGCTGAAGGATCATCCGGTCAATCAGAAGCGCAGGGCCGCAGGCAAGAATCCCGCCAATGCCGCATGGTTCTGGGGTGCGGGAACCAGGCCCTGCCTGGACAGCTTTGAAGGCAAATTCGGAAAGCGCGGCAGCATGATATCCGCCGTGGATCTGCTGAAAGGCATTGCGGTGGGTGCAGGCATGCACAATGTCCATGTGCCGGGAGCGACAGGAACACTGGATACCAATTATGAGGGAAAAGCCGAGGCCGCCGTAAAAGAATTACTTGAAAATCATTCCGATTTCGTATATATTCACCTGGAAGCTTCTGATGAGATGGGTCATCAGGGCAGCGTGGAACGGAAAATCCGGGCCATCGAATATCTCGATGGGCGGATCATCGGACCGGTCAAAACCCAGCTGGAACGTGCAGGCGCAGCGTTTCGGATGCTGGTGCTTCCCGATCACCCCACGCCCATCCGTATTCGGACCCACAGTGCCGAACCGGTGCCTTTCATGCTGTATGACAGCACGCAGGCGGTACGGTGTACAACGGCCTATGACGAAGCCCATGCAGCCAAAACAGGTATCAGGGTTGACAAGGGCTGCACACTAATGAATATATTATTGCAGAAGGAAGAATGCCCCGGGGCATTTTGACGACTGTAGGATATGGAGGAAAAGATGTTAATTGTAAAGAAGTTTGGCGGTTCTTCTGTCGCCAATGTCGAACGGATTTATAACGTGGCAAAGCGCTGTATCGAAGATTACAAACGCGGTGACAATGTGGTTGTGGTGCTTTCGGCAATGGGCAAGACGACAGACGGCCTGATCGAGCTGGCAAATTCCGTAAGTAAGCGGCCGAATAGAAGAGAAATGGATATGCTGCTGACCACCGGCGAGCAGGTTTCAGTAGCGCTGATGGCTATGGCAATGCAGGAGTTGAATGTTCCGGCGATTTCCCTTAACGCGTTTCAAATCGGGATCCATACCACACAGGTACATACCAATTCAAGAATCAAAGAGATCGACAAGGCCCGCATCCGGCATGAACTGGAAAACAGAAAAATTGTGATTGTCGCCGGTTTTCAGGGCATTGACAAATACGATGACCTGACGACCCTGGGCCGGGGCGGTTCCGATACGACGGCAGTTGCGCTGGCGGCTGCGCTGCATGCGGATAAATGTGAAATTTTTACAGATGTGGAGGGCGTCTATACGGCGGATCCGAGAATCGTGCCGGATGCGTCGAAACTGAAAGAAATTTCTTATGATGAGATGCTGGAAATGGCGACGCTGGGCGCCAAGGTACTGCACAACAGATCGGTGGAACTGGCAAAGAAATACAGCGTACCGCTGGTGGTTCGTTCCAGTCTGAATATGGAAGAGGGAACAGAAGTCAAGGAGGAAACAAGAATGGAAAAAATGTTGGTAAGCGGCGTGGCCGCAGATAAAAATACAGCCAGAATTTCGCTGATCGGTTTGAAGGATGTACCGGGCGTGGCATTTAAGGTCTTTAACTGCCTTGCAAAGAAAAACGTCAATATCGATATGATCCTGCAGTCCATCGGCAGGGAAGGGTCCAAGGATATTACCTTTACCGTGCCCCGGGATATGCTGGAGGACGCATTGGAGGTACTGGAGGAAAACAGGGATACGCTGTGCTTCGACCGTGTCAGCAGCAAAAAATCCGTGGCAAAGGTTTCTGTCATCGGTTCCGGTATGGCAACCAATCCCGGTGTGGCCGCCAAGATGTTTGAAGCGCTCTTTAACGCAGGCATCAATATCAAGATGATTTCCACCTCTGAAATCAGAGTCACCGTTCTGATCGAAGAAGAGGAAACCGAACTGGCGGTGCGTGCCATCCACGAAGCCTTCCGGCTCAAAGACCTTTAAAGTACATTTTGATTATAATAACCTTGAAAAAAGACGCTTTCGGGCGTCTTTTTCGCTGCGTGGCAGACGGATGGGAAAAATGATAAAGAATCAAAAATTAAAATTAAAAATCCTGTGATTTTATTGCAAATCTCCTCTTGCTATTTGCAAAAAGGTCAAGTATTATGGTAAATAGCAAAAGTATCAAACAAGTTTTTTCAGACAGAGGGCGAAGCATATATGTCAACAATGGAGTCAGATGACACAATGAACCTGAGCGGGGAAGATGAGGATCTGGGCGGTCTGGATCAGTTCCGTCTGGATGACTGGGAAGAGATGCCGTCGAACATGGAGGCACAGGAAGTGCAGGCAGCAGGAGGCGCGTATGCCGCTGCGGAAGATGCATTTGCTTCGGCAGCAGCCGGGCATGAAAGAACCGGTGTGCGTATTGCATTGATTGCTGCAGGGGTGGTGCTTTTAATTTATATTGCCGGACTGATCTTTTTCCAATTCCATTTTCTGCCGAATACCCGGATCGACAGTGTGAACTGCGCATGGAAAACGGCGAAAGGTGCAGATCAGGAGCTGATCGAAAAGATCGATGCCTATACGCTGACGTTAGAGGAGCACAGAGAGAAAACCGAGTACATTTACGGACGGGATATCGATCTGCAGGCGGAGATCGGCGGATCGGCAGCGACCATATTAAAACAGCAGAAATCCGGGCTGTGGTTCGCGGCAATGTTGAAGCATTCGGATTATCATCTGCAGGCTGAAGTACAGTACGATGCGGATAAGCTGGCGGCGGCAGTGCAGGCACTGCAGGTCAGCGATCCTGCCGGAATGACGGAACCGGTGGATGCGCATATCGCATATGATGAACAGAAGAAAACTTACTATATCGATGCGGGAGATCCCGGCAGCGTGATCCTGCCGGAGGTGCTGATGCAGAAAATCACGGAGGCGGTGGAAAGCCTGAAGCCGTCTGTCGATCTGCAGAAAGAGGGTTGTTATCAGAAGCAGGCGGTGCTTGCGGATGATGAGACGCTGAAAAAGAATCTGGCGCTGGTCAACGCCCATGCGGATATCTCTCTGGAAATTCTGTTTGGCGAGAACAAAGAGGTACTGAGCATCAGCGAGATCTATCCCTGGATTTCATCGGATGCAGAGGGAAATATTGTGGTAGACGCCGGGCAGGTTACGGCATATGCGGCCTCCCTGGCGGAAAAGTATAATACGTATGACAAGGACCGGACGCTGCATACCTCCTGGGACTTCGACGTTACGGTAGAAAAAGGTGATTACGGCTGGAAAATGGATGTGGACGCCACGGCAGCCAAAATTGCCGATGCCATCCGGGCCGGCGGCAGTCAGACAATGGAACCGGAGTGGGCACAGACGGCCAATGCTTTTGGAGCAACGGACTGGGGCAATACCTATGTGGAAGTCAATCTGACGAAGCAGCATCTGTATTACTATAAAGAAGGCGAACTGGTGCAGGAATGTGATTTTGTCAGCGGTACGGTCAGCAAGGACAGAGCTACGCCCACCGGAATTTACTCGATCAAATACCGGAAGAGTCCGGCGATTCTTCGTGGTATCAACTGGGAGACACCGGTGAATTACTGGATGCCGTTTTATGATGGCTGCGGAATGCATGACGCTACCTGGCGGCGGAAATTTGGCGGAACCATCTATTATTACAACGGCTCCCACGGCTGTCTCAATATGCCCATCGGACCCACAAAGATCATATATGATAATATTGTGGCGGGAACGCCGATTCTGATTTATAAAACGGAGACGGAACCGGTCAAGGTTGTACCGGTGCACGAAACGCCGTGGCCTGAAGGGTATCCCACGGCAGTACCGACGGAGGCGCCCAATGAAACGCCGGTTCCGGTAGAAGTCATCGAAACGCCTGTTCCCGTACAGGAACCTGCACCGACACAGCCGCCTGTGACGACGGAAGTTCCGGCAACGGAAGTGCCTGCGCCTGCGGAGCCGGCAGCATAATAAGTTTACATAAAAGACGCAAACAGAGGACAGACCGGATCTGTCCGATGGATTACGCAAAGTCCGATACAGAGGTTCTGTCTGACAGAACCTCTTTTGGATATATGAGAGGCAACTATGAAAGTATGGGAAAGCTTTTCCGAGGAGGAAACCTACAGGATTGGAAAAGAGCTGGCACAACAGGCAAAACCAGGGGATATTATAGCGCTGCAAGGCGATCTGGGCGTCGGCAAGACGGTGTTTGCCAGAGGCTTTGCGGCGGGGCTGGGCATTGAAGGCCCGGTGGCATCTCCCACCTTTACCTTTGTGATCTGCTATGCACAGGGCAGACTTCCTCTGTATCATTTTGACCTGTACCGGATCGCGGATCCGGAGGAACTGGATGAAATCGGCTATGAGGAGTTTTTCTACGGCAGCGGGGTTTGTCTGGTAGAATGGCCGGAACGGGCGGAAGAACTGTTTCCGGCCCATACGGTTTGGATGCGGATCGAAAAGGATTTTGCAAAGGACGCCGCATACAGAAAGATTACCATGGAGGATTGAAATGAGAGTATTGGCAATCGATTCTTCCGGACTCGTTGCAGGGGCGGCGATTGTGGAAGACGATAAGGTACTGGCAGAATATACACTGAACGATAAAAAGACCCATTCCCAGACGCTGCTGCCGCTGGTGGATTCCATGTGCCGGATGCTGGAACTGGACCTGCATACGCTGGATGCGGTGGCGGTGGCAAAAGGCCCGGGCTCCTTTACGGGACTGCGTATCGGCGTATCCACGGCGAAGGGACTGGCTATGGCGCTGGGGATTCCGGTGATCGGCGTACCCACGGTGGACGCACTGGCGTTTCAGATGGGAGATACGGATGCTTTGATCTGCCCGATGATGGACGCCAGAAGAAATCAGGTTTATACGGGGCTGTATCACTGCAAAAACGGAAAACTGACCACCATCCTGCCCCAGACGGCGCTGTCGGCGGAGGAACTGATTGGGCGGCTGAACCGGCAAAAGGAGCGGGTACTCTTTACCGGAGACGGCGTGCCCGTGTGTCAGGAACAGCTGAAAGCGGGACTTACCATTGATTATACCTTTGCCCAGCCCTTTGCGGCCCGGCAGCGGGCGGCGGCTTTAGGTACTTTAAGCATTGCGCTGGCGAAGGAAGGACAGGCCGTGGCGGCGGAGGCCTTCCGGCCGGAGTATCTGCGTCCTTCCCAGGCGGAACGGGAGCGGGCGGAATTTTTGCGCCGGGTGACCATTGCCGGGGCAGAGAAAGCGGATTTTTCTGCGGTCGCTGCGCTGGAACGGGAGATTTTTACCCAGCCCTGGAGCGAAGAAAGTCTGCGATCCTTTTATGAAAAGGAAGGAAACCGCCTGCTTTGCGCCTGTGAGAACGGCCGTGTTATCGGATACTGCGGCTATTATTCCACCGGGGAGGAAGCGAATGTGACCAATCTGGCGGTGGCGGAAGCGTACCGGGGCAAGGGCATCGGACATCTGCTGCTGTCTTACGCCATCCGGGAAGCTGCCCGAAACGGGCAGAAGGCCATGACGCTGGAAGTCAGAGTCTCCAATATGGCAGCCAGAAATCTGTATGAGTCTCTGGATTTTCAGATGGAAGGCTGCAGAAAGCAGTTTTATGCGGATCCTGTGGAGGATGCCTGCATTTACTGGTTGAGGGATTTGCAATGTTAGATGTTTGTCTGCTTGGTACCGGCGGCATGATGCCGCTTCCCTATCGGAGACTGACGTCTTTGATGCTGCGGTATAACGGGAGCAGCATTCTTATTGACTGCGGAGAGGGAACGCAGGTGGCTATTAAGGAAAAGGGATGGAGCTTCAAGCCCATCGATATCATCTGCTTCACCCATTATCACGCGGATCATATCAGCGGACTGCCGGGACTTCTGCTCACCATGGGCAATGCGGAGCGGACGGAGCCGCTGATCATTATCGGCCCCAGAGGCATCGAACAGGTGGTGAACGCGCTGCGGGTGATTGCGCCGGAACTGCCGTTTCCGATTGAATTTATGGAGCTGAAAGGGCAGACCTGTTCCTTCCGGTTCAACGGATTTCAGATCGAGGCCTTTCGCGCCACCCACAATATCGTCTGTTACGGCTATAATGTACTGATTCCCCGGGCAGGAAAATTTCTGCCGGAAAAGGCGGCCGAAAACAAGGTGCCCATGAAATGCTGGAGCCGGCTGCAGAAAGGGGAACTGGTGGAAGAAGACGGCATTCTCTATACGCCGGATCTGGTGCTGGGAGAGGAACGAAAAGGCATCAAGCTGACCTACTGCACCGATTCCCGCCCCACGCCCCTCATTGCCGCATCGGCGAAGGACGCGGATCTGATGATCTGCGAGGGCATGTACGGGGAAGCGGAAAAAGAAGCGAAAGCGGAAGCATATAAACATATGACATTTTATGAGGCGGCAAAGCTGGCGCGCATGGCGCAGCCGAAGGAGCTGTGGCTGACGCATTACAGTCCGTCACTGGTACGGCCGGAGGAATATATGGATCGGGTCAGATCGATTTTTCCGGCGGCAAAGGCGGGAAAAGATCTGATGTCAACGGAACTGAATTTTGAGGATTGAGCAGACATGAAAAAAATACTGGCAATCGAAAGCAGCTGTGACGAGACGGCCGCCGCCGTGGTGGCCGACGGCCGCAGCGTGCTTTCCAATATCATTTCATCACAGATCGCCAGACACAAACTGTTTGGCGGCGTGGTACCGGAGATTGCTTCCAGAAAGCATATCGAAAAAATCAATCAGGTGGTTTCTGCGGCGCTGGATGAGGCAGGCATGACGCTGACACAAGTGGACGCCGTGGCGGTGACCAAAGGCCCGGGACTGGTGGGGGCGCTTCTGGTGGGCGTTTCATTTGCAAAGGCACTGGCCTTTGCGGCCGGCAAGCCTTTGATCGGCGTCAATCACATCGAAGGCCATATCGCCGCCAATTATATCAGCAATCCCCGGCTGGAACCGCCGTTTCTGTGTCTGGTGGTGAGCGGCGGCCATACCCATCTGGTGCGGGTAGCGGATTACGGCGTTTATGAAGTGCTGGGCCGGACCCTGGATGATGCTGCCGGAGAGGCGTTTGACAAGGTGGCCAGAGCCATCGGGCTGGGATATCCCGGCGGCCCAAAGATCGAAGCCCTGGCAAAGCTGGGCAATCCCAAAGCGATTCCCTTTCCCCGGGCGAAAATCTCCGGGTCGGCGCTGGATTTTTCCTTCAGCGGGCTGAAATCGGCGGTGTTAAATTATATGAACGGGGCGCATATGCGTAAGGAGCGGATCGTGGAGGCAGATCTGGCGGCCAGTTTCCAGCAGGCGGTGATCGACGTGCTGGTAGGCAATCTGATGAAGGCCGCCGCGGAATCGGACACCAAATGCATCGCGCTGGCCGGCGGCGTGACCGCCAATCAGACCCTGCGGACCGCCGTAGAGCAGGCCTGCGTTTCGGCAGGCTATACCTTTTACTGTCCGGAACCGCTGCTTTGTACGGACAATGCGGCGATGATCGGCGCCGCAGCTTATACTTCCTGGCAGAAAGGACAGTTGTCAGACTGGTCGCTGAATGCGGATCCGGCGCTGCAGCTGGGAGCAATTTAAAGAAGCTGTTCTGCCATTATGGGAAAAACAGACAAATGACAACGGAGGCTTTTATGAAAACCACAGCAATCATACTGGCCGGCGGCAGCGGGACCCGGCTGTCTTCCCGGAAACGGAAACAGTATCTTTCCATCAGCGGCAAGCCCATGCTGGTATATTCTCTGGAACAGTTCGATCAGTCCGATTATATTGACGAGATTCTGCTGGTGCTGCCGGAGGATGAAATCGATTACTGTAAAAATAAGATTCTGCAGGGCTATACCTTCCGGAAACTGCAAAGATTTGTGCCCGGCGGAAAGGAACGTTATGATTCGGTGATGCACTCCTTGGCTTGTGCCGAGGGAAGTACCTATGTTTTCATACATGATGCGGCCCGGCCCTTTATCGATGAGGACATGATTAAATTTTCCTATAAAGCCGCGGTCAAATACGGAGCATGCGCCTTAGGTGTACCGGCCACGGATACGATCAAAAAGACGGACCGGTCGCAGATGGTAACGGAAACGCTGGAACGGGACTGTCTCTGGCATATCCAGACGCCCCAGGTATTTTTGTATGACGCCATCCGCGAAGCCTATGAAAAATTTGACGCCGCAGGCAGGCCGTTTGTCACGGATGATTCCATGGTGATGGAGCGCTTCGGCAGCCTGCGGGTGAAAATGGTCATGGGCAGCTATGAAAACATAAAGATTACGACGCTGATGGATCTGTATACCGCGGAAAATATTCTGCAGAAAAGAGAGTAGGGACACTGGCAGAGGGCACAAATGAGGGACCGCAGGGAAAGTCAAAATTTGACAAGATTGGTATTGACATTACAATTGCATGGGTGATAATATTTTTATATCGTTTTTTTGTTGCCGGTCAGTTCAAGCATCTGCACGGAGGATAGATTTTTGAAACAGCTGGAAGATAAGATTCGAAAAGAAGCCAGGATTTTCCCGGGCAATGTTTTAAATGTGGGCAGCTTCCTGAATCAGCAGATCGACGTTCCCTTTATGATGGACATGGGCAAGGAACTTGCCCGGCTGTATCAGGATGCGAAAGTCAACAAGATTCTGACCGTAGAGTCTTCCGGCATTGCGCTTGCAATGGCGGTAGCCTGTCATATGAACGCAAAGCTGGTCTTTGCAAAAAAGAAACAAACTGCAAATATGGATGATAACGTATACTCGGCGAAGGTGTATTCCTACACCCATGGTCTGGAAAACCGGATTGTGGTAAGCCGGGCTTTTTTAACGCCTGAAGACCGGGTGCTGATCGTAGATGACTTCCTGGCTATGGGAGAGGCATTAAACGGCATGATCGAACTGTGCCGGCAGGCGCATGCGGCGGTGGCAGGCTGCGGCATTGCCATTGAAAAAGGTTTTCAGCCCGGCGGCGACGCTCTGAGGAAAGCCGGGATCCGGGTAGAGTCACTGGCCATCATCGACCGGATGACGGAAAATGAACTGTTGTTTCGGTAAATACTGTTTCGGGCATCTGAAAAAAGGTGCTTTCAGAACAGTTTTTATATACACAATTTTATTTGCCTGACGGCATAAGGAGGAGAAATATGAAAAGAGTTGCTTCTATTCTTCTGGTACTTGCGCTGGCATTTACCATGTGCTTTTCTTTGTCGGCCTGCGGCAAGGACGAGAAAGCTGATGAAAATGCAGACAAGAACACTCAGACAGACAGCCAGCAGGAAGACAGCAGTAAGAAAGACGATCTGAAGATCGGTTTTATTTTCCTGCATGACGAAAATTCCACCTATGACAAGAACTTCCTGGATGCAGCAGTTGCAGCCTGTGAAGAAGAAGGCGTGGAATATGTGCTGAAAACCAATATTCCCGAAGGACAGGAATGTTACGAAGCGGCTGCAGATCTTGCAGACAGCGGCTGCCAGATGGTATTCGCAGACAGCTTCGGTCATGAATCTTACATGATTCAGGCAGCGAAGGAATTTACCGACGTTCAGTTCTGCCATGCGACAGGTACTATGGCGCATACGGAAGGTCTGGATAACTATCACAACGCATTTGCTTCGATTTACCAGGGCCGTTATCTGGCCGGTATCGCGGCAGGCATGAAGTTAAATGAAATGATCGCTGACGGAACCATCACTGCCGATAAGGCAAAGATCGGTTATGTCGGTGCCTATACCTATGCCGAGGTTATTTCCGGATATACCTCTTTCTTCCTGGGCGCACGTTCCGTATGCCCGACGGCCACCATGGACGTACAGTTCACCGGAAGCTGGTATGACGAGACGGCAGAAAAAGAAGCGGCAACCCTGCTGATCAACAACGGCTGTGTCCTGATCAGCCAGCATGCGGATTCCATGGGCGCTCCTACGGCCTGTGAGGCTGCGGGCGTTCCGGATGTTTCCTATAACGGAAGCACGGTAGAATCCTGCCCCAACACCTTTATCGTTTCTTCCAGAATCGACTGGACGCCTTATTTCAAATATATGATCGAGTGCTATGAGAACGATGAGGAAATCGCAGACGACTGGTGCGGTGATTTAAGCACAGGCTCTGTCGTACTCACCGACGTCAACGAGCAGGCAGCGGCAGAAGGTACCGCAGATGCGATTGCGGAAGCCACCAAAGCGCTGGAAGACGGAACCACCCACGTATTTGCAACCGACACCTTTACGGTAGACAGGGCTGCGCTGGACAGCTACATGGCGGATGTGGATACGGATGATAACTATACACCGGATACGGAAGTGATTTCTGACGGCTACTTCCATGAGTCAGAAATGCGTTCCGCACCGTACTTCGATCTTCGTATCGACGGCATCACAACGCTGAATGAAAAATTCTGATACAGTATTTACCGTATGGTTTATCTGCATGCGGGGCAGCAACATGCCCCGCATGTATTGGTATAAGATCAGGGATCTGATTTTGAAAAGCACGCTGCCTGCAAATGAAAACGTGTTTTTTAAAGTCAGAGACGAAGGAGGGAGTTGCCTATGGCGGCAAATGCAGCAATCGAGTTGAAAAACATCACGAAAACCTTCGGCCATGTCTGCGCCAATCACAATGTTTCGCTGAAGGTCAACCGCGGCGAAATCCTTTCCATACTGGGGGAAAACGGCAGCGGCAAGACCACGCTGATGAATATGATCGCGGGCATCTATTTTCCGGATTCCGGCAGCATTTTCATTGACGGCAAAGAAGTGGTGATTGCATCGCCGAAGGACGCTTTTCAGTATAAGATCGGAATGATTCACCAGCACTTCAAGCTGGTGGACGTCTTTACTGCCACGGAAAATATCGTGCTGGGGCTGGAAGAAAAATACGATGTGAAAAACGCCTCGGCCAAAGTGAAGGAAATCAGCGAGAAATACGGATTTGAAATCGATCCCGATAAGAAAATCTATGAGATGTCCGTTTCCGAAAAGCAGACGGTGGAAATCATCAAAGTGCTGTACCGGGGCGCCGATATCCTGATTCTGGACGAACCCACGGCGGTGCTGACACCCCAGGAGACCCAGAAGCTGTTTGCGGTGCTGCGCAGAATGCGGGATGACGGCAAAGCCATTATCATTATCACCCATAAGCTGCACGAGGTCTTAAGCCTGTCAGATCAGGTGGCGGTGCTGCGCAAAGGCGAATACATCGGCACGGTCAAAACCGCCGAGACGAATGAAACCCTGCTGACGGAAATGATGGTAGGGAAGAAGATCAGCCTGAATATCACCAGAGACGAGCCGAAACATCCGGAAGACCGGCTGGTGGTGGAGGATATTACCTGTATGAACCGGGACGGCGCAACGATTCTGGATCACGTGTCGTTTACGGCCAGATCCGGTGAAATCTTAGGCATCGCCGGCATCGCCGGAAGCGGACAGCGGGAACTGCTGGAGGCCATCGCGGGACTGCAGCATATCGATTCCGGCAGTATTTTATATCACAATCCCAAAACGAAGCAGACGGACAATCTGCGGGACAAAACCCCGCTGCAGATCCGGGCATTGGGAGTCCGGCTTTCCTTCGTGCCGGAGGATCGTCTGGGCATGGGACTGGTCGGCAATATGGACATCGTGGATAATATGATGCTGCGCAGTTATCGCCGGGGAAAAACCATGTTCCTGCAGCGGAAACCGCCGAAAGATCTGGCGGAGACCATTATCCGGCAGCTGGAAGTGGTGACGCCCAGCGTCAGTACGCCGGTGCGGAGACTTTCCGGCGGCAACGTGCAGAAGGTACTGGTGGGACGGGAAATTGCCGCGGTGCCCACGGTGCTGATGGCGGCTTACCCGGTGCGCGGCCTGGATATCAATTCTTCCTATACGATTTACAATCTGCTGAATGAACAGAAGAAGAACGGCGTGGCGGTGATTTTCGTCGGCGAGGATCTGGACGTGCTGATTGAACTTTGCGACCGGATCATGGTCATCGGATCGGGTTGTGTCACCGGCGTGGTGGACGGACGGACGGCTACCAAAGAGGAAATCGGTCTTCTGATGACAAAATCTGTACACGAGGATATGGAGGGAGGTGCGGATCATGTCAAAACCGGAGAAAAAAATGCATGAACCGCTGATACATCTGGTGAAGCGGGATGCGATTCCCTGGTATCAGGCCTGGGCAGTTCGCATCATTGCCGTACTGGCGGCGCTGATCTTTTCCGGCATCATTACCATCATTCTGACGGGCTTAAATCCGCTGGAAGTTTATCAGAAAATGTTTGAAGGCGCTTTCGGCACGGACCGGAGAATCTGGAACCTGTTCCAGAATGTGGCGATCCTGCTTTGTATTTCTCTGGCGGTGACGCCGGCCTTTAAAATGCGCTTCTGGAATATCGGCGCGGAAGGACAGGTTCTGATTGGCGGTCTGGCCAGCACGGCCTGCATGATTCTGCTGGGCAACAAGCTTTCCCAGCCTGTGCTGCTGCTGGTGATTGTGGTCACGAGCATTGCGGCGGGAGCGGTCTGGGCGCTGCTGCCTGCGATTTTCAAAGCATACTGGAATACCAATGAAACGCTGTTTACGCTGATGATGAACTATATCGCCATTCAGCTGGTTTCTTATTTTGTTTTTGTCTGGTCGGTGCCCAAGGGCTCCGGCAAGATCGGCATTATCAACGGCGATACCCAGGCGGGCTGGCTTCCGGTGCTGGGAGATCAGAAATATCTGCTGAATATTCTGATCGTGCTGGTGATTACCATTGCCATGTACGTTTACCTGCGGTTCAGCAAGCAGGGCTATGAGATCTCCGTGGTGGGCGAAAGCGAAAACACCGCCCGCTATATCGGCATCAATGTAAAAAAAGTCGTCATCCGCACCATGCTGATTTCGGGTGCGATCTGTGGACTGGCTGGTATGCTGCTGGTATCGGGAACGGATCACTCCATTACCCGGGATACCGCCGGCGGCAGAGGCTTTACGGCCATCATGGTTTCCTGGCTGGCCAAGTTTAATCCGCTGTATATGGTGCTGACGGCCTTCCTGATCGTCTTTCTGGAAAAGGGCGCATCGGAAATTTCCACCGCCTTCCGTCTGAACGATTCATTTTCGGAAATCATTACGGGTATTATTATCTTTTTCATCATCGGAAGCGAATTTTTCATCAACTATGCGATTCGTTTTCGTAAAATCCGGAAAGGAGGGAAAGCGCAGTGATTACAGCATTCATACAGCGTGCCGTCATGCAGGGCATTCCGCTGCTGTACGGCTCCACCGGAGAAATTATTACGGAAAAATCGGGACACCTGAATCTGGGCATTCCCGGTATCATGTACGTGGGCGGCATCAGCGGCGTCATCGGCGCTTTTGCCTATGAAAATGCCTGCACCTCCGCCGGACACGGGATGAACGGGGCGCTGGCCATCCTGATTCCTTTCCTGTCCTGCCTGCTGGGGTCTTTGCTGATGGGCCTGATTTACTGTTTCCTGACGGTAACGCTTCGGGCCAACCAGAACGTGACCGGTCTGGCGCTCACCACATTCGGCGTGGGCTTCGGCAACTTTTTCGGCGGCTCTTTGATCAAACTGACCGGAAGTGAACTGCCGTCCATTACACTGACCAAAACCAGTGATTTTTTCAGGACTTCACTGCCCTTTGCCAAAAACCTTGGGTGGTTTGGACAGGTGTTCCTTTCCTACGGATTTCTGGCCTATCTGGCAGTGGCCATCTCCATTGCCGCGGCGATTTTCTTAAGCCGGACAAGAAAGGGCCTGCATCTGCGGGCTGTGGGAGAAAATCCCGCCACAGCCGATGCGGCAGGCATCAATGTGGAACGGTATAAATATCTGTCCACCTGTATCGGCAGTATGATCGCCGGCCTGGGCGGACTGTACTATGTCATGGATTATGCAAACGGCATCTGGTCCAATGACGCTTTTGGCGACAGAGGCTGGCTGGCCATCGCACTGGTCATCTTTGCGGTCTGGAAGCCGGGCATCGCCATTTTGGGTTCCTTCCTCTTTGGCGGCCTGTATATTGTGCATAACTACATTCCCAATCTGGATTTCAGCAAACAGGAGCTGTTTAAAATGGCGCCGTATCTGGTGACGATTCTCGTACTGGTCATCATCAGTATGCGGAAGAAGCGGGAAAATCAGCCGCCGCAGCATCTGGGGCTGAACTATTTCAGAGAAGAACGGTAAAAGAAAGCTGCATGGATAGAAAGGGGAATTATATTCATGCTGGAAATTAGAAATTTGACCAAAATATATCATGCGGGTCGTAAAAATGCTGTGACTGCACTGCGTCAGATTTCTTTATCCCTGCCGGATACAGGGATGATATTTTTGCTGGGAAAATCAGGAAGCGGCAAGACGACGCTTTTAAATCTGATCGGCGCGTTGGATACGGCAAATGAAGGAGACATTTTGCTGGACGGCGCGCCGTTTTCTTCATTCAGCACCTCACAATATGATGCTTACCGCAATACCTGTGTCGGATTCGTCTTTCAGGAATACAATCTGCTGGAAGAATTCAGCGTCGAAAAAAATGTTGCGTTGGCACTGGAAATGCAGGGTGCGGGGCAGATTAAGGAACGTGTGGATGAAGCGCTTGCGCAGGTAAGTTTACAGGAGTATGCAGGAAGAAAACCAGGAGAATTATCCGGCGGTCAGAGACAGCGTGTGGCGATTGCAAGAACGATTGTCAAAAATCCCAGAATCGTCCTTGCAGACGAACCCACCGGCGCGCTGGATTCGCAAACCGGAGAACAGATTTTGACGATATTGCGAAAACTGTCTGAAGACAGGCTGGTTATCGTAGTGACCCATGACAGAAATTCGGCAGAAAAGTATGCAGACCGAATGATTGAGTTATCTGACGGAAAAGTGTTATCCGACAGTGAACCGAAGAACGTATCGGCAGTTTCCAATAAAACGATGTCTTTGCACTCCGGAAGATTATCTGCAAAATCGGCATTCCGTATCGGCTGGAACAGTATTTTGCAGAAAAAAATCCGTTTTTTAGCAGTATTACTATTATCAACAATATCCTTTTTGTTGTTCGGAATGTCGGATATGCTGAGCAACTTTGATCGACAGGATACGCTGATACATACCTTGCAGGATGAAGATGCAAAATGCGTCACTCTGCGCAAAGAGAAAAGCATCAGCAAAGGAAGCAGTGAAGCCGGATACAGTGACGGCTTTTTGCTGAGTGAAGAAGAAGTGGAGACGTTGGAAGAAAAAACCGGAGCGCTATGCAAAGGCGTGTATATTCCACCCATTGCCAGTCGGAATATCGAATACAATTATAAATCGAAAATTTCCGGCAGCAGCTTTGATTATGTTCGTGAGATTTCCGGTTTTGTAGAGTTTTCAGAAGATGAACTGGATCATTTTGGGTGTTCTCTTGTGGCGGGAAAGATGCCCGATGCATCCGGACGGGAAATTGCTATCAGTAAATATCTGTATGATTCCTTTGCAAAAGTGGGGTATGCTGCCTATACCGGACCCAGATTCAAATTTTATACGGACGGAAATGAAAGTGAACCGTCGCTCATTCTTTCATGGGATGAATATCATGATCCGAAGAACTTTCGTGAGGATGTTTTAGTAGAAAGCCTTGGCAATGAAACGTATCATTATATGGATAGAGACCATCTTGCAGCATACAAAAAACAGGTAAAGGACTATGCTGATTTGATTGGTGAAAATCTTTTTATTGCCGGGAGAAATTATACGATAACCGGAATTATCGATACGGGCTTTAATGTCAGCCGATATCAGAAACAGAAGTTTTCCAAGGAAGAAAACAGCGGCGAACTGGCCCAACTGCATACTGTTATGCTGGAAGGAGAACTGGATTTTTCCAGAAAATACGGATTAAGTTGTACGGTGTTTGTCGGAAAGGGCGGCCTTGATGTAATTGCATCCTTTTATCCTTCCGTTGTTATGTTAAATAATGCAGAACTGACTTTTCAAAACGAACAACATGCTTATACCGGAAATGCTATTTTTCGTATTTCCGATCTGAACCAGGTAGAACTGCCTGTCATGAATACGGTTCTGGAACATTCGGATCACTGTTTCATTACAAAGCTGCGTTCCGAAGTGTCTTTTGTGTCTGAATTAAAACAGAAGGAAGTTATTTTTTCAGTAGAGGATTATTCTCAGGACGGAACAGGACAGACATTTTCGATGCGGGTTTCCGATCAAGACGGGGAGTTGACAGAAGAGGGCTACATATGCATGCAGACATTTGAGGAATTCGGCGAAGTATATCAGCATCCCTACTGGCTCAATGGTGCTATATTGGTCTCTGACGATTTGTTTGAGCGGCTCAGTGAAGGGAGAGAGGGCATGTATGCCTACGCTGTATCATCCTTTCCGAAAAAGAATGGGCAAATAAAAAAATTTGCAAATATTTGCGGTAAGACAGAAAATGGAATACGTTACCCCATTATCGGTGCCGTTACATTTGAAATGAACACGCTGGAAGACAATCTGAATACTTTTGCCCGGATTTTTGGCTATGCTGGACTGGGAATTGGTATATTTTCTGTAATTCTCTTTTTTCAGTTTATTTCCATTAGTATCGTGGGTAAAAAGAGAGAAATTGGTATTATGCGAGCATTGGGCGCGGGAAAGGGCGTTATCTTTCAAATTTTTTTCATGGAAAGCCTGCTGCTGGCCATATTGACCTTTTTGCTGGCGGGTGCAGCTTGCGGAGCCGGAGCTGTTTTTGCCAATCGTATTCTGTGGGAAGATTTTGATATTATGCTTTCTGTTTTTCGATTCGGCATAAGGCAGATTGTCCTGCTGTTTGGATTAAGTATTTTCACAGCGGTGATTTCCAGTGCTGTCCCCATTGCAAAAATTGTACACGAAAAACCGATCGACGCCATCCGGATATAGCTGAAACGATTATTATTTAAGAAAATATGATAAAAGGGAATTGTATGAGATGAAGAAAGAAATAGAACAAATGAAGCGTCTGGCGCTGGAAAACGGTTTCTTTGAGGCTGGGGTGCTGGACATCAGTGCATTGGTCTATGCGCCGCAAATTCGGGAAATCTGTGAAACGAACCGATGCGGCGCTTACGGAAAGCTTTGGGTTTGCCCGCCGGCCATCGGCACTCTTGCAGAATGTAAGGAACGGGTGGAACAGTATCAGTCCATGCTGCTGTTCAGCGCAAAATTTGATCTGGAGGATCCCTTTGATTATGAGGGGATGATGGATGGCGTGGGGCGTTTTCAGAAAATGATCGAAGCCTTTGATGCACAGGTCCGGCCCCTGACGGATACGTATTTGCTGCTGGCCAACGGCGGCTGCGGGAATTGTAAGGCCTGCACCTGCCCGGACGCACCCTGCCGGTTTCCGGAAAAAGCCTTTCAGGCACTGGAAGGCTATGGATTTGACGTTAGCGCGCTGGCCGCTGCGGCAGGGATGCATTACCACAACGGCGCCAATACGATGACGTATTTTGGCGCCCTTCTGTTTTCTTGATAAAATCCAGTCTGGCTCGTTATTGGTCAGTATGTTAATTACTATGATTCCGGTTTGGGATTACTGGTAATTGGATGAAATTGAAAGAGGATAGTTTGACCATGCATCATTATTCATTAGTTTTGCTTGAATATCCATCAGTGCTTTCATCGCAGTACAATATTCTATCCGATCACAGTCACGAAGGACATATTGTCTTTGCATTATTTCATAGGCTGTTTTTACATTAAAATTATTGGCAGTATCTGTAAAGAAATGAAACTCTGACGGGATCACTCCGGGAATCCCGTCTCTGCGTTCTGTTTCTTCCGACATGCGTATCTGTAAAAGTCTTTTCATCTGCAGTGTATCACAAAGAAGCGTTTGTATTTGTATAATTCCGTTCAAAACTGTCAGGTCATAAATATGTTTTGCGGCTTCAAAAGCACGATGAGGATCATCGGATTTGCGTACATAGGCTTCGGCGGCAAAAAGCTTGTCTATAAAAATACGTTCTATGGTGATTGTTTGTATTTCGAAAGGCTTTACATCATATCGAGTTTCCAATATCCGCTTCTCTGTATCAGTTGCAAGATCATACAACATTGGGGCAATTTCCAGTTTCGTTACAGGTTCACTGATGGTAAAAGAAGTTGCTTCAATTTTTAGTTTTCCAAAACGCTGCAAAGTATCGTCTGTATCATAAACTGTCACAGGATGATACGTGTATACGGCAATCACTTCTGAACGATTCGTTTTACCCAAAGATCGGTCTCTAGGCAGGGAATTATATTTTTTTGTAGCATTTTCCAAACGTTTATTATTTTGAGAGGTCGTGCAATTCTTTGTGTCTACAGAAAGATCGATGTCCTCTGAAAAACGGTTGGTTGTTTTGAGCGCTTTATATAAAGCTGTGCCGCCTTTGAAATAAGCAGGCAGACCGTCATTTTGTTTTTCTGCCAGTTCAGAGAGAATGAGGACAACATAATAATCCTTTTCAAGAACGTCAGAACGGTATCCGGTTTTGTTGTGAATATTTTCTATCAGGACACGAAATGCGTCGGAATCCATATGAAGGTTCATTGTATATCTCCTTCGCTTGCCGTATGTGCAAGCTGTAATATTGTTTTTTTGTTGTAGTATTTGTCCGCAAGAGAAAGAAGCAATTCATACTTCAGTTTCATTTGATGAATATAGTCTGTCAATACTTTATATGGATGGATGGCATCTATGGGGGCTTTATCCATTAAATCCAGAACATCAAGAAATTGTAAATATGCCTTGTTTGTTTCATTGATAGTTGTTTTGGGAGGGCGAATAATAACATTGAGTTTATAATCTGTACGGGTACAGTCAGTGGCTTTGTTGGTCGCAATGCATCGCTGGTTCGGTAATTGTGTTGTAAGACCCATACGATGGAGTATTGTATAGCCTGTTTCATATCCGATGTCCGGTAAAAGATATTTATCAGCGATCAGGCGTTCTGTGTTGATGCCTGCTTCGCCAAAAGGTGTTACCACAGTAAAATAATAAATTCCTTTCTGATGAAA
This sequence comes from uncultured Lachnospiraceae bacterium, assembly GCA_947630695.1. Taxonomy (GTDB): domain Bacteria; phylum Bacillota; class Clostridia; order Lachnospirales; family Lachnospiraceae; genus CANRIM01. The sequence goes on from CANRIM010000004.1 coordinate 44,547, forward strand.
CCGGAGATTGGAAATTTTCTTTTCATCCATCATTCTTTTGAACACCACAGCAGTGGCAGCGACAGCTTCTTTTTGATTTAATCCATATGCGTCTGCAAGTTTTGCTGCAATATCACTTGTATAGATCGGTTGTCCTGTTTCAAAGTTTTTTAATCGAAGATATATGAATTCTGTGTAAGTCATCAGGTATAACTCCTTGCGTGATATATTATAACCGATTTTTTAAAAAATATTTCGTTGTTATTATATCAAATAATATATTCATTGTCTACAGATATTCTTTAATTGCCTGGAATAATAGCACTGGCAGTGATTTCAATGAGATTCCGAGGTGCTTTGAAACAGGAATAAAACCAGAAAATCCGGAAACAATGAGGAGGGAACAACAAAAAAGAAGTTCACAGAAACTTCACAGAAAAATTAGCACTCAACGGTTGACATTGCTAATAAATGTGCTATTATACATATAACAGCTAGAGCAAGAGGCACAGGAAAGCAAAGGCTGTATATATTAATTCATCATGAATGGAGGAATGAACGATGTTAATGCCGAGTGTTTTTTCAGATAATTTTGTGGAGGATATGTTTGACGACTTCTTTTTCCCCGCAACCACTTACAAACAGAGGAACAGGAGCGTGGCGATGAACGCCGACGTCAAAGAAAAGAAAGATTCTTATGAAATCGCTCTGGACCTGCCGGGTTATGACAAGAATGAGGTGAAGGTAGAACTTTCCGAAGGATACCTGACCATCAGTGCGAAGCACAGTGAAGACAAAGAGGAAAAGAGCAAGGATGAAAGATACATCCGCAAAGAACGCTACGTCGGACAGATGCAGAGAAGCTTTTACGTCGGAGAAGAAATCACAGACGAGGATATCAAAGCTTCCTTTACCAACGGGGTACTGAATCTGACCGTACCGAAGAAAGAGGCGAAGGCTTCCGTTCCGGAAAAGAAATACATTGCCATCGAAGGATAAAAGGAAAAGTGAAGCATCACAGAATACTCACAAAATAAACACAGAACAAAGCGAAATAGCGATTGCCGTTATTTCGCTTTTGTTTTATACTGTAATTACAGCGTCGAAAGCTCGAATCCACGGTATGCTTGCATACCGTTGGGTGAGAAGCTTTATGACGCGCCCCCAACATGAGGAAGAAGTGGGGTAGGGGCCCCATGGATTCCGAATGTTGGGCAGGATTGTGAAAGCTGCGAAGCAGCGAAACAATCCGTAATTACTTTGGAAAGAACGGCTATTAAAAGCGTTGCTGTCCACTACATATTTACAAGGAGGGGGTAAAGATGTCTGTCGTATATTTTTCAAAGCATATTACAGGAGAAGAAGTCGCAGCACTGTATGAACAACTGGGGAAGAAACTGGAAGGCCGGGTGGCCGCCAAGGTACACACCGGCGAGGCCGGCAATCAAAATTATCTGCGGCCTGCATTCTGGAAGCCCGTCATTGACCGGCTGCATGCGACGGTCACCGAGTGCAATACAGCCTATGAAGGCGCCCGCAATACCACGAAGCGGCACTTAAAGCTGCTGGAAGATCATGAGTGGACAAAATATTTTACGGTAGATATTCTGGATGCAGAGGCACCGGATCTGGAGCTTGCGGTACCAGGCGGAAAACATTTGAAGAAAAATTATGTGGGGAGCCATTTGACGAATTATGACGCGCTGCTGGTGCTTTCCCATTTCAAAGGACATCCCATGGGCGGTTACGGCGGCGCTCTGAAGCAGCTGTCCATCGGACTTGCGTCTTCCTATGGAAAGGCTTATATCCATGGCGCGGGAGATCCGGATGCTTTCTGGTCTGCGGATCATGACGCCTTTCTGGAATCCATGGCGGAAGCGGCCAGGTCCGTGATGCAGTATTTCCACGGCAACGCCGTGTATGTGAATGTGATGAAAAATATGTCCGTGGACTGTGACTGCTGCGAAGTGGCGGAAGACCCCTGTATGCAGGATATCGGTATTTTGATATCGGAGGATCCGGTGGCCATCGACCAGGCCTGTCTGGATCTGGTATATGCCGCCACGGAGGATCCCGGACAAAAGCATCTGCTGGAACGGATTGAAAGCAGAAACGGCGTGCATACCATTGAGGCAGCCGCCGCCCTTGGACTGGGATCCAGAATGTATACGTTAAAAGAAGTGTAGGCAGGCAGTTTAAGACTGCCAGCCGCCGTCAAAGGCAATGACCTGGGCGGTGAGATACGAAGGCGCTTTTAAAAGCAGCAGTGCCATCTGCGCCGCTTCTTCGGGCGCGGCGATGCGGCCGGCGGGGATTTCTTCGGCAATGGCCTGTTTTTCTGTTTCGGTATACTGCCGGTTCATTTCCGTATCGATCATGCCGCAGGCCAGGGCATTGACTGCGATGCCGGAAGGCGCCAGTTCCTTTGCCAGCGCTTTGGTAAATGCGTTGACGCCGCCCTTGCTGGCGGAATAGGCGACTTCACAGGAGGCGCCGCGAAGGCCCCAGACGGAGGATATAAAGAGAATTTTTCCGGATTTCTGCGCGATCATCATGGGGGTAAGATGTCGGCACAGCTGATAGCAGGAACTTAAATTGACGGACAGCAGTTCATTCCATGCGGATTCCGGAAGATCATGCAGCAAACCGGTTTTACTGATGCCTGCATTGTGGACAAGCAGGTCGAGATGGCCGAAGCTTTCTGCGGCTGCGGCAATCTGCCCGCAGGTGGCAGGCAGGGAAATGTCGCCGATCACGGTTTTGCAGCCGATACCGTAACGCTTTGAAAGCTGTGATGCATACTCTGTTAAGAGGGGACCGCTGGTTTTGCAGTTTAAGATCAGATGGCAGCCTTCGGCGGCCAGTTTTGCGGCGATTTCTTTTCCGATGCCTCTGGAGGCGCCGGTAACGACGGCAACCCTTGCATTCATGATACATTCTCCGTTTCTGACTGTGATTTTGTCCGGCATATAAGCCGTATGGGCAAACTGTAGCATGGATTTTTCCCGAAATCAACCGTTGTATGGAATTTATACATAAATTTGACAAATGATTTCGGATATGCTAGGATATTGAGGATGTCCCTTTAATTTGAATTTTAAAAGTGAAAGATACTGTTGAAACCTTTTAGGAGGTAGGTATGAGAAAATTGACCTTGAGAACTGTTTGCGGCATTCTTACGGCTGCGGGCGTTCTGTGCAGTTCATTCAGCGCATATGCCGCTGATATTGCAAAGTCATCGGAGTACCCTTCGATCGGAATTTCCTCTCTGATCGACAGCTATTGTACCACAGATTCAAGTCTGCCGAGAGTCGGCGTGACCAATGCGATTGAGGAATATGTAAAAGCGATTATTGATACGGATCTGGTGGCCACCGTGTCACAGGTCCGGGAAGAATACAGAACCGTAGTGATTGCACAGGTGGATGGTTATCTGAATGTGCGTAAGGAGCCTGACACAAACAGCGAGGTGGTGGGAAAGCTGCAGAACAATTCCGCGGCCAATATCACCGGCGTGGTAGGCGACTGGTACAAGATCACTTCCGGTACAGTCACGGGATATGTTATGAAAGAATATGTGCTCTTCGGCAAAAGCGCAGAAGCACTGGCAGAGCAGATTGCGAGAAAAACGGGAACGGTAAAGGCGGATGCGTTGAATATCCGTTCTTCCGCCAGCAAAGAGGCGACGGTGTTGGATGTGATGCCCCAGGGAGATACCTGTGAAGTGCTTTCCGAAGAGGGGGAGTGGACGAAGATCCAGTATGGTGATGCGACAGGATATGTTCTGACGCAGTACATTGACATTCAGGTTTCGATGGAAACAGCGGAATCCAAGAATGAGGAAGCAACCCGTCTGGCTTCGGAAGAAGCGGCGTACTTAGCTTCCATTGCGAAGTACTCCTCCGCATCCTCCTCTGCATATGAGGCGGCGCGGGAGGCTGCGACAGCTGCGCAGCGTGCGCGGACCATCGCAGAGGGTGACCCTACGGAGAAGACAACGAAATTTGCATCTGAGGCAGAACATTACGCGGTACTTGCAGAGTCCTATGCCGATCAGCTGGCAGAGGAAGAAAGAGAAGCGGCGGAGCGTGCGCGTCAGGCGGCTGCGGAAGCAGAAGCTGCCCGTCAGGCAGCGGCACAGCGTGCAGCGGCGGCGTCCCGTTCACAGAGCAACAGCAACAGCAACAGCGGTTCGGGCTCTTCTTCCAAAAAGAACGAAGGAAGCAACACGAAGTCCTACAACAACGCAGCGGCTTACAGCAACTCCTCCAAGGGCCAGCAGATTGCAAGTTACGCGCAGCAGTTTATCGGTAATCCTTATGTGTGGGGCGGCACCAGCCTGACCAACGGCGCGGATTGCTCGGGCTTTGTTCAGTCGGTTATGGCGAACTGCGGTATTTCCGTATCCGGCCGGACAGCGGCTTCCCAGTCGTCGGGCGGATATTCCGTTGCGGAAAGCGAACTGCAGCCGGGAGATCTGGTCTTCTACGCCAGCGGCGGAAGAGTCTACCACGTAGCGATTTATATCGGCGGCGGACAAGTTGTGCATGCGGCATCCTCCAGTCTCGGTATCTGTACATCCAACTACAGATATGCGACGCCATATAAATTCGTAAGGTACTATTAAGAAATTCATATTCGGGCCACCTGCCTCTATGCGGCAGGTGGCTGTTTGATTTTTGGAGGATATTATGCGGGAAATCATACAGGTACATAACAAACAGAAAGCGGACGTGCGTCTGCAGGACGGCGGCCTGCCTCATGCAAAAGGTACCCATTGTGTTCAGATTGCCCGGGCGTCGAAGGATCCGGCCACGGCCACAGACGGAAACGGGTGGACTTATAATCATGCGGCGATGATCTGTTATTGGAACGGGGAATACTGGGTGGATTATCTGACGGATCCGGTCAGCGAGCATGTGCCCCCTTCCAAAACCATGCTGACCTGGTCTGCGGACGGATACCGCTGGGCAAAACCGGTGGAAATGTTCCCGCCGCTTTCCGTGCCTGCAGGATATTATACGGGCCCCTGCAAAGAAGCATTGCAGGAGGAATACGTCGAATGTGTGATGCACCAGCGGATGAGCTTTTATGTGACGAAAGACAACCGGCTGCTGGCCACCGGCTTTTACGGCATTGCCCCGGAGCATACGGTGGCGCCCAACAACGGCTACGGCGTGGGCCGGGTGGTACGGGAAATCTATCCGGATCACAGCTTTTCCCCCATATATTTTCTGCGGATCAATACCGCAGCAGGATTTGACGAGACGGCGGCGCCGCAGATTCCGCTCTATACGAAGGCGTCGGATGCAGGCTTTGTGAAAGGCTGTCAGGAACTGCTGGATAATCGTCTGGTGACGGCGCAGATGTGGGAAGAAGAACGCCTGCACAAAGAAGCGTTTACCCAGCCGGGGGCGGAAGCCTTCTGCTATTTTACGCTGCCGGATGATACGGTGACTGCCGTTTACAAAAAGTCGCTGGTGACGTCCAGCCGGGACAAGGGAGAACGCTGGGAACCGCTGCAGACCGCATATTCTCTGGAAACCTCTACCGGAAAGGTCTGGGGAGAACATACCGCTGACGGACGATACGCCCTGTGCTACAACCCTACGACGGACAGTGCGCACCGTTGGCCGATTGCGGTGACAACCGGGGAAAACGGAAGGGATTTTTATGATCTGTATGCAATCACACCGGAGGTTTCTCCCCACAAATATGCCGGGCTTTATAAAAATCTGGGACCACAGTATATCCGCGGCATTGTGGAGGCCAATCCCCGTCCGGCGGACGGCAGGCTGCATCTGGTTTATACCGTGAATAAAGAAGATGTGTGGACCAGTGCTACGGCGCTTCCGGTGACGGCTGTTGAAACGGAAGAGATCCATGAGGATTTTTCCGCGTACAGCGACGGAAGTCTCCCGGCAGACTGGAATCTGTATATTCCTGCCTGGTCGCCGGTGCGGATGGAAGCCCGGGACGGCCATATGGCCCTGACGCTTTATGACGCCGACCCTTTTGACCGGTGCCGGGCGATGCGCATCATGCCCGAATACCGGCGTTTTCGGGCAGTTTTGCGGGTGGCGTTGTGTGTTTGCAGCGAAAAAACCGCGTATACCATTGACTTTGAAGACGCAGGCGGAAGAAATCCGATGCGTCTGGTGTTTAATCACAAAAAGGAACTGATTGTAAAAAACGGTGGGAGATATGATCATTTTACCGACTATCGTCCGGAGGAAGAGATAGAACTGGAGATCGAAGCTTCCTGTGTCAGAAATCAGTACAGCATCTGTTTCCGGCAGGGAGCAAAGACGATGAAACAAAGCTTTGCTTTTTGCAATTCCGTCTGCGCGGTGCAGAGGATCCTGTTTGCTTCCAAGGTCAGCCTTCCCTTTAATACGCTGGAGGACTGCGGCAAATGGGGCGATCTGGGAAATCTTCCGGGTGCGGACGTGAAGCTGACGGAAAGCAGGATGCAGATCCTGCGTGTGGATATATTTGATGGAGATCAGAATGGATAAAAAACCACTGCCGAAAAAACTGGCAGAAACAGCACAGTCACTGGGTATTGCCGAAGGACAGGTCATCGCGTTTGCCTGCCCGGACATGAACAAAGATTGTGCCTTCGTAAAAAGTTATCTGCTGCTGACGAAGGACATGCTGGTGATCATCGACGGAAAAGTCGATCCCGGCAATGTATTTGTTTCGGAAAGCCTGGGAGAAGCCCCCGGAGAAACAACGGATGTTTCGGAGCATGAGATCCGTAAGATCCCGTTGGAAGATCTGGACGCCCTGAAACTCAGCGCGCAGATTCGAACCGGGCTGATGTACTGCGAGGGCAGAACCACCGAAGTGCTTTCTTATTTTACGATTGCGCGGTATGGGGAAATGCTGCAGCTGGCTGCGGCTTTCACACAACTGAAAAATCCCAAAGCCGGTACGGAGACAGAAGGAGAGGGCCGGCGCAGAAGAAGGCGGCCGGATGCCGCGGCCCGCAGGCCCATGGAAGACGCGCTAGAGGAAACGGCGGAGACAGAGAAAAAAATGCGGCCCCGGGAACATCTGCCGGTATCGTTGCGGCTGTTTTCCTATCTGAAACCCCACAGGTTCCGGCTGGCGCTGGTATTTTTGTGTTATATTGCGGTGGCTGCCTGTAATCTGGTCTGGCCGTACCTGTCCGGAACGGTGCTTTACGATCAGATCATGAGCAGAGACCCCGGGATTTTAAAGACCCTGCACATTCAGGGCAATCGATTCATTCTGGCACTGGGACTGGTGGTGCTGGGCATGGCAGCCGCGAAATTCCTGATTATGGTGATTTCCATTCTGCAGAATCTGCTCAATGCGGTGATTTCCAATCATGTCATTATGACCCTCAGAAACGATGTGTTTGCATCCATGGGCGAATTGGAACTGCGGTATTTTCAGAATGCCCAGACCGGAACGCTGATGGTCCGCGTCCTGCAGGATGCCAATATCGTCAGCCGCCTGATTGTGGATGAGATGCCGGGATGCATTATCAATATTTTCACACTGGTTTCCACCGTGGCCATTATGTTTTCTCTGGATGTGAAGCTGGCTTTTGCTTCCTTGCTGCTGCTGCCGCTGACGGTGTTCATGAGCGCAAAGATCCGGCCCCGGCTGCACGTGCTGTTCGGAAAGCGGCACAGGGCGGAGCGGAGACTGAATACCGCTTTGAATGACAATATTACCGGCGCCCGGGTGGTGAAAGTTTTCGGCAAGGAACCGGAAGAAATTCAAAAATTTGAAAATACCAACCAGAAAGTACAGGATGCGGAGGTGGATATCACAAAATTCTCCGGGCTGTTCAACGCTTCCTATTCTTTTGTAGAGGAAATGTCCACGCTGTTCATCTGGGCCATCGGCGCATATCTGGTGCTGCGAACGGAGTATATTTCCTATGGCCTGCTGCTGACCTTTATCGGTTATGTGGCGCAGATGAACCGACCGATTCAGGATCTGGTGCGGATTTTCCGCCAGTGGGTAGATTCCATGAACGCGGCGGAGCGTCTGTTTGAAATCATCGATGCCCAGCCGCAGATCACGGATGCGCCGGATGCGTTGGATCTGGATCATGCAAGAGGCGAAATTGAACTGAAAAATGTATATTTCGGCTATGAACCCAACATTCCGGTATTTGAGGATTTCAGTTTCAAGGTGCCTGCCGGGTCCATGCTTGGCATTGTGGGCCGCAGCGGCGCAGGCAAGACTACGCTGGTGAATATCATTTCCCGGATGTATGAGGTGAACAAAGGCAGTATACGGATCGACGGCGTGGATATCCGGGACATTTCTCTGAAATCCCTGCGGAAGAATATCGCGATGGTTTCCCAGGAAACCTATATTTTCATCGGGACCATTGCCGAAAATATCGCCTATGCCAAACCGGAGGCCACAAGAGAGGAGATTATTGCGGCGGCAAAACTGGCCAGCGCCCATGATTTCATCTGCAAACTGCCGGATGGGTATGATACCGTCATCGGCGCTTCGGGCAGAAATCTTTCCGGCGGAGAACGGCAGCGGCTGTCCATTGCCCGGGCAGTGCTGGCAGATCCGAAGATATTGATTCTGGATGAAGCGACTGCCTCCGTGGATACGGAAACGGAACGGGCGATCCAGACTTCCTTGGCTGCCCTTTCCAAAAACAGGACGACACTTTCCATTGCCCACCGGCTTTCCACGCTGCGGGATGCGGATTATCTGATTGTACTGGAACACGGAAAAATTACGGAGCAGGGAACCCATGAAGAACTGATGCGACTGAACGGAACTTACTGTATGCTGAAAGAGCTGCAGACAAATGCACTGGCACTGAAAGGATTGGAGTAGAGCGTATGGCACCAATGGGAGGACCGCCGCCGGCAGGCGGAAGAAACAATATGCCGATGCGGGGACCGGGGCCCGTGAATACGCAGGAGGAAATCGATCTGGCGCGGCTTGCAGAACGCTGCGATGAAATGATGCAGATCCGTTATCTGGAACCGGCCGACTGTGAATTTGCGGAAAAAGATTCCGGCTTTATTCAGCTGAAAATTGACGAAAAGGTATATACACACGTGGATATTTACCGGGTGTTTCCCTATACCAATCCTGCCGAATACCTTTCGGTGAGAGATGGGGAAGACGCTTTCCGGGAAATCGGCATCATCCGGCAGCTTTCGGCATTTCCGGAAGAAACCATAAGCCTGATTGAACGGCATTTGAAGCTGCGGTATTTTACGCCGGAAATCAAAGAAATCCTGTTTGTCAGACGCCGGGCAGGCGTAGTGACGATGAAGGTCCGGACCGAATACGGCGAATGCCGGTTTGCGTTCCGGAACAACAGCAACGCCGTGATCCGGCTGGGAGAAAACAGGGTGTTCATTCAGGATATGGATGAAAACCGTTATCAGATTCCGGATGTGACAAAGCTTACCATCCGGGAGCAGAAAAAGCTGGACGCACTTCTGTAAAGGAAATACAATGAATCTGAAATTTGATCTGGACAATCAGACGATGGAAACGCTGCAGCTGCAGCCAAATGAAGAGATCTGGTACTGCGTGCCCCGGGACCTGTCCCGGGAGGATCAGTTCCTGACGGGTGCGTATGTAGTGGTCACAAACCGAAGGCTTTGCCTGCTTTCCGACGGCCATGTTGTGGAAAGCTATATGCTGTCGGCCTGTAAAAAACTGGACTGCGAGACGATGATCAACAGCGCGGTGCTGCGGCTGTATTTTAAGGACGGCAGCATCCGCTTTTTCGCCCGCTGTACCATGAAGCATATCGTGCGGTTTTCCTATGTGGCCAGAGGCGCCACTATGCTGATGCAGGGCAGATTTTACCGGGTGGAAAGCATGGAGTATGAGGCCACCTGCCCCAAATGCGGCGCCATACTGCAGAATATCCGGACCTGCCCCAACTGCGGCGGCAGAGGCTCGTCCCTGAAGAAAGCCGTGGTGCTGTGCAAACCTTTTGCACCCCAGTTTCTGGTACTTTCTCTGTTTACGCTGCTTTCCAGCGCGCTGGCGCTGGCGGGACCGAAGATCCGGCAGGTATTTATCGATTCCTCACTGGCGGACAAATCCGGGACGCTGACCGATGTGGTGCGGTTTATCCTGCTGATGCTGGCAATTGCGGTGGGTAATATTGTGCTCAATACGGTGCGAAACATATTTTCCACCTATCTGGGGGCGCGGATGGCAAAGGAACTGCGCTCGAAGATGTTTCAGAAGGTGCAGAAGCTGGCCCTTGCCCGGATTGAAGATATGAAGCCCGGACAGCTGATGAACCGGATCACCAACGATACCACGGATATCCGCCGGTTTATGGAGAATACCTTTGCCAGTACCCTGTCCACCATTGTGACGATGGCGGGGGCTTTGATCTACATGATGATCATCGACTGGAAGCTGACGCTGGTGTCCCTGGTCTTTGTACCGTTTATGTTTATGATTTCCTATTTTCTGCGGAGCACTTTTTCGCAGAAATTCCGGCGGGAACGGGAGAAGCGTGATAGCTTGAACAGCCGCCTGCAGGATGTGATCTCCGGCATCAGCGTGGTGAAATCCTTTGGAAAGGAAGATTATGAAGTCCAGGGATTCCGGAAGCTGAACCGGGAACTGACGGATGTGCTGATTCAGAACTATGCTTTCTTTTATTCGCTGTTCCCCACCATGAACTTTATTCTCAATCTCGGCACCTATCTGATTACCTATGCCATGGGTATTTCCGTACTGCGGGGCGCCATGACCGTGGGCGTGCTGATGCAGATGGTGTCTTACGCAGGCAATCTGTACGGCCCGTTGGAAACCCTGACGAGGCTGCCCCGGGAACTGTCTTCGCTGTTTAACAACGTGGAGCGGATCTATGACGTGCTGGAAGAGGAAGAAGGCAATTTCCAGTCGGAGGAAGCCGTGGATATCGATCTGCAGGGCGACATTGAATTTGACAATGTCTGCTTCGGCTATAAATCCTATGAACCGGTTTTAAATGACATTAACCTGCACATTCGGCCGGGAGAGATGATCGGCCTGGTAGGGGCTTCCGGCACCGGAAAGAGCACCATGATCAACCTGATCATGCACCTGTACCAGGTAGACAGCGGTGTATTGAAAATCGACGGCGCGGACATCAATCAGATCCGGCAGGCGGATTTGAGGAAACGGATGGGCGTAGTGCTGCAGGAAACCTTCTTGTTCAACGGCTCTATTCTGGACAATATCCGTTTTTCCAGACCGGAAGCAAGTCTGGAAGAAGTGATTCACGCGGCCAAAATGGCCAACGCCCATGACTTTATCATACGGACGCCGGACGGGTATAATACCAACGTGGGCGAACGGGGCTACAATCTTTCCGGCGGCGAGCGGCAGCGCATCGCCATTGCCAGAGCGGTGCTGACCCGGCCGAAGCTGCTGATTCTTGACGAAGCCACCTCCAATCTGGATACGGAGAGCGAATACCTGATTCAAAACGCGCTGGAGCGGCTGGAAAAACAGTGTACTACGATTGCCATTGCCCACCGGCTGTCCACGCTGAAAAACGCGGACCGGCTGGTGGTCATTGACAATCATCATATCATAGAAGAAGGAAGCCATGAGGAACTGCTGAAGAAAAAAGGCGTCTACTACGGGCTGGTGACGGCACAGCTGGAAATGGCAAAGGTGGGATAAGAATGAAAATGCTTCTGGCAATTCTGGTACTGATCGTGCTGCTATTGATTGCGATCTGCGCAGCAACGCTGAAAGTGACCGGAAGGGGCGCAAAGCGGAAGTTTGAAAGCGTGGGAGAACAGGAACTGTCGATTTTGTCGGCGGATGGCCTGCGCCTGTATGCAGATGTGGCGGACTGCCCGGGTGCAAAGGGAACGATCCTGATGTTTCACGGGTATCACTCCTGCCCGGTACGGGATTTTTCCACGATACATACGGACTACGCCCGTTTGGGCTATCGCTGCGTTTATGTGCATCAGCGGGCCCACGGAAAAAGCGGCGGGCATTTTACCTGCCTGGGCATCAAAGAGAAGGAAGACTGCCTGGCATGGACCCGCTGTATCAATGAAACCTACGGTGCGGATGCGCCGGTCTTTTTATCCGGCGTTTCCATGGGGGCTACTACCGTGCTTCTGGCGGCGGGCAGCGCTTTGCCGGCCAATATCAGGGGTGTCATCGCGGACTGCGGCTTTACCTCGCCGAAGGAGATTCTGGCCTATTTGCTGGAAAACAAATATCATCTTCCCTCCAGACTGGTGCTGCCTGTGATGTCGGCGGCGATCCGTCTGTCGGCGGGATACCGGCCGGATGCAGCGTCCACGCCGGCGGCAATGCAGCAGATCCGGATTCCGGTACTTTTGATTCACGGCAAAGCGGACCGCTTCGTGCCCTGTGAGATGAGCGTCCGGAATCAGACGGCGGCCCGGGGAAACTGTACATTGCTTCTGGTGGAAGGCGCGCGGCATGCAAAGAGTTTCGAAACGGACCCTGAACGGTATCTGGCGGCCGTAAAAAAATTTATCCGAAGCTGCGAAGCATCCGCGTGAGCAAAATCAAAAGAATGAAAAAAAGGCCTGCAGACCTTTCCGTATCGGAAAAGTCCGCAGGTTTTTTGTGTGTTCCGGTGCTGTATACAGGATTTAGTAGATTTCGCCGATGGGTGAAGGCGGTTCCTCCTGCAGATCCTTGGAATCGATGAGTTTTCCGCCCCGGAAGGTGTACTCGGCGGTGACGTTGCCCCGTTTTCTTCCGTAAGTCTGGGCAATTCCGTCTGCATCCTTGTTTACAAAACGCGCTCTGGTTTTGAGCTTTTCGGAACCCGTCCAGTAGGTGGTGAGAATATGGGCGCCTCCCGGCGCAACATCGATCCGGTATGTGGGATAGCCTTCCCGGTCGTAGGAGACGTATTCGCCCACACGTCTGCCCAGATGATAGCTGCCTTTACTCATCACGGAACCGTCCGGATAATAGAAGACTTCCTCGCCTTCCATCAGGAATCTGCCGTCGTCGGCCAGGCCGCCGGACCATTTGCAGCGCAGGCTGCCGTCCTCGTAATATTCCGTAAACTGCTGAATCTCGGAAACGTAAGCCGTGGCGTGGGTCTGCATCAGCGCTGTGTCTTCGGGAGACGTGCTTTCGTGGGACAGCAGCCAGGCTTCATTGAATTCAAAGTGCAGCAGATGTTTGTTGTTGGAAGCTACAACATGAATCATGCCGTTGGGCGCCTGCTTGCAGACACTGTAGCCCAAAGTCGTCTGTCCGCCGAACTCTGCTTTGTTTTTGCTCTTGGAGCGTTCCGCGCCCCACATCTGGGTAATGTGCCAGTGCTGGCCATCGTCGTCGGACCAGGCCGCGTAGGAACCGCTTTCTTTGACGTCCGCCGGTTTCTGATTTTTCTTGTTCTGGAAATCGCCGCACATAAAAAGCCGTCCGGACTGCAGTTTGATAATGCAGGGGCGCTGTCCCGAGAACATCATCGGGAAGGGCGTCTTGATAGTGGTCCAGGTTTCTCCTTCATCGTGAGAAACAGAGGCGGGCATATAATAGGAATCTTCATACATGGAGTTTTTGCCGCCCATGCCCAGCAGCGTGCCGTTGCCAAGCTCTACAAAGCTGGTATGCCGGCCTGCGGTCCTGCCGGAAGGATTTTCCCAGGTCTTCATATTGTCATGGCTGCGCCAGAGTACGCTGGACGGAACCATGGGCGCGTCCGAAGCCATATAAAAGGTGCCGTCTTTGGCGCGGATACAGGAGTTAATGGGCTGCCTTACCAGCTCGCTTACTTTATTTTTAAAGAAAGGAAACTGTACCGGGCTCCAGGTGACGCCGTTGTCTTTGGAGGACACATACTGGAAAGGGAAAGAATGATCCAGCTGCTGCCAGCCCCAGAAATGGTAGATGGTGCCGTCCTGATCCGTAAACATGTTGGGGGCGTGATCGTTGACGCCAACGGGATTGAGCCAGACATCCGGCAGCTCCCATTCATCGCAGCCGGCCCGAAGCCTTGCGCCGGCAAGTCCGGATTCCGCATCGTACTCATGATAGGTGGAGTAGATGGACAGCAGCAGGTCGCCGTTGGGACATACTGTCAGCGCCGGGGAATGGTGATGATTGCGGAAGAGCGGGGAAAATCCCGTCGCAATGATTTCCTCATGAGGGGAATTGTCCGGCGGCGTCGGGAAAATATAGCGTTTCCGGAAATAGGGCTTTTCCGGATCCGGCGCCTGCAGCAGTTGGGGATTATTCTGATGTACGTTTTCGGAAACTCTGGAAAGAGGCGGACATACCGTTACCTCCGGGAAGTCGCCGCAGGCAACCCGAAAACCGATGATGTGCCGTCCGAAATCATTGTTGGTATCCTCCGGATAATGCCGGTAAGAAGGCGGCAGCGCGCCTCTGCGCCAGAGATCCAGCGGATAGGCGGTGTATCTGCCCGGATTGTCCAGGTAACCGCCCCGGATGACTTTAAACATGCCTTCTGCGGGACCTGCCGGATCGGTCTGATCCAGATCGCTGTAGACGGAGTACCAGTCGAAGCACCATTCACGGATATGGCTGTCGCACATCCGGTCGATGTTAAGCTCCGTAGATTTCCTTGCAGCGGCTTCCCATTCCGCTTCTGTGGGAAGACGGTAGAAGAGGCCTTCCTTTTCGGAGAGCCATTTGCAGAATTCCGCCGCTTCATACCAGCTGACGCCCAGGACGAAACCACGATACTGTTCCGTGTCGGAGTCCTGCTGATAACGTTCCCTGTAAAATGTGTCAAACAATTCTTTTTTTATCGGTTCATCAGATATAAAATACGGTTTGGACATCATACACTTATGTGAGGGGAGTGCATCGGGACAGTCGTCAATATTGCCCCCGCCCCTTCTGTATTCATGCGGCGCCACAAAAACCATACGCAGTCCGCATCCGTTGGTAAAATCCGCTTCCTGCGCCGGCAGCGGAAAAGAACCGAAATCAAAAGGTTCATATGTCTGCCTGTCTGTATTGTTGGACATGATATTCCCTCCTTTTTGAATGATTCAGATATATTGCTGAAAAAATACTCTGATTTTATACATAATGGAATTATAACATAGATTCCCCGGCAGTTCTTACCTGAATTTATGAAATTGTGAATAAATTATGAACAAGAATTTTTGGCACTAATTACATAATATTTGCGGCAGAGAAAGACGATTCGACAGCACTTTTGGAGATTAGACAAAAATACATGCATAATAGATTTTTTTACATCTTATTGAACACCAAAAAGTGGTATTATTTTAAACAAATATAAACTAAGTATGATTATGCTCATTTGTTGAAAATGACGGTCAGGAAAAGGCAGGTGACAGTATTATGCGGCTTGAAGGAATCATTTCAGCCATGGTAACGCCAATGAATCCGGATGAATCGGTGAATTTTGACGAATTGAAAAATCAGGTCAACCGGCAGATCCAGGCAGGCGTTGCCTCTGTTTTTTGTCTTGGAACCAACGGTGAGTTTTACGCCTTGTCCTGTGAGGAAAAGAAGCAGGTGATGAAGGCGGTGACAGAGACGGCTGCAGGCAGAGTTCCGGTGCTTGCGGGAACAGGCGCGGTTACCACGGAAGAGACGATAGAGCTTACCACCTATGCAAAACAGATCGGCGTGGATGCGGTATCCATTATTTCTCCGTATTTTGCCGGTATCAGCCAGGACGGGTTGTACAGACATTTCAAAAAAGTGTCGGAGACCTGCCAGATGCCGGTGATCATGTATAATATTCCGGCCAGAACAGGCGTGAATATTTCCTATCAGACAGTAAAAAAGCTTGCGGAGCTTCCTTATATTATCGGGATCAAAGACAGCAGCGGCAATTTCGACAATACCCTTCGGTATATTGAAGAAACACCGGAGGATTTTATCGTGCTCTGCGGAAATGATTCCCTGATCCTCTGGACGCTGATGGCAGGCGGCAACGGCGGTATTTCCGGCGTTACCAATATCGCACCGGAGCATATGGTGAAGATCTATACGCTCTGGAAAGAGGGACGGATGAAGGAAGCAAAAAAAGCCCAGGATGACATTCGCTGCATCCGGGACTGCTTCGCGGGCAACAATCCCAATTCCGTCGTCAAACGTACCACAGAGCTGCTGGGCTATCCTGTGGGAGCGGCGAGAGCGCCGTTTGATGTGCAGGATCCTGCGCTGGATGAAAAAATCAGAAAGGCAGTCGCAAAATTTGAGGAACTGACGGGTGAGCATTTGTGTATCAGATAAAATTCCCGAAAAAAGTATATTCCGGCAAGGACAGCCTTTCACAGATCAAAGAGATCATTGAAGGAAGAAGGCCGGAGAACATATTTGTTTTAAGCGATCCGGGGGTGGCGCAAAACGGACTGCTGGACGACTTGCTCGGTATTCTCGATGAGATTTCCGCAAGTTATCAGACGGATTTTGAAGCGCCGAAGGAACCAAGTGTTTACGATGTGGAGGCTTACGCAAAGAAGCTGGAAGAGCACCGCATCGACATGATTATCGCGGTGGGCGGCGGAAGCGTCATCGATATGGCGAAAATCCTTTCCGTAGCGGTTACAAATCCGGATCTGATTAAAGATTTAAGGGCACCGGGGGCGATCCGGAATCCGTCGATTCCCATGGTCGCGATTCCCACCACATCGGGAACGGGGGCGGAGGCTACGGCCAACGCGATTTTCCTGTATCCCGAGGAGGACCTCAAGGTCGGCATTATCAGCGAATTTATGATTCCGGATTATGTGATCCTGGATGTGCGTATGACCATGGGACTTCCTCCCGCACTGACGGCTTCGACAGGTGTTGACGCGTTGTGTCATGCACTTGAAGCATATATATCTACATTAAGCAATCCTTTCTGCAGGATGTTTGCCAAAGAAGCGCTGCGGCTGATCTGCTCGAGCATTGAAAAGGCATTCCTTGACGGGAAAGACTTAAAGGCACGGGAAAACATGCAGCTGGGCGCCTTTTATGCGGGTCTGTGTCTGACGACTTCTTCTACGGTCGCCGTACACGCACTCAGTTATCCCCTGGGCGGCAAGTATCACATTGCACACGGCGTATCCAACGCCATGCTGCTTCCATATGTCATGGAAGTCAACGAAGCGGTGTGCCGGAAAGAATTTACGGAGCTGGCTCCGTATATGCTTGGAGATATATCACATTTCAAAAGGGAGGAACTCCCGCACGCAGTGGTCAGATATCTGTTTGACCTGACGGAAAGACTTCAGATTCCATCACTGAACAGTTTTGGCGTCAGTCCCGCAGATATTCCGTATCTGACTGATAATGCAATAAAAGTCGAGCGGCTTCTCCTGAAAAATCCCAAAGAACTTTCCAGAGAGGAAATTCAGGGAATCTATGAACGGCTTTTAACAGAAAAGGGAAAGGAGAGATAAGAGGATGAGACCAAAAAAACTCCTTGCCTTGTTGCTGTGTTTGTGTCTGGTTATGACATCATTCACAATGACATGGGCAGATGAGGATACCGATGAGACGGATGCGTATTCATCAGAAGAAACGGCTGACGATGCAGACGATGAAGATGATGAAGATGCGGACGAAGACTCTGGTGCAGCGGAAGAGGCAGAAGCAACACCGGTTCCTCAGGACAGCGGAACGATTCTGAATATTGAAGACAATACATCGACCTGGAGCGATGATACTGTCAAATATGCAGATCTGCTGAAAGAGTACGAAGAGAACGGATACACCTCACCGGGCGACGACATTCGGATCGATATGCCGATCAAAGAAGCCTATGGTGAACAGGCACTCCAAATCGAAAAGAAAGAAGGCGTGGACGCCGTCGATTTCGATGAGGATCTGGAATACGTAGAATGGAAGATCAATGTAGATCAGGGCGGTTTGTATGAACTGTATCTGAATTACTACAATGTCATCCGCTATGGTATGCAGATCCAGAGAAGAATTATGATTGACGGCGAGGTTCCTTTCGACGAGGTAAACAACGTTTACCTGTACCGTTACTATGAAGAGGACGGCGAAGTCAAGGAAAACGCCATTCATGATGAGGTATGGCCCAAGAACATTGAAAAAGAACTGTGGCAGGTTTCGGGCGTTTATGATTATGAAGGATATTATGAGACGCCGCTTCTGTTCTATCTTTCTGCCGGTGAGCACACCGTGCGGATTCAAAACGTAGCAGAGGAAATCTATCTGGGCGATGCGTATTTCATCGGACAGAAGACCTACCCGCAGTACAGAACGGTGAAGGCAGGATATCCCGGATCGGGCAAAAACGTTGTTCCCGATGCGGATCCGATTTATCTGGAAGCAGAAAATACCACATGGAGAAACGATCAGACGATCCGTCGTGATTCCACGACAGACCCGGCGGCTTCTCCCACATCTCCGGTCAACCGTCTCTTAAACATCATGGGCGGCAGCCGCTGGAGCAGCGGAAACCAGAGTATTACCTGGACATTCGATGTGGAAAAAGCAGGTCTCTACAATATCAACATGAGAACACTGCAGAGCTTCTCGACAGGTATGCCCAGCTACCGTCAGATCGCAATTGACGGGGAGATTCCCTTTAAGGAACTGGTTATGTATCAGTTCGATTATCATGAAAACTGGCATGCGGCTACGCTGGGCGACGAAGAGAACGGCGCCTATGACTTTTACTTTACAGAAGGACCGCATACCATCACGATGACTGTCAAGTCAGGGTCCTTGCGTGACGTCATCAACGATTCCAACGCGATCATTTCCAAGATTTCGGATACATATCTGAAGATTACAAAGGTAACCGGTACTTCTCCGGATACCAATTACGAGTACAACCTGTACAGAAGCATGCCGGAACTGGTAGGTATTTTCAGAGAAATCGGCGACTCGCTGACCGCCTGTGCCGAAATTCTGAAAGCGTCCACCAACTTCACAACGGATATGGAAAGCAGCTACCGTCAGATCGCATCGACGATGTACTCCTTCTCGGATGATCCGGATCTGGTTATTTCCAACTTAAATGAACTGGAGGATGCACAGACCAATCTCGGACAGTACATGATGGATATGGGCGAGATGCCGCTGTCCTTTGATTATTTTGAGATTTCTCCTTCGGGTTCTGATTTCTCCGTTAAGACATCCAAATTCGGACAGAAGTTATGGTATGCTGTACGGAACTTCTTATCTTCCTTTACCAAACAGTATGACGCCGTCGGCAGTATCTACGGCGATGAAGGTTATGACAGTGTTATCGAAGTATGGCTGGCCCGTGGTACTGAGTGGGGTGAAGTTCTGAAGGAACTCATCGATGAATCCTTTACCTCGGAAACCAATATCGGCGTAAACGTCAATATTCTTCCTTCCGGACAGCTGGATGCAGGTAATGTATCCGCGCTGATGCTGTCCATTACATCGGGAGTTGCGCCGGATATCGCCCTTGGTATTTCCGGTGCGGAGCCTTGTGAGTTCGCCTTCCGTGATGCGGTTGTGGATCTGACGCAGTTCGATGATTTCGACGAGTATTACGAGAAGAACTTCTATGATACCTGTAAGGTATCCGCGACGTATAATCATGATGGACACGACGGTGTATACGCGCTCCCGGAAACCATGGACTTTAAGTGTATCATGTACAGAAAAGATATCTTCCAGACGCTGGGACTTGAAGTGCCCAGAACCTGGGAAGATCTGTTCCAGACGACCCTGCCGGTTCTGTATGAGAATCAGATGAGTTTCTCCTTCCCGGTAGATACGACGGCAGCTTCCAATACGCCTTCTTCTCTGGTAGGTATGACCATGTTCCTGATTCAGAAGGGCGGACATTACTATACGGAAGACGGTATGTACAGCGGACTGGATACGCCGGAAGCATATGAGGCGTTCAAACAGTGGACCGAACTGTACACCAGCCACGGTCTGGATGCGGAATCCTCATTCTTCACAAGATTCCGTGCAGGCTCCCTTCCGATCGGTACGGCAACTTATGCAACCTATATGCAGGTACTGACACAGGCGCCCGACCTTTACGGCCGCTGGGCACTTGCTCCCATGATCGGTACAGCCACCGGTGAGACAGACGAGAACGGAGAACCCGTCATCGACAACAGAGTCGGCGGTATGGTTACTACCACCTGTACGATCATGGAACAGTCCGAAGAAAAAGAGGCTGCATGGGAATTCCTGAAGTGGTATATGAGCGAAGAAACCCAGATCAAGTTCGGTCGTGAAATCGAAGCGACCATGGGTGTTGCCGCAAGATGGGCAACCGCAAACAAGAACGCGTTCAACGCACTTCCCTGGGATGAAACCGATATCGGCATCATCAAAGACATGATGGCCAAGGCGGAAGAGCAGGAAGTTATCCTGGGCGGTTACTTCACCACAAGACATCTCGTATATGCATGGAACAGAGTATTTATGCAGAACCAGAATCCGAGAGACTCGCTGGAAGAAGCGGTCAAGGATATCAATAAAGAGATAAGAACGAAGCATGAAGAATACGGCTTCGTATATCCGGAAGATTAGGAAGGAGGAAGTTATGAGTGATAAGGCATTGGCAAAAAAAGCAGTGAAAAATGATCCTCTTCACAAGCCGGTTGAAACGAAAGCCCAGCATCTGTGGCATGTCAATAAAACCGGTTGGGGCTTCCTGCTGCCGTTCTTTGTACTGTTTATGACATTTACCATTGTACCGGTATTTGTTGCCATGGCTCTGAGCTTTACCGATTACAACATGCTGCAGACGCCGCACTTCACCGGTATCACAAACTACATGCTGCTGATCCTGGAAGATGACGTATTCATCACCGCGATTGAAAACACGCTGGTATTCTCCTGTATCATCGGTCCTGTAGGTTACATCATGTCGTTCCTGATGGCTTGGTTCATCAGTCTCTGTAAGAGAGGCCGTGGTGCTCTGGCACTTGCATTCTATGCGCCTTCCCTTACGTCAGGTACGGCGATGTCAGTTATCTGGATGGTTATCTTCTCCGGTGACCGTACCGGATATCTGAACCACTTTCTGCTGCGGATCGGTCTGATCAATGACCCGATCCTCTGGACAAAGGATACAACATACATTTTGCCGATCATCGTAATCATTTCTGCATGGATGAGTATGGGCAACGGTTTCCTTGTATTCCTTGCCGGTTTGCAGAACATTGACCCTGAGCTTTATGAAGCAGGTAAGGTAGACGGTATTCGAAGTCCTGCGCAGCAGCTCTGGTACATCACGCTTCCGCTGATGAAACCCCAGCTGCTGTTCGGTGCCATCAACTCCATCGTAAGTTCCCTTGCGGTATTCGATGTAGCGACGGCGGTAGCCGGCTTCCCGAGCCCTAACTATTGTGCTCATACGATTGTTGCGCATCTGTACGACTACGCATTTACAAGATTCCAGATGGGTTACGCTTCGGCGATCGCCATGTTCCTGTTCCTGCTGTCGTTTACACTGAGCCAGATTTGTATGAGAATCTTCAGGTCAGATGATTAAAGGAGGGGAGGAAAAAGATGTTAAAGAAAATGATTGCCAGTATGAAGTATAAAAGAGAAATCCAGCAATCGGGCGTTCGTGTAAGAAAGCCGTTTAAGATTTCCAAACTTCTTTTGTACATCATCGTTGCGGCATTACTTGTATTCACAGCCTTCCCTATGGTGGCAATGATCTGCCGTGCATTCATGCCACTGGAAGAACTGTATCATTATCCTCCGTATATTTTTGTAAGGAAACCTACGTTCCAGAACTTCATCGAACTGTTCACATCCCTGAACGCTTCGACGGTTCCCTTTACAAGATATATTTTCAACTCATTGTGGGTAACGATTGTAGCGGTTGTAACCTCAATTGTTATCTGCTGTATGGGTGCTTACGGTATGGTTAAGCATAAACCGATGGGTGCGGAAGCGGTGTTCACCATCGTTATTGCGGCACTCGGTTTCTCCGGCCACGTAACAAAGATCCCCAACTACATGATCGTCAGCGGACTGGGCCTCATCGATACCTACGCCGCTTTGATCGTGCCCAGTATGGCGACAGCGTATAACTTCTTCCTTGTTAAGCAGTTCTGTGAACAGCTTCCGGATTCCCTTCTGGAAGCGGCGCGAATTGACGGCGCAAAGGAATTCCGGATTTTCTGGATCATCGTTATGCCGCTGTTAAAGCCCGCATGGAGTACACTGGCTGTATTCTCCTTCGTATCCAACTGGAATGACTCCTTCTCACCGTTGGTATACATCCACAAAGATGCGATGAAGACACTGCCTCTGGCACTGCAGACCATGTCCGGCGGCGCGGGTGTTGTATCCCGTTCCGGTACGGTCGGCGCGGCTACGTTGCTTACGACGGCGCCTACGATTATCGTATATATGGTTATGAAGGGCCGCGTCATGCAGACCATGACATATTCAGGAATCAAGAGTTAAGGAGAGAAAAAGATGAAAAGAATGAAAAGCGTCATAAGTCTGTTTTTGGCATCTCTGATTGTACTCCTTAGTTGTTCCAATATTGTTATGGCGGATACCACCAATTTCATTTTGGACACCGACGGCGAAATGATTCAGATTCCCGAAACCTATACGGTTGTCGGCTCCATAAAGAACTTAGGGGAGTATAATACACTGACAAATGCCGAGGACTTATATTACTGCGACGGTTATCTGTATGTGGCAGATACCGCAAACAACCGCGTATTAAAAATGACCAAAAGCGGTGAAGTTGTGATGGAATTGAATTCCTTCGTTATTGAAGGCGAAGAATATTCCCTGACTTCTCCGAAGGGTATCTGGGTATCGGAAGACACCGGAGAAATCCGTGTGGCGGATACCGGAAACCTGCGTATTGTGTGCTTCAACAAAGACGGCAAGGCCATTGCGATCTACGGCAAGCCGGATTCCGAACTTCTGCAGGACGACAAATTTACATTTGACGTTGAGAAGGTCTGCGTCAACAACATGGGTTACATGTTTGCATTAAAAGGCGCGAACCTGATGAAGTTAAGTTCCCAAAACGAATTTCTTGGATACATCGGTGCTGTTCAGGTCGGTTTTGATCTGAAGCGTATGCTGATCAGAACATTTGGTACCAAGAAGCAAAGAGAAGCGACAGAAAAACTGGAGCCGACATCTTACAACAACTTCACCCTGGGCGCCGACGGCAACATCTACGGCGTACTTGCGGAAGGCACAAGCGGACAGATCAGACGGCTGAATTCCGTAGGTAACAATACCTATCCGGAACTGTCCTACGGCTTCACCTGGATTGATCCGGATACTTATCTGCCGACAGAACCCGCGTTCAATGATATCGCGGTGGATGCGGACGGTATTGTTTCCGTTATCGACCAGAATACCGGTCTGATTTATCAGTACGATACAGAAGGAAACCTGCTGACCACCTTCGGCGGCATCGGTTCCCGTGAAGGCACTTTCACCTCTCCCTGCAGTATGGTTGTAGATGAGGACGGAAAGCTGTATGTACTGGATTACTCCGCAAACAGCATCCAGATTTTTGCACCGACCAACTTTATCGAGCTGGTACACCAGGCCATCATCCTGCAGGCCGGCGGCTACTATGAAGAAGCCAAGGAATACTGGAACGACGTTCTGGATATCGATGCAAACTATTCGCTTGCACACAAATGTATCGGAAAGATCCTTTACAAAGAGGGCGATTACAAGACCAGTGCAGATCACTACAAACAGGCAAATGACAAAGAAGGCTATTCCAACAGCTTCGGTGAAAGAAGACACGAATTCTTCAGAGATTTCTTCTTCCTGATCATCGTTGTAATCTTCGTTCTTGCCTTTGGTGTCGGAAAGCTCTTTGCACTTCTCAAGAAGAAAGCTGATACATGGTCGTTTAATATTGAGATGAGAGGAGATATGGACAGATGAAAGCTTTAAAACTGGCAGCTATTACTTGTTTCCATCCCATCGTAGGCTTTAATTACATGAAAAAAGACCGTGATTCAGGTAAACGTTACAATTATCTTCCGGTCGTTGTGATTTTACTTCTGATGGTATTGGTAAAGATCTTCTCCATGTATGTAACCCACTATCCGCTGAACTCTGTGAATGTCAGAAATGCCAACGTCTTCTCAGAGTGTATGGTAATGGTGGTACCGATTGTAACCTGGGCGGTTGCGTCCTACGCAATCACCACGATCATGGGTGGAGAAGTGCTTTTCAGAGAGTGTCTGACAGCCTGCTGTTACTCACTGGTACCTTACATAGTCATCAGCATTCCGATGATTGTAATCTCCAACATTCTGGATCAGAATGCAGCGCAGTATTACAATGTTATCTTCGGAGCGGCTTTGTTCTATGTATTGCTGCTGTTGTTTATTAACCTGAAAGAAATGAACCATTACACCATTTTCAAAACCATCGGCGTGATCGTTCTTTCTTTGCTGACAATGATTTTGATCTGGGCCGTGATTGCACTGGTCGGAGCGTTATCCATGCGATTCATCTCCTTCCTGGCAGAAGTGATCCGCGAGATCAAATATAAGATTTAGGGGGTGCCGAGATGAAGAAAAGAATACTTGCATTAGGACTTACCCTCGCGCTCGCTGCGACGATGCTGGCAGGCTGCGGAAGTGATTCTTCCGGAAAAGCTGCAGTACCGGAAATCGAGCTGAATGAAAAAAGCGTAACCGATATGAAGCCGGATTTCGATGAAAGCGGTTTTGCAGAGGTGGCAGATAACGACCGCTTCGAACTGTATGTGCAGGAAGAAGGCGCAGGGATCAAGGTGGTTGACAAGGATACCGGAAAAGAATGGATGTCAAGCGCCAGTGCTTTTGATTATGCAGAAGACTTTGACAGCGCGGATCCGGTAGAACCGACGGCATACGGTCCGGAAGACCGGCCGAAATATGCGGTCAATAACAAATGGCAGCAGAAACTCAACTCCATATTTGAAATTTTCTATACAAACAGAGTTAACGGTTATGGTGCGGTCATCAACCTCTCGTTGCTGGAGATGGATTATACGGTAGAATACAAGCAGATTGAAAACGGCGTGAGAGTGCTTTACGATCTGCAGAATGCCTCCGTTAAGCTGGCACTGGATTTCTCCCTTAGCGACAGAGGTCTGGTGGTAGAAGTTCCGCAGGAATGCATTGAAGAAAACGGCGATTATGATATTACCTCACTGAAGATCATGCCGTACTTCGCAGATGCGCTGGATTCCAACAACGGATACTATTTCTATCCGGATGGCAGCGGTGCCATCATGGAATTCAAGGATTCCTCACATTATCTGGAAACCGAACTTGCACTGACGGTTTACGGCGATATTCTCAAATACAAAAACATGCTGAGTGTTTTTGATGAGGAAGATCCTTCCGTAACCCTTCCGGTTTTCGGTGCCAACATCAATGACAACGGCTTTGTCGGTATCATTGAAGAAGGCGAAGAAGTGGCCAAGATCAAGGTTAACCCCACCAACTCGGTTATTCCGACCAATGCGCTGTATCCGGAGTTCCAGTTCAGAAGGTCCTTCAGTGATGCACGTATCGCAGGAAGCGGCGTTATGACCTTTGACCAGAAGATCATCGAAAGCCAGAGAAAAATCGAGTACATTTTCCTGGATGAAGGAAAATCCACCTATTCCGATATGGCCGTGGCTTACAGAGACTATCTGATGAATGACTGCGGCGTAACGGAAAAAGCAGAGACCGGGGCGATTCCGCTTTCACTGGATCTGTTTATGGGTATTTATGAAGAAGGCATGCTCTTTGATACCTTCAAGACCGTAACGACGTTTGACCAGTCCCAGACGATTTTGAAAGCCTTAAAAGACGAAGGTGTGGACGATATTCAGCTGCAGCTGAAGGGCTGGACACACAGCGGCTATTTCAGAGATCCGGAAATGTTCCCGCCTAACGGTAAGTTCGGCGGCAAGAGCGGACTGAAGAAGCTGTCTTCGTATGCGGAAGAAAACGGCGTACAGCTTTCCCTGGAAACCAACCTGCTGGAAGCCAGTGCCAAGGCGGGCGGCTACAGTGAAAGAAAAGACGTGGTCTATCTTGGAAACAAGACGATCTTCACAAACGGCCCGACATTCATCATGTCTCCGAGCACAGCCCGGAAGAACGCGGATGACTTCCTGGAAGAAGCAGCCAAGTATGATATTGACGGCGTTTCCTACTATGCACTGGGCGAGTATGTACCGTACAATTACAATGCGGATGATTACATCACCCAGGGACAGGCAGCCGATATCTGGCAGGATATCTTCCAGACCACCAAGGACAAAGATCTGTTTGTTTCGGTACAGGGCGGCAACAGCTATGTACTTCCCTATGCGGATAAGATCACGGATCTGACCTATAAGGATTCCGGTTATCTGCTGACCACAAAGAGCGTACCGTTCTATCAGATCGCCGTTCATGGTCTGACAGAGTATACGGGGCAGGCCGCCAACTTAAGCAGTGACCTGGAGAAGGAAAAACTGAAATGGGTTGAATTCGGCTATATTCCGTATTTCGAACTGACCTACAGCGGATCGGAAGATCTGATGTACACCGATTACGCTGAACTGTTCTCTTCCGAATACAAGAGCTGGATCGACGAAGCCTCTGAGATCTACAAGGAATTCAATGAAAACCTGAAGGATGTCTGGACTGCGCTGATCACCTCCCATGAGGAAGTGAAGACAGATGTATTTAAGGTTACTTATGACAATGGCAAAGTGGTCTATGTAAACTACAATGATGAAGATGTTGTTGTCGATGGCGTTACAGTCAATGCAATGGATTATGTTGTAAAGTGAGGTTAGATTATGTCAGACAAGAGTAAGAAAAAAGAGAAAAAACCGATGGCAATGAAGACCCGCAGAAGCATTGAAGGATTTATATTTGTTTTGCCGTGGCTGATCGGCGCAGCATTGTTCTTCGTATATCCACTGTTCCAGTCAATCAGATACAGTTTCAGTGAAATGGATTCCCTGGCCGGAACAAAAATGCATTGGGTTGGACTTGCAAACTACTCATACCTGTTTAACAGAAGTACCACATATATCCCCAAATTCCTGGCGCAGATCAAAAATACCGTAATCAATACGCCGATTACCCTGGTATTCTCTCTCATTATTGCGATGCTGGTCAACCGGGATATGAAGGGAAAAGGAGCATTCAGAACCATCTTCTTCATCCCCGTACTTCTGGGTACAGGTTTCATCATGGAATCACTCCTCGGCGTTGGCGTGGGCGAGGTTGTTACAAACTCCTCAGACTCCATGCTCACCAGCATATTGATGCAGTCGATCGGCGGAACATTTGCGACCTACGTTACGGAGTTCTTAAGCAGAATCACCATTATCCTTTGGAAATCCGGCGTACAGATCATTCTGTTCCTGGCAGGTCTGCAGGGTATTTCCTCATCACTGTATGAGGCCTCCCGTGTAGACGGCGCCACCGAGTGGGAGAACTTCTGGAAGATTACCCTTCCGCTGATTTCCCCCATCATCCTCCTGAATATCATTTATACGATGATTGATTCCTTCACAGATTCTTCGAACGAGCTGATGGCAGACATCGAAAAGAGCGTTGAAACCGGTACACTGTGCCGTGGCGCGGCAATGGGCTGGCTGTACTTCGCATTCACCTTTGTCATCTGTCTGCTGGCAATCCTCGTGATGAAGAAGCTTACATTCAATCAGGGAGAGAGGTGATAAGGGATGGCGAAAAATATTGCAAAAGAATATATGGAAAACAGAGCGGAAAAGCGCAATGAGAAACGTATCAACAAACAGATGGAGAAGGAAGCCAGGAAACAGCTTCGCGCCATGATCCCCTTAAAGGATCGTATTACCAAGAAGCTGGTGAAAAAGGTCATCATCGCGATTCTGATCTATCTGGTACTGTTCGATCTGGCGTTTGTATTCCTGTATCCCTTTATCACCATGATCATTGATTCAGTCAAATCCGAAGCGGATTTGCTGAATTCAACGGTAAAATGGATACCTTCCGGTATTGAATGGTCGAACTACAAGGTTGCCTTTGAAGGACTGCAGTATTCCAAATATATCTGGAACTCGGTATTTGTTACCGCAGTGGCGACTATCGGACACGCGTTCGTATGTTCCTTCATCGGATACGGTCTTGCCAGATATAAATTCCCCGGCAAGAACCTGATTTTCGTCGGCGTTGTCCTTTCGATGCTGGTTCCGACACAGGTACTGATTTTCCCGCTGTACCAGACCTATGGTCAGTGGCACTGGCTGGATTCCTTCCTGCCGCTGTTGGTGCCTTGTTTCGTAGGATTCGGTTTGAGAGGCGGTTTCTACATCTTCCTGTTCCGACAGTTCTTCCTGGGACTGCCCTGGGAAATGGAAGAAGCAGCCAGGATCGACGGCTGCGGCTGCTTCAAAACCTTCTTCAGAATCATGCGTCCTATGGCACGTTCTTCCATCCTTGTATGTACGGTGCTTTCCATCGTATGGCACTGGAATGATTACTTCGAGCCGAACATTTATCTGAATCAGAGTCCGGAGCTGCTGCTTCTGCCGGCACGTCTTCCGAGTATGTACGAGCAGCTGAATGTTATTTCCAGTGAGGCGGAGAATATCGAACTCGCCAGTGACGTTATTATCAATCAGGCCATTTGTATGGCTTCCACCTTTATTGTTATCCTGCCGCTGCTGATTGCGTACATGTTTGTACAGAAGCAGTTCATGGAAGGTGTAGAGCGTTCGGGTCTGACCGGTATGTAATTTGTATCAGCGTTTGAGTGAATGCGTGAAAAGGCGGTTCATTCATCAGAAAATTACATAAATCCATAAAATCTGCAGGCTTGCATATCGCTACAAGCCTGCAGATTATTATAAAGAGGTTTGTATGAAGAGTAGTTTAGAGAATCGTGAAAATCTGCTTTCGACCGAGGAATTTCAAAACCCCGGCAGCGCGTACAGAGGCGCCCCCTTTTGGGCGTGGAATACGAAGCTGGAGGAGAAAGTATTAAAAGAACAGCTTCCGGTGTTTGCGGAAATGGGCTTTGGCGGCTATCATCTGCATTCAAGAACGGGGCTGGATACGCCGTATCTGGGCACGGATTTTATGAAAATGGTAGAAATGTGCGCGGCGTATGCGAAAGAAAACGGAATGAAATGCTGCTGCTATGATGAAGACCGGTTTCCCTCCGGCGCGGCCGGCGGACTGGTAACTGCGGATGTAAAAAACCGTCAGCGCCAGCTGATTTGGACCACGGAAAATGTGGAATCTTTGAAGGAACGGACAGCATCAAAACGGGCCTGCGGGGATTATTATCTCGGTACCTATGCGATCCTGCAGCGTCCGGATGGCAGAATAGCTTCTTATAAAAGACTGAAAAAACAGGAATCGCCGGAAGAAGGGGCGCAGATTCGATATGCATGGGTGTGCATCGCAAAACCGGAACCGTGGTTTAACAATCAGACCTATGTGGATACCATGTACAAGCCGGCGATCGATGCGTTTATTGCAAAGACCCACGCTCACTATTATGATAAAGTGGGTGCGTATTTCGGCGAAACCATTCCCTCTTTCTTTACGGATGAGCCGAAGGTATATTATAAAAAGACTTTAAAGGATCCCAGGGACGGTTCCGAAGTGCGGATGCCCTGGACGGATGATTTTCCGGAAACCTTTCTGCAGAAGTACGGATTCGACATTCTGGATCATCTGCCGGAACTGTTTCTGGAAGGGCCGATGGAAGGTCCTTCGGCCGCCCGGTATTTTTATCACAGGCATATTCTGGAACGGTTCTGCGAAGCCTATTCCGAAAATATCGGTGCCTGGTGCGATGCGCATCAGGTGGCGCTGACGGGACACATGGTCAAGGAAAATAAGCTGTCCAGTCAGGCAACCTCTGCCGGAGAGGTAATGGCGCCGCTGTCGTCCTTCGGTATTCCCGGTATCGATATGCTCTGCGATGCAAGAGAATATACCACTGCCAAGCAGACCCAGTCCGTGAAGGATCAGTATGGCAGAAAACAGATGCTGAGCGAGCTGTACGGCGTTACCAACTGGAATTTTGATTTCCGGGGACACAAGCTGGCGGGTGACTGGCAGGCGGCGCTGGGGGTCAATTTCCGTGTACCCCATTTGGCTTGGATGTCCATGCGGGGCGAATCCAAGCGGGATTATCCGGCTTCGATTTTTTATCAGTCTCCCTGGTACAGGAAATATCATTTGATCGAAGATCATTTTGCACGGGTGAATATGGCTATGAGCCGCGGAAAACGGCAGGTAAAGATCGGCGTCATACATCCGGTGGAAACAAGCTGGCTGCACTGGGGTGCGGACAGTGAGAAAAAGAGCGTGCTGAAAGCCATGGACAATGCATTTAAATCCGTCACGGCCACGCTTTTGTTTGCACAGCTGGATTTTGATTTTATTTCCGAGGCGCTGCTGCCGAAGCAGTTTTCCGGAATCAGCGAACTTGCTGCACTGCAGGTAGGGGAAATGGCGTACCAGGTGATTGTGGTGCCGTCCTGTGAAGCCCTGCGGCAGAGCACAAAGCAGATTTTAGATCAGTTCCTTGCCCGGGGCGGCAAGGTGATACTGCTGGGGAAAACGCCGTCCTTTTCCGACGGGAAACCCTTTGCCCCGGAGGCATTTGCTGCTTATACATTTGCGGAAGATGAACCGGCGCTGGTGGCGCTGCTGGCAGGGTATCGGGATTTTGAAATCCTTCAGCCGGATGGCAGCCTTTCCGGACAGTTTTTGGTACAGCACCGGAAAGAAGAGGGGCAGGAATGGTTCTTTATCGCCAACGGCCGGCGGGCGGTTTCCGATGAAGCCGTGTATCCGGTAGAAATCCGGATATCCTCGGAACGGATTCCTTACCGCTATGATACGCTTACCGGCAGGATTTTCCCGGTGGAATACAGGAAAGAGAAGGAAATTTGCATCCGTATGGCGCTGCGGCAGCATGACAGCCTGCTGTTGTGCCTGCGGGATGAAGCGCTGCCGGATGCGATGCTGAGCAGGCCGGAAGAAGTAAAAGCAGAACCGGCAGAAGCGGCGGCAGTACCGGACCGGGTTCCTGTGACTTTGTCGGAGGACAACTGCCTGCTGCTGGATCAGTGTACATATCAGCTGGATGAAGGACCGGTGCAGGAAAAGGAGGAAATTCTGCGTATCGGAGAGCGGCTCGGAGAACTTTTGCAGCTGCCCCGGGACGGCGGCAGATGTGCCCAGCCCTGGACCATGGAAAAGGAAACCTGCAGCCATCAGGTGACGCTGTACTTTCCGGTGCGAAGCCGGATCCCTGTTTTGGGAGCGTTTCTGGCGCTGGAGGAAGCGAAAAGCGTGCAGATTCGCTTAAACGGCGTGCCGGTACCCGTAGAGATCGACGGATACTATACCGACCGTGCCATTGAAAAAGTACCGCTTCCGCCGCTGCAGGCCGGAGAAAATCTGCTGGAGGTGACTCAGCCCTGCGGAAAGGATCATCTGCCGGAAGCCTGCTATCTGCTGGGTTCATTTGGCGTTTTCCGGGACGAGGACGGATTTTTGCTGGATCAGGCGCCGGAAACCCTTGCTTTCGGCGATATTGTCGGACAGGGACTTCCCTTTTACGGCGGCAATATTACCTATCATCTGCCGTATACGGCCGAAAGGAAAGAAGATGTGCAGGTCAAAGCGGATACCTACCGGGGTTCGCTGATTTCGGTGACGCTGGACGGCGCCCCTGCGGGGGAAATCATATTTGACCCCTATACGCTGCGTCTGCGGTCAGTGCCGGAAGGCCCGCATGACATCGCATTGACGCTGTACGGCAACCGGGTCAATACCTTCGGACCGCTGCACAACGCCATGCAGCCGCTGAAGTGGGTGGGGCCGGAGGCTTTCCGTCCCACGGCATATTTTACTTATGATTATGTGTGGAAAGAAACCGGTATTCTAAAGAAACCGGAGTTGAGACGATTCTTAAATAAGCAGGAAAAGGAGGAAAACAATGAACAGTAAACTGGAAAATGTACTTGCATATCCGGAGCGCAGCTTACGGACCCATCCGGGGAAGCTGTTGTTCGGCCCGGTGTCAGAGCGGCTTTTTGTGGAATGCATTGACAGGAAGCCGGGATTTTGCGGCAATATCGATTTCATTCACAAAGTGAATCTGGACGCGTTGTTTACAATGGAATGCAGCACCCATCCGGACTGGGCGGCCAGCAGTACCCTGTGGTATCCCACCAGACTGCGGATGCGCTATGAGGACGCGCATATCTGTTTTACGGAATCCAAGCTGCTGACGCAGAATGATATTGCTTACAGCGTGCAGCGCTGGCAAAACAAGGGCGATGCGCCTATCACCGTTTCTCTGAAGGTGGAACCTTCCTGCCCGGTGAAAAAAGAGGGCAGCCGCTATGAGATTCAGTCGGAAATTCCGGTGCATGGACTTTTGATCCATGCGGTAGTGGGATGGAATCAGCCGGCAGAGGAAGTGCAGATCGGGCCGGGTGAAACTTTAGAATTGGTGGCTGCCGCTGCCGTGGGCAACAGCGACGGCGATACGCCGGTAGAAACAAAAGAACGGTTGGAACAGTTCCTGGCGAAGGGCCTCACGGCTCAGGAATACATTGAAAACGGCGTGAAGGAATATGAAGATTTCTTTGCCGGATTCCCGGAATTTGATTCCAGCGATGCGGTACTGAATAAGACCTGGTGTTATCGAACCTATATTCTGCGCAACGCCACCAGCAACCCGCATTACGGATTGCTGCAGTATCCCACGGTGTATGAAGGCAGGGGCCACAAGACGAAAAAAGGACAGCCCTTCGCCACCGGCGGGTGGGAGTTCAGCCGCCTGATTTCCCTTTCCTCGCCGCTGCACATGACGGATTACCGCTGGTATGCAGACAAGGAGCTGCTGCATCAGTTTGTCAGAGGCTATTATTCCAATCTGACGGAGGACGGCTTAAATCCCTGCGTCTTCGTCAATGAAGCAGGGGGATCCTTTGCCAATTACCTGGTGTGGGCGGTATACCGGATGTATCTGGTGGACGGCGATCTGGACTTTGTGAAAGAAATGCTGCCTTCCTTAAAGAAGAATGTGGACGGCAACGCCGAGAGCTTCCGTTCGCAAAACGACAGTCTGATGGTAGAGGAAAGGCATCAGAGAACCGGGAAGGAATGTCAGCCCAGCTTCTGGTATTTCAGCAATTATCCCTTTTCCAAACGGGACAGAAAGCACATGCAGACGCCTTTGAAACGGGTGGATTCTTCCATTTATCATTATCTGAACACCCTGGGACTGGCACGGCTGATGGAAGCATCAGGGGACGCGGAGGCAAACGTTTATTTCGAAAAAGCAGCCAAAATCGCGTCCGATATGAAGGAAAAGTCCTGGGATCCGGAAACGAAGTTCTTTTATGATGTGAGCAATGAAACGGATGAAAAGGCGATGGTCAGAAATATCGTCGGCATATATCCTTATTGGGCGGAAATCACGGACAAAACCATGCTGGAAGGCTTTGAAACCGTCTTTGACCCGGAAATTTTCAACACCGGCTGCCTCTTTGCAACCACCGAAAAGACCAATCCCGCCTATTCGCCCATGGGGGCCTGGCTGGGATTTATGGTCAGCCGTGACAGCTGCATGTGGAACGGCCCCTCCTGGCCGTACACCAACGGTATCGTGCTGGACGCTATGGGCAAGCAGAGCCGTGCCAACGGACACTGCTACGATCAGCAGTTCGCAAAGTATCTGCGGGAGTATTCGATGCAGCATTACCGGTATCAGGATATCAATCTGCCCTATCTGGTGGAGCAGTATCACGGCGTAACCGGAGAAGACTTAAGCGATGAGCCGGATTATAACCATTCCTTCTATATGGATTTGATCGTCAATTATGTGGTGGGGCTGGATCTGAGAGAAGAGGGAATCGTTATCGATCCGCTGCAGCTGGGTCTGGAGCGCTATTCTCTGAAAAATGTGTGCCTGCGGGGACATCAGATCGAAATCAGCTATACCAAAGACGACGGCCTGACCCTTCTTTCCGACGGAAAAGAAGTACTGGCCCATGAAACGCAGTTTCCGAAAGTCATTCCCTATAACGAGTTATGATGCAGAAAAAAACAGGCGCATGAACAGTCATGCGCCTGTTTTTCAGCCTTGCTGAGGGTTGTTTTTTCGGCGATAGTCGCTGGGGGACAGCCCCGTATATTTTTTGAATACTTTTGAAAAATAGTATGGATCATTGAATCCCACCGAAAGAGAAATCTCACGCAGCGACATCTGGGAGTCTGTAATCAGCATACGGGCATGCTGGATCCGGATGGAATTGATGTATTCCGGAATGGTCATTTTTACTTCTTTTTTAAAAAGCCTTGACAAATAGCTCCGGCTGTAGTTTACATATTTACAAAGCGTTTCAATACTGATGTAGAGATAGTAGTTTTCCTCGATAAAAGCGGTGACCCGTGAAATGGCTGCTTCCTGTTTGTAGCTGTCTTTTAAGTGGTGCCGCTGGCGCAGGGACTGGGCGATGTAGGAAAAGAGCACCATGGCTTCGCCGGTGGCGGCCAGCCGGTTTTCATCGTCCGAAAAGCCCAGGGCGTGAATAATGGTCTGCATGGTCCGCTGAATGGACTGGGTCACAAAATGATGGTAAAGGGGCGTTTCAGGCGTCAGTCCGATACTTTCCATCATTTGCCGGCTGTGGGCGCCATGAAAATACAGCCACATGATTTCCATGGGATCGTCGGGATCCGCATAATAATAATGGCGTTGTTTGGGGTAGTAGAACAGAAA
The DNA here is from genome assembly GCA_947630695.1 of uncultured Lachnospiraceae bacterium. Taxonomy (GTDB): domain Bacteria; phylum Bacillota; class Clostridia; order Lachnospirales; family Lachnospiraceae; genus CANRIM01. Next base: position 79,227 of record CANRIM010000004.1, read on the forward strand.
GTCGCCTTTGGCTAATTTTCTGGATTTTCCGTCCGCAAACTCTGCGTAGCCTTTTCCGTCCAGTACAAAAAGCATGATATAGGAATCCACCGCCTTCGGACCCTCGGAAAAATCGGAAAAGCATTGACTATGTCCCGCCCATGTGATATAAAGACTTGAATTTAAAAATGCTTCTGCGGGTGCAAAGAAATATTCAACGGTGTTTTCGGCATCCATAGAACGGCTCCTTTCATACTGTTTGTAGACAATATTATATCAATTATGCACAAAAATACAAGGAGGAAATGGAATGAAAAATCCGGAAAGGGAGTGGCCCATCGGCGGCCAGATCCGGCTGAATGCGGAGGGCACGGGAGATTATCCGACTCTGCAGGACGCCATCAATGCCATTGAGCATAACAATCTGATTCATGTGGATATTTATCTGGCGCCCGGGACATATGAACAGCCCGTAATGATCGACGGCGACCGGCCGCATATCACGCTGATCGGCGAGGATGCGGAAAATACCATCATCTCCTTTGACCGCCATGCGGGCAGTATTCTGGAAAACGGCGACGTGGCTTCCACCTTCCGCAGCGCTACATTTACGGTGTATGCGAACCATTTCAAAGCCAGAAACATTACCTTTGTCAATCATTATGACAGAACCGGCGACGGCGGCGCCCAGGCGGTGGCGCTCTACGCTTACGGCGAGCATCATATTTATGAAAACTGCCGCTTTATCGGGCTGCAGGATACATTGTATGTCCGGGAGGGGTCCCATTATTTTAAGGACTGCTACATCGAGGGCGATGTGGACTTTGTATTCGGCGGCGCCCGAGCGGTATTTGACCACTGTACTTTATTTGGAAGAAACCCGGAGCCCGGCAATCCGGACAAAATCGGGTATGTCTGCGCGCCCTGTACGGTAGCGGCGCAGAAATACGGTTTGTTTTTCATCAACTGCAGCATTGACGGAAATTTTGAAAAAGACCGGCTGTATCTGGGCAGGCCCTGGCATCCGGCCATGAATCCCTACCATAACTGCTGTGCGGTCTTTATGCACTGTCAGATGAGCGACGTGGTACGGGAAGCCGGCTGGAAGCACATGGGCGGCTATCAGGTGAAAAACAACCGTCTGTATGAATTTGAAAATACCGGGGCGGGGGCTTTTGTCAATGACAACAGAAGACAGCTGGATCCCGAAACGGCAAAAGAATGGACGATTCTGAAGGTACTGGGCTGGGAAAACCTGGGCTGGATGGAAACGTCCGCGGAGGCGTAAGCAGGAAATCCGGGAGGTTGTATATGAAATTTGATATCGGCGGCGCAACTGCGGTGATTGCAGACGGCGCTTTGTCCTTTGTACAGGGTGCTGCGTGCCGGTGGCGGCAGGATTTGAAACAACTGGTATTTTATTCGACGGCGCGGCCCTTTGAAATTGCCGAAAATGCGTGGCAGATCACGGAAGAAGCAGACAGCGTTACTTATACGGATGGTACCATGCAGGTGAAGCTGCAATTTGCCGCTGCCTGCGGCGCGCTGAAAATAGACGCGGTTTATCGGAATATTTCGGACCGGCCGCTGCAGGATCTGGTCGTTGGCCTTCTGGCGGACTGTACGGAGGGCGAGGCACATAAGGCCACCATGCCGCATATGATTTACAATGATAATCCCAGCGCGGATCCGGACCGGATCGTGCCGCATATCGGAAATGCAGAAGGTAAGGGTATTATCGTAGAAGAAAACCGGCTGCCCATTCCGGCAGTCAATGTGGAGTGGAAGACGTCGGCGTATCAGTCTCTGACGCTGCTTATGGTGCCGGAAGTGCAGGAAGGCTACGACAGCGAATACTGGTCCATGGGCATTTTACGCCACAGAGGCGGAGAGCGGATTGCGGCCCTGAGCGGCGTGCTGATGTTCAACGGCCTGAAGGACGTATATTACGGCGGCAGAAATACGCCGCTGCCCTATCTGAACGGCTACCGGCAGCTGCAGCCGGGAGAAAGTTTACATAAGACATTTTATTTGCATTTCGGTGAAACGCCGGAAGGCAGAGGGTTCCGGCATCTGATCCGCCTGGGCTACCAGGTGCTCCAGCCCGAGGCAAAACGGCAGTATTCTCTGGAAGAAATGGTGGCATACAAGAAAAACGTCATGGATTCCAGATATTACGAAGATGAACGCTGCTGCGGGTATCTGACCTTCGGCAAGGCCAATGCCTTCGGCAATGTCAGCGGAAGGCCGGAGTATTTCCTGTACGGCTGGACCGGGCAGGCCATCAAGCTGGCCTGGTGCGACCTGCTGATCGGTATAAAAGAAAAGGATCCGGCGCGGATAAAACGTGCCGTAAAGACCGTGGATTTTTATGTGAAACACGCAGAGTGCCGGGAAAAACCCGGCCTCCTGATGGGCTATTATATGATCGATCTGGCGCAGATGCGGCCGGAGTGGAAATCCAAAGAAGCGGCAGTGCCCTCCCGGATCGAAGGCGAGGCGCTGATCGATCTGGTGGATCTGATGCAGCTGATGAAGGCGCAGGACATGGAAGTGCCGGCAGACTGGGAAGCCTTTGTGCGCCGGGCGGCGGATTTTCTCTGCGAAGACGGGGCGCTGACAGAGGACGGCATCTATCCCGTAGACTGGACCCACGAAGGAAAGCCAGGCACGACGATCCTGAACAGTGCCGGTATCAGCTGTGTGACCGCCCTGGCCCAGGCAGGGGTGTATTTTTCCGAACCGGTTTATCTGGAGCATGCGAAACAGCGCTACGAGCGCTATTATGAGATCCATATGAAAACCTTTGCGCGGCCCTTCGCCCGGGCGACTATGGACGCCCGCTGCGAAGATAAGGAATCCGGCATTTACTTTTTCAAGGCGGCGGCGTATCTGTATGAGATCACAAAGGATGCGCGCTATGAGGAAGACGCCGCGGTGGCGGCGGACTGGCTGCTGACCTTTGTGTATTTCTGGAATACGAAGTTTCAGCCGGGAACGGTCTGTCATAAGATGCAGTTTGATTCCACAGGGTGGCCGGGAGTCAGCGTGCAGAACCATCATCTGGATGTTTTTTTCCCAACTTATGAATTATTTAAATTTGGGGTCTTGTCAAATCGCGAATTTTATTGCAAAATGTCTTCGTGCGTAGCTGCAGCGCTGACATACGGCGTTGCGGCAAAAGAAGGCGATTATGATTATACGGTGATCGGCGAACAGGGAGAGCAGTATTATCAGACCAATTATTTTCAGGTAAAATATCCGAAGATACTGGAGCTGACAGGATTTTACCGGGGCGGTATGCAGGTATGGAATCCCTCCTGGATTACCGCGCAGGTGCTGCAGAGTTCGCTTTGTTTCCTTTACGGAGACTTAGGTCATGCCGTAAATAAAAGCTGAATGCAAGGAGAAAGATATGAAAAAAAGAGAATTCTGGAATTTCAGTGTAGAAGAACCTGAATTTCCGGAGAGAAGCGTATCAGTGCTGGATCTGGGCGCGATCAAAGGCGGTATGATTACAAATACCGAGATTTTCAACAAGGCCATCCGTATGATACATGAAGAAGGCGGCGGCCACGTGGTGGTTCCGTCGGGCATTTTCCTGACCGGACCGTTGACGCTGCTTTCCAATGTGGATCTGCATCTGGAGCGGGGCGCGGTGATTCTGTTTACCCACAGCGAAAAGGACTATCCCCTGATCCGGACGGATTTTGAAGGAGAAGAAAGAATCCGGGCGCTGGCGCCGATCCATGCGCAGGATCAGGAAAATATCGCTATTACCGGCGACGGCATTATCAACGGCAACGGACATCAGTGGCGGCTGGTGAAACGTTCCAAAACCACCGATGCGCAATGGGAGGATCTGCTGAAGCGGAGTCCTCTGGTATCCGGCGTGGGCGGAAAACAGGTGTGGTTTCCTTCCCAGTCCTCCTTTGACGGGCACATGAATCCGGAAATCAACGCGAAGGACGCAGACGCGCTGGAAAGAGCCCAGAAGTATTTTGATTATTATCGTCCGGAAATGATCAAGCTGGTTTCCTGCAAACGGGTCCTGATCGAAGGCGTGACATTACAGAATTCTCCGGCATGGAATATCCATCCGCTGTTTTGCGAGCATTTTACCCTGCGCAACGTCATGGTGAGAAATCCCTGGAATGCGCAGAACGGCGACGGTCTGGATCTGGATTCCTGCAAATATGTGAATATCACCAAGTCCCGGTTCGACGTAGGAGACGATGCCATCTGCATGAAGTCCGGGAAAAACGCGGAGGCCAGAAAGGTCAAACGTCCCACGGAGTGCGTCAATATTGAAAGCTGTATCGTCTATCACGGACACGGCGGATTTACGGTGGGCAGTGAGATGAGCCGCGGGGTGCGGAACGTCAGAGTCAAGAACTGCGATTTTATCGGTACCGATGTGGGCATCCGCTTTAAGAGCACCTTAGGCCGCGGCGGCGTGGTGGAAGACATTCATATCGACGATATCAATATGCTGGATATTCCGAAGCATGCGATTTTATTTACCATGGCTTATGCCGGGGCAATCGATCCGGAACACGCTTCCGAAGAGGATTTTCCGGAATTTAAAAATATTACCATCAGCAATGTCAATGCCCTCAACTGCGGGCAGGCCATCGGCATCGACGGCATCAATAACGATTCTATCCATGACATTCTGCTGAACAATATCAATATCAGCGCCTACAAGGGTGCAAAGGTGGAAGCTGCAAGGGATATTTACATGCAGAATGTTGCGGTGTCCAACAGCAACGATCACTATAAAACCAAAGTTATCAATGAAACCGTAGGCGACGGATACGAATATCTGATGGAGTAAAGCGATGAAAAAGAAACCATGGGAATACGGAAAACTGGCGGTTTCCGCGGATAAGCGGCATTTCGTAAACGGGACAAAACCGTTTTTCTGGCTGGGGGATACGGCCTGGCTGCTGCTTTGCGGCCTGACCAGAACCGAGATGTGCGAATATCTGACGAACCGGGCGGAAAAAGGGTACAATGTGATTCAGGTGACCATTTCACATAAGTGGCCCACCCAGACGGTGGACGGCAAAAACGCCTTTATTGACGACGATATGGCCAAACCCGACCTGACTCCCGGCGGCTTCTGGGATACGCTGGATTTCGCGGTAAAAAAGGCGGAAGAACTGGGCCTTTATATGGGCCTGCTTCCCTGCTGGGGCGGCAGATTCAAAAAAGGCGATTTAAACCTGAGCAATGTGGAAGCCTACACGGCGTTTCTGGCGAAACGTTATCACAACAGCCCCAATATCATCTGGATCACCGGCGGAGATATCAAGGGCGACAAGCCCAATGATCTGGGGGAGGACGGCCTGACCTTCTGGTCGAAGATGGGTCAGACCCTCAAAAAATACAATCCGGATCAACTGGTGACCTTCCATCCTTTCGGAAGGACCACCACCTGCGATTATTTCCCGGATGCGGACTGGCTGGATTTCTATATGTTCCAGTCCGGCCACAGACGCTATGATCAGGCCAGCTTAAATCAGTGGGACGACAGCCTTTCCCAGGGCTATTTTTACGGCGAGGACAACTGGCGCTACATTTCCAGAGTCGACGCCTGCGGCAATATCAAGCCGGTACTGGACGGGGAACCTTCTTATGAGCAGATTCCCCAGGGCCTGCATGATCCCACCCAGCCTTTCTGGCAGGAAATCGATGTGCGGCGTTTTGCTTACTGGTCGGTCTTTTCCGGCTGCGCCGGATTTACATACGGGCACAATGCCCTGATGCAGTTTCATAAAAGCAGGGAAACCGTGGGGGCATATGGCTGTACGATTCCCTGGTATGACGCGATCCATTCGCCGGGCAGCGACAATATGGCAGTGATGTGCCGGCTGATGAACAGCATTCCCTTTGAAACCGGCCGGGCGGCGCAGGAACTGCTGGCGGACGAACCCCGTGAAAAACACGAGCGAATTTCCGTATTTGCCGGCGACGGATTTGTACTTTGCTATGATTATACAGGCAGGGATATTTACCTGAAGAGCAGCCTGCTGGCGGCGGATTTAAAGAACGCCTGGTGGGTTGATCCCACCACGGGTATCCGAAGCTATATCGGCGCAATTACGAGGGATAAGGACCTGCATTTTGAAAAACCTTACGGCGCGCACAGCCATCAGGACTGGCTGTTGTTATTGACAGAATAAATTGATACCGGGGCAAAAAGATTTTTTGACCCCGGTATTGTTTTATGTTATACTGTGCTTACGGAGAGCGGCGTGGGCCCGCACTCCGGATATCAGGTTTATGCCGGAAGGCAAAGAAAGGAGCGGACATTATGCGTATTAATATGATCGGCAGAAACATCGAAGTTTCTGATTCTTTGAAAGATGCAGTGAATCGCAAGCTGGGCAAGCTTGACAGATTCTTTTCACCGGATACGGAGGTTCAGGTTACATTAAGTGTGGAAAGAGGACGGCAGAAGATCGAAGTGACGATTCCGGTCAAGGGAAATATCATTCGTTCGGAGCAGGTCAGCAATGATATGTATGTTTCCATTGACCTCGTAGAGGAAGTCATCGAGAAACAGCTGAAAAAATATAAGAGCAAACTATATGAAAAGCATAAAGCAGGCGGGTCCTTTACGGAGGAATTTCTGGAGAACGATTACAGCGAGGACGAGGAAATCTGCATCATCCGTACCAAAAAGTTCGACATGAAACCCATGTATCCCGAAGATGCCTGTGTGCAGATGGAACTGCTGGGCCATAACTTCTATGTATTTTTCAACGCGGAAACGGGCAATGTAAATGTGGTATACAAGCGGAAAGGCAATACATACGGTTTGATCGAACCGGAAGTTTAAGTTTTGAGATATCAAAGCCTGCGGCTTCCAACGCCGCGGCAAGTCAACGGAGAAATGACGTATGAATTTATATGAAAAGATTTTCGGCACCTACAGCGACCGGGAATTAAAGAGAATCGAGCCGATTATCAACAAGATCGAGGCGCTGCGCCCGCAGATGCAGGCTATGTCGGATGAACAGCTGCGGGGACAGACGGCGATCTTTAAAGACCGGCTGGCAAAAGGCGAAACGCTGGATGATATCCTGCCGGAGGCATTTGCGACGGTGCGGGAAGCGGCCCTTCGGACACTGCATATGGAGCCCTACCGGGTACAGCTGATCGGCGGCGTGATTCTGCATCAGGGCAGAATCGCCGAGATGCGCACCGGTGAAGGTAAGACGCTGGTGGCTACACTGCCTTCGTATTTGAATGCACTGACCGGCAGAGGCGTACACATAGTCACGGTCAACGATTATCTGGCAAAGCGTGATGCCGAGTGGATGGGACAGGTGCATGAGTTCCTGGGTCTGAAGGTCGGCGTGGTCTTAAACCATATGAACAATGACGAGCGCCGGGAAGCCTATAACTGTGATATTACCTATGTCACGAACAATGAGCTGGGATTTGATTATCTGCGTGACAACATGGTGATCTACAAGGAACGTCTGGTGCTGCGGGATCTGGCCTACGCCATCATCGATGAGGTGGACTCGATCCTGATTGATGAGGCCAGGACGCCGCTGATTATTTCCGGGCAGAGCGGAAAGTCCACCAAGCTTTACGAGGCCTGCGATATTCTGGCAAAACAGCTGAAGCGGGGCGAGGAAAGCAAGGAATTCTCCAAAATCGACGCGCTGATGGGCGAAACGGTGGAGGAAACCGGCGACTTCATCGTCAATGAAAAGGATAAAAACGTCAATCTGACGGAAGAAGGCGTGCGGAAGGTAGAGCAGTTCTTCCACATCGAAAATCTGGCGGATGCGGAAAATCTGGAGATTCAGCACAACATTATTCTGGCGCTGCGTGCCAATTATCTGATGTTCCGGGACCAGGATTACGTGGTCAAGGACGACGAAGTGCTGATTGTAGACAGCTTTACCGGACGTATTATGCCGGGCAGACGCTACAGCGATGGTCTGCATCAGGCCATCGAGGCCAAGGAGCACGTCAAGGTTAAACGGGAAAGCCGGACGCTGGCCACCATCACATTCCAGAACTTTTTCAATAAATTCGAAAAGAAAGCGGGCATGACCGGTACCGCCATGACGGAGGAACAGGAATTTCAGGAAATTTACGGCATGGACGTGGTTGCCATTCCTACCAATGTTCCTGTGATCCGTAAGGATCTGGACGATGCGGTATTCAAAACCAGAAAAGAAAAGCTGAAAGCAGTAGTGGATGCGGTAGAAGAAGCGCACAGCAAGGGACAGCCGGTACTGGTAGGTACGATTACCATCGAAGCTTCCGAAGAAATCAGCGCCCTGCTGCGGCGAAGGGGCATACAGCACAATGTCTTAAACGCGAAGTTCCATGAAATGGAAGCCGCTATTGTGGCAGACGCCGGACAGCACGGCGCCGTCACCATTGCCACCAATATGGCAGGCCGTGGTACCGATATCAAGCTGGATGAAGAGGCCCGTCAGGCAGGCGGCCTGAAAATCATCGGCACCGAGCGCCATGAATCAAGGCGTATCGACAATCAGCTCCGGGGCCGTTCCGGACGTCAGGGCGATCCGGGAGAATCCAGATTCTATCTTTCCCTGGAGGATGATATATTGCGTCTGTTCGGTTCCGAACGTCTGATGGGGGTATTCAATGCCCTGGGTGTTCCGGAAAATGAGCAGATCGAGCATAAAATGCTTTCCAATGCCATTGAGAAGGCACAGAAGAAGATTGAAGGCAACAACTTCGGCATCCGTAAAAACCTGCTGGAGTATGACCAGGTGTCCAACGAGCAGAGAGAACTGATTTATTCGGAGCGTCTGCGCGTCTTAAACGGAGAAAATATGCACGGTTCCATTATGAATATGCTGGATGAAGTGCTGGGCAATGCAGTAGACAGACATCTGGCGGAACATCAGGAATCCGAAGAATGGAACCTCGGCGAGTTCAACCGGGATCTGCTTTCCATCGGTGCGTTTCAGCCGCTGACACCGGAGGTGGCAAAGAGCAAAAGGCCGGCGGAAATCAAGACTATGCTGGAAGAAGAAGGCCGGCAGCTGCTGGATGCGGTGGCAGCACAGTTTCCGGATGTGGAGCAGTACAGCGAAGTGGAACGTGTGGTACTGCTGAAGAGCATCGATACCAACTGGATGCAGCATATCGACGATATGGAGCAGCTCAGACAGGGCGTGGGACTGGCCGCTTACGGCAACAAGGATCCGCTGGTAGAATACAAAATGAGCGGATACGATATGTTCGATGAGATGACCTTCTCCATCAAGAAGGATACCATCACCATGCTGATGCATGTGAAGGTGGAACAGCGGATCGAGCGGGAAGAAGTTGCGAAGGTAACCGGTACGAATAAGGATGATACCGCAGTCAGAGCGCCGAAGCAGAGGGAAAAGGATAAGATTTATCCCAACGATCCCTGCCCCTGCGGAAGCGGTAAGAAATACAAACAGTGCTGCGGCAGAAAAAATATTTAAATGGGGCAGACAGGTTTTTGTACCCGAAAAAAGTTTGTGAGGTGATTAAAGTGGTTGAGTTGGATGAAATGAAGGCTAAGCTTCAGGTCTACCAGACACCGCTGCAGGAAGTAAGGGATTCACTTTAACTTAGAAGCAAAGGAACGCAGGATCGAAGAACTGCAGATGGAAATGGAACGTCCGGATTTCTGGAATCGCGGCGAGGAAGCGCAGAAGCTGATGAAAGAGCTCAAGTCTCTGGAAAATGACCGTGACACCTGCAGAAATCTGGAAAAAACCTATGCGGATCTGCAGGAACTGATCCAGATGGGATATGAAGAGGAAGATCCGGAACTGGTGGAATCCATCCGGGAGGAACTGGAAGCCTTTACCAATGGCATGGATGAACTGTCTCTGCGGACTATGCTGCGGGGAGAGTACGATGCCAACAACGCGATTTTAAAGCTCAATGCAGGGGCCGGCGGTACCGAGTCCTGCGACTGGGCAGGGATGCTTTACCGCATGTACTGCAGATGGGCGGAGCGCAAAGGATTTTCAGTGGAAGTGCTGGATTATCTGGACGGCGATGAGGCCGGTATCAAATCCGTTACCTTTCAGGTAAACGGAGAGAATGCATACGGCTATCTCAAAGCAGAGAAAGGGGTGCACCGGCTGGTGCGGATTTCCCCCTTTAATGCCCAGGGCAAGCGGCAGACATCCTTTGTTTCCCTGGATGTGATGCCGGAAATTGAGGAAGATGTGGATGTGGAAATCCGTGACGAGGATCTGCGGATCGATACCTATCGAAGCAGCGGTGCCGGCGGACAGCACATCAACAAGACCTCCTCGGCCATTCGGATTACGCATCTGCCCACCGGTATCGTGGTGCAATGTCAGAACGAGCGGTCCCAGCATTCCAATAAGGACAAAGCGATGCAGATGTTAAGGGCAAAGCTCTACGTGCTGAAAAAAGAGGCAAATGCGGATAAGCTGTCGGATATCCGGGGCGAAGTCAAGGAAATCGGCTGGGGCAACCAGATCCGTTCCTATGTGCTGCAGCCCTATACCATGGTCAAGGACCACAGGACCAACGCGGAATCCGGCAACGCCCAGGCGGTACTGGACGGGAACCTGGATTTGTTTATCAACGCGTATCTGCGGATGCAGCAGTAAAAGGTATGAGAAAATAGGGTGTCAAAAAACTCGAAAGGATTTTTTGACACCCTTTAAACATTTTTAAAATTACTTTAAGAATTCACGCAGGTGCATGATGATATAATGAGGAGGAAGGCTATGCGAAGCATATCTCAAATGCCTTCCGACGACATGGCAGGTGCGCCATAAGGCGCACCTGCCGCTACCTTGAGGAGCATAATAAAAACGCAGGGAGGAAGATATGAAAAAGAAGAAGTGGATTATCATCAGCGCGGCAGCGGCTGTCATTGCGGCGGCAGTGATCTGTTTTTTTGTGTGGCGGCCTGCGGGCGGCGCAGGCGAGGCAGATATCTATGTGGAAAGCGTAGCAGCTATCCTGGGATATCAGACCGGCAGTCCGGGGATGTTTGCAGGCAAGGTAGAATCTCAGGAAATACTGGAGATCAGGAAGGATACCGAAAGGGAAATTCAGGAAATATTTGTTAAGCCGGGGGATACGGTGAGCAAAGGAATGCCGTTGTTTGCATATGATACGGAAGCGCTTGAAATGCAGAAGCAGCAGGCGGCGCTGGATGCGGAGAGCATCGACAACGATATCGCAGGATATCAAAGTCAGATTGCTGCGTTAAAGACGGAGAAAGCAGCGGCATCTGCCGACCGGCAGCTGGAATATACCATGCAGATTCAGACGCTGGAAACATCCATCAAGCAGGCGGAGTATGACAAGCGGCAGAAAATGGCGGAAATTGATCAGCATCAGAAGGCGATCGAACAGTCCACGGTTACAGCCGGTATGGATGGCGTGGTCAGAGAAATCAATGAAACGGTCAGCTACGACGCCTATGGAAATGAAAGGCCATTTATGACGGTGATGGAAACCGGAAGTTACCGTGTGCAGGGGGCCATTGATGAGCAGAGCTTAGGGCTTGGCGAACTGAGCGAGGGACAGGCAGTGATTGTCCGTTCCCGTGTCGATGAAGATATGACGTGGACCGGAACCGTTGCCGAAATTGATACCGAAAAGGAAAGTACGGAAGCCGGAAATATGAATACATATGACGACAGCATGTCGGAATCTGCAACGAAATATCCTTTTTATGTGGAACTGGACAGTACGCAGGGACTGCTTCTGGGACAGCATGTGCTGATTGAACCGGATTTCGGACAGTCCGAACAGGAAGGATTATGGCTGGATGAAGGCTATATTGTCAATCAGGACGAAAAGACGTACGTGTGGGCGGACAGAAAGGGAAAACTGCAGCTGCAGGAGGTGGAAATCGGAGAGCGCAAGGAAGATACCCTGTCCTGTCAGATCCTTTCCGGATTGTCTAAAGAAGATTACATTGCGTGGCCCATGGAAGACTGCCGCGAAGGCATGAAAACCGTAAAGACACAGGAATATGGTGCGGATGAATCGGAGGAATAGACGAAAATGATACTGAACCTTCAAAATATTTTCAAGGATTACCGACAGGACAAGATGGCGGTTACGGTGCTGAAAGATGTGTGTCTGCAGGCAGAAGCAGGGGAATACATTGCGATTATGGGGCCTTCCGGAAGCGGAAAGACCACATTAATGAATATCATCGGATGTCTGGATCGTCCCACTGCCGGAACCTATATGCTGAATGGAAAAGATGTGCTGCAGCTCAATGACAGGGAACTGTCCGTCCAGCGACTGAACCGCATCGGATTTGTTTTTCAGAATTTTCAGCTGCTGCCCGGAGAATCTGCACTGGATAATGTCAGTCTGCCGCTGATTTACGCAGGCGTCCGGAAAAAAGAACGAAAAGAGCGGGCCATGGCTGCGCTGAAACGCGTGGGACTGGAGGATCGGGCGACTTTTCGCCCTGCGCAGCTTTCCGGCGGGCAGAAGCAGCGGGTTGCTATTGCAAGGGCGATGGTCAACCACCCTGATCTCCTTTTGGCCGATGAACCTACCGGAGCGCTGGATCAGAAATCCGGCCGGCAGATCATGGATTTGTTTGCTGATCTGAATGCAGAGGGTGTGACGGTCATTGTCATTACCCATGATGGAACTGTAGCCGCGCGGGCAAAACGGAAACTGCATATCATCGACGGCGTGATTACGGAAGAAGGAGGGGGTTTTGCATGAAAAAAAGATGGATCATTGCAGGAGCAGTGACCGCCGGCGTTCTTCTTGCCGTTACAGGTGCGGTTTTCGGCATCAAAGCACTGCGGAACAAAGGAAAAACCGCAGAAGTGGTATCTGTGGAAATGCTCAATTACGGATATGAAGGAGACAGCTTGGAAAGCGAGGGCGTTGTCATGAACGGTGCGTCGCAGTGCATTTACCCGGAAAACGGACAGATTGTCAAAGAAGTCTATGTGGCAGAGGGTCAGTCGGTGGCAAAAGGGGACCGTTTGCTGGCGTTTGACATTACGAGCCTGCAGCTGTCCGCAGAAATTCAGAAACTGGAGCTGGGTTCGCAGCAGAATCAGTATGCGGCGGCGATAAAAAAGCTGGATGCGCTGAAAAAGACCCGTCCGGTTTCCGTTCCCACAGCGGCACCGGAAACAGAGGTGCCGGCCACCGAAGAACCCATAGAGACGCCGGAACCGGAGGAAACAAATCGGACGCCGCTGCCGGAAAAAATGCGGGGGACGCGATATCAGTATCTGGATGAGGGCTGCAGTGCAGAAACCATCATTCCCCCAAAGGACGGAGCAAAAGAGCAGTGGCAGTACTTATGTGTGCCGGAGATATTTGTATGCGGCAGTTTTTTGAATCAGATTGCCGGAACGGACAGAGAGTATCTCCTGCAGGCTGTGGGAGAAGACGGGGAACCTGTGGCCTCGCTTTGTGTGAGCGGCACATGGTTTTCGGGTACGTATGACGCGCAGATGCGCTGGTATCCTTTTGTTCCGGAGGCGGATATGGAAGAAACGGACGATCCGCATATGGATCAGGAAGCAGAGGCGCCTGCGGAAAATGAAGCAGAAGAAGCGGCAGACCCGGTGGAAGAAGACTTTTCGGAGGAACCGGAAGGCTATACCGCAGCCGAACTGGCGGCGGCCATCCGGGAAGCGGAAGCAGAAGTCAAAAAGCGGGATCTGGCGATTCGCAAGGCAAAACTGGAACTGGAAATGCTGGAAAAAGAACTGAAGGACGGCGTTGTTTATGCAAAAATCGACGGCGTGGTGAAGTCGGTGAGCGACCCTTCGCATCCGCCGGCGGACGGCAGTCCCTTTCTGGAAATCAGCGGATCCGGCGGCATGTATGTGAGAGGTGCAGTCAGTGAATTGAAGCTGGATGCCATATCCGTAGGACAAACGGTACAGTGTATGGACTATGAGACCGGAAATACGGTCAGCGGAACGATACAGTCCATCGATGATTATCCCGGGGAGGATTTGTATTATTACGGAGAATGCAATCCCAATTCTTCCATGTATGCCTATACGGCATATATAGAGGATACCGGTGCGCTGAAAGAAGGGCAGTATCTGTCGGTGACCGTCACGCCGGAAGGCGGGACAACAGATGCCATTTATATTGACAAGGCTTATGTCAGAACAGACGCGGCCCGGCCCTATGTGATGAAGGATGTGGATGGCCGACTGGTGCGGCAGGAAGTGACCACGGGGAAAAGCCTTTGGGGCAGCGCTGTGGAGATCTGCGCCGGACTGCAGATGGAGGATTATATCGCATTTCCCTACGGGCCGGCGGCAAAGGAAGGAATCAGGACTTTGGCTGTAGAGTAGCGAAGCTGTGACATAAAAAGGGGGAAACTATGTTAGAAAATATCAGATTGTCATTAAAAGGAATCTGGACCCACAAGCTGCGGTCGGCGCTGACGATGTTGGGCATTATTATCGGAATTGCGTCGATTATCGCCATTGTTTCCGCAATTACGGGCACCAACCGTCAGATCGAACGCAACCTGATCGGATCGGGCAGCAACAATGTGAGAATCTGCCTGTACCAGGGAGATTATCCGCTGGATTTTGCGTATGATCCGGTGCCTGCCGGTGTTCCGGACATTTCAGCGGATACGTTTGCTGAAATCGAAAATCAGGCACATGCGGTGAATGTGTCTTTGTACCACAGCAATACGGACTACGATGGGGTGTATCGGCTGGATACTTCTCTGAGCGGCGGCTGTGTGTATGGGATTGATGAAAATTATTTCCGGACCTGCAATATGGTGGTGAAAGCCGGAAGGGGATTTTCGAAGGCGGACAGCAAAAAGGGGAGGAAAGTTTGTCTGCTGGATGAGAATTCCGCGGAATTGCTGTTTCCCGGAGAAAATCCGCTGGGGAAAGCCGTTGAAATCAAACAGGAGCCGTTTATTGTGATTGGAATTGTGGGAGAAAAAGAAACATTTGTACCGGTCATTCAGTCCATAGACGACTATTATACCTATTATCAGGATACAAGCGGCAGCGTGTATATACCGGACCGGCTGTGGCCGGTGCTGTATCAGTATGATGAACCGAAAAGCGTGGTGCTGCAGGCGGAGGATACCTCGGATATGACCCGGCTTGGAAAAAGTACGGCGGAAATTCTGAATGCATCTTTGGCTACCGGTGATACAAATGTAAAATACAAGGCGCAGGATCTGATGGAGCAGGCAAAGGAAATCCAGCAGCTGAGCCATTCCACCAATATGATGCTGATCTGGATTGCAGGCATATCTTTACTGGTGGGCGGTATCGGCGTGATGAATATTATGCTGGTTTCCGTGACGGAACGGACGGCGGAGATCGGACTGAAAAAGGCGGTGGGCGCCAGAAGATCCAGAATTTTATTTCAGTTTCTGACGGAGGCTGTGGTACTGACCAGTGTCGGCGGTATTGTGGGCGTCATTGTGGGAATTGTGCTGGCGGAGCTGATTGCCAGAATCAATGCCACGCCTGTGGCAATCAGTGCGCCCGCTTCGGTACTGGCCGTACTCTTTTCCATGGTCATCGGGATTGTGTTCGGCATTTTGCCGTCATACAAAGCTGCAAATTTGGACCCAATTGAGGCTTTAAGACACGAGTAAACAGGTGTATAATAAGAACATGCTGGGGCAGACGGGCATGTGTTTCATGCTCAGATGAAGCACAGCCTGCCTGCCCTTTGATTTTTTGAAGATGGGGGAAGATACGATGGGCAGCAGTCGGATTGCGGAAACAGCGGTGAAAATCAAAACGGAAATCGCGAAAGTCCTGGTGGACAAGGAAACGGTTACGGAATATATCATTGCCGCTTATTTTGCCGGCGGACATATTTTGCTGGAGGATTTGCCGGGCACCGGAAAGACCATGCTGGCCCGGACGCTGGCAGCGGCGGTGGCAGGAACCTTCAAACGGATCCAGTTTACGCCGGACCTGCTGCCTACGGACGTGACGGGGCTGAACTATTTCAATCAGGAAAAGCAGCGTTTTGTGTTCCGGGAGGGTCCGGTATTTGCCAATGTCATACTGGCGGACGAGATCAACCGGGCGACGCCCCGCACCCAGTCCAGCCTGCTGGAAAGCATGGAGGAAGGGCAGGTATCCATCGACGGCGTGACGAGGAAATTGCCGGAGCCCTTTTTTGTGATTGCCACCCAGAACCCGGTGGAAGCACTGGGCACCTTTCCGCTGCCGGAGGCGCAGATGGACCGGTTTATGATGAAGCTGCAGGTGGGCTTCCCCAACTTCAATAAAGAACTGGACATGATCGACCGGTTCATGCTGGATAATCCGGCAGCCCATGTGCAGCCGGTGTGTACGCCGGAGGAAATCTGTGAAATCCGTGAAGAAGTGAAGCAGATCCATTTTCATGGGGAGGTCAGACAATACCTGTTAAAGATCGTCCGCAGTACCAGGGAAGACGGCCGGTTTATCGCCGGGGCCAGTCCCCGGTGCACCCTTTCCTTTGTCCGTGCCGTACAGGCGCTGGCGGCCATCCGGGGCCGTGCATTTGTGATCCCCGAAGACGTGAGGGAACTGGCGCCTTATATCATCAGTCACAGGGTGATCCGGGCGGATGAGTACGAGGCCAGAAGCAGTCTGGACGATATCCGGCTCCTGGCGGATAAGGTTGAACCGCCGGTAGAGCCGGTGGAAAGCTTCCGCTGACCGGCAGAAAGGGGAAAAGATGCTGCCTGTGGTTATCCTGCTGTGTGTGTATGTGCTGATGCGCATCCAGCGGCGTATTTACCGGAAATACTGGGATCAGAATGTATCGGTGGACATCGCATTTGAAACCCGCTGTGTCATGGAGCGGGAGCCGATCCGCGTCCATGTGGCGGTGACAAATGGAAAGCGCCTGCCGCTGCCGGCACTGTCGCTTTTGTTTACCCTGCCGCAGAACTTCCGCGAGCTGCGGACCAATGACAACAATGTCATCGACAGCTGGCGGCGGAATGAGCTTTTTGCGCTTTTTTCCGGACAGCGGGCGGAACGGACGCTGGTGTTTTCCTGCGAACAGCGGGGGATTTACCGGCTGAAAGAATATGAACTCAACTGCAGAAGTTTTCTGATGGATCAGGACTGCAGCAGAAAGTACGCCATGGACGCGGTACTGTATGTCTATCCTTCCGCGGTCAATATGCGCCGTTTCCTTATCCGGTTCCAGACCATTTACGGCAGCATTATCGCCAATGATTTTCATTATGAGGACGTATTCCAGATCCGGGGCGTCAGAGAGTACCAGCCTTTTGACAGCCAGCGGCGGATCAACTGGATTGCTTCGGCCAAGCTGGGCAGTCTGATGGTGAACAATTACGAATATACTACCAGCCGCAAGGTGGTGATTTTCTTAAACCTTGCACTGGATCAGCTGGCTCAGGAGCGGATGATCGGGGAGGAAAGCATCCGGCTGGTGAAGACCTGGTGCATGCGGCTGGACAAAAACGGAATTCAGTGTAATATATATACCAACGGGACGGATGCCGAAAGCGGCGAATATGTCCGTCTGGAGAAAGAAAATATCAGGAAAAATTATATGGAAGCGGTCAACGAGGCGCTGACGCGGATCGAACTGCGGGATGCGGAAGAGGACTTTTTCGGATGCTACGCGGAAGAACTGGACCGCTGTAAAAAAGACCATTTTATTTTAATTATTTCCGCCTACCAGCGGCCTTCATTTCAAAAGGATCTGCTGGCACTGGCGGCGGAAACCGGGAATTTTTCCTGGATCATTCCCGTGAACAACAACAGTGATTTCCGGCCGGATGCAAGGCTTCGGAAACATGCGGTGGCGTGGGATGTGTACTGGAGAAGGGAGCGCAGGCTGTGAAGGCGTCGGCAGGAAAGGCAGGATGGGCGCATTCCATCCTGAAAAAGAAAGATAAACCGATGTATCTTTATTTCTGTATGGATACGCTGCGTTTTCTGTGCTTTTGCTGCTTCTGCTATACCCTGCTGCTTTTGCTGGATTACACCCAGTTTTTAAGCGGCAGCCATGGATTTGCACCGGCGGCCTATCTGCCCTGGCTGGGGTTAGCGCTGCTGCAGTATGGAAACCGCAGTATTTTGCGGAGGACACCGCTGGTACTGGCCGGCGGCGCGCTGGTGACCTTTCTGTGTTTTCGGTATTACCCATGGGAAGCGCGCAGGCTTACCGCCGGATGGGTCATGCTGGCGGCCGTACTGCTGGAATGGCTGGGCAGCATGCAGCATGCGCGGATGGCCAAAAGCGGAGACGTGCATATCCTGCGCAGGGAGATCGTTGTCTGGGGCGCGGGCAGTCTGTTTTTGATGCCCATCCCATGGATTTTCGCCAGAAGAGAACTGTCTCTGACGGTGGAGCCCTCCTACTGTCTGCGGTGGATGTCGGTGGTATTTTGCTGCTACATCCTGTTTTTGCTGCTTTATGAATATGCGGCGCTGTTTTTCGGCTATTTCCGGCGAAAAAAACGGGTGGACCCGGTGATGCGCCAGCAGGTGCGGCGGGTGATGGCCTTCGCGGCTGCCTTTGCGGCTGCGGCAGGCATCGTCATTTTTCTGATTTCCGGATACGGCGCCGGTCTGCTGGGAAGCCTTTTTGCAAAGATACCGGCGATTGTCGGCAAAAAAGCCACGCCGGAACCGGAAATGTCGGCGGCACCTTATGATAATACGCTGCCCAACAACCTGCAGGAAAGCATGGAAAACATGGAAGGACAGATGAAATTCGGCCAGGCAGGACCCCTGGGCAAGATCCTGACGGTCCTGTTTATGCTGCTGTTTGCGGCGACGATCCTGTATCTGCTGTATCGGTTTTACAAAAGCATTTCCGGCATGACCTTTATCCGGGCGGCGGAAGGCGATGAGATCCATGTGGAAACAGAAGAAAGCACCCGCCAGACTTCCCTGCGGCGGCGGTTCCATTTTTACCGGCACGGCAGCGGCGTCAATGAAAGCATTCGCCGTAGTTATTATCGGATGCTGGTGAAGCTTCGGATGAAGGGAAAGCTGAAAAACCTTTCCGTAATGACCACGGAAGACATTGAAAAAGAAATCTCCAAAGAACGGAAATGCAAGGCGCAGATGGAGGAACTGACCGGCCTGTACCAGGCGGCCCGCTATGGCAATGACACGCTGCCGGCAGAGGACGCGGAAAACGCGAAACAGCTCAGCGAATCCATTGCGGAACATATTTTTTGATCAGGAAAAATGCAATGAAAATACAAAGGGAACAATTGAAACTGTATGCGGTGACAGACCGAAGCTGGCTGCGGCCGGGGGAAACGCTGGCTCAGGCAGTGGAAGAGCTGCTGGCGGCAGGGGTGACCTGTGTGCAGCTGCGGGAAAAGCAAGTCACGGATGAAACAATCATCGAGGAAGCGCATGCACTGCAGGACTGCTGCAGACGGTACCACGTGCCCCTCATCATCAACGACCGGCCGGATCTGGCACTGCAGGTGAAAGCGGCCGGCGTGCATGTGGGGCAGTCCGATATGGCGATTGCGGCGGCCCGGAAGCTGCTGGGGCCGTCCTATATCATCGGCGGCAGTGCCCACAACGTGGCGGAAGCCCTGGCGGCGCAGGAAGCGGGGGCGGATTACCTGGGCTGCGGCGCGGTATTCGGAAGCCGGACAAAGCAGAATGTACAGCCCCTTTCCATTGCGGAGCTGAAAGCCATCTGCAGCGCGGTATCCATACCGGTGGTGGCCATCGGCGGCATTGATACGGAAAATGTCATCCGCATCAAAGACACCGGCATCAGCGGGGTGGCAGTGGTCAGCGCGCTGTTTGCGGCAGCGGACAAAACGGCAGCGGCCAAAGCATTTTTAAAACAATTTTAATCATACAAAGGTATCGGCACGCGCGCCCTTAGGGCGCACCTGCCAAGTCGTCGGAAGGCATTTAAAATTTGCTTCGCAAAGCCTTCCTCCTAAGGTAACGGCACGCGCGCCCTAAGGGCGCACCTGCCAAGACGTCGGAAGGCATTTAAAGTTTGCTCCGCAAAGCCTTCCTCCTGCGGTAAACCGGGGGCACCACCTTTTATCGCTATATAAAATCAGTGAGTGCGAAGACAGGCATTGTCTGAAGGGAGAGATGGTATGAACACAGCACTGACAATCGCCGGGAGTGATCCCAGCGGAGGCGCCGGCATCCAGGCAGATATCAAGACGATGACCGCCCATGGCATTTACGCCATGAGCGCAATCACCGCCCTGACTGCCCAGAATACGACCGGCGTTTATGGTATTTTTGAAGTCCCACCGGAGTTTCTGGCTGCACAGCTGGATTGCATTTTTACGGATATTGATCCTGATGCGGTGAAGATCGGGATGCTTTCCTCCGGTGCGATTATGGAGGTAACGGCGGAAAAGCTGAAACAGTACAGGGCAAAACACATTGTGCTGGATCCGGTGATGGTATCCACCAGCGGGTCTTCGCTGATGGAGGCATCGGCCAGAAAGACGCTGTGCGGGGAGTTGTTTCCGCTGGCGGAGCTGATTACGCCCAATATTCCGGAGGCGGAACTGCTTCTGGAACAGTCCATTGCAGACGCGGAAGCTATGGAAAAGGCCTGCAAAGCCCTGTATCAAAGGTTTGGCTGTGCGGTACTGCTGAAAGGGGGACACCGTATCAACGATGCAAACGATCTGCTTTGCATAGACGGGATCCTGCAGTGGATTTACGGAGAACGCATTGACAATCCCAATACCCACGGCACCGGCTGTACCTTGTCCAGCGCCATTGCCGCCAATCTGGCTGCAGGGCGGGGACTGGCAGAAGCGGTGCGCAGAGCCAAGGCTTATATCAGCGGCGCGCTGGCGGCGCAGCTGGATCTGGGAAAAGGATCCGGCCCGTTAAATCACGCGTTTGCAATACAGAACAATGATTAGCATTTCATCAAGAAAGGATCAATGGAGGTAAAAGATGAATCAGTATACAACACAGATGGACGCTGCAAGAAAAGGAATCGTAACGCCGC
>CANRIM010000005.1 GCA_947630695.1 uncultured Lachnospiraceae bacterium
ATTTCAAGTGGAGGTTGGAGAAAGACTAATTTCTACTTGGACCCCTTAGAAGTGGAAGTTAACTTTTCACTTCACCTCTTATTAATACAGGTAATTTTTTCTTGACAAATACAGTCGGGCAAGGTATGATATTTGCAATCGCGTCGCTTTAGTACGCTAAAGCGATAACAAGCTATAAAAAAGGAGAAAAAAATGAAGAAAATTTGGGCACTGCTGCTTGCTGCGATTCTGGCATTTTCATTTGCAGGCTGCGGCACAGAGAAAGAAACGAAGCAGGATACGGACAACAACACGAAAACCGAAGGCGAAACCACGGAATTTAAGGTGGGATTTGATGCGGAGTATCCGCCTTACGGATATATGGACGACGACGGTTCTTATACGGGATTTGATCTGGAACTGGCTGCAGCGGTCTGTGACTACTGGGACTGGGAGATCAAGTATGTACCCATTGACTGGGATTCCAAGGACAATGAACTGACCTCCGGCATGATCGACTGCATCTGGTCCGGATTTACGATCAACGGCAGAGAAGACGACTACACATGGAGCGATCCTTATGTGGAGAACAGTCAGGTAGTGGTTGTGGCGGAAGATTCCGGCATCGATGATCTGTCAGGACTGGCGGACAAGACAGTTGCCGTACAGGCAGACAGCGCGGCCCTTTCCCTGCTGCAGGACGAAGAAGGACAGAAGGAACTGGCTGATACCTTCAAAGAACTGAGAGAGTTCGGTGATTACAATACCGCATTTGCTGAGCTGATGGCAGGTACGGTTGACGCGGTTGCCATGGATATCGGCGTTGCCAAGTATCAGCTGCAGTCCCGCGGCGAAGGCTACAAGATGCTGGATGAATATCTGAACGAAGAGCAGTACGGCATCGGCTTCAGAAAAGGGGATACCGAACTTCGGGATTCCGTACAGGAAGCCATCGATTCTCTGAAGAAGGACGGCACCTTTGATCAGCTGGCAGAGAAATACGATATCTCGGATCTGGTCATTTCTGAATAAGCACCGGTTTTACAAGCGACTTTGAACCAAAGGGGCGTCTCCCGCATCGGGCAACAGTGCCCGGGAGGCGCCCCTATTGCAATTTTTAAATGGGGGAATTTTATGAGTTTTCTGACGATGCTTCAGGTCATGGGAAACGGTATGCTAAAGTCCATCGGCATTTTTTTATGGACGCTGCTGCTGTCGCTTCCTTTGGGCCTTGTGATTGCGGTGATCCGGCAGAAAAAGCTGCCTGTGGTTACGCAGATCATCAAAATATACATTTCTCTGATGCGCGGAACGCCGCTGATGCTGCAGCTTTTGGTGGTGTTTTTCGGGCCTTTTTATCTTTTTAAAATACGATTGTCGGACGGATACCGCTTTATTGCGGTGCTGATTGCTTTTGTCCTGAATTACGCCGCGTATTTTGCGGAAATTTACCGTTCCGGCATTGAATCCATGCCCATTGGGCAGTATGAGGCTGCTACGGTACTGGGCTATTCCAAAACCCAGACCTTTCTTAAAATCATTCTGCCCCAGGTGATCAAGCGGATCTTCCCGGCACTGACCAACGAAGTCATTACGCTGGTGAAGGACACCTCCCTGGCCTTTTCCATTGCCTATGTGGAAATGTTTACGGTGGCCAAGCAGATCGCTGCGAAGGAGACCACCATGCTGCCTTTTGTCATCGCGGGGGTCTTTTACTATGTATTCAATTTCCTGGTCGCGTTTATCAGCGAAAGGATCGAAAAGAAAATGGATTATTACAGGTAGGGATAAGAGATGAATATTCTGAACATAGAACATATTTCAAAATCATTTGACGATCTGTGCGTGCTGAAAGATATTTCCTTTTCGGTCAGCGAGGGGGAAATCGTATCCATTATCGGGCCCAGCGGATCGGGGAAATCAACTTTACTTCGTTGTGCGACGATGTTAGAATATGTGGATCAGGGCACTATTTCCTATATGGGGCAGCCCATGTGCAGGATGGGCGGTGACGGAAAGCCCTTGTATGTCAAAGGCAGGGAAGAGAAGGAAATGCGGTCCAGATATGGACTGGTATTTCAGAATTTCAATCTGTTTCCCCATTTTTCCGTGCTGAAAAATATTATGGACGCGCCGGTGAAAGTGCAGAAACGCCCCCCGGAGGAAGTAAAGAAACAGGCGTATGAACTGCTGGAAAAGATGGGGCTGCAGGACAAGGCGGACGCCTATCCCTGCCAGCTTTCCGGCGGACAGCAGCAGCGGGTTTCCATCGCCAGAGCCCTGGCCATGCAGCCGAAAATCCTGTTTTTTGATGAACCCACCAGCGCGCTGGATCCGGAACTGACCATTGAAATTCTGAAGGTCATCCGGCAGCTGGCGGCCGAAAAAATGACCATGGTGATCGTAACCCATGAGATGAATTTTGCAAAAGAGGTTTCCCATAAAATGATTTTCATGGACAAGGGCGTGATTGTAGAGGAAACTACGCCGGAGGAACTGTTCCGTTCGGACAATGAAAGGACGAAGCGGTTTCTGGGACAGTATGCGCTGCGCTGAAATCTTTAAAAACTGCAGGAGGACGGCAGAATGAAGAAATTCGAATGGAAATCAGAAGAGGGCGAAGGGATCGATACCCGCTACATTGACGTGCTGGACGGTGTCCGCGCCATTGCCGTTATATTTGTGCTGATCTTTCATTTTTGGCAGCAGACCTGGATTACGCCGGGAATCAGGATTCCGTTCCTGAAGTTTCTGGGACTGGACCATTTCAGCGCTTACAATCTGATCAATGCAGGCTACGAGCTGGTGGATCTGATGATCTTCCTGAGCGGTTTCTGCCTGTTTCTGCCCTACGCCAGGGCAATGATACAGGGAGGAAAAACGGACAGTATCCGCACCTTTTACAAAAAGCGGATGGCGCGGATCCTCCCGTCTTATTATTTTTGCGTACTGGTCTTTTTTATTTACAATCTGGCGGCGGGTACATATACCAATACGACCTATATGCTGAAAGATCTGTTTACCCATCTGACCTTTACCCAGATGTTTTTCTTCGATACTTATATTTCCACAAAGCTGAACGTGGTGCTTTGGACCATCTGTATTGAGGTCTGGTTCTATATTCTGTTTCCGTTTCTGGCAAGAGCTTTTCAGAAAAAGCCGGTACTTACTTACGGCGGCATGACGCTGGTTTCTCTGGGGTATATTCAGTTTTACGCGCTGGCGCATACCGATAATATGCGGATGCTGGTCAATTCTTTCCCCAGTTTTCTCTGTGTATTTGCCAACGGTATGATGGGCGCTTTGATCGTCGTGGCGCTGTCCAGAAGGCTGAAAAGGGAAAAATACACCGGCCTGTTTTTTACCGGCCTGTGTATCTTAAGTATGGCCTTTATTTACTGGCTGCTGCAGTATCAGCTGGGAGCGCTTGCAGTTTCGGACGCCCAGGTATGGCAGATCAAATACCGCTGGATGGTATCTTTCGTATACGCCGTATTTGTGATTTCTCTGATCTTTTCCTGCCGGGGACTGCGCTGTATCTTTGCCAACCGGCTGATGCATTTCCTGGCGGGAATCTCCATGAATCTTTATATCTGGCATCAGCAGATTGCCGTATATCTGAAGCAGTGGCGCGTGCCGTACTGGGAAGGCGATACGCCGCCCAATCAGCTGTGGGACAGGGCCTGGCAGTGGAAATATGCGATTTTGATTACGGTGGTTTCCTTTGCAGTGGCCATTCTCGCCACCTACCTGATTGAAAAGCCCTGCGCAAACCTGATTTTGAAGAAGGACGGCAGGAAGCGGCCTCTGCTGTCTCAAAGAAAGGAAAAGAAAGAATGAAAAAAGTAACGGTGCATGCTTCTTTAGAATACGACTGTCTGATCGGCAGCGGTCTGCTGGCAGAATGCGGACCGCGCTTTGCTGCGTTTGGAGGCTCGGATAAGATCATGCTGGTGACGGACGACAAGGTGGCGTCCTATTATCTGGAAACCTGCGAAGAAAATCTCCGGCAGGCCGGATTCCGCGTATATACCTTTGTGATTGAAAACGGAGAAAAATCCAAAAACAGCGATTCCTATCTGCGGCTCTTAAATACGCTGGCTGAACATCATTTTACCAGAACAGACAGCATCGCGGCCCTGGGCGGCGGCGTGGTAGGGGACTTAAGCGGCTTTGCCGCCGCCACGTATCTGCGGGGCATCCGCTATTTTCAGATACCTACCTCACTGCTTGCTATGGTGGATTCTTCGGTGGGCGGAAAGACCGCCATCGACCTGCCGGCAGGCAAAAATCTGGCAGGGGCCTTTTATCAGCCCTCGCTGGTGCTTTGCGATACGAATACCTTAGATACGCTGGAGGATCAGATTTTCCGGGAAGGCTGCGCCGAGGTCATCAAATATGCGGTGATTGGGGATGAAGCGCTGTTTGCTTCCCTGGAAAAGACGGGGGTCGGTTTTGACCGGGAATCTGTGATTGCCAGATGTATTGAAATGAAAAAAGACATCGTGGAGACCGATGAATTTGACACCGGCAAACGGCAGCTGCTGAATTTCGGCCATACCATCGGACACGCGGTAGAACGCTGCTCCAATCTTGCCATCCGCCACGGACAGGCGGTGGCCATCGGTATGGCGCTGATGGCAAAGACCCTGCTGCCGGCGCCGGAGGCCGGGCGGCTGACCGACCTGCTTAGAAAGTTCGGATTGCCTGTCAGCTGTGATTTTCCGGCGGAGCAGATTTTTGACGCCATCCGTTCGGACAAGAAACGCAAAGGCAACAGCCTGACCCTGGTAGTGCCGGAACATATCGGAAACTGTGTGCTGCAGCGGATGCCCATGGAAGACCTGAAAAGCCTTTGCGTGCGGGCGTTAAATCAGGGCGAATGAGGAAAGAAATTTTGTTCTCCGGCACAGCGTACCGCGGAAAAACTGTAAAAGATGCAGAGGCCATTTGGAAAAATACATAAAAAACAACTGATAATGTATACAAAAGTGCCATTGTTTTTGTCCGCATTTTTTAGTAAAATGCTTAATAGAATTTTATGGACGGAGGCAGTACTATGAACAATTATTCCAGCGAGAAGATTCGCAACATCGTGTTGTTGGGACACGGCGGCTGTGGCAAGACCAGCCTTGTGGAAGCCATGGCAAAACAGGCAGGATTGATTTCCCGTATTGGTAAAGTAACTGACGGCAATACCATCAGTGATTACGATAAAGAAGAAATTAAAAGAAAATTTTCAATTAATTCCACGATCGTTCCCATCGAATGGAACGGCTGCAAGATCAATGTGATCGACACCCCGGGATACTTTGACTTTGTGGGTCAGGTAGAAGAGGCCATTCGTGTGGCCGACGCCGCCATTATCGTAATCAACGGCAAGGCAGGCATCGAAGTCGGTACGGAAAAAGCGTGGGAGATCTGTGAAAAGTTCAACAAACCCCGTATGTTTTTCGTTACGGCCATGGATACGGACCACGCGTCCTATGTGAAGCCGGTGGCGGCCTTAAAAGACCTGTACGGCAGCCGCATCGCGCCGTTCCATCTGCCGATTCGTGAAAATGAGAAACTCACCGGATATGTGAATATTATCAAAAATGCCGGACGTAAGTTTACGGCAGGCGGCGGACATGTAGAGTGTGAGATTCCCGATTCCGTCAAGGCCGATCTGGAATCCGCCAGAGAAACGCTGATGGAAGCGGTGGCGGAAACCAGCGAGGAATTCATGGATCGCTTCTTCGAAGGCGACGAGTTTACACCGGAAGAAATCGACGGCGCAGTGCGCGGTGCGATTCTCGACGGCAGCATGGTACCCGTGACTATGGGATCTTCCTTTGAATTCCAGGGCATTGAAAACCTTCTGAACGATATCATTGCGTATCTGCCCAATCCGACGATGCGCAAAGAGAGCGGCGTCAATATTAAAACAGGGGAAGAATTTGAGGCGAACTTTGACGCCTCCAAGCCTTTCAGCGCCTATATTTACAAGACGATCAACGATCCTTTCCTCGGAAAGTATTCCATGATCAAGATTCGTTCCGGCGTTCTGAAGAGCAACGCCACGATTTACAATTCCAGAACGGAGTCCGAAGAAAAACTCAGCAAGCTCTATATCCTGCGGGGCAACAAGCCCATCGAGGTATCAGAGCTGACGGCCGGGGATATCGGCGCGCTGACCAAGGTACCCAATTTAAAGACCGGCGATACGCTGTCTACGAAGGGAACCCCGGTGCGTTATGAGCCCACGGAGGTTTCCAGGCCTTATACCTACAAGCGGTACGAAGCGGTCAACAAGGGCGATGTGGACAAGATTGCCCAGTCTCTTTCCAAGATGATGCAGGAAGACCAGACTTTGAAAGTCGTACACGACGCGGACAATCGTCAGACCCTGCTGTACGGCATCGGCGACCAGCATCTGGACGTGGTAGTATCCAAACTGAAAGATGTCTACAAAGTTGCGGTGACGCTGGCAGAACCCAAGGTTGCGTTCCGTGAGACCATCCGCAAGAAATCCGATGTGGAATACAAGTACAAAAAACAGTCCGGCGGTCATGGACAGTACGGACATGTTAAGATGAGATATGAGCCGCTGGGCGATACTGATAAAGCCTATGAGTTTGAGCAGGTCGTCGTGGGCGGAACGGTTCCGAAGAACTACTTCCCCGCTGTGGAGAAGGGTATTCAGGAATCCGTAGTCAGCGGACCGCTGGCCGGTTATCCGGTAGTGGGCGTGAAAGCGATTCTCTACGATGGATCCTACCATCCGGTAGATTCTTCGGAAATGGCTTTCAAGACCGCTTCTTCCCAGGCCTTCAAGAAAGGCTTTATGGAAGCCTCTCCGGTACTTTTGGAGCCCATTGCTTCTCTGAAAGTGGTTGTGCCCGATTCCTTTACGGGCGATGTCATGGGCGACCTGAACAAGAGAAGGGGCCGTGTGCTGGGCATGAATCCCTGCGGTAAGGGAAAGACCTGTGTAGAAGCCGATATCCCGATGCTGGAGCTGTTCGGCTACAATACGGATCTTCGTTCCATGACAGGTGGCAGAGGCGATTATTCCTATGAATTTGCCCGCTATGAGCAGGCGCCCGGAGATATTCAGGAAAAACAGATCGCGGCAAGAGCTGCGGAAAAAGAAGATTAAGCCTTTCAGGGGAAAGGAATATAGATGGGGCAGCGGCTGTCGGAGGTTGATACGTCTGACAGCGCAAAAGAGAACGCCGGATGAGGTCAGAGATTTCATTCGGCGTTCTCTTTTATCTTCAGGAGGAAGGCTTTGCGAAGCAAACTTTAAATGCCTTCCGACGACTTGGCAGGTGCGCTCCCCGAGCGCGCGTGCCGTTACCTTAGGAGGAAGGCTTTGCGAAGCAAACTTTAAATGCCTTCCGACGACTTGGCAGGTGCGCTCCCCGAGCGCGCGTGCCGTTACCTTAGGAGGAAGGCTTTGCGAAGCAAACTTTAAATGCCTTCCAACGACTTGGCAGGTGCGCTCCCCGAGCGCGCGTGCCGTTACCTTAGGACATCTGTGACATGTAGTTTTCAAAAAGACTGCGCTGTTCCGGCGTCAGCATATTTTTCAGCTGACTGACAGGATCGCCGGAGGCGTCCATGCCGGACATGGCCTGACTGTATGTATTGTACAGATTGTACATGTTGATAAAGTTCAGCATGGATTCGATGGTTTCCTGATCCCGTTTCGGACAGAAGCGTTTGATGTCCGAAAGCATTTCTAAAGTGGAAAGATTTCTCTTTTCCGTAGAACAGGCATGCAGCGGGCCTTCCGTTTCCTGAAACAGCAGAAAGGTATTGTGCAGCTCCTGCAGCTTGACCAGCAGGGAAATCAGTTTCTGCCCGGCAGGCTGCATATAGGGCAGCGCCGCTTTTAAAAGCTGGTGATGCTCGTTTTGGATCATTCCGTCAAATTCGGTAAGGATGGGTTCGTCATTCATATGAAACCTCTTTTTGTTTATCATAAAAAGTATATGTTCCTGTTTCGTTTTTTATGACAGAATATGGTTTCAGACATATATTTATTTTGTAGGATAAAAAGGAGATTGGGAAAATGAAGTACAGACTTGTGGTAGACGGAAACGCGGTCTATGAGATCGACGAAGAATGTATCCGCCAAAAAGAGGAAGAAGAACGAAAAAAAACATATGAAGCAAACCGCCGGAACACTCCGGCAAGGCACAGACGCCGCCGTCCTTTTCCAATGTAGGCAGATGGCAAAAAGAAAGCCGGGGAAAAGATTCCCGGCTTCCTTTTTACGGTTCTTTAGCAAATGGAATTTCCGCCGCATCCGCCGCAGAACAGCAGAAGGAGGATGATCAGGCAGCAGTTGTTATCGCCGCAGCCGCTGTTTCCCAATAAACCGGAATCGTTGTTATTGCAAAGGCAGAGCAATAACAGGATCCAGATAATGGAATTGCATCCATTGTTTGATTCGCCACAGGTACATCCGCAATTTGTTGCTGCTAAGTCACTCATTTTTTGTTCCTCCATAAGGATATGTTTACAGTGATATCATATGTGGGCGAAAAGAAATGGTGACAGAAAAATCCTTAATCGCTTTTGAAGCCCAAATCATAAAATAAGAAAAAAGGGATTTTCTGGCAGAATGGACAGAGTAAGAAAAAAAGTGGGCTGCGACGGTTTTATTGCCGAGCAGTACGGCGGCCGGGGCGTGGGCATTGCGGTCTTAGATACCGGAATCAGTCCGCATATAGATCTGAAAGGCAGAGTGCTGACCTTTGTGGATATGATTGGCGGCAGCCGGACCATGTATGACGACAACGGGCACGGAACCCATATTTCAGGCATTATCTGCGGCAGCGGTGCGGATTCCCTGGGCAAATACCGCGGCATCGCGCCCTTTGCCCATTTAATTGTACTGAAGGTACTGGATCAGAGAGGCGACGGCAATACGACGGACGTACTGAAAGGACTGGACTATGTGATACGAAACAAAGACCGTCTGGGCATCCGGATCGTCAACATTTCCATCGGTTCGATTCCGAAATCAAACGTAAAAGAAAAGACAAGGCTCATCAAAGGCGTGGAGGAAGCCTGGGATAACGGCCTCTGTGTGGTGGTCGCCGCCGGGAACAACGGCCCCACGCCTATGTCGGTTACCACCCCCGGCATCAGCCGCAAGGTGATCACGGTGGGCTCCGGAGAAACGGGGATCCCCAGCGGCGAAAACGGCTCCCGCAGCTTTTCCGGCAGAGGCCCCACGCCCTATTGTATCGTCAAGCCGGAAGTGATTGCTCCCGGTGTACAGATCAGAAGCTGTGCGGCAGCAAAAGACGGCTATACCGTAAAAAGCGGATCCTCCATGGCCACGGCAGTGGCAAGCGGCTGTATTGCCCTTTGTATGGAGAAATATCCCCGTCTGAGCAATGCGGAAATGAAGCTGCGCCTCTACGAACGCTGCGTCCGGATGGATATGCCGAAAAATCAGCAGGGTTGGGGCATGATTCATTTGCACAGCTTGTTGTGATTTTTTGTGTTTTGTGTTATAATAACAAATACTTATGATTTTTTACAGCATCCGTTTGTTTTGAAGGAGAAAAGCATGTCGGTGGAGGCAAATCCGTACAACGGACTGACCGCGGAAGAAGTCAGGCAAAAAACTGAACAGGGGCTTGTCAATGGAGAAGAACGTGTTTCGACCAAGACGGTGAAGCAGATCGTTCTGGGCAATCTGATTACGCTGTTTAATGTGCTGAATATTGCGCTGGCGGTTCTGGTGCTTTGTATGGGTTCCGTCAAAAACATTATGTTTCTGGGTACCGTGTTCTGCAATCTGGCCATCGGGATTTATCAGGAGATCAAAGCAAAGCGGATCATTGACAAGTTGAAAATCGTTTCTTCCCAAAACGCGGTGGTGGTCCGGGACGGAATCGAACAGGAAATCCGGATCGCGGATCTGGTGCTGGACGATCTGGTGCTGCTAAAGTCGGGGGAGCAGATCGGCGCGGACTGCCGCGTGCTGTCCGGCAGCTGCTATGTCAACGAAAGCCTGGTCACCGGCGAATCCGACGCCATATTGAAAACAGAGGGCATGGAGCTGCGCTCCGGCAGTTTCGTGGTTTCCGGATTTGTCAGATGCAGAGTGATTCGAATCGGAAACGACAATTATGTCAACCAGATTTCCGACGGCGCCCGTTATATTAAAAAACCAAATTCCGAAATCTTAAAAACCACCCGGATGCTGGTACGGATTGCGACGGTCTATCTGCTGGTGATTTCCTATTTTCTGTTTGAAAACCAGCTTTCTGTTGACGGGAATACGTTTCGGACGGCTGTGCTCAATACGGTGGCGGCCATCGTCGGTATGATTCCCAGCGGGCTGATTCTGCTGATTACCACGGTGCTTGCAACCAGCGTGGTGCGTCTGAGCAAGTATCAGACCCTGGTGCAGGAATTGTACTGTATCGAGACCCTGGCGCGCTGCGACAGCATCTGTCTGGACAAAACCGGTACGATTACCAGCGGGGAGATGCGCGTGGAGGATGTTTATTATGTGAAGGACGACTGCGCGGCACAGATTCGCCGGTTTATTCTGGCGCAGGAGGACGAAAATCAGACACTGCGGGCGTTGCGGAAGCATTTTACCGGCGGGCAGAAGGAAAAACCGAAGTTCGTCACGGCCTTTTCTTCCGACAAAAAGTACAGTGCCGCCGGCTTTTCGGACGGCAGCTTCTATCTGGGTGCACCGGAATTTCTGTTTTCGGAGATTCCGGAAAGTATCCGTTCGCTGCAGCAGGAGTATATGGATGAGGGCTTACGGGTGCTGGTCTTTGCCCAATCGGCAAAGACAGAGGAATCTGAAACGGTACCGGAGGATTTAAAGCCTCTGGCACTGGTTGCTCTTTCCGATGAGCTTAGAAAAAATATCAAAGATACGATTCTTTATTTCGTCCGTCAGGAGGTAAAACTCTTTGTGATTTCCGGCGATCATCCCAAGACCGTAGGCGCCGTTGCGAAGGCGGCGGGGATTCCGGAGGCGGAAAAAGTCATCGATATGTCCGGCGTCAAAGCAGAGGATATCGACACCATTGCCGGGGAATACACTGTCTACGGCAGAGTGAAGCCGCAGCAGAAACTGGCGCTGATCAAGGCGCTGAAAAAGAAGGGACACACCGTGGCCATGACCGGCGACGGCGTCAATGACGTACTGGCGCTGAAAGAGGCGGATTGTTCTATTGCCATGCAGTCAGGCAGCAGCGCCGCCCGTTGCGTTTCCCAGATCGTGCTGTTAAATTCCGATTTTTCTTCCATGCCGAAGATCGTAGGAGAAGGCAGGCGCAGCATTAACAATATCCAGCGTTCCTCATCGTTGTTTCTGGTCAAGACCATTTACGCCTGTATTCTGGGATTTTTATTCGCGGTGATTTCCAAGACCTATCCCTTTGAACCGGTGCAGCTGACGCTGATTACTACCTTCTTTATCGGACTGCCCTCGCTGCTGCTGGGCTTTGAGCCCAATTACAAACGCATCAGCGGTAAATTTTTTTCCACGATTATGGCGGCGGCCGCTCCCGGCGGGCTGCTGGTGGCCATCAATGTTTTGCTTACCGTATTCGGCGCGGACTGGATCAAAGCCACCAAGGGGGAAATGAGTACGATGGCCTTATATACCACGGCTTTCTGCATGACCATGGTGCTGCTGAAAAACTGTTATCCCTTCAACACCTGGCGGAAAATCATTGCCGTGGGAATGCCGATGCTGTTTATTGCCACGGCCATCTGTTTTCCGTCCTTTTTCAACCTGAAAATCTTAAGTATCTGGAAAATGCTTCTGCTGCTGATTTGGATGGCTATCGATTCGCTGCTGTTTGTGCTGCTGGTGCGTCTGACCTCCTACCTGAGCAGCTTTCATATCAGCATTCGGCGGAATAAAACTTGACTTTTCCCGCAGGGAGTGTGAAAATAGAAAAAAATTTTTGAGGGGGATAAGAAACGATGGAAAAAATTCAGATGCCGGTGCCGCTGGTAGAGATGGACGGCGATGAAATGACAAGGATTCTGTGGAAGATGATTAAGGAGGAGCTGCTGCTTCCCTACATCGATCTGAATACGGAATACTATGATCTGGGCCTGGAGCACAGAAACGAAACCGACGATCAGGTGACCATCGACGCGGCAAACGCTACAAAAAAATACAAAGTGGCGGTGAAATGCGCCACCATTACGCCCAATGCCGCCCGGATGCCGGAATATCACCTGAAGGAGATGTGGAAGAGCCCTAACGGGACGATTCGTGCCATGCTGGACGGCACGGTATTTCGGGCACCCATTATCGTGAAGGGCATCGAGCCTTATGTGAAAACATGGAAAAAGCCCATTACCATTGCAAGACACGCCTACGGCGATATATATAAAAATGTGGAAATGAAGGTCAAAGGTCCCGGCAAAGCCCAGCTGGTCTATACGGACGCGGCAGGAAATGAAACAAGGGAAACCATTCACGACTTTACGGGAGACGGCATCATTCAGGGCGTACATAATACCACAGCCTCCATTACCAGCTTTGCGAAAAGCTGTTTCGCCTATGCGCTGGACACAAAGCAGGATCTGTGGTTTTCCTCCAAGGATACCATTTCCAAGAAGTACGACCACACTTTTAAGGATATCTTTGCAGAGATTTATGAAACGGAATTTAAAGAAAAATTCGAAGCGGCCGGCATCACCTATTTTTATACACTGATCGACGATGCAGTGGCCCGGGTCATCAAATCGGAGGGCGGCTATATCTGGGCCTGCAAAAACTATGACGGCGACGTCATGAGCGATATGGTGGCTACGGCCTTCGGCTCTCTGGCAATGATGACCAGCGTTCTGGTTTCTCCGGCGGGATATTATGAATATGAGGCGGCCCACGGGACAGTGCAGCGGCATTATTATAAATACCTGAAGGGAGAGGAAACCTCCACCAATTCGGTGGCCACTATTTTTGCCTGGACCGGCGCCCTTTACAAGAGAGGCGAGCTGGATGCCAATGACGCGCTGATGCGCTTTGCGAAGTGTCTGGAGCAGGCTACCATTCAGACCATTGAAGAAGGGAAAATGACAAAAGATCTGGCGCTGATGACTACTTTAAAAGATGTGCAGGTCTGCAGCAGCGAACAGTTTATTGCGGAGATCAGAAAAACGCTGGAAACGCTCCTTTAGGAATTTTTTCATAAAAAAACACGGATCAAAAGGATCCGTGTTTTTTTTTAATTCTTTTACTCTGCAGATGGTTCTTCGCTGGCTTCCGGCCGGAACTGTGCGTCCAGCCAGTCCAGATCCGCGCCTTCTGCAAGGGAAAAACGCAGCCGCAGTACATCGCCGTCCATCAGCAGATAATCGGACAGGCTGTCGCTGTGCCGTTCGCCGTTGATTTCAAACATCCAGGCGGAAACCGGGGAAAAATAACTGTTCCGGATAAAATCCGTATAAAAGTTTTCCAAAGACAGCTGCAAATCCGGGAGGATGCTGTTTAAGTGTTCCACAAGCAGCGGGTCAATCTGCGAAAAATGCGCATACAGTCCCGGCTTGTAAAGACCCTTGAACCGGTAATTCCAGCTGGTGTTTCCGCTGGAAAAAGAGGTAAAGCCCTGCTCTTTCAGTAAAGTCCGGATATAGTACGCCAGCGTCTGCTCATTGTCCAGCGGAACCAGCGTCGGTTCAATGACATATCCCAGGCCGATGCTGTCAGCGGCTACACTGACAATGGCGTGGGGCGTGGCGGGCTTTGTATAGAAAACGTGAAACTGATAGTCCTTGCTGACCTGATTGTCGTCCGTTACCGTGATTGCCAGAGTATTTTCACCGGGCCGGTAGTTCAGATCGTAACAAATGGACTGGTTGTACGTCATGGAGGCCGGCAGCGGACTGTCATTCAGCAGGACCCGGAAATGCTCTGCCGACAGCTTGTCTCCGGCGGAATTGTAACCGGTCAGCTTCAGACATTCCGTAAAGGCTTCGGTCTGATACATATCCGTGATGTTGGAAACCATCACCGGGCCGAAGGGATCCAGTTCCACCTGAGGCTCCGGTTCCTCGGTTTCTTCCGGGGAAACCGTAACGTCCGGCAGTTCTTCCATGACAGGTTCCTCTGTGGGCAGTTTTGTTGCTGCCGGCGGTTCTGTCAGCGCGGAAGGCTGTTCGGGAACAGGGGTTCCCGGCGTCTGCGGCGCGCCTGCCGTATGGCGGCTGCCGGAGGACAAAACGGAAGAAGTTCCGATTTCAGACAGAGAATCGCCCCGGACAAGAAGATCGGATTCGCCGGAATCTGCTTCGTCTTCCAAAGCGGGGTCTTCTTCTCCGTTTGCATAAAGCAGGGAAACGGATTTATTGCGTACATCGTCAAGTTTTGCCGAAAATACCTGCTTCTCTTTCCCGCTGACCGAAATAATGACGATGACAGCGGAAACGCAGAAAGCAGCGCAGAGAACCGGAAACAGAAGATTGTTTCGGCGGCTGATACACAATTTAAGATATTTTTTTAATTTTTTTAATTGCAAAATCAGTGTATTCATGATAACCTCTTTAAATAAACCGTGCGATACATCACTTACATGTTATATCGTACAGAAAAATCTTTCAAGCCAAAATTGCAGATTGGAAGACATTTCAGGAAAAAAAGAGGTGCAGAGAATGAAAGGAATGCAAAAAATGAAAAGAGGCACTGCGCTGCTTCTGGCACTGATTATGGCCTTTGGCGTTTCGTTTGTTTCGACAGCTTCCGTACAGGAAGTGCAGGCGGATACGGTGCGGGGTATTTTCAACAAGCCGACAGAAATCGAGGAACTCATCAACTATGGTCTTGAACTGAGAGATGAGAATCAGGCAGCATTTGAAATTTATAGTGCATTGCGGACGGTTACTACGGAAACTAAAACGGTGGAAGTCGAATTTGATCCGCCTTTACCGATCGAGCAGAATTATCGTGATAAATATTTGTCCAAGGCGCTTCAGATGGCGGTCGATGCATTTTGGATGGATTATCCGGAACTTTTCTGGATTGCCGGGGAAGATGAAAATGGGCGTTCAAGGATTCAGATGGGATACAGTTATTCTGATAGCAAAGATCAACAGGGCATGGATATCAGTATAGTCAGCAAAGTGACACTGACGATCAACGTGCCGAACAATTATGGAGATCTCGATGAAGCTTATGACGCGGTATACCAAAAACTGACAGACTGTATCAGCCGTGCAGAGGGTTTATCGGATTATGAAAAGCTGAAGCTCTATCATGATTTTCTCTGTGATGAGCTGACCTATGATCATGAATATGATGCGCCGAATGCTTATGACATGTATGGTGCGCTGATCGGCGGAGAATGTGTCTGCGAGGGATATGCGGAAAGCTTTAAGGCCCTTTGTGATCGTTCCGGTATTCCCTGCGTACTGGTAGTCGGAACGGGCGTAACCGGCACAAGACCGGAAGATCAGGAACCGCACATGTGGAATTACTGCCTGGTGGATGACAAGTGGTATGCAGTGGATGTAACCTGGGACGATCAGGAGACACAGACTTTCCATGAGTTTTTCCTGGCAGGATCCGAAACGAAGACGCCCCATTTCAGTCCCGATGTGTTCGGTGCGTCCCATGTGTCTAACGGTAAATTTTCCGAGAACGGATATACCTTTACTTTCCCGGAACTGAACAGCACTGCTTATGGCAGCAGTGAAGAGCCGGGACCGTCAGACCCTGTTGAACCGGGACCTGCAGACCCCTCCGAAATCAAAGAGGGAAATGTGAATGGTGACACTGCGATTGACGCTGCGGATGCCCTGTTGGTTCTGCAGCATGCAGCGCAGCTTATAAAGCTGAAGGATACCAGCTGCGCGGATGTAGACAAAGACGGGAGCGTTACGTCTTCAGATGCACTGCAGATTCTGCAGTATGCAGCGAAGCTCATTGATCATTTTGAAGCTGTAAAATAAAAAATTCGGAAAAAGACCGGTGGTTTACACCGGTCTTTTTGAAACAAATAAATATGGCGGGGCGCACGGAAAGGCGCGCAAGCCGCTGCCTGTAACACAAGGAGGAAGACAATATGGCAGGACAATATCCGACGCCGCACATCAATGCCGCGCCGGAGGATTTTGCGAAAACCGTACTGATGCCGGGGGATCCGCTGCGTGCCGCATATATTGCGGAGCATTTTCTGGAAAACGCGGTACTGGTCAATAACGTCAGAGGCGTACAGGGCTACACCGGATATTACAAAGGAGCGCGGGTCAGCGTCATGGCCAGCGGTATGGGCATGCCCTCCATGGGCATCTATTCTTACGAGCTGTTTCATATATTTGACGTAGATCACATCATCCGTATCGGTTCCGCCGGGGCGATTCAGCCGGATATCCATGTACGGGATATCGTCATCGGTATGGGGACTTCCACGGATTCTTCTTTTGCGGAAGGGTTCCGGCTTCCGGGCCGTCTGGCGCCGGTCTGCAGTTACCCGCTGCTTTCCTGCTGTACCCGGACTGCGGATGCCCTGGGACTGAAGTATCATGTGGGAAATATCTTAAGTTCGGATCATTTTTATAACGATGAGGAAATGATTCCGGAAGGACTGCAGGCGGTGAACGCCTGGCGGAAGGTGGGCGTGATGGCCATTGAAATGGAATCGGCGGCCCTTTATATGAATGCGGCCCGCTGCGGAAAACACGCCCTTTCCATCTGCACCGTATCCGATCACATCCTGACCGGGGAGGCGACCACGGCGGAAGAACGCCAGACCTCCTTTACCGATATGATGACGCTGGCACTGGAAACCGTAAAAAATCTGACGGCAAAGAGAGAGGATTGATATGCGGAGAGTTTTTATCATTGTTCTGGATTCCTGCGGCATCGGTGAAATGCCGGATGCCGCGGCTTTTGGAGATCACGACTGTAATACCCTGAAGCGGATTGCAGGGTCGCCCTGTTTCGACGGGACGCAGATGCTGAAAATGGGACTGGGCAATATTGACGGCGTCGATTATCTGAAACACTGCCCGGCGCCTCTGGCCGCTGTGGGCAGGCTGCGGGAAAAATCCGCGGGAAAAGACACCACCATCGGACACTGGGAAATCGCGGGGGTGGTTTCCGAAACGCCCATGCCGGTGTATCCCCAGGGCTTTCCGCCGGAAATCATGGAGGCTTTCGAAAAAGAAACCAGCAGAAAGACCCTCTGCAACAGGCCTTATTCCGGAACACAGGTGATTGCGGATTACGGCAGGCAGCATGTGGAAACCGGCGCGCTGATCGTCTATACTTCCGCCGACAGCGTATTTCAGATTGCGGCCCATGAGGAAGTGGTGCCGTTGGAGGAACTCTACCGGGACTGCAGGATTGCGCGAAAACTGCTCTGTGGGAAACATGCGGTGGGCAGGGTTATCGCAAGGCCTTTTATCGGAACGGCGCCGCCTTACCGGCGGACCGCCAATCGGCGGGATTTTTCGCTGGAAGCGCCGAAGCCGACCCTGACGGACGCAGTGGCGGCGGCGGGACAGACCGTATACGCGGTGGGCAAGATCCGGGATATTTTCGCGGGCAGAGGCATTACCAAAACGGTGCTGACCCATTCCAATGCCGAAGGCATGGAAGCGGCTTTTGCCGCGGCCCGGGAATCCTTTCAAGGGCTTTGCTTTGTGAATCTGGTGGACTTTGATATGCTTTACGGACACCGGCAGGACATTGACGGCTATGCCGGGGCCTTTGCGGCCTTTGACCGGTGGCTTCCGGGCTTTTTAAAAGAACTGGGGGACGGGGATATCCTGATGATCACGGCGGATCACGGCTGCGATCCCGGGGATACGCATACCGATCACACAAGGGAGTATACGCCGCTGATGGTTTACGGCAAAGCGGTGGCCCCGGTGAATCTGGGCACCAGAGGGACCTTTGCCGACATTGCGGCCACGGCGGCAGAGTATCTCGGCCTTGCCTGGCGGGGGGACGGAACCAGTTTTCTGTCCGATGTGCTGCGCTGAAATGCAACAATTGCAGGAAATAACAAAAGCGGATGAACCAATGCGCGGATTCATCCGCTTTCCTTTTTTCGGACAGACATAAATTTCGGACCGGTTCATTATGATTAAATAGATCAATTCCGGGAGGAATAAAAATGCGTCTGAAAAAAACAATTGACAGACTGCTGGCGGTGTTTCTGGCTTTTGCCTTTGGGTTGGGAACGGGCGGCAGCCTTGTATTCGCGGAAGGCATGGAAGATACGATCACTTCAAAAGCAGCGGTGCTGATGGAGGCGGAGACAGGAACGGTGATTCTGGAAAAGAACGCAGATGAGGTACTGCGCCCGGCCAGCATTACCAAAATCATGACGCTGCTTCTGATTTTTGACGCGCTGAAAGCGGGGAAAATTCAGCTGGATCAGGAAGTGACCACCAGCGAATATGCGGCAAGCATGGGCGGGTCTCAGGTGTTTCTGGAGCCGGGAGAAGTACAGACGGTGGAAACCCTGATCAAATGCATTGCAGTGGCGTCGGCCAACGATGCCTGTGTTGCCATGGCGGAATGCATCAGCGGCAGCGAAACGGAGTTTGTGGCGCAGATGAACCAACGGGCGAAAGGGTTGGGCATGAACAATACGCATTTTGTCAACTGCAATGGTCTGGACACCGAGGAGCACTATTCTTCGGCCCGGGACGTAGCGCTGATGTCCAGAGAGCTGATCACCCATTATCCGGAAATATTCAATTATTCTTCCATCTGGATGGAAAATATTACCCACAAAACCGCAAAGGGAGAATCCACCTTCGGGCTGGCCAATACAAATAAGCTGATCCGGCAGTATGCGTATGCCACGGGACTGAAAACCGGCTCCACTTCCCTTGCGAAATACTGTGTATCCGCCACGGCGGAAAAAGACGGGGTCCAGCTGATTGCGGTCATTATGGCGGCGCCGGATTATAAAGCACGGTTTTCGGAAGCGTCGGCGCTGCTGGATTACGGATTTTCGGTCTGCCGTATGTATCACGATACCGATCCGGAAACACCTGCGCCGGTACCAGTGGAAAAAGGGGTCACGGAGGAATGTCCCGTGGCTTTGGCAAATGAATTTACCTATCTGGATATGGAGGGACTGGATTTTTCAAAGATTGAAAAACAGCTTGTTATGAACGAGACCCACAAAGCGCCCATCGAAGCCGGCACCATCGCCGGAAATCTGATTTACAGCGTGGACGGAAAGGAGATCGGCAGGGTGCCGGTGCTTTACGGGGACTCGGTCCGGAAGGCGACCTTACTGGACTGCATCAGGAAATCCTTTGTAAGCGGCTTTTCGATATAAAGCTTGTTTGCGCGGATTTCCTGTGTTATACTGGCAGCGGTATGCGAAAAAGCAGCCGGATTTTTGCATCCGGAGGGTGGCGGACGTGATAACGGTAATTCAGATTGCGGCGGCACTGGCTGTGTTTTTTCTGGGAATGTCCTGTTATGAAATCCGGCATTTCCGTGTGAAAAAATACTGCCTGTCTGCGGAAAAACAAAAAGGGAAACCGGTAAAACTCCTGTTTCTGTCGGATCTGCACAATTGCGCTTACGGTAAAGAAAATGAGGCGCTGCTGCGGGCGGCAGCGCAGGAAGCGCCGGATCTGGTGCTGATCGGCGGCGATATGTTTACGGCGAAAGACGATGCCCGTGCCGGCAGAACGGAAGCCTTTTTGCGGGCCCTTTCCGAAAAATATCCCTGTTTTTACGCGCTGGGCAATCACGAGCAGCGCTGGGCGGCCGATCCGGAACACGGGAATGAATGGTACGCCCGTTTTCAGGCTTTCCTGCAGGATTGCGGGATCGTGCTGCTGGACAATACAAGCTGCAGCGTGGATATCAAAGGAAACCGGATCCATCTGTACGGACTGACACTGGAAAAAGCATATTATCGGGCGGCACACGCGCCGAACTTAAAACCGGAGGATATTACGGAGAAAATCGGCAGGGCAAAACCGGAAGGCTACGCGGTCCTGCTGGCGCATCATCCCGCCTATGCGAAAGCCTATGCCGCCTGGGGCGCGGACCTGGTTTTGTCGGGACATTACCACGGCGGTATAGCCAGAATCGGCCGGCAGGGCGTGATCTCGCCGGCAGCCCGCCTGTTTCCCCGCTGGTCTTACGGCCGGTTCCGGGAAAACAACACGGATCTGATCGTATCCGGAGGGCTGGGACAGCATACGATTCCCTTACGTCTGTGGAACCCGCCGGAACTGCTTTCTATTGAGAT
This sequence comes from uncultured Lachnospiraceae bacterium, assembly GCA_947630695.1. Taxonomy (GTDB): domain Bacteria; phylum Bacillota; class Clostridia; order Lachnospirales; family Lachnospiraceae; genus CANRIM01. Next base: position 20,202 of record CANRIM010000005.1, read on the forward strand.
AAATACAAACGAGTAAAGGGCAGAACATGAGTATTGACGTAAAACTGGAAGCGTTTGAAGGGCCGCTGGATCTGCTGCTGCATCTGATCGAGAAAAACAAAGTGGATATTTATGATATTCCTATTGCGGAAATCACGGATCAGTATATGGCTTATATTCGGAAAATGCAGGAGCAGGATCTGAATATTGTCAGTGAGTTCCTGGTGATGGCCGCCACGCTGCTTGCCATCAAGGCGAAGCTGCTGCTTCCGCCGGAGGTGGATGAAGAAGGCGAGGAAATCGATCCGAGAGAAGATCTGGTCAGACAGCTGCTGGAATATAAAATGTATAAATATATGTCCAATGAATTGCGGGAGAAGCAGGTGTACGCCGGCAAGTCTATGTACCGCAATCCTTCTCTGCCGGAGGAAGTCAGTGCTTACAAAGAACCCATCGACTATGACAGCCTCTTTGCCGGGGTGGATATGCAGCTGTTGGGCAGACTCTTTGAGGAAACCATGAAACGGCTGGCGTTCCGGGAGGACGTCAAACATGCGGGTTTCGGAACCATCGAGCTGGAACAGGTCAGCGTTGAGGAAAAGATGAGTTATATTTCGGATTATGCAAGGAAAAACCGGTCCTTTTCTTTCCGGCATGTGCTGCAGAAATCCAAAAGCAAAGCGGAAGTGATCGTGACCTTTTTATCCATTCTGGAACTGATGAAGACCGGAGAGATCCATGTAAGGCAGGATCACATCTTTGATGATATTATGATTACTTCAGAAATAGCGGAGGTTTGATGCATGTACACGAAGGAAGAAGCGGTAATCGAGGCAGTTTTATTTACCATGGGCGATTCGGTGGAAGCATCGAAGCTGGCCGCGGCTCTGGACTGTCCGGAAATCCAGGTGATCCAGACCGTGCGGGGACTGCAGCAGAAATATGAAGAAGAGGGCAGGGGCCTGAAAATCATCGAACTGGACGGCGCGTTTCAGATGTGTACCAGAGCGGAAATGTACGAATCCATTATCCGGGTGGCAAAGCAGCCGAAAAAGCAGGTGCTGACGGAAGTGGTGCTGGAGACGCTGTCGATCATTGCCTACAGGCAGCCGGTGACCCGGCTGGATATCGAGCGGATCCGCGGGGTGAAAAGCGACCACGCGGTGAATAAGCTGATCGAGTTCAATCTTGTGGAGGAAAAGGGCCGGCTGGAGGCCCCGGGCCGTCCGGTATTGTTTGGAACTACAGAGGAATTTTTAAGGTGCTTCGGACTTTCATCGCTGAGCGAGCTGCCGGAGCTGTCTATGGAAGCCAGAGAGGAAATGCAGAAAGAGGCGGAAGAGGAAGTCAATATGAAAATCAAAGCGTAGAATGGAGTCTGTATGATCAATGGTTTGAAATATCTGAGAAAAAGATGCCGGCTGTATCTTGCATTCAGCATCTTTTTTTGTGCCCTTTTTTCAGGCCGCGTAAGCGGAGCAGTGCAGCCTGCGCCGGAGGGCAGCGCGCTGTACGCAAAAGCCGCGGTTTTAATGGACGGGAAGACCGGACGAATCCTGTATGAAAAAAATGCCCATGAAAAAATGCCCATGGCAAGTACCACAAAGATCATGACCTGTATCATTGCTCTGGAAAATGCAGATCCGGATACCGTGGTGACCGCATCTGCCTATGCCGCCTCCATGCCCAAGGTACATCTGGGTATGCGGGAGGGAGAGCAGTTTTATCTGAAAGATCTGCTATATTCCCTGATGCTGGAATCCCACAATGATACGGCGGTGGCGGTGGCGGAAGGCGCCGGCGGCGATCTGGAATCGTTTCTGGCGCTGATGGATCAAAAAGCGCAGGAACTGGGTTGTGAAAATACCTGCTTTCTGACTCCTAACGGACTGGACAGGGAAGAAACGGATGAAGCAGGCAATGTCCGTTCCCACGGCACAACCGCGGCAGATCTGGCGCGCATTATGTGTTACTGCATCAATGAATCGCCAAAGGCGGCGGAATTTTTAAAGATTACCCGGACGCCGTCCTATACCTTCAGCGACCTGTCGGGAAAATACAGTTATTCCTGTCAGAATCAGAATGCGCTGCTGACCATGCGGGAGGATGCCCTGACCGGAAAAACCGGATTTACCAATGCCGCGGGGTACTGCTACGTGGGCGCGGTGCGCCGGGACGACAGAGATCTTGTGGTGGCACTGCTGGCCTGCGGATGGCCGAATCACAGGGATCAGAAATGGAAAGATACGAAACTGCTGATGCAGTACGGGCTGGACAATTATCAGACAAAACCGCTGCCGCAGCCGCAGGAACAGCTGCAGTTTGCGGTGACAGACGGCGTTTATGATGCCGGAAAAGAAGCAGGTGCGGTTGTTTCCGCGAAGACAGAAATTCCATTCCGGACGGCGCTGCTGTCAGAAACGGATACGGTGCGGTACGCTTATGAAACAGAGACGGGAATTGCAGCGCCGGTACAGAAAGGCGCGGTGTTGGGACGTGTGAAATGCTATATTAATGACGCCCTGTTTTACGAAGGAAGCATACGGGCGGAAAGCGCGGTTGCGAAAAAAAGCCTGGGCTGGGCGCTGCGGGAAGTGCTTTCCGCGGTCACAGACTGAAAAGCCGCCGGATTTCGGAGATATTTAATAAATTTTACGAAATAATTAAAATGACTTGCAATTTTTGGGGGAAGCTTTATAATAAAATCGGCGAAAATTGGAACTTTAAGTTTCTATAATATAATGGAGGAAAAAACATGAGTAACGCGAAGAACATTGCGAAACAGAGAATCGAATCTTTGTTGGATGCAAACAGCTTTGTTGAAATCGGCAGCGCGGTTACGGCCAGAAGCACCGATTTTAATTCCAGCAAAGCGGACGCAGCCGGCGATGGAGTAGTTACAGGCTACGGACTGATCGAAGGCAAACTGGTGTATGTTTACAGTCAGGACCCGGAGAGTTTAAACGGTTCCATCGGCGAGATGCATGCAAAGAAAATCATCCGGATCTATCAGGACGCCGTCAAGACGGGATCGCCTGTCATCGGATGTATTGACTGCTCAGGCGTTCGTCTGCAGGAGGCCGGCGATGCACTGCACGGTTTCGGAGAACTGTATGCGGCAAAAGCAAAGGCATCCGGCGTGATCCTTTCCGTGGATCTGGTATTTGGAAACTGCGGCGGCGGTATGGCGGTTGCGTCATCCTTAAGTGACTTTACATTCATGTCGAAGGACGCGAAGTTTTATGTCACCAGCCCGGACGCCATCGATCAGAACCGTTCCGAAAAATGCGATACGTCAGAGGCGGATTATGTAAACTGCCATTCGGACGCCGTGGATATGATCGGTTCGGAAGAGGAGATCATTACCGAAGCCAGAAGACTGGTCGCAATCCTGCCCGGAAACAATGAGGAAGAAGCTGTGGACGTCTGCACGGACGATATTAACCGTGACTGTGACGGCATAGAGCGGTTCGGCAAAGATAAACTTTCCATGATCCGCAGCCTGGCAGACGACGCATTATTTGTGGAAGTCAAGGCAAATTACGGAAAATCCATGATTACCGGATTTATGCGGATGAATGGTGCCTGCGTCGGCGTTGTGGCCAATGCATACGGCAAACATGACAAGGCGCTGCTGTGCCCTGTGTGCGCCAACAAAGCAGCCCGCTTTATCCGTTTCTGCGACGCATATTCCATTCCGGTGCTGACCTTAGCTGAAATCAGCGGTTTTGCAAGTTCCAAAGAAGCGGAAAGCAAAATGGCAAAAGCGGCGGCCAATCTGGTGGCAGCCTATGCGGAGAGTACAGTGCCGAAGGTTACCTGCGTGGTCGGCAATGTATACGGCTCGGCGGCAGTGATTATGAATTCCGGCGCCATCGGCGCAGATTTCGTTTACGCATGGCCGGGACTGGATATGGGCATGATGGACGCCAAATCCGCCGTAAAGATCATTTATGCGGATGAAATTGAAGCGTCCGACGACAAGGTCAAACTGATCAATGAAAAAACAGCCGAATACAAGGCGGCGATGTGCAGCGTGGAAGGCGCCGCAAAGAGAGGTTATGTCGATACGGTGATTGCGCCTGCGGAAACCAGAAAATATGTGATCGCGGCATTGGAGATGCTTTATACCAAACGGGCGGAGCCTTCGTTCAAAAAGCACTCCATCATCGGTTAAGCAGTTATAAATCAATGGATGAAGAGGTAAGAATATGAAAAAACTTCTAACGACATGCTGCCTTTCGCTGCTGCTGATTTTTGCGCTGAGCATGTCCGTATTTGCAGAGGATCTGCAGGAGATTGACAGTTACAGCGATTACGGCGTTGACGCGTTTCTGGATACCGCCCAGGGTTATTTCCAGCAGATGATTACGGCAGAAGACGAAGTCTATGCCCAGTATCTCGAGCAGTTTGCGGATGATGCCGAATTGCAACAGGGCTTTGAGGCAGTGGATCAGCTCAGACAGCTGGATGAGGAATTTGTTGACTTCGGCCCCTACAATCTGTATCAGACGGAAAAAGAGGAACCGAGATTTTATCAGATCGTGCATTTTGATAAAAATGATTATGTATTTATCATCGGTTTTGATTCGAGTCTGTCATGGAATTACTGCAATGTGCAGAAAGTCACCTATCGGTCCGATCAGGACGAAAATGCGCTGCTGGATCTTTCCAACTGCAAACTGAAGGATATTGGCAACAGCGGAGGCTTTACTTTTACATTTGACGGCGAAACATTAAAGGGCGCACTCAGAAACGCCATCACCGGTATTCTGGTGGTATTCTGTATGCTGGTGTTCATTTCCCTGATCATCTCGCTGTTTAAATACCTTCCTTCTCCGGAAAAACGGGCAATGAAGGAAAAAGCCGCCCAGGCGGCAGCCGCACCGGCCAGCCCGGCAAACGAAGCGCCGGCACCGGTACAGAAAACAGAGGACGTCAGCGACGATACACAGCTTGCGGCGGTGATCGCAGCGGCTGTGGCGGCGTATGAAGGCAAGAGTGCCGATTCCTTTATCGTAAGAACAATCAACAAACGGACATGGAAATAACAGGAGGATTAAGATGAAAAATTATGCAATTACAGTAAACGGCGTTGTTTATGATGTTACAGTAGAAGAAAAAGGTGCTGCAGCCCCTGCACCGGCCGCTCCCGCACCGAAGGCACCGGTTGCACCTGCTCCCAAGGCGCCGGCCGCTCCCGCACCCGCTCCGGCAGCTCCTGCAGGTGCAGCGGGCAGCATCAATGTAGAAAGCCAGATTCAGGGCAAGGTTCTGCGGATCGAAGCACCGGCAGGTACAGCGGTGAAGTCCGGCGACAATATCATTATCATCGAATCCATGAAGATGGAAATTCCGATTGTTGCGCCGCAGGACGGTACGATTGCCAGCGTCAATGTCAAAGAAGGAGATATGATCGATTCCGGCACACTGATTGCTACGATGGATTAATACATTTTGTAAACTTGGAGGTTCACACATGTCAAATATACTGGAGACATTAAATAATCTGGTACATCAGACGGCATTTTTCAATCTGACGGTCGGAAACTACATCATGATCCTGGTTGCCTGCATCTTTCTTTATCTGGCAATCAAAAAGGAATATGAGCCTTTGCTTCTGGTTCCGATCGCTTTCGGTATGCTGCTGGTAAATATTTATCCGGATATTATGCTCAGAATCGAAGATTCATCCAACGGGGTAGGCGGTCTGCTGCATTACTTCTATCTGATGGACGAATGGTCGATTCTGCCTTCCCTGATCTTCCTCGGCGTCGGTGCGATGACGGATTTCGGACCTTTGATCGCCAATCCCATCAGCTTTGTCATGGGCGCGGCAGCACAGCTGGGTATTTATGTTGCATATTTCCTTGCGATCATTCTCGGCTTTTCGGACAAATCCGCAGCGGCCATTTCCATTATCGGCGGCGCAGACGGACCCACATCCATCTTCCTGGCCGGCAAGCTGGGACAGACCGCCATCATGGGACCCATCGCGGTTGCAGCGTATTCCTATATGTCACTGGTACCCATCATTCAGCCGCCGATCATGAAGCTGCTGACCACTGACAAGGAAAAGAAGATCCATATGGGACAGCTTCGCCCCGTATCCAAACTGGAAAAGATTCTCTTCCCCATCATCGTAACGATCGTGGTCTGCGTACTGCTTCCCACGACGGCACCCCTGGTTGGTATGCTGATGCTGGGAAACCTGTTCAAAGAGTGCGGCGTGGTTCGTCAGCTGACGGAGACTGCTTCCAACGCGCTGATGTACATCGTCGTTATCATGCTGGGTACTTCCGTAGGTGCGACCACAAGCGCGGAAGCTTTCCTGAACTGGAGCACCATCAAGATCGTTATTCTGGGACTGTTTGCCTTTGCCTTTGGAACGGCAGGCGGCGTTTTGCTCGGAAAGCTGCTGTGTAAGGTCACTCACGGCAAAATCAATCCGCTGATCGGTTCGGCGGGCGTTTCGGCCGTGCCGATGGCAGCGCGTGTATCTCAGAAGGTGGGCGCGGAATACGATCCTTCCAACTTCCTGCTCATGCATGCAATGGGACCGAATGTGGCCGGTGTTATCGGGACAGCGGTAGCCGCCGGAACATTCATGGCTATATTTGGAATATGATGATTCCAGGGTCGAAAGTCCGAATTTTTCGATATGCTTGCATATCGAAAAGATGAGCGACTTTATGACCCTTAGGTATCATTAAATTAAATTGAATGAGGAGAGAATAAAATGGCGAAAAATATTCAGGCAAAGCCTTTGAAAATTACAGAAACCGTCCTGCGTGACGCACATCAGTCTCTGATTGCAACCCGTATGACGACGGAACAGATGCTTCCCATCGTAGATAAGATGGATCAGGTCGGCTACAATGCGGTAGAGTGCTGGGGCGGCGCGACGTTTGACGCTTCTTTGCGTTTCCTGAAAGAAGACCCCTGGGACAGACTCCGCAAACTGAAAGACGGATTCAAAAACACGAAGCTGCAGATGCTGTTCCGCGGACAGAACATTTTGGGATACCGGCATTACGCAGATGATGTGGTTACTTATTTCGTACAGAAATCCGTAGCCAACGGCATCGACATCGTCCGTATCTTCGACTGTCTGAATGATATCCGGAATCTGCAGTGTGCAGTGGACGCCACCAAAAAAGAAAAGGCCCACGCACAGGTAGCCCTTTCCTATACACTGGGAGACGCCTACACTCTGGATTACTGGAAAGATATCGCAAAGAAAATTGAAAATATGGGTGCGGATTCCCTCTGTATCAAAGATATGGCGGGCCTGCTGGTGCCCTATGAAGCCACAAAACTGATTACAGCCCTGAAGGAGTCGGTAAAGATTCCGATTGAACTGCATACCCATTACACATCGGGCGTTGCTTCCATGACCTGTCTGAAGGCAGTGGAAGCCGGCTGCGATATCATCGATACCGCCATGAGTCCCTTCTCTATGGGAACCAGCCAGCCGGCTACTGAAGTTATGGTGGAAACCTTTAAGGGAACCCCCTATGACACCGGCCTGGATCAGAAGCTGCTGGCAGAAATCGCGGATTACTTCCGTCCCATGCGGGAGGAAGCACTGGAGAGCGGCCTGATGAATCCGAAGGTACTGGGCGTCAACATCAAGACGCTGCTGTATCAGGTGCCGGGCGGTATGCTTTCCAATCTGGTTTCCCAGCTGAAGGAAATGCATGCGGAAGACAAGTACGAAGAAGTGCTGGCAGAGGTACCCAGAGTACGCAAGGATCTGGGCGAGCCGCCGCTGGTAACGCCTTCTTCACAGATCGTCGGTACCCAGGCCGTTATGAACGTGCTGCAGGGTGAGCGCTATAAGATCGCCACGGATCAGACGAAGTCGATTCTCCGAGGCGAATATGGTCAGACGGTGAAACCTTTCAACAAAGAAATCCAGAAGAAAGTTATCGGTGACGATAAGATCATTACCTGCAGGCCGGCGGACAATATTCCCAACGAACTTTCCAAACTGGAATCCGAAATGGCACAGTGGAAGCAGCAGGACGAAGACGTCCTTTCCTACGCGCTGTTCCCGCAGGTGGCTGTGGAATATTTCAAATACAGAGAAGCGCAGCAGACAAAAGTGGATCCCGGAAAAGCTGATCAGAAAAACAAAGCCTATCCGGTTTAAATTACAAACAGTAAATAAAAAAGGTGCCGGTGTCTTGCAAAAGACATCGACACCTGTTTGTTCAGAACCAAAAAAAGATTTTTGGGAGCGGAATATGAAACAGTACTGGGTAGAAAGTAAAAAATTTCTTTCATATCTGAAAAAAAACAGGGCGGACGCCTATGCGGCGCAGATCGCCTTTTTTACGTTAATGTCGATCATTCCCATGTGTATTCTGTTTATTTCGTTTACACAGTATATTCCCACGATCAAAACCGCATACCGCGGTATCTTAAACGACTATATTCCGGAAAGCTTTCTGCCGCTGGTGAATGAAGTGATTACCGACGCGGCACGAAGCGCCGGCGCGGCGATCCCTATTTCCTTGGTTTTTACCGCATGGACGGCGGGGAAAAGCATTATGGCCATGACCAACGGGCTGAATGCGGTCTATGACCAGCCGGGCAGAGGTTCCTGGTTTTTACTGCGGGGAAAGGCGGCGCTGCATACCATTCTTTATATTCTGCTGATTATCGTCATGCTGTTTGCGGTGATGTCCGGCAACAAGGTGCAGGCCTTCATTTTCAGCTATATTCCGGCGGCGCAGAAATATATTGACGGGATTATTGACCGGCGGTTCTGGATCGGTGTATTGTTTATTTTCGTGTCCTGTATGAGTTTTTACAAATTTCTGCCGGATCACAAGGTGCGGCTGAACAGCCAGCTGCCCGGCGCGCTGCTGGCCAGCCTGTCTACCATCGTGCTTTCCTACGGACTGGGCGTTTATGTGGACCGGTTTAACGGATTTTCCATGTACGGCTCCATCACATCCCTGATCCTTTTGATGTGTTGGCTGTATTTTGTCATGTATATTATACTGGTCTGCGGCGCTTTTAATCATTATTTTGAGGAACGAATCGAAAGCAGACGAAAGGAAAAATCGGATGAAGCATCTGATCGTCACAGGCGGCGGAGCGGCAGGCATGATGGCAGCATATTCGGCCGCCGCAAACGGCTGCAGCGTCACGCTGCTGGAGAAAAATGAGAAACTGGGGAAAAAGCTGTACATTACCGGAAAAGGACGATGCAATCTGACCAATATGGCCGAGCCGCAGGATTTTTTCGAAAATATCTGCTCCAACGGCCGATTTTTCCGGACGGCTTACCGCAATCTCGATAATACGGAAACTTTTCGCCTTTTTGAAAACATGGGACTGCCGCTGAAGGAGGAACGGGGCAAACGGGTATTTCCCCGCTCCGATAAATCTTCAGACGTGATCCGTGTCCTGGAAAGGCAATTACATAAATATCATGTGGAAATTCTGCTGCATACGCAGGTGCGGCAGATACGAAAAGAAGAAAACGCGTTTGTCCTGGAACTGTTACAGGAAGGCAGGCCGAAGCAGCTGGAAGCGCAGGCTGTGGTGATCGCAACGGGCGGCTTGTCTTATCCTTCCACTGGCTCCACCGGGGACGGGTACCGCTTTGCGGAATCCTTCGGACACAGCCTGACGCCCCGGTATCCTTCGCTGGTATCCCTGCAGCTGAAGGAAAACGTCAAAGAACTGCAGGGTTTGAGCCTGCGCAACGTGACGCTGCGGATCTGGAATGAACAGAAATGCATTTACGAAGGCTTCGGGGAAATGCTGTTTACGGATAAAGGCATCAGCGGGCCGCTGGTTTTAAGCGCCAGTACGCAGTGCGTGCCGCTGCTGGAGCACGGTATCCGCCTGCAGGCGGAAATCGATCTGAAGCCGGCGCTGGAATTGTCTCAGCTGCGGGCAAGACTGCAGCGGGAATGTACCGGTAATGCAAACAAACAGAGCAAGACCGTGCTGCACAGCCTCATGCCGGCTTCTTTAGTCAGAGAGTTTCTGCGGCAGACCGGCGTCAGTGAGAAGAAAACGGTCGGAGCCCTTTCCGCGGAGGAAACGGACAGGCTGCTGTACGGACTGAAACATCTGCGTTTTACGGTAACGGCGGCCGGCAGCTATGCCGAGGCGGTCATTACAAAAGGCGGCGTCAGCATCAGGCAGGTGACGCCGGGCACCATGGAATCCAAACGGGTCCCCGGCCTGTACTTCGCCGGGGAGGTGCTGGATCTGGATGCGCGGACCGGCGGTTTTAATCTGCAGATCGCCTGGTCTACCGGCTACACGGCGGGATGTGCCGCCGCAAATCGAATCAAAGGAGAACAAGCATGTACATCAATATCGCAATAGACGGCCCTGCCGGTGCGGGGAAAAGCACCATTGCAAAGCAGCTGGCAAAAACCCTTGGATATATTTATGTGGATACCGGCGCCATGTACCGGACGCTGGCGGTTTATTTTATCCGGAACAAGGTGGGCGAAAAGGACAGCGCCCGGATGTCTGCGCTGGTGGACAATGCGGACGTAAAAATCAGGTACGAAAATGGCGAGCAGCAGCTGTATCTGAACGGGGAAAATGTCACCCCTCTGCTGCGGACCGAGGAAGTGGGTAATATGGCCAGCGCCTGCGCCGTCAATCCGGATGTGCGCAGGAAACTGACGGAAATGCAGAAAGCCATGGGGGCTTCCTGCAATCTGGTGATGGATGGCAGAGATATCGGGACCACGGTGCTGCCGGATGCCGCAGTCAAGATTTTCCTCACGGCTTCGGTGGAAGTCCGGGCAAAGCGCCGGTATGACGAGCTGACGGCAAAGGGGATCACGCCGGATCTGGCACAGATCCGGGCGGATATCGCAGACCGGGATTATCAGGACAGCCACAGGAAACATTCCCCGCTGAAACAGGCGGCAGACGCCGTACTGGTGGATACTTCCTTCATGACAATTGAAGAAGTGCTGGCCCATATCCTGGGCATCGTCAGAGAGAAGGTTCAAAATGCCTGAAATCATTACTGCAAAATCCGCCGGATTCTGCTTTGGGGTGGAGCGGGCCCTGCAGATGGTCTATGAACAGGCCGAATGCCATGACCGGATTTACACCTTAGGACCCATCATTCACAATGAAGAAGTGGTGCAGGATCTGGAAAGCAAAGGCGTCCGGACCATTCATGATCTGAAAGAACTGGAAAGTATCCGCCAGGGAACCCTGATCATCCGGTCCCACGGCATTGCAAAAAGCGTGCAGGAAAAGATCGAACAGAGCGGCCTGCGGATCATTGACGCTACATGCCCCTTTGTTAAACGGATCCATCAGATTGTGGAAAAGGAAAGCCGCGAAGGGAAGCAGATCGTCATTATCGGAGATCCGGCTCATCCGGAGGTCATCGGGATCAAAGGATGGTGCGTTTCGGAGGCAAAAATTGTCAATGACGCCGGGGAAGCCGAAAATCTGGTTTTGGACGAAAAAACAGACGCCGTAATTGTTGCGCAAACGACATTTAATTACAATAAATTAAAAGATTTAGTTGAAATTATCAAAAAAAAGAAGTATAATAGCTGGTATGTGGACACAGTGTGTCATGCGACCTCCGAAAGGCAGGAGGAAGCAGTTGAGATCGCAGATAAGGTTGATGCGATGATTGTGATCGGCAGTTTTCACAGTTCAAACACACAGAAGTTATTTGAAATGTGCAGGCAATATTGTGCAGATACTCTTTATATTCAAACAGTCCGTGATTTAGACATACGAAGGCTAAGCGGCAAAAGCCGCATTGGTATAACAGCGGGGGCGTCCACCCCCAAGAAAATTATTGAGGAGGTTTTGCTGCATGTCAGAGCTCAATTTTCAGGAGATGCTTGAGGAGTCAATTAAGACGATTCATAACGGAGAAATCGTAGAAGGAACGGTAATGGACGTTAAGTCTGATGAAATCATTTTAAATATCGGCTACAAGGCAGACGGATACGTTTCTTACCAGGAATACACAAGCAAGCCGGATGTTGATTTACAGGAAGCTGTCCATGTGGGCGACAAGATGGAAGTAAAGGTTTTGAGAGTGAATGACGGCGACGGTCAGGTAGCGCTTTCCTATAAGGCGCTGAACGCAGGCCGTATCAATGAAAAACTGGAAGCTGCTTTTCAGGAAGGTACGGTATTAAAGGGAAAGGTCAGCCAGGTATTAAGCGGCGGTCTGAGCGTATTGTTCGAAGATTCACGCGTATTTATTCCGGCAAGTCTGGTATCGGATGTTTATGAAAAGGACCTCTCAGGTTATCAGGATCAGGAAATTGAGTTTTATCTGATTGAGTTCAATCCGAAGAGAAGAAGAGTGATTGGCGACAGAAAGAAACTTCTGCTGGAAGAAAAGGCCAAAAGAGCGGAAGAACTGATGGCGAAGCTGCAGGTCGGCGACATCATCAACGGTGTGGTGAAAAATGTTACGGATTTTGGCGCATTTGTCGATCTGGGCGGTGTAGACGGATTGTTACATATTTCCGAAATGTTCTGGGGCAAACCGGAAAATCCCAAGAAGGCTTACAAGGCCGGGGATGAGGTCAGAGTATTTGTCAAGGATATCAAGGAAAACCGTATCGCTCTGAGCGTTTTGTTCGAGGATGAAAATCCTTGGAACGATGCGGATGTGAAGTATGCGAAGGGCAATATCGTCAAAGGCGTCGTCGCCCGGATGACAGACTTCGGCGCATTTGTTGAGCTGGAGCAGGGCATCGACGCGCTGATGCATGTATCCCAGATTTCTCTGGCCCATGTCAACAAGCCTTCCGACGTACTGAAGATCGGTCAGGAAGTAGAAGCAAAGGTCATTGATTTTAACGGCGAAGCCAAGCGCATCAGCCTGAGCCTGAAGGCAATGGAACTGGATGCAAAGAAAGCTGCGGAAGAAGCGGGCGAATCCGGTGAAGTGCCTGTAGAAGCGGAAGCACCGGCGGAGACAGATGCACCTGTGGAAACAGAAGTACCTGCAGAGGCGGAAGCACCGGCTGAGACAGCGGAAGCTGTTGAAGCGGCCGAAACAGCCAGTGAGGAAACGGAAGCATAAGTAAAAATAATCAGGGAGTGTCCGGCAAAATAACAGAACAGACTGTTATCTTGCGGCACTCCTTTTTTTGCTGTCAAAAGTGCGGAGAAACCACTCGTAGCTGCGGTTCCAGAAATAGACGAGATCGTTTCGGTTTCCGGGCACCGGTACGGGCTGAAAGGCGGTATGGATGTCGGCTTTGACGGCGGAACGGATGCCCACCAGATGGCCGTAGGCGGCTTCCACCGCGTAATCTTCCTCCGGTAAATACAGATAATTCCGATAATCTCCGTAATGCAGCCGGAGCTTGCCGTCCTGTTTGTCTAAGCGAAGGGATGCGGCATTGTCTGAAAACGTAAAGTGCAGATCATCGAACCGGGCAGACAGGTTCAGGGACATATGGCAGCCGGTGGGTATCGTAAAGCGGCAGCTGTCGGCGGTTTCGGAAACTTCCATAGGAAAGCCTGCGGCGTTTTTCAATTGGTCAAAGATCAGCAGCTCGGAAAGGGCGGGCAGGTTCAGTACGTCTTCTTTGTTGTGCAGAAGACATACTTCTAAGGCATACGGATCTCGTGTGCTGACATATTGATAGTAGTAGCGGATGGCTTCGCCGCCGTCTATCTTGTCTTTCCGGGAAAGTCCCAGCAGCTGTTCCATTGTTTTTAGCTTGCAGTTGCAGCAGGAAAACAGACTGCGAAAGGGTCTGGTATACAAATAGAGGTCCAGCGATGCGACGCAGGAAAGACCGGAGGGCAGGCTGTGCCGCGCATATCGGGCTTTCAGATAGGGAATGTCAAAACGCTCTCCGTTGAAATGGGCCAGGAGCGTGACGCCTGTCAGCGCTTCGTCGAAGGCTTTCAGAATGGCCGTTTCTTCGCCGGCGTCCTCGGCAAACAGCTGGGTCAGCTGCAGTTCGCCGCCGCAAAAGCGGGCAAAACTGATCAGATAGACGAAAGAATTTTGGGGAGAAAGCCCGGTTGTTTCGATATCGAAAAACATCATTCGGCTGATATCGCCGTATTGTTCCAGCAATTGCGGAACAGGGGTCGAATGATGGTATTTTTTTGTAATCATAAGAAAATCCTTTGTGTTTGTTCCTGTATTATGTTATTATAAAATCTACATGGTTTATTTCACCGGCTAAAGTCAGTATAACATAGGAAGATTTTGCTGTAAACTGCGCAAAACCATGCCGGTGGATCGGAGGAAATCTATGCTGAAAGGAACTTTTTTCGGAGGGATCCATCCCTTTGACGGAAAAGAAATGTCGAAAAACAAGCCGATTGTGGATTATGTTCCCAAGGGAGACATGGTCTATCCGCTGCAGCAGCATCTGGGGGCGCCTGCGGTACCGGTGGTCGGAAAAGGCGATTACGTCCGGCACGGTCAGCTGATTGCGGAGGCAGGCGGATTTGTATCCGCGCCGGTTTACGCGGCATGTTCCGGTTTTGTCAAAACCATCGAACCGCATCTGACCGTCAGCGGCGATATGGTGGAATCCATTATTATAGAAAATGACGGAAAATTTGCGCCTTTGGAACAGAAAAAGACAGAGAAGCAAGACACAGCTTTGACGCCGCAGCTGATTTTGGAACGGATCCGGGAAGCCGGCGTGGTCGGCATGGGCGGCGCGGGATTTCCCACCCATGTCAAACTGGCGCCGAAAAATCCGGAGCAGATCGATTACATTATTGTCAACTGCTCGGAGTGCGAACCTTATCTGACTTCGGATTACCGGAGAATGATTGAAAATCCCGAGATGATTATTGAAGGACTGGAATACATACTTGCGATTTTCCCTCATGCAAAAGGGATTATTGCAGTAGAAGACAATAAAGCGGACGCGGCGGTGAAACTGGAAAAACTCTGTATCAACAAGCCTGCGATTTCCGTGAGCCTTTTGAAAACAAAATATCCGCAAGGGTCGGAGCGGCAGCTGATTTACGCCTGTACCGGGCGGAAGATCAACAGCAGTATGCTTCCGGCGGACGGCGGCTGCATCGTACAGAATACCGATACCGTCTGTGCCGTCCGGGATGCGGTGGCGGAAGAAAAACCGCTGATGTACCGGATCGTGACGGTGACCGGCGACGCGGTGAAAAATCCCGTGAATTTCCGGGTGCCCATCGGCACTTCCTATGCGGAGCTGGCAAAGGAGGCCGGAGGCTTTGTGAAGGAACCCGCCCAGATCATTTCCGGAGGTCCTTTGATGGGGATTTCCCTGTTTGATATCGACGTGCCGGTGATCAAGACGAGTTCCGCTCTGCTGTGCCTGACGGAAAACGACGTCAGACAGCACAGACAGACCGCATGCATCAACTGCGGCCGGTGCGCGGACGCCTGTCCGGAACAGCTGATGCCTATGCGGCTTCTGCGGGCGGTGGCGGCTGCCGATCGGGACACCTTCCTGAAATTATACGGCATGGAGTGCATTGAGTGCGGCGCCTGTTCCTATATCTGTCCGGCGAAGCAGCCGCTGACACATAGCTTCCGCACCATGCGGCGCAATATCATGGCGGAGAAAAAACGGGGAGGAGAGAAATAAATGTCTGCGAAATACAGTAATCCGGAAGTTTCCGCTTCACCGCATGTGCGCGCGAAACTCAGTACGTCCCATATCATGCAGCTGGTGGTTCTGGCGCTGATTCCCAGCGGATGCTACGGCGTTTACCATTTTGGCATCAACGCATTGTTTCATATATTGATCACGGTTGCTGCCTGCGTGGCTTCGGAATTTCTTTTTACGCATTTCATGCATAAACCGTTGACGGTGACCGACGGCAGCGCCGTGGTGACCGGCCTGCTGCTGGCCTATTGCCTGCCGGTGGCGGCGCCTTTGTGGATGGGCGCTGTGGGCGGCGTGTTTGCCATTATCGTGGTAAAGCAGCTGTTCGGCGGCCTGGGCCACAACTTTATGAATCCGGCGCTGGCGGCAAGGTGCTTCCTGCTGCTTTCCTTTCCGAAGCTGATGACGGATTATACTTATGGACTGTATGATTCGATTTCATCCGCAACGCCCCTGCAGCTGCTGAAAGAGAGCGGCGATCTGGGGGATATCAGTGTGCGGGACATGGTATTCGGCAATATCGGCGGTACCATCGGCGAGACCTGTACCATTGCCATTTTGCTGGGGGCGCTGATTCTGCTGATGTTTAATATCATCGATATTAAAATACCTGCTATCATTCTGGCGACGTTTTCCGTGTGTATCATGCTGTTTAACTATCTGCTGGGCACACATGATTTTAATATTTATTACCTGTCTGCACAGTTATCCGGCGGCGGCCTGATGCTGGGGGCATGGTTTATGGCAACGGATTATGTCACCCGGCCGGTGAACACCAAAGGACAGGTGATTTACGCCGTGCTGATCGGCATGCTGATTGCCGTTTTCCGGTGGTTTGGCAATAACGCCGAAGGCGCATCCTTTGCCATTATTTTCGCAAATCTGCTGACACCGCTGCTGGAGCGGCTGCCGGTGAGAAAAGCGTTCGGAACAGGAGGGAAACAGGCGTGAAGGAAATTATGAAAAGCACGCTGATCCTTTTGGTCATTACACTGGTTTCCGGTTTCCTGCTGGGATTTGTCAATGACCTGACCAAGGATTCAATTGAGGAACGGAATATCGAGGCAAAGACCGCGTCCCTGCAAAGCGTGGTAGGAGACGAATACCGGGTCGCGCTGGATGAAGAAGTAAAAATTGATCAGCCGGAGGGCTCTGAAAATATTGAGATCGAAGAGGCCTATAAGGTGTATGATGAAAGCGATGCGGTGGCAGGTATGGTACTGCTTCTGTTTACCTCGGATTGCTACGGAGACGAAATGGAGCTGTCCTTAGGCATCCTGCAGTCTGACAAGAAGAAGGACGCAGCGGAGATTTCCGGCATTGATTTCTTAAGTCTGAACGAAACGCCGGGTCTGGGCATGAACGCGGATGAGGAGGAATTCAAAGCGCAGTTTAAGCATCAGGACGCGGAAGCACTGCAGGTGACCAAGAATACGCCGCAGGATCAGGAAATTGAAGCCATTTCCGGCGCCACCATTACGTCTAATGCGGTGACCAATGCGGTGAATGCCGGACTGGCCTTTTATAACCAAGTGAAGGAGGAACTTTAAATGAAACAGGCTCTGGAACGTTTGGTTAACGGAATTTTTAAAGAAAATCCCACCTTTGTGCTGCTGCTGGGTATGTGTCCCACGCTGGCGGTCACCACCAGCGCCATCAACGGTGCAGGTATGGGTCTTGCCACTATGGCAGTGCTGGTTATGTCCAATATGCTGATTTCCATGCTGCGGAACGTGATTCCCGATAAGGTGCGGATGCCGGCCTATATCGTCATCATCGCCACCTTTGTAACCATCGTGGAATTTCTGATGAAGGCCTATGCGCCCCAGTCCTTAAATGACAGTCTGGGCATCTATATCCCGCTGATCGTGGTCAACTGTATTATCATGGGCAGAGCGGAAAGCTATGCCGGCAAAAACAAAGTGATTCCGTCGATTTTTGACGGCATCGGCATGGGCCTTGGCTTTACCCTGGCGCTGACCATCATCGGTCTGGTGCGGGAACTGCTGGGAAACGGCTCCGCCTTCGGATTCCGTTTCGCGGATCATGCGGAGATCTTCGGCATTTACGAACCCATGAAAATCTTTGTCATGGCTCCCGGCGCTTTCTTTATCCTGGCGCTTTTAACCGGCATCCGCAACAAGCTGGGCGTTGGAAAATCTAAAGACGGGGCGGCCTGTCATGACGATACCTGCGCCGGCTGCGGGCAGTATCCCTATTGTCAGGGCCATATCCAACAGGAAGCAAAGGAGGAAACGGCAGAGTGAAAACGCTTTTGTTGATTATCATCGGATCGGCGCTGGCCAATAACGTGGTGCTGAGCCAGTTTCTGGGACTGTGTCCGTTCCTCGGTGTTTCCAGAAAAATCAAAACCGCGGCGGGCATGGGCGTAGCGGTCATATTCGTCATTACGGTTTCTTCCCTTGTGACTTCGGTCATTTATAAATTTGTACTGGCCAATCCGGCAGTTCTTGACGGCAGTCTGGTCTATCTGAATACGATTGTCTTCATTCTGATCATTGCCGCGCTGGTACAGCTGGTGGAACTGGTGCTGAAAAAATATTCGCCGGCGCTGCATAAGGCTCTTGGCGTCTATCTGCCGCTGATTACCACAAACTGCGCGGTGCTGGGCGTGGCGCTGAACA
The DNA here is from genome assembly GCA_947630695.1 of uncultured Lachnospiraceae bacterium. GTDB lineage: Bacteria > Bacillota > Clostridia > Lachnospirales > Lachnospiraceae > CANRIM01. Next base: position 38,434 of record CANRIM010000005.1, read on the forward strand.
ATGTTGCTGATTACAAAGATGAGAAAGCATCGTTGTTTATCGGGCATAGTGTGCTTACCGGGTTCTGCGTGGCCGTGGGCTTTACCTTCGCGATTCTGATACTGGCGGGTATCCGGGAAAAGACGGAAGGCAGCGATATTCCCGCACCCTTAAAAGGAATGCCCATCACCCTGATTACGGCGGGGCTGATGGCAATCGCCTTTATGGGATTTCAGGGATTAATCTGAAGATTACAGCGTCAAAAGCTCGAATCCACGGTATGCTTGCATACCGTTGGGTGAGAAGCTTTATGACGCGCCCCAACATGAGGAAGAAGTGGGGTAGGGGCCCCATGGATTCCGAATGTTGGGTAGGATTGTGAAAGCTGCGAAGCAGCGTAACAATCCGTAATCCTTTTTGACGCCCGAATCATCTAATTTATATACTATTTATATACTAGGAGAAGAAAACATGGATTGGTTTTCAATATTGATTGCAACAGCCGCGGTAGGCTGTATCGGGCTTTTGATCGGCCTGCTGCTGGGACTTGCCGCAAAAAAACTGGCGGTAAAGGAAGACCGTAAGGTAACGCAGATTCTGGAACTGCTGCCGGGCAACAACTGCGGCGGCTGCGGTTATGCGGGCTGCGCGGATCTGGCGAAAGCCATCGCCTCTGGCGCAGCTTCGGCGGCTTCCTGTCCGGTGGGCGGCGAGACGGTTTCCACCCGGATCGGCGAACTGCTGGGAGAAACGGCTGCTTTTGAAAAGCGAACGGCTTTTGTGGCCTGCAGCGGCAGCTGTGAGATCGTTGAAAAGAAATATGATTATTATGGAGAAAAATCCTGCGAGCTGATGGACTATGTCCCGGGAAAAGGGGAAAAGCGCTGTCAAAGCGCTTGCTTAGGTTACGGCTCCTGTGTTAAAGTATGTACATACGATGCGATATCGGTCCGGGACGGCGTGGCCGTGGTGGATCCGGAAAAATGCAGCGCCTGCGGAAAGTGCGTGCAGGCCTGTCCCAAGCACCTGATCCGGCTGGTGCCGGTGAAACAGAAGGTGGTGCTGGCCTGTTCTTCCCACGATATCGGCAAAAATGTCATGAGTGCCTGTGAAAAGGGCTGTATCGGCTGTAAGAAGTGTGAAAGAAGCTGCCCGAAAAAGGCAATCGTTGTGAAAAATAATCTTCCGGAGATTGACGAATCGCTTTGCGTCGGCTGCGGCATCTGCGTCAGAGACTGCCCGCGGGGCGTACTTTTGCGCAGGCAGTAAAACCGGGGAAAGAAAGGAAAGGGGTTATACCAATGTACGATGTAAAAAAATCTTATGAGGCGGCAAAGGCATTTTACGCGCAGTACGGAATCGATACGGACGCGGTGATCAAAGCGGCGGACGCGGTTCCTATTTCCATGCACTGCTGGCAGGGCGACGATGTGGAAGGCTGTGAAGTCAAAGAAGAAAAAAGTTTAAGCGGCGGCATTCAGACCACCGGAAACTATCCGGGGAAAGCCCGCAACGCCGATGAACTGCGCAGCGATATCGAAACCGCCATGCGCTTCATTCCGGGTACTTTAAAGCTCAACCTGCACGCCAGCTATGCGGAGAGCGATACCTTTGTAGACAGAAATGAAATCGAGCCGAAGCATTTTGAAAAATGGGCGGACTGGGCAGTGGAAAAAGGCATCGGCCTGGACTTCAATCCCACCTATTTTTCCCATCCCAAGAGCGAGCATGGCACACTTTCCAGCGCAGATGAGGATATCCGCAATTTCTGGATCGAGCACGGCATCCGCTGCCGCAGAATCGGCCAGTATTTCTATGAAAGAACCGGTATGCCCTGTGTGATCAATCACTGGACCTCCGACGGCGCGAAGGAAGTGCCTGTGGACACCCTGGCCCCCAGAATCCGGCTGAAAGAAAGCTACGACCGGGTATTTGAAGCCACAAAGGACGTGAAGGGCGTCATCGACGGCATCGAATCCAAAGTGTTCGGCATCGGCGTGGAAAGCTATACTACCGGTTCCCATGAATTCTGCATGGGTTATGTAATGAAGGCCAACAAGGATCACATCATTATGACGCTGGATACGGGACATTATCATCCCACCGAAGTGGTGAGCGCGAAGCTCTCCTCCATCTTCACTTTCAGCAAAAATGTGCTGCTGCACGTTTCCCGTCCGGTACGCTGGGATTCCGATCATGTAGTCAGCTTCGACGACGAGACGAGAGCGATCATGAATGAACTGGTGCGCATGGATAAGCTGAAAGATACTTTTATTGCCACGGATTTCTTCGATGCTTCCATCAACCGGATCGCGGCCTGGGCTATCGGCCTGCGGAATACGAGAAAAGCGATTCTGGCCGCTATGCTGCAGCCGGTAGCGCAGATGAAGCAGCTGGAAAAAGACGGCGACGTGACCGGTACGCTGGCATTTGCGGAAGAGTTCAAGGCAGCGCCGGTGAGCCTGGTGTGGGATTACTACTGCGAGACCACGGGCAAGGGCAAAGGCCTGGAATGGCTGGACGACGTCAGAGCTTATGAAAAAGACGTGCTTTCGAAACGGTAAAATACGAATCTCCGCGAGGCGGCGGTAATTGAAAATTCAAACAATAAAAGCAAACGCCCGTTTCCGGCGGCAGGAATGATGAACCTGCTGTATCGGAAACGGGTGTTCAATTTTTAGAGCATATTATTTTCCGAACAGATCACTGTGCGTCCCGGCAATATTGCGGTTCATCGCTTCAGCTCCCGGAGTGCTTCTTCTACATCGGAATAGTGCTTTACGTTTGGATCACGTGCAATCCGCTCTGCTTCTAACATAGCAGCAATTGTTTCTTTGTTGGGCTGATCTGGTCGTAACATGCGGTCGTTGAAATTTGTTGTTGTATTTGCCATAAAATGATCCCTTTCTTTATCAGCTGTACATATATGATATGCCATTTGCATTGCAAAATCAACTCATAAGATAGATTATACTATCAGCGGCCTTTTGTATTCATTCATGGGGGGACAGCCGTATTTGGCGCAGACAAGGGATTCATAGAGATGGGCCGCGTCCAGATCTTTCTGCAGCCTTTCCGCAGCGGCAGGTTCAAGTGCGGGCATCTGGGCGGACAGCCTGGTAATCAGCGGAATCCGTGCCTGCTTCGAAAGCAGGGAAAGGAGGGTCTTGTCTTTACAGCCCAGCACCCGTCCGTAAAAGGCGCGGTAGTCGATGCGGCTGCCGGTGGAAAATTTCCCCCGGTGGATTTCCAGTAATATATGAATCAGCACCCGTTTGATACGGGAGAGGGTATAGTCTTTGGAACTTAGACGTGCCAGCAAATCCGCATAATCCCTGACATCAAAACAGCAGTTTTTGATCCGATTGGCCAGAAACGGATTGCAGTCTCCATAGAGGGAAAGGCTTTCAGCGTCCTGCTGCAAAAGTTTGGGCAGCAGCAGTGAAAATATATCTTCTTCAAAGAGAAATCCCCGCTGCTGTTCATAGGATTTTAAGATTTCACAGGCAGTTGCGGGGACAGCTCCTGCCACATCCTGCCCCTGCCGCAGTGCCTTTCGCAGGGCAGAAGCGGAGGAAAAACCTTCATATAGCTTTTGGTCGCGGTGGTCAGCGCCGATCCTTGCAATGGCAATGGGCCGGATATGACTGCCGTTTGACAGAAGCGATTTCAGATATTCGATGGCAAGAATGTTATTGGGACTGTTTAAAAGCGTGTCGCTGACGTTGGGAAGTCTGCGCCTTATGGCGGCTGCTCTGGCCGCCGGATAGGAAAGCCCTGCAGCGCAGGCTTCTTTGATTTCATTTTCAAAGTCTGCCGGTGCATCCAGCAGTAAGGCGGTGATTTCCGTAAGCAGTTCCAGATCCGCATCTTCACAGCCGAAGACCAGACTGTCTACGGCACCCAACGCATCGATCAAAGATATGGCGCCGCCTGCAAAGCCTTCTGCACTGGCCGTGGCGGACAGCACAGGCAGCTCTATCACCAGATCCGCGCCGTTTTGCAGCGCCATCCGGGTTCTGGCATATTTATCCAGCAGTGCCGGTTCCCCCCGCTGCACGAAATCCCCGCTCATCACAACAAGGCAGGCGTCTGCGCCTGCCTGCTTCGCCTGCTCTATGAGATGGCGATGGCCGTTATGAAAAGGATTAAATTCTGCGATAATGGCTGAAATATGCATGGGGTTCTCCCGGTTCATTTGAAAACAGATGGTTAAAGTATATCATTTCTGTCCGGGTTTGCAAGTGCAGCGAATAATTATAAAAGATAAACATTAGAATGTGTTCAGTAATTTTTGTTTAATATATAATATATTGTTGTTTAATATGACTATTCATTTTTTAGAGTAGAAATGATATCATAATAAATATAAATATATTGTACTATTAATTATCAAAAAGGAGGATTCCAATGAAAACAAAGAAGATATTATTATGCATCATGACTTTACTTATTACAACACTTTTTATACCTGTTACTGCATCAGCTTATTCATTTAAATTTACAATACCAGATAAATTTGTTGGAAGTATGCAGTCTACTACATTGCAAGAGAAAAGTTCACAAACCACTCCATATGTAAATCCCACATATAATTCGTTGCCCACCGCTTATTTTTTGTCCACAAAAAGAATCAGTGAAATTTTAGCAACAAATATTATAACAATTTCAGATGGATCCAGACATGTCTTCACTTGGAATTCGGGATACGGAGGAACAGGAGTTAAATATTGTCTGTCTGCATATCCCAATATGACCGGTTCGTGGCAGGCGTATGGTGTTGAAGGAACTTGGAGTAACTAAAAAGTATTGTTGATTTTTTATAGCCTAAGAATGGTATTTCTCACTCTTAGGCTATATATATTTTAATGAAGAGGAGGGGACATATGAAGCGTTTACTGATCCTTTTGACATTGTTTTTGTTCATATTGTTGTCCGGCTGTTCCGGTGCTGACAATATACTGTCCGATGAACCTTTGCCAATTCCGGAAACTCTGGTGGTGAACGCGGATTTCCCGGATCACATACCGGCCAAAGCATCCGTATATAAAGTTTCCTATAAAATTATGGATAGTGACAGTTTGTTGAATTATTTTCAAATGAATCCGGATTCATTTCGGGAAAAGGATGCCATCGGTAAGCGATATGAAAAGGAGAATGGGGTACTCTATATTCTGGATGATACCGGAGCGTTATGCGGCGGCTTTACTTACTCGGATGTTTCTGTACATTCGAATCCTATTTTAGATGCTGCCGGAAAAACGGGAGCCATGGCGACGGAGGAAGGTTCGGATACAGAGGCAGAGGCGCTTTCTTTACTGCAGGATATCGGACTCGATCAGATGAAAGTTGATCAGGTGCATACATTGACGGGAACAACATTAAATGAATTTGTAAAGACATCCGGAGATGAATACGTCGATGAATTCGCAGATCAGAATGAGATTATTTATGATCCGTCGGCGCAGTATGCTGTGATCGGTTTATCACAGATGATTGACGATATTCCCTTCATTGCTTTTCCTTGGGGGACAGGCAGCAACCAAACCTATACAGAATCGAATATGATTCTGTCAGAAGGCCGGATGGTGGAGGCAAGATTTGTCCAAATGTATGAAATTGGCAGTAAAATCAAAAAAGATAAGGTGATTTCGCCGCAGGCTGCGCTGAACGTCTTTATTAATGATTATAATCAAAGCATACATACAGAGACGACAACCATAACAAATATGACTTTGAATTATGTTGTTACGTTCGATGCGGACGGTATGTATGCGCAGCCGGCGTATGTCTTTTCCATAGGTACGGAGCTTCCGCAAAATACGGATGAATCCATGGTGATCTCCGCTTTGAACGGAGAGCTGATTTTATCGACGGAGGCGGGAATTTGAAAGGATTGCACTTGTTTTGTACATTTTTGAAGCATAGTTTGAATAAAAAGCTGTGCTTTTGTGTTCTGCTTACCACACTGATCATGAGCGGCACAGTTTCCGGACTGATGAATGAAGACAGTTCAGTGTGGTATTTGCTGGATAAATCGCTGGTGGGCAGCGGCGTGGTGAGTCTGTTGATCTGCGTTGTTCCCATTCTGCCTTTTGCTGCCAGTCTTGCAGAAGAATTTGAGACAAATTCGATCAGGTCATTTACAATCAGAACAGGAACGGGCATGTATCTGTTGAATAAAATCATCGTAAGTTTTCTGAATGGTTTTATCGTCATGCTTCTTTCACAATTATTATTCATACTGATTTTCATGAATTTCTTTCCTGTCTTCACGCAGCCCCATACATATTATGCATATGAACAACTGATGATGGACGGAAAAGTGTTTCAGGGAATGGCGTTGTTTACGATACATATGTCGTTGTCCGGTTCCCTGATGGCTGTTATGGCGGTGTTTGTGTCCACAATCATCCCGAATCGGTTTGCCGCGATATCCGTTCCCGTTATTCTTTACTTTACTTTGTCAAGGATTTTTCCGGCCACCGCAAACATGCCGAAGTTTATGATTCCTTCTTATCTGGTGGAATGTCCCGTTGGCATGAAAGATCCAATGATGGAAATCATGTGCAAATGGATGGTTGTGACGGTTCTTGCGATCCTGGTGTTTGTGTTTGGATATATCGCATTAAGGAGGAGGATTTCGAATGCATAGTATAAAACAGATTTGGGGTCTTCTTTCCTATTCTCTGCATACCTTATTTTTTTCAAAGAAATTTGCGGTATTTTTGCTTGTGGCATTTTTGTTTTCCGTCTGTACATTTGGGGGATTAAATGATATTTCCCGTTTTTATGGTGTGAAAACATCTGCTTATGTATTTCCGTTTTTCATAAGTAATCCGTCGATGCTGCTCATCCTTGGCGCGCTGGTAATCTATCTGTTCTTTGATGTTCCATTTACGGAAAGAGACATCTTTTCGGTCATGATTCGAGTGAATCGGTGTATTTATTATATCGCCAAGATAATGTATATTTTTGTAGTATCGGTCGTGACTGCAGCATTTTTTATTCTGGCTTCGGTTCTGTCTGTTTTGCCGAACGCAGATTTTTCCAATCAATGGGGGAAAATAATAAATACGCTTGCGTCCAGTCCGCAGACCATTTTTGCGCACGTCAATGCAAATATCGGGTTTGGCGTCAACAATATGATTGTACAACATTACACACCTCTTGCCGCAACGGCACTTTCCTTTCTGCTCATGGTGCTGGTCATGTTTTTTATCGGTATTGTTATCATGTTTTGCCGTATTATGGTATCCGGAAATGCAGCTTATATTGTGAGCGGTTTTTTCGTTTCTCTGTCATATTTTGCCGCTTTTTTAGGAAATTTAAGCTTTCACGGTATTTTATATTTTATTTCTCCATTCTCATGGATCAGTTTAAATGGGCTGGACATTTACAGCAGCGGACAGGCGCCGAATCCAATACAGGCAATACGCACACTCATTTGTGCTGCTGCAGTATTGGCATGCATTGCATTTTTAAAATTTTATAAACATGATTTAAATATTGAATGAATGGAGGCAGGATGTATCAATGGATCCTATGGTTCGTATTACCAATCTCAGCAAATCATTTAAAGAAACAAAGGCAATCGATGATGTCAGTATTGCATTTGAACGAAATCAAATCCATGGAATAATTGGCAGAAACGGATCCGGAAAAACCGTTCTTTTTAAGTGTATCTGCGGTTTTATGATTCCTGACAGCGGTATCATAGAAATTAACGGAAAAAGAATCTCTCCGCAAAAAGCACAGAATATAGGAATTATGATCGATCGTCCGGGATTTTGTGATAATATGAATGCTTACAAAAATTTGCGTATGCTTGCGTCTATACAGCGGAAAGTTTCCAAACAGCAGATCAGGGATAATATCTCGCTGGTGGGATTGGATCCTGACAGTAAGAAACATGTGGGAAAGTTTTCCATGGGAATGAAGCAGCGTCTGGGAATTGCGCAGGCCATTATGGAAACGCCTCCCTTATTGATCCTTGACGAACCGCTGAATGGGCTTGATAAGGATGGCGTGGCGCAGATAAGAGAATTGTTTCTGTCATTTAAAGAGAAAGGAATGACCATTATTTTCTCATCTCATTATGAGGAAGATATCGATCTGCTGTGCGACACCATTACTGTCATGGAAGCCGGAAAGATTGTGTCTGCAACATAAGTGTTTTCCATCCGGACAATGCGCAGAAAAGGATTGAAAACCCACCCGTGTTTGTGCTATCATAATCTTAAGTTTCAAAATGTTTTTCCAAAAAATGACAATAAAAAAGGAGTACAGCTATGGGATTTATTGATGTAATCAAACAAAGAGCCAAAGCCGACAAAAAGGTGATCGTTCTGCCGGAGACAGAAGATCAGAGAACCTATGCGGCGGCAGAACAGATTTTGAAAGAGGATATTGCGGATATCATTCTGGTGGGTTCCCGTGCACAGATCGCGGAAAACGGAAAAGGCTATGACATTGCCAAAGCAACCATCGTCGATCCTGCGGACAATCCGAAGACAAAAGACTATATTGATAAGCTGGTAGAGCTTCGTTCCAAGAAAGGTATGACGCCGGAGCAGGCGGAGGACATCCTGCTGCATCAGTATCTGTACTACGGCGTTATGATGGTGAAGATGGGCGACGCCGACGGTATGGTATCCGGCGCCTGCCATTCCACCGCGGACACCTTGCGTCCCTGCCTGCAGATCTTAAAGACGAAACCCGGCACCAAGCTGGTTTCCGCATTTTTCGTTATCGTTGTGCCTGACTGCGAGTACGGCGCAAACGGCACATTCATTTTCGGCGATTCCGGCCTGGTACAGAATCCGGATCCGGAAGAACTGGCGGCCATCGCCCTGTCTTCCGCGGATTCCTTCAAGCAGCTGGTACAGGAAGAGCCGGTGGTTGCGCTGCTGTCCCATTCCACCAAGGGAAGCGCTTCTCATCCGGATGTAGACAAAGTGGTTGCTGCCACTCAAATCGCAAAGGAGACCAATCCGGCGCTGAAGCTGGACGGCGAGTTCCAGCTGGATGCTGCCATCGTTCCTTCGGTGGGACAGTCCAAGGCACCGGGCAGCGATATCGCAGGTAAGGCCAATGTCCTGATCTTCCCGGATTTGGATGCAGGCAATATCGGTTACAAGCTGGCCCAGCGTCTGGCAAAGGCGGAAGCCTACGGCCCCATTACCCAGGGTATCGCAAAGCCGGTCAACGATCTGTCCAGAGGCTGCAGCGCAGAGGATATCGTCGGCGTTGTCGCCATCACGGCAGTACAGGCACAGGCTGAATAATAGCAGGAAGAAGTAAGGGAGAATTTGATTATGAATATTTTAGTAATTAACTGTGGAAGTTCTTCATTGAAGTTTCAGCTCATCGATTCCGACAGCGAGTCAGTGCTGGCCAAGGGTTTATGCGAGCGCATCGGCATTGACGGCAGCAGACTGGTGTACCAGCCGGCGGGGAAGGACAAGCTGACCTTTGAAATCCCCATGCCCACCCACAAACAGGCCATTTCGGCAGTGCTGGACGCTTTGACGGACAAAGGGCACGGCGTGATCGAAAGCCTGTCCGAGGTCGGCGCAGTGGGACATCGTGTGGTACACGGCGGCGAAAAATATGCGTCTTCCGTATTGCTGAATGACGACGTCATCGCGGCCATCGAAGAGTGCAACGACCTGGCGCCGCTGCACAACCCCGCCAACCTGATCGGCATCCGCGCCTGCATGGAACTGATGCCCGGTACTCCCATGACGGCGGTATTTGATACGGCTTTCCATCAGACCATGCCGAAGGAAGCTTATCTCTACGGCCTGCCTTACAGAATGTATGAAGACTATAAGGTCAGAAAGTATGGCTTCCACGGAACCAGCCACAGCTTTGTTTCCAAACGGACGGCGGAGTTCCTTGGCAAAAACATCGAAGATATGAAGATCATTGTCTGCCATCTGGGCAACGGCGCCAGCATTTCCGCGGTGCTCCACGGCAAATCAGTGGATACCTCCATGGGCCTGACCCCGCTGGAAGGCCTGGTCATGGGTACCCGCTGCGGCGACGTGGATCCTTCCGCACTGGAATTTATCGCCAAGAAGGAAGATTTAAACTTTGCCCAGGTCATGAACCTCTGCAATAAAGAGTCCGGCGTATACGGCCTGTCCGGCGGCCTTTCCAGCGATTTCAGAGATCTGGAAAGCGCGGCGAACGAGGGAAATGCCGCAGCCAAAACCGCCATTGACGTATTCTGCTACAGAGTGCTGAAATACATCGGCAGCTACATCGCGGCCATGAACGGCGTGGACGCCATCGCCTTTACCGCAGGTCTGGGTGAAAATGACGGCGCAGTCAGAAAACAGATCTGCGCGAACCTGGCGTACATGGGCATTGCCATTGATGATGCGCAGAACGCGAAGCGCGGTGAGGAAGTTTTGATTTCCACACCGGATTCCAAGGTGGCCGTCGTGGTGATCCCGACGAATGAAGAACTTGCAATTGCCAGAGAAACTTTAAAACTGGTAAAATAATGTTTGACATTTCATCCGCTTCCCGTTATAATGTTGGATGCGTGTTGAGAAAAGCAAGTGATTATTCGTGGATTGGAGGTGCAAAAGATGTCCATTTGTCCGAAAAATAAATCCTCTAAAGGTCATCGTGATCAGAGAAGAGCCAATTGGAAAATGAGTGCTCCTTGTCTGGTGAAGTGCAGCAAATGCGGTGCATTGATGATGCCGCACAGAGTTTGCAAAGCATGCGGATCTTACAATAAAAGAGAAATTATTCCGCAGGATTAATCAAAACAATCAGGGCTTTCCGAAGAAATTCGGAAAGCCCTTTACATTTTCCGGCATTGTATTCCGGCTTTTTCACGTGGCTTGACAGGACAGGAAAAGCATACTATAATTCAAAACACAACTAAAATAATAGGAGAATTACAGAATGCAAAAGTTTCCCTCGAAGCCGGGACCGGTGGCGGAAACCGGAGAGTGGCTGAAAGCCTATGGAGAATTGAAATTTCTGTCAGATTGTCTGCCGGAAGAAGCGTGTATCCGGATAAAACAGGCACTGCAGATCATGGATGCGGCGCTGGCGCAGCTTTGGGCTTCCCATCCAGAGGGCGAAAAGCTCGGCCAGGTACTGCGCTGCGGGTATTTTACGGGAAAACACTGCAGCAAACTGGAACTTTGTGAAGTCCTTGGACAGAAGTTTGGCCGGGAAATTGCCATGTCTACGCTGTATCGCTGGCAGAAAAAGGCCATCGGCGCTTATGCGTGTATACTGTTTGCCGATCCGGCGGCGCCTGCGTCGATTCGAAAAGCGATGAAAGATATGCACTGCATGGCGAAACGTTTCAGCGGTGCAAATTCAGGAGATCCTTGAAATTTTTTCGAAAAATGATTGATTTATCGGGTCAGCTTTAGTATTATCTACTACATAAGATGGAGGATGTTATGAGTCGTTTGATTAAAGTGGCTGTGGACGCCATGGGCGGAGACAACGCCCCGGCCGAGATTGTCAAAGGTGCAGTCAAAGCGCTGGGCGCTTCAGAAGAATTATTTATATTTCTGGTAGGTGACGAGACCCGGATCCGCCAGGTTCTGAAAAAGGCAAATTATCCGCAGGACCGGCTGGAAGTTGTGCCCGCCTCGGAGCAGATCGAAATGTCCGAGCATCCCGTTAATGCGATTCGCAGGAAGAAGGATTCCTCCATGGTAGTCGCCATGCGGCTGGTCAAGGACGGAAAAGCAGATGCCTTTTTGTCCGCGGGCAATTCCGGCGCCGTACTGGTGGGCGGCATTGCCATCATCGGCAAGCTGCGGGGGATTGACAGAACGCCTTTCGGTGCCATGGTACCCTGTGCGAAGGGGGCGACCCTGCTTTTGGATTCCGGCGCCAATGTAGATGTCAGAGCATCGCATCTGTGTCAGTTCGCCCGGCTGGGCACGCTGTATTTAAAGCATGCGGTGGGCATTGCGGATCCGACGGTAGGCATTATGAATATCGGGGCGGAAGAAGAAAAGGGAAACGCACTGGTGCAGGAAGCGATTCCGCTGCTCAAGGCGGAGGAAGGCATTCACTTTATCGGTTCCGTGGAAGCCAGGGATATTCCCCAGAGCGCCGCGGATATCGTGGTCTGTGACGGATTTGCGGGGAATATTTTCCTGAAAACCTATGAAGGTACCAGTAAGCTGCTGATGCATATCATAAAATCCATGCTGGTTTCTTCTTTTAAAATGAAACTGGGCGCGCTGCTGATCAAAGGCGGGCTGAAACAGACTCTGGCGAAGTTTGACGCCGCGGAACATGGCGGCGCACCGCTGCTGGGCTGCAAAGAGCTGGTGATCAAGTGTCACGGCAACGCAACGGCAAAGGAAATCAAAAACGCCTGTATGCAGTGTCTGTCCTATGTAAAAAATGACGTTACAGGCATTATCCGGTCCAATATGGGAACCGCGGCACAGAAGGAGGAGTAACATGGACTTTAGGCAGCTTTGCGAAATTATCGCAGAAATAACGGACAAGGATATTTCCCTCGTTACAGAGAACGCCAATTTAGTAGACGATCTGGATGCGGATTCTCTGGATATGCTGGAGATTATTATGAGAGTAGAGGATGAATGCGGCATTGAAATCTCGCCGGAAGATGTGGATGAAATCAAAACGGTAGGCGAGGCATGGAAAAAGATTCAGGCCGCACTGTAATCAGATTGTGTTTCGGGATGAAAAACGATTGTACAGATGAATCAGTTGAGAGAATCCTGCTTTCGCAGGATTCTTTCTTAATGCAGAGGCAGGATGGAAACATTTGGGGCGTCGCTGCTTCCCGATAATAGAAGTAAGGTGAATTTAAAATGGTAGATACAAGGCAGCTGGAACAGATCATTGCATATCATTTTCAGGATCCGTCAAAGCTGGAGACAGCGTTGACCCACAGCTCCTATGCCAATGAAATGCAGGTCAAACGGCGGGAAAACAATGAGCGGTATGAATTCCTGGGGGATGCGGTACTGGAACTGACGGTAAGCGACTATCTGTTTGCGCAGCATCCGGAATTTCCGGAGGGAAAGCTGACAAAAAAAAGGGCCAGTATCGTGTGCGAACAGACGCTGTTTCTGTGCGCGCAGAGAATCAGTCTCGGACAGTTCCTCTATCTGGGAAAAGGCGAGGAAAATACGGGCGGCAGAAAGCGGCCTTCCGTCCTTTCCGATGCGTTTGAAGCGCTGATTGGCGCCATTTACCTGGACGGCGGGATGGACAGGGCCGTGGATTTTATCAATCAGTTTGTGCTGCGCAATCTGCGGGAGATCGAGTTATTTTATGACTGCAAGACGACGCTGCAGGAACTGGTACAGTCTTCTTATACGCAGCCGCTGCATTACCGGCTGGTCAGAGAAGAAGGCCCGGATCACGCAAAGCGTTTTATTACCGAGGCCCTGCTGGGCGGGCAGGTGATCGGAACGGGAGAAGGCTCTACAAAGAAAGCTTCGGAGCAGGCGGCGGCCTATCATGCGATTCTGAAGCTGGATCCCAAACAAAAATGATATGGCAGGGGGCCCTTTAAGGGCGCGCGTGCCGCTACCGATTAGACAAGGCAGGAGACACCATGTATTTAAAGTCGATTGAGATATACGGGTTTAAATCATTTGCGAATAAGATTCTTTTCGAATTTCATAACGGCGTGACAGGCATTGTAGGACCCAACGGCAGCGGCAAGAGCAATGTGGCGGACGCGGTACGGTGGGTGCTGGGAGAGCAGCGGACCAAACAGCTGCGGGGCGCCAGTATGCAGGATGTGATTTTTGCGGGAACCGAACTGAAAAAGCCCATGAGCTATGCGTCAGTTTCCATTACATTGGACAATGCGGATCACGCCCTGGCCGTGGATTATGAGGAAGTGAAGGTCAGCCGCCGGCTGTACCGCAGCGGCGAGAGCGAATATCTGATCAACGGAACCGCCTGCCGCTTGCGGGATGTGCAGGAGCTGTTTTATGATACAGGGATCGGTAAGGAAGGCTACTCCATTATCGGACAGGGACAGATCGAACGGATTCTGTCTGGAAAGCCGGAGGAACGCCGGGAGCTGTTCGACGAGGCGGCCGGCATTGTGAAATTTAAGAGAAGAAAAGCCACAGCACAGAAAAAGCTGGAAGAAGAGCGGCAGAATTTAAGCCGTGTCAAGGATATATTAAAGGAAATCGAAAAACATCTGTCCCCGCTGGAAAAACAGGCAGAGATCGCGAAGTTATATCTGGCCAAGCGGGATGAATTGAAAACCTACGATGTCAACCTGTTTCTGGCGGACATTCAGAAAACCGCAAAAACGCTGGAAAGCCTGTCGGAAAAGCTGCAGACGGCAAATGATGCGCTGGCGCAGGCAAAGGACTCCTATGAGGCGGTAAAAGCGCAGTATCAGGAAATGCAGGGCCATATCGGCGAAAGCGATGAGAAAATCGAGGAAATTACCCGGCTTTGCAACGAAACTACGGTTCGCAAGGAGCAGCTGGAAGGGGAACTGCGTCTGGTGGAGGAGCAGATCAACGCGGCTGTGTCCAATGACAACAGAAACAGCACTCGGATCGGACAGCTGGAAACGCGGCTGGCAGATTTGCGGAAAGAACAGCAGGCCCTGGAAGCGGAAAAGCAGCAGTACCAGCTGGAAGATACGGAACTGAAAGAAAAACAGCAGCATTTGCTGGATGAAATACACAAAGTGCAGCAGGACGCCGAAGACGACAACGCGGCCTGCGACCGGATCAACGGGCAGATCCTGTCACTGCTGCATGATGATGCGGCGGAAGCGGCCAATCAGGAACGCTATGGCACCATGACCGCCCATCTGAAAGAGCAAAAGCAGGCGGCGGAGGATTCCATTCGGGAAGCCCAGGAGAAGATCAAAAGCCTGACCGAAGCACAGGAAGCACAGAAGCAGGCATATGCGGAGATTGCGGGACAGAAAGAAGCGGCCCGCAAAGAACAGCAGGAAACAGAGGCGCATCTGGACGAAATCCGGTCTTGGATGCAGAAGCAGAACCTGTCGCTGGTAGACCGGCAGAACCGGTATTACCGGGAGGTATCAAAGCTGGAATCCCTGCATAATATTACGGAGTATTATGAAGGATACGGCAACAGCGTCCGGAAAATCATGGAGCAGAAGGCACAGGTACCTGCCATTGCAGGCGTGGTTGCGGACGTGATCCAGACAGAAAAAAAATATGAGACGGCCATTGAAATTGCATTGGGCGGCAATATTCAGAATATTATAACCGAGGACGAAAAAACTGCCACGGATATGATTGCCTTTCTGAAGGAAAATCATTATGGCCGCGCCACCTTTTTGCCGCTGACTACGGTCCGTCCGAAGAAATTCGAGTACGAGGACGCGCTGGCCGCGGAAGGCGTGATCGGGCTGGCGTCGTCGCTGGTACAGTATGAAGAAAAATACAGTAAGATCGCGGAATATCTGCTGGGAACCATTGTGGTAACGGATGAGATCGAACATGCAAAGGCGCTGGCAAAAGCATTTCGTTACCGTTTAAAGATCGTGACGCTGGACGGCGAGTTCTTGGCCCCCGGCGGTTCACTGACAGGCGGCGCCTTTAAGCATAACAACAATTTCCTCGGCAGAAAAAGAGAACTGGCCGAGGTGAGCGCGCGGGTGAAAAAATATAAAGCCCAGACAGAAGAAATCGAAGCACAGATCGCCGAAAAGAAGACGGAGCGGGACGCTTACCGGCTGCAGCTTGCTAAAAACGCGGAGCTGCGGCAGGCACTGTCACTGCAGGAAAATACGCTGAACATCAATCTGGAAAATCTGACGGGTGAGACGGCGGAAACAAAAGAGCAGATCACCTCGCTGGAGCTTTTGCTGGAGAAGCTGGCGGAAGAGCAGCAGCAGGTGGCAGCCGAACAGCTTCGCAGCCAGGATAAGCAGCTTTCCTTTGCGGAACAGAAAGAAGCGTTGGAAACGAAACTGGCCGAACTGCGCCTGAAGCTGGAAGAAACGCAGAAATCGGAAACGGCACTGCTGAGCCAGTTGGCGGATATTCAGACGGAGCGGCAGAAGAAAACCCAGGCCATGGAATTTACCGATGCCAATATCCGGAGACTATCCGGCGATCTGGCACTGGTACAGAAGGAAAAACAGCAGATCGATGAGGAAATGAAACGCATGGATCAGTCGCTGGCTGACCGGAAATCCCATCGGGAGGAACTGAAAGAAACGCTGGAGGAATGCAAAAAACAGAACGAAGCATATGCAGAAGTCCTGGGCAGGTATAAAGGGCAGAAGCAGGAACTTGCTGAGGCCCATACCAGGCTGCTGGATCAGCGGGAAGCGCTGTCCGGGGAAATTGCGTCGCTGGATAAAGAGGCCTTCCGGCTGGGTTCCCAGATCGAACGGGCGGAGGAAAACCGCAGCCGTTTCATCAATTATATGTGGGAGGAATACGAGCTGACCTACGAGACGGCAAAAACGCTGTACCGCGAGGGCATTTCCGATCAGGAATTAAGACGCCGGGTCAAAGAACTGCGGAACGAAATCAAAGCACTGGGTACCGTCAATGTCAATGCCATTGAGGAGTATAAGGAAACGCTGGAACGCTACGAATTTCTGACGAAACAGCACGATGATATCGAAAAGTCGGAAAATGCGCTGCAAAGCGTGATCAAAGAACTGGACACCGGTATGCGCAGACAGTTCCAGGAAAGCTTCGAGCAGATCTCGAAAGAGTTTCATAAAACTTTCAGGGAATTGTTTGAAGGCGGAAAGGGAACACTGGAACTGATCGATGAGACCGGCGACGTACTGGATGCATCCATTTCCATTACTGCCCAGCCTCCCGGAAAGAAGCTGCAGAACATGATGCAGCTTTCCGGCGGAGAGAAGGCGCTGACGGCCATTGCGCTGCTGTTTGCGATTCAGAACCTCAAACCCTCGCCCTTCTGTCTGCTGGATGAGATCGAGGCGGCGCTGGATGATTCCAATATCACACGGTTTGCAAAATATCTGGGAAAACTGACCAGGCATACACAGTTTATTGTCATTACCCACAGGAAAGGCACCATGGCGGCGGCGGACCGGCTTTACGGCATTACGATGCAGGAAAAGGGCGTATCGGCGCTGGTGTCCGTCAACCTGATCGAAGAACAGCTGGAAGCATAAAAAAGGAGTTTGTATGGGAGAAAAGAAGGGCTTTTTCAGCAGACTGGCCAGAGGCCTGTCGAAAACAAGGGAAAATATCGTAAACGGAATCGACTCTATTTTCAAAGGATTTTCTTCAATCGACGATGATTTCTATGAAGAACTGGAAGAAATTCTGATCATGGGGGACATCGGTATCAAAACCACCTCCGTCATCATGGACCGGCTGAAACAGCAGGTGGATGCGCAGAAAATCAAAGAACCGGAAGCGTGCAGAAATCTTCTGATCAGCATTATCAAAGAGATTATGAAAATGCCGGAAGACGCATACCGGTTTGAGGAAGGCCCTTCCGTTGTGCTGGCAGTGGGCGTCAACGGCGTCGGAAAAACCACCAGCATCGGAAAGCTGGCTTCCCGTTTAAAGGACGACGGCAAAAAGGTGATGCTGGCCGCAGCGGATACCTTCCGGGCAGCCGCCACGGAGCAGCTGCAGGAATGGGCGCAGCGGGCAGGGGTGGATATTGTTACTGCCGGCACGGGCGCGGATCCGGCGGCGGTGATCTACGACGCCATTGCTTCCGCCAAATCGAAGCAGGCGGATATCCTGCTGGCGGATACCGCCGGCAGACTGCACAATAAAAAGAACCTGATGCAGGAGCTTGCCAAGATCAACCGGATCATCAGTACGGAATATCCGGAGGCAAAAAAAGAAGTGCTGCTGGTACTGGACGCTTCCCTCGGCCAGAATTCTCTGGTACAGGCAAAGGAGTTCAGCCAGGTGACCCATCTGACCGGCATCATTCTGACCAAGCTGGACGGAACCTCCAAAGGCGGTATTGCGGTGGCGATCCAGTCGGAGATGAATATTCCCGTGAAATATATCGGCGTTGGAGAAACGGTGGAGGATCTGGAAAAATTCGATCCGGACGATTTTGTAGAAGCGCTGTTTGATTGGAGCAAAGCATGAAATATATTTACGGCATCGATATCGGCGGCACCTTTGTCAAGCTGGGCCGGTTTGATGAAACAGGCACGCTGCTGGAAAAGTGGCAGCTGCCGGTGGACGCTTCCAAATACGCGGAACGGATGGCGCCCTATGTGGCGGGGGCCGTGCTGGTGGATATGGAGCGTATGGGCATCTCTGAGGGAGAGGTGGCCGGCATCGGCATCGGCTGTCCCGGAACCATTGACGAAAAAGGCGTGATCCACGGCGCGGAAAATCTGCAGATGGATCAGATTTCCATGACCGGCAGCATGCGGCGCTTTCTGCCGATGGAAATCCGCATGGAAAACGACGCCAACTGCGCCGCGCTGGGAGAATATATTTTCGGAGAGGGAAAGGCATATGATTCCATGGCCTTTCTGACCCTGGGTACCGGCGTAGGCGGCGGTATCATTGCAAGCGGCAGCCTGCTGACCGGCGCCCACCGCTGCGCCGCGGAATTCGGACATATGCAGGTGGACGAGGCGGAAAGCACGCCCTGCAGCTGCGGACGGTACGGCTGTCTGGAACAGTACTGTTCCGCCCGGGGAATCACCCGGATGTCGGGGGGATTCAGCCCGGTGGAAATCTTTACGGCGATGCAGTACATCGATGAGACCACGGAACCGCTGAAATCCGCCGCCCTTCGCACCTATGAACGGTTCAGCGAAAAGCTGGCGAAGGGCTGCGCGCTGATTGCGGATGTGGCGGATCCTGCGGTGTTTGTTATCGGCGGCGGCGTTTCCAATGCGGGAGATGTGGTGGTAAAGCGGGCCCGGGAACTTTATCGAACCTTTGTGTATCCGGGGGCGAAAAATACGGAAATACGGATTTCAAAACTGAAAAACGACGCCGGCATTTACGGCGCGGCGGCGCTGATCGGCCATTTTTCCGAAAAGAATCGGAAGGTGTAAAGTTTTTTTGCTTGACACCTTCTTTTTTTTATTGTAATATCGTACAGGTGAATTGCAATGGATGAGATTTTGCATCAGTCGCTGCTGTATGATTTTTACGGCGAGCTGCTGAATGAAAATCAGAAAAAAATATACGAAATGTATGTATTTGAAAACCTCTCTCTGGCGGAAATCGCGGAGGCACGGGGCATATCGAGGCAGGGCGTGTTCGAGACCTTCAAGCGCTGCAGCGGAATTCTGGAACATTATGAGGAAAAGCTGCACATGGTGGCGCAGTATCGAATGCTGGAAGATAAGCTTTCGGAACTGAAACGCGCGCTGCAGGCCTACCGGAAAGATAAAGACGAAGCGCGTCTTTCCTTCGTGGAATCGGAAATTGACAGGATATGCAATGAATTGTAAGAGGGAATTATGGCATTTGAGAGTCTGAGCGAAAAGCTGCAGAACGTATTTAAAAATTTAAGAGGCAAGGGAAAGCTGTCCGAGGCCGACGTAAAGCTGGCGATGAAGGAAGTCAAGATCGCCCTGCTGGAAGCGGACGTCAGCTTTAAGGTCGTAAAGGACTTCATCAAATCCGTCACCGAAAAGGCGGTGGGGGAGGAAGTGCTGAACGGACTGAATCCCGCCCAGATGGTGATCAAGATCGTCCGGGACGAGATGACTCAGCTGATGGGTGCGTCGCCGGTGGAACTGGAACTTCGGCCGGACTTTCATATCATTATGATGGCGGGCCTGCAGGGCGCCGGCAAGACCACCACGGCGGCAAAGCTGGCCGTAAAATATACGAAAAAAGGCAAACGGGTACTGATGATTGCCTGCGACGTATACCGGCCCGCAGCCATCAAACAGTTGCAGGTGCTGGGCGAGGCCAACCGGATCGAGGTATTTTCCATGGGCAGCCAGAAGGATCCGGTGGATATCGCAAAGGCCGGCGTGGAGCACGCAAAGAAAAACGGCTTCAATCTGGTGCTGATCGATACGGCAGGACGGCTGCAGATCGATGAAACGCTGATGCAGGAGCTGCAGCGGATTCAGGAGGCCGTAGCCGTCAACGATACGATCCTGGTGGTGGACGCCATGATCGGCCAGGATTCCGTCAATGTGGCGAAAACCTTTGATGAACGGCTGTCCATCAGCGGCGTGATTTTAACGAAAATGGACGGCGACGCCAGAGGCGGCGCGGCCCTGTCTGTCAGAAAGGTGACGGATAAGCCGGTGCTGTTTGCGGCCATGGGAGAAAAGGTTTCGGATCTGGAGCTCTTTTATCCGGACCGTATCGCCTCCCGGATCTTAGGTATGGGCGACGTGCTTACGCTGATCGACAAGGTAAGCGACGAGTACGATGCGCAGAAGGCAAAGGAACTGACCCGGAAGATACAGAAGGCATCCTTCGGCTTTGACGATTTTCTGGATCAGATGAATCAGATGAAAAAAATGGGCGGCATCGGAAGCCTTTTGTCCATGCTTCCGGGCAATCTGAATACGGCGGATATTCAATCCCAGGTGGACGATAAGCAGATGGGCAGGATCGAAGCCATCATTCTTTCCATGACCCCTGCGGAGCGGGCCAATCCCGACCTGTTGAATCCGTCCAGAAAGAAGCGGATCGCCGCCGGCGCAGGCGTGGAAATTCAGGATGTGAACCGGCTCTGCAAGCAGTTTGAGCAGGTGCGCAAGATGATGAAACAGCTCCCCGGCATGATGAGCGGCAGGGGCGGCAAACGGGGCATGTTCGGGAAAAAGAACGCGTTTCCGTTTTCCTTTTAAACAAATGTGTACAGTCTCCTGTTTCGATTTCTGATCAAAAAGAAGCAGTGGATATAAAGAAAAAAGTAAGGTATTTATACAAGGAGGAAATGAAAAATGGCTGTAAAAATGAGATTAAGGAGAATGGGTAAGAAAAAATATCCTGTATACAGGATCGTAGTGGCGGATTCCAGATCGCCCAGAGACGGCAGATTTATCGAGGAAATCGGTACCTACAATCCCAATATGGATCCCAGCGAATTTAAGATTGACGAAGAAGCGGCAAAGAAGTGGCTGGCCAACGGCGCACAGCCGACGGAAGTCGTAGATAAGCTGTTAAAGATCGCGGGCATCCGGTAATCGGAGGAAATTATGAAAGAATTATTGGAAGTTATCGCAAAAAATCTGGTAGATCATCCGGAAGCCGTCGTAGTGACGGAAAAGCAGGAAGAAAAAGGCATTTGTCTGGAGTTGAAGGTCGCGCCTGAAGATATGGGCAAAGTGATCGGAAAAGACGGACGTATCGCGAAAGCGATCCGGACCGTGGTAAAGGCGGCGTCCTTTAAGGAAGATTCGAAGGTTTTTGTGGACATTGCGTAAGTACGATCAGGAAAGCTGCTGCAGGATACAGCAGCTTTTCTGATTTTACCTGTTTATACAAGTAGGAGGGATACGGATGCAGCAGGCATATTTGCAGGTAGGAGCGGTCACTGCCACCCACGGGATCCGGGGCGAAGTCAAAGTTTTCCCCACCACAGATGACAGTACGCGGTTCAAGAAGCTGAAAGAAGTGCTGGTGGAAAAGGGCAAAGACTTTGAAACGCTTCATATCCGGGGCGTCCGGTTTATGAAAAACCTGGTGCTGCTTTCCTTTCAGGAATATGACAATATCAATCAGGTGGAATATCTGAAGGGAAAGAAATTGTTTGTGCCACGGAAAGACGCAGTGGCGCTGGAAGAAAACGAATATTTTATCTCCGAACTGCTGGGGTTGCAGGTCTGCGACGAGGAAAACCGGCCGCTGGGCGTGCTGCAGGATGTGATATCCACCGGCGCCAACGATGTCTATGTGGTGCGGGACGCTTCCGGTAAAGACCTGCTGATTCCGGCCATTGCAGACTGTATTCGAAACGTGGATATTCCGCAGGGCACCATGACGGTGCACTTGCTGGACGGCCTGCGGGATCTGTAAGAGGTGCTTATGAAATTTCATGTAATGACCCTGTTTCCGGAAATGGTGGAACAGGCCTTTCACAACAGCATTATGAAACGGGCAGTGGAGCAGGGCCTCATCAGCCTTGAAACCGTAAACATCCGGGACTATACCCTGGACAAGCATGGCAAGGTGGATGATTATCCCTATGGCGGCGGCGCGGGGATGCTGATGCAGGCGCAGCCGGTGTATGACTGCTACCAGGCGGTGGCCCGCGGATTAAAGGAAAAGACCCGGGTCATTTATCTCTCGCCCAAAGGCCGGGTGTTTCACCAGGAGCTGGCAAAGGAACTGGCGGCAGAGGAGGAACTGGTCTTTCTCTGCGGACATTATGAAGGCGTGGACCAGCGGGTGCTGGATGAGATCGTGACGGATGAGATTTCCATCGGCGATTATGTGCTGACCGGCGGAGAAATCGCGGCGGTGGTGGTCATGGACGCAGTGGCGCGGCTGGTGCCGGGGGTATTGTCCAACGAGGCGTCCGCCTCGGAGGAAAGCCATGAAGGGCATCTGCTGGAATATCCCCAGTATTCCCGGCCGGAGGTCTGGCGGGACAAACAAGTACCGGAAGTCCTGCTTTCGGGACACCATGAAAATATCCGGAAATGGCGCAGGGAACAGTCCGTGATCGCTACGGCCCGGCAGCGTCCGGATCTGCTGGAAGCGGCGGATCTCAGCGAAGAAGAAAAAAAACTTGCAAAACAATATATCCTGTGCTAGTATAGCTGAGGTAACGGCACGCGCGCCCTTTCAGGGCACACCTGCCAAGTCGTCGGAAGGCATTCCAGTTATGCTTCGCATAAGCCTTCCGACTCAAGTACGACTGCCGGATGCAGCCGAAATATTAAGATAGTCCGCTGGTATGCAAATGACTGCGTTTTGTATATTATGAATGTCCGAAAATCAAGGAGGAACGATGATGAACGATATTATCCGTAAAATCGAAGCAGAGCAGTGCAAAGAAACCATTCCGCAGTTTCAGGTAGGCGATACCGTCAAGGTATACGCGAAGATCAAAGAGGGTAACAGAGAAAGAACCCAGATGTTTGAAGGCATCGTAATTAAAAAACAGGGCGGAAGCAACAGAGCAACCTTTACGGTTCGGAAAAATTCCAACGGCGTCGGCGTAGAAAAGACCTGGCCGATCCATTCTCCCCACATTGAAAAGGTGGATGTGATCCGCAGAGGTAAGGTTCGCCGGGCGAAGTTATATTACCTGCGCGACCGTGTAGGCAAGAAAGCCAAAGTAAAAGAGCGTATCTGAGAAAAAAAGGGCATACGAAGGTATGCCCTTTCATTTTCCGGGCAGCCGGAGCAGTGAAGGAGACAGTGATGAATATACAGTGGTATCCCGGTCATATGACCAAAGCGCGCAGGATGATCGAAGAAAATCTGAAGCTCATCGATCTGTTTATCGAGCTTTTGGACGCCAGGGCGGTGGAAAGCTCCCAGAATCCCGACATCGCTTCCATGGGTGCGCAGAAATACCGGCTGATTCTGCTGAACAAGGCAGATCTGGCCGACGACGCCTGCTGCCGGCAGTATCAGGAATATTTTGCCGCGAAAAACACCGGGGTTTTGTGTCTGGATTCCAGAAATCCCAAGTCCGTGGCGGCAGTGAAAGCCATGATTCCTGAAATCTGCAGGGAAAAGATCGAACGGGACCGCCGCAGAGGCATTAAAAACCGGCCGGTGCGGGCCATGGTTTTGGGGATCCCCAACGTGGGGAAATCCACCTTTATCAATTCCTTCGTGGGCAAGGGCTGTGCAAAAACGGGCAACAAGCCCGGGGTCACGAAGGGAAAACAGTGGATCCGGATCGACAAAAACATCGAACTTTTGGATACGCCGGGGATTTTGTGGCCGAAATTTGAATCGGAGGAGACCGGCATACATCTGGCCATGATCGGCTCCATCAATGACGACATCATACAGCTGGAGGAGCTGGCAGTGCTTTTGCTGTCTGATCTGCAGCAGCGCTATCCGGCCCTTCTGGAGAAAAAATATAACATCCGCGTTCAGGAGAAACAGCCGGTGGAACTGCTGGGGGAAATCGCGGGATTACGCAACTGTCTGAAAGCGGGCGGCGCCCCGGATCTGCTGAAGGCGTCCCGGCTGCTTCTGGAGGATTTCCGCAGCGGACGGATTGGAAAAATTTCTCTTGAATTTCCGCCCGGGAATCATTAAAATCTTGAATAGAACACAGGCGGGAGTAAACGGAATGGAAAAAAGCATTGCGGAGATTAAAAATGAATTAAAGGCAGCATCTGCAGAAGAGCTGCCTTCTTTTATCCCGCGCTACGAAGGGGACGAAAGAAAGGGCGTGCAGGCCGCCGTGGCAGCGGCAAGGAAGCGGCTGCAAAAGATGGAGGCGGAAAAAGCGCGTCTGTTTGAAATGTATACCTTTGAGCGGCAGTACAGCGACTGCGGGCTGATCTGCGGCATCGACGAGGCGGGCAGAGGCCCGCTGGCAGGACCGGTGGTGGCAGGAGCTGTGATTCTGCCCAAAGACTGCGATATTCTGTATCTGAATGATTCCAAGCAGTTAAGCGCCGCCCACAGAGAGGCGCTGTATGAGGAGATCTGCGCAAAGGCGGTCAGCTGGGCCGTGGGCTGTGTCAGCCATGAAAGAATCGATGAAATCAATATCCTGCAGGCCACCTACGAAGCCATGCGGTTGGCCATAAAAGGATTAAAGGTTACGCCGGATCTGCTGCTCAACGATGCGGTGCGGATCCCGCAGGTGCCTGTCCGGCAGCTGCCCATCATCAAAGGAGACGCAAGGAGCGCCTCCATTGCGGCGGCCAGCATTGTAGCGAAGGTCACAAGGGATCGGATGATGCTGGCGTATGATGCATGTTATCCGGAATACGGGTTTGCCGTGCACAAGGGATACGGGACGGCGGCCCATATCGAAGCGATTCGAAAGTACGGACCCTGCCCCATTCACAGGAAGAGTTTTATACAGCATTTTACGGAAGGGGAACCTTTTGGAAAATAACAGAATCAAGGGCCGCCGGTACGAAGAGAAGGCGGCGGATTATCTGACGGCGGAAGGCTGTGAGATTCTGGCGCGCAATGAACGGCTTTCCCGGTATGAGATCGATCTGATTGCCCGGGAAGGGGACGTGATCGTTTTTGTGGAAGTCAAGTACCGGATGGATGAAGGTTTCGGCAGCGGGCTGGAGGCGGTGGATGCGCGGAAGCGCAGCCGGATCCGGGCGGCGGCGAAAGAATATCTGTACCGGCACAGGAATTTATACGGCCTGCCGTGCCGTTTTGACGTGATTTCCTTTTCGGGAGATCAGATGATACATATCAGGGAGGCGTTTTGACCGGATGGGAGAAAAAGCGGTATTACATCGAAAAGATCAGGTATGGTATTATACGTTTCCGCTGCTTTCCGAAACCGGGCTGACGGAACATGCCTTTTCCACCCGGAAGGGCGGCATCAGCGAAGGCTGTTTCAGGTTCATGAATCTGTCTGCCCGCTCGGGCGACAGTCCGGAAAATGTCCGGCGCAACCTGTCCATTTTCTGCGAAGCTCTTGGGTGGGATCCGGCCCGGATCGTTGCGTCTAACCAGACCCATTCCACGGCGGTAAAAGAAGTGACGGAAAAGGACCGGGGCAGAGGCGTTTTTCTGCCCGGATTTACAGAGGATGCGGACGCGCTGATTACCAATACGCCCGGACTGATTTTAATGACCTTTTATGCGGACTGCGTGCCGGTGTATCTGCTGGATCCGGTAAACAGGGCCATCGGACTGGTCCATTCCGGCTGGCGCGGCACATTCGGGCGCATCGCGCAGAAAACCGTGGAGGCTATGGAAGAGCGTTATCACAGCGATCCGGCGGACCTGCTGGCGGTGATCGCGCCTTCCATCTGTGAAAACTGCTATGGGGTCAGCGAGGAGCTGTACCTGAAATTTGACGAAGCATTTCCGGGCGCTTCGGTGGCGAAGCAAAGAAACGGGCGTTTTTATCTGCATCTGCAGCAGGCGGTGAAAGAAACGCTCATGGAAAGCGGTCTGCAGGAACCGCATATCGCCGATGCCGGGCTCTGCACCTGCTGCAACAGCGATCTGTTGTTTTCCCATCGGGCCAGCAAAGGAAAACGGGGGCTTTTGGCGGCCATGTTTTCGATAAAGGAGAACCATGCGTAAGGAGCATATCATCTGCAAAATTGAAGAAGGTTCCCCGGCCGCATCCTTAGGCTTTGCGGTGGGAGACGAACTGTTGTCCATCAACGGAAAAGAAGTGAAGGATATTTTCGATTATCATTTTCTGGTGGAAGATGATGGGGAAAATACGATGGAACTGCAAAAAGAAGACGGCAGCAGGCAGACGGTCCGCTTCCGCGGGATTTCCTCCCAGGCCCTGGGACTGCATTTTGCAAACGGCCTGATGGACGAATACCGGCACTGCCGCAACAACTGTATTTTCTGTTTCATCGACCAGATGCCGCCGGGAATGCGCAAGACCCTTTATTTTAAAGACGACGACGCGCGGCTGTCCTTCTTAAACGGCAATTACATTACCCTGACCAATATGTCCTATGGGGACATTGACCGGGTGATTTACTATAAGCTGGCACCCATGAATATTTCGGTGCACACCACGGATCCGGACCTGCGCTGCCAGATGCTGCGCAACCGGTTCGCAGGGGATCTGCTGGACAAGATGCAGAAATTTTACGATGCCAATATCACGATGAACGGGCAGATCGTTCTGTGCAGAGGCATCAACGACGGCCCGCAGCTGGACCGCACCATCCGGGATCTGGAAGCCTTTTTTCCGGTGTTTCAGAGCCTGTCCGTGGTGCCGGTGGGACTGACGAAGTACCGGGAGGGCCTGTATCCGCTGACGCCTTTTACAAAAGAAGATGCGTGTAAGCTCCTGGCCCAGATCGAAGGATGGCAGCAGCGGTTTCTGGAACGCTACGGCAGGCGCTTTGTCCATGCATCGGACGAATGGTACCTGCTGGCGGAACAGGAGCTTCCGGAGGACGCGGCCTACGAAGGGTATCTGCAGCTGGAAAACGGCGTGGGTATGCTGCGGACGCTGATAGATTCCTTTGAAGCGGCCCTGGCGCGTTCCAGAAAGTCGGTGTGGAAAAAAAGAAGCCTTTCTATTGCCACCGGTATGCTGGCGGCGCCGGTGCTGGAAGAACTCTGCCGGAAATTCAGTGAAAAATATCCGAAAATCCAGGTGCATGTCCATGCAGTGAAAAATGAATTTTTCGGCGAGCTGATCACGGTGGCGGGACTGCTCACCGGCCGGGATCTGGCCGCGCAGCTGAAAGAGAAGGAACTGGGGGAAAAACTGCTTCTGACCGACGCCATGCTCCGGGACGGAGAAGACGTTTTTCTGGACGATATGACGGTTTCTTCTCTGGAGAAGGCTTTACAAGTGCCGGTAGAAATTGTAAAATCCAGTGGAGACGCACTGGTGGAAGCATTGCTGACAAAACAGAAATAACAACAGCAGGGTGAAACGATGAGAAAACCGATTGTGGCCATTGTGGGACGGCCGAATGTAGGAAAATCAACTTTATTTAACGCGCTGGCGGGCAGGCAGATTTCCATTGTCCAGGATACGCCGGGGGTGACGAGAGACCGGATTTACGCGGATGTCAGCTGGCTGAATCATGCGTTTACGCTGATCGATACCGGCGGCATTGAGCCGGACAGCAAGGACGTGATTCTGTCCCAGATGCGGACTCAGGCGGAGATCGCCATCGACGTGGCGGACGTGATCCTGTTCATGGTAGACGTGCGGCAGGGCCTCACGGATACCGACCAGCGGGTCTGCGAGATGCTGCGCAAAGCCGCAAAGCCCGTGGTGCTGGTGGTGAATAAGGTGGAAAATTATAACGCCCAGCTGGCGGACGTCTACGAATTTTATAATCTGGGCATCGGAGAACCCTTTGCGGTTTCTTCTTCCCAGAAACAGGGCCTGGGGGATCTGCTGGATCAGGTAGTTTCCCTGTTCCCGGAAGCTGCGGCGGAAGAAACGGAAGACGAACTGACCAAAATCGCTGTCATCGGAAAGCCCAACGTGGGCAAGTCCTCTCTTATTAACCGGATTGCCGGGGAAACCAGAGTGATCGTGTCCGATATCGCGGGCACCACCAGGGACGCGGTGGATACCGTGATCCATTATCAGGACAAAGACTATGTGCTGATCGATACGGCGGGCCTGCGCAAAAAAAGCAAAATCCGGGAGGATATCGAGCGCTACAGCATGATCCGGGCCGTTTCGGCGGTGGAACGCTCGGACGTGGTACTGTTGATGATCGACGCGGCGGAAGGCGTGTCGGAGCAGGACGCGAAAATCGCCCGGATCGCTCATGAAGCCGGCAAGGGTATCATTATTGTGGTGAACAAATGGGATGCGGTGGAAAAGGACGACAAGACCATTTACAAATATGAAAATGAAGTCCGGGGTACCCTTTCCTTTCTGTCTTATGCGCAGATGATCTTTATTTCCGCAAAGACGGGGCAGCGGATTCCCCGGCTGTTTGCCATGATCGATTCGGTGGTGGAAAATCACGCGCTGCGGATTGCCACTGGCGTGCTCAACGAGATTATTACGGAGGCCACGGCCATGCATCAGCCGCCTTCCGATAAGGGCAAACGGCTCAAAATCTTTTATACCACCCAGGTGGCGGTGAAGCCGCCCACTTTTGTGATTTTTGTCAATGACAAAGAACTGATGCATTTTTCATACTTACGATATCTGGAAAACAGGATCCGGGAAACCTTCGGATTTACCGGAACTCCGCTGAAATTTTTTATCAGGGAACGAAAGGGAGATAACTGATGTATATTTTGTTCAGAATCATCGCATTGCTCATCGGCTATTGCTTCGGCCTGGCGGAAGCAGGCTATATTCTGGGAAAAATTAAAAAAGTGGATTTGAAGAATTACGGCTCCGGCAATTACGGCGCCACCAATGCCAGCCGGGTCATGGGTCTGGGCATGGGCCTGCTGACCCTGCTTTTGGATACGGCCAAACCGGTGCTGGCCTTTCTGCTGTGCCGGCTGATTTTCATGGGAGTGTCAGACCCGGACGCGTATCTGCTCATTTGCCTGTATGCGGTGATCGGCGCGATTCTGGGACATATTTACCCCTTTTATCTGCATTTTAAAGGGGGCAAGGGGGTCGCTTCCCTGCTGGGACTGGTTCTGGTCTTTGTCTTCGGCCTGCACCATGCGTCTACCGCATGGCCGGTGTTGATCGTACCGATGGTACTGTTTTTGCTGTGCGTGGCGGTGACCCGCTACGTATCTTTAGGGTCGGTCAGTGCGGTGTTGGTGCTGGTACTGATGATGCTGATTTCCGGAGAGAACGACCGGCTGGTTTTTGCGGCGGGCAGCAGTTATCTGAAAGAATGGTACGTGCTGTTTGTCATCGTCGCAGTGATCATTATCGCAAAGCATGCGCCGAATATCCGCAGACTGATTCGGGGCACGGAAAATAAACTGTATTTCGGAAAAGCGAAAAAGAAAGGACAGGAATGATATGAAAACAGCAGTGATCGGCGCGGGAAGCTGGGGCAGCGCCCTGGCAAGACTGATTGCGTTAAACGGCCATGAGACGTGGCTCTGGTCCATTGATGGGGCGGAGGTGACTCTGCTGCAGGAAAAGCATGAGCAGACCGAAAAGCTGCCGGGAGTCATACTTCCGGAGAGCATCCATATCACCGGAGATTTACAGGAAGCGGTCTGCGCTGCCGAAATCTGTGTCATCGCCGTGCCGTCGCCCCATATGCGTTCCGTCAGCAAAATGATGGCGCCCTATGTGTCTGAAGGGCAGATTCTGGTGAATGCGGCCAAGGGCATCGAAGAAGAAACGCTGATGACTATGTCTTCGGTCATCGCACAGGAAATCCCGCAGGCAGTCACCGCGGTGATCAGCGGGCCTTCCCATGCGGAGGAAGTGGGCAAGGACATTCCCACGGCAGTGGTGGTGGCCGCGAAACGGCAGGAAACCGCGGAGCAGGTGCGGGCCCTGTTCGCCAATCATTTCTTCCGGGTGTATACCTCGCCGGATATGCTGGGGGTACAGCTGAGCGGTTCCATTAAAAACGTCATCGCGCTGGCCGCGGGTATGGCGGACGGCTTAGGCTGCGGAGACAATACCAAAGCGGCGCTGATTACCAGAGGCATTGCGGAAATCAGCCGTCTGGGAACGACCATGGGGGCGGATAAAGAAACCTTTTCCGGACTTTCGGGCATCGGCGACCTGATTGTTACCTGCGGCAGTATGCATTCCCGAAACCGGAGAGCCGGTATATTGATCGGACAGGGCAAAACCATGGAGGAAGCCATGGAGGAAGTAAAAATGGTGGTGGAAGGCGTTTATTCCGCCAAAGCGGCCAAGACGCTGGCAGACCATTACCATGTTTCCATGCCCATTGTGGAGGAGGTCAATCAGTGCCTGTTCCATGAGAAGACGGCGAAAGAAGCCCTGCGGGATCTGATGACACGGTTAAGCCGGGAGGAACATGCCGGCATGAAATGGGGGCGTTAAAAAATGTATGAGATGAAATGCAGCTGCGCCCAGGGTTATCACAGAGCGGCGCTGGAGCAGATCGTACTGGAATCCGGAGCCCTTGCAAAGGTTCCGGACATCTTAAAGGATTACCATCAGATCTTTGTGCTGTCGGACGAAACCACGTATCAGGTGGCCGGGGCTGCGGTGATCGAAGAACTGCAGGCGGCAGGCATGTATTTTCACCACTACGTGCTGAAAAAAGATCCGCTGCCCACGCCGGAAAATTTAGGAGAAATCTTTGTACATCTCTATCCGCCGCTGGCGAATACCGATCTGTGCGCGTTTTCGCCGCTGCCGGATTTCATCCTCGGCGTCGGGTCGGGGGTGGTGAACGATCTTTCGAGACTGACGGCTTTCCGTCTGAACCGGCCCTACGGTATCTGCGCCACAGCGCCTTCCATGGACGGCTACGCCTCGGGAGGTTCCCCCTTCCTGTTTGACGGCACCAAGGCCACAATCAAGGGAAATACGCCGAGATACATTATCGGCGATCTGGATATCCTGACACAGGCTCCCTATGACATGCTGCAGGCGGGCATCGGCGATATGCTGGGCAAGTATACGGCGATTTTGGACTGGGAACTGGCCCGGGATTATAAAGACGATTATTACTGCGAAACCATTGCGAAGGACGTGCTGCGGGCCGCGGATCAGTGCCTGAAAAACGCGGCGCAGTTAAAGAGCCGCTCGCCGGAAATCGTAAAAAACGTCATGGAAGGCTTCATGGTCAGCGGACTGGGCATGGCCTATACCGGCTGTTCCAGGCCGGCTTCCGGCGCGGAGCATATGTTCAGCCATATCTGGGAGCTGCATCTTTTGGCGGAGGGCAAAAAGCCCAATCTCCACGGCATCGAAGTCATGGAGGCCACGCTGATGGTCATGCATATGTACCGCCGGCTGTACCGGGAAACAAAGGACGCGCATCTGAAAGAACTGATCGGCGGCTATCTGGGATCCTTTGACGCAAGCATGCAGGCAGCCCGGGCGCTGGAAATGCCCATGCCGGTGCTGGACCGTGAAATGATTCTTGAAGGAATTTACAAAGGGCTGAAGCTGCGGGACCGCTATACTATTATGCATTATCTGAACGAGCGCAGGCTGCTGGAAAGCTACGCGGAGGATGCGGCGGACTGGATGATCGGCGGGATGAAACAGCCCGCATAAACGATACTTCGCATTTTGAAATTTTTTGCGGCTTTCTGCCGCAAACCGAAAAGACGGTCATAAATCCGGCATTCTTTTCATATGAATCTATCAGTATCACAGTGTTGATGGAGGAATGGGAAGATGCCGGATAGAAATATTTACAGAGATATTGCAATAAGGACAGGCGGCGATTTGTATATCGGTGTGGTGGGTCCCGTCAGAACGGGGAAATCCACCTTTGTGAAGCGGTTTATGGAACTGATGGTGCTGCCGGCCATGGCGGAAGGCCCGGAAAAAACCAGGGCCATTGACGAGCTTCCGCTGTCTGCCAGCGGAACCATGGTAACCACCTCGGAGCCGAAGTTTATTCCCAAGGAAGCCGCCCAGATCGACGTGGACGGAATCCAGGCAAAGTTCCGGCTGGTGGACTGCGTCGGTTTTATGACAAGCGGCGCGGATGCGGCCAGTGAACAGCATACGGAACGTATGGTGAAAACCCCCTGGCTGGATTACGAGATCCCGTTTTCCAAAGCGGCGGAAATCGGAACCTATAAGGTGATCCACGATCATTCCCAGATCGGGATCGTAGTTACAACGGACGGAACCTTTACCGATATTCCGCGGGAAAACTATGTGGAACCGGAGGAACGGACGGTGGCGGAGCTGAAAAAAATCAGCAAACCCTTCGTGATCCTGCTTAATTCCGCAAAGCCCTATGCGAAAGAAACCACCGCGCTGGCGGCGGAGCTGGAAGAAAAATATCAGGTTACGGTGCTGCCGGTGAACTGCCTGCAGATGAAAAAAGAAGACGCTGCCCGGATCCTGGAATCCATTCTGTACGAATTTCCGCTGATGAAAACAGAATTTTATCTGCCCAGCTGGATCGATATGCTGGATGCGGAACATCCCATCCGGCAGAGCCTCACGGCCTTTGCACTGGATTTTATCAGCGAGGTAGACAGCGTCCGGGATTTCAAACGCAGAGGGCTTGCCCACGAAATGCCCTTTGTGAGAGATATTTCCGTACAGAATATTGATTTGTCGGACGGCTCCGCAAAGATTCGAGTGACCTTTGACGATTCCTGTTATTACAAGGCGTTATCGGAACTGGCGGGGACGCCCATCGAAGACGAATATGACCTGATCGACCTGATCCGTGATTTCAGCGTGCGGAAAAACGAATACGCAAAAGTCACGGAGGCCATTAACGAGGTCCGGACCCACGGTTACGGCGTGGTCACGCCGGAGCGGGAAGAAATCACGCTGGATACGCCGGCGCTGATCCGGCATGGCAGCAAATACGGCGTAAAGATCCACGCCAGCAGCCCTTCCATTCATATGATCCGGGCGGATATTGAGACAGAAATCGCGCCGATCGTAGGCAGCGAGGCCCAGGCCAATGACCTCATCGCTTACATCCGGCAGTCTGCGGAAAACGGAACCATCTGGGAAACCAATATTTTCGGAAAGACCATCGAACAGCTGGTGGATGACGGAATGGAAAACAAGGTATCCATGCTGAATGAGGAAAGTCGGCTGAAGCTGCAGGATACCATGAAAAAAATCGTAAACGACAGTAACGGCGGCATGGTCTGCATCATCATTTGATGACAGGCCATATGTGCCGTTGATACTGCAAAAGATAAAGGAGCAGGCATGAAAATCAGATTTTACAACGGACGGGTGCTTTCCATGCAGCAGCCGCTGTCGGTGCAGGAAGCGGAGTTGTGGACCCGGGATGATAAGATTTCCTACATTGGCCCGGGCAGGGCGGATATGCCGGATTTTGACCGGGAAATCGATCTGAAAGGGAATCTCCTGATGCCGGGCTTTAAAAATGCCCACGCCCACTCGGCCATGACCTTCTTGCGGTCCTACGCGGATGATCTGCCGCTGCATGACTGGCTGTATGAGGCGGTTTTTCCCCATGAGGCCAGGCTGGACGGCGACGCCGTGTACTGGATGAGCCGGCTGGCGTTTCTGGAATATCTGTCTTCCGGAATCACAGCCTGCTTTGATATGTATATGCATCTGGACAGTTTCGCGGCTGCCCAGGCAGACAGCGGCTTTCGCTGCGTGATCTGCGGCGGTGCCAATGATTTCGGCGGTACGGCGGAATCTACGGTCCGGGAGTTTGAAACCTATAATGCCAAAAATCCGCTGCTGAGCTACCGCATGGGATTTCATGCCGAATATACCACCAGCGCGGCACTGATGAAAGAACTGGCGCAAGCGGCGGCGGCATATAAACAGCCCATGTTCTGCCACAATGCGGAAACCAAAGACGAGGTGGCGGGCTGCATCGAGCGCTACCATACCACCCCCACCGTCTATATGGACAGCATCGGCATGTTCGAATACGGCGGCGGCGGGTTCCATTGCGTCCATCTTTCGGAGGAAGACCGCCGGATTTTTCAGAAGCGGCAGCTCTTTGTCATTGCAAATCCCGCTTCCAATATGAAGCTGGCCAGCGGCATAGCGCCTCTCTGGGAATATGATGCGGTGGGGATCCCCCTGGGACTGGGCACCGACGGCGCCGCCAGCAACAATGCGCTGAACATGTTCCGGGAAATGTATCTGGCCTCCGGATTGTCGAAGCTTTTAAGCAATGATCCGAAAGCCATGCCCGCGGAAACGGTGCTGCGGGCCGCCACAACAGGCTCCGCCCTTGCCATGGGACTTTCCGACTGCGATGTGCTGGCGGTGGGAAAGCAGGCGGATCTGATTGAAATCGACCTGCAGCAGCCCAATATGCAGCCGGAACACGATATCATCAAGAATCTGGTCTACAGCGCCGGGCCGCAGAATGTGAAACGCAGCGTGGTGGCCGGAAAGATCCTTTATGAAGAGGGCATTTACCATGTGGGCGAGGCGCCGGAATACATTTATCGGAAAGCCGCAGAGGCAAAACAGAGACTTTTTGCGTAAGTTCGGGCAAGTCGGCTATTGAAAAATGCGTTTTGATTGTGTACTATATAGAGAATGGCTACAGGATACGAAAAGGAGAGAACTATGAAAGCATACGGTGTTAATGAGCTGAGAAGAATGTTTCTGGATTTTTTTGAATCCAAAGGACATCTGAAAATGAACAGCTTTTCGCTTGTTCCTCATAATGACAAAAGCCTCCTGCTGATCAATGCAGGCATGGCGCCCTTGAAACCTTATTTTACCGGACAGGAAATTCCCCCCAGACGGCGGGTCGCTACCTGCCAGAAGTGCGTCCGCACCGGCGATATCGAAAATGTGGGAAAGACGGCAAGACATCTGACCTTTTTTGAAATGCTCGGCAACTTTTCCTTCGGCGATTATTTCAAAAAAGAGGCGATCTCATGGAGCTGGGAGTTTCTGACCAAAGTGGTGGGCATGGATCCGGAGCGGCTGTATCCTTCGATTTACTTCGAAGACGATGAAGCCTTTGAAATCTGGAACAAAGAGATCGGCATTCCGGCTGAAAAAATCACCCGGTTTTACCGCGACGAAGACGGCAAGTGCGACAATTTCTGGGAGCACGGCGCGGGTCCCTGCGGTCCCTGCTCTGAGATTTATTATGATCGGGGTATCAAATACGGCTGCGGCAAGCCGGACTGCAAGGTAGGCTGCGACTGCGACCGGTTCATGGAAGTCTGGAACAATGTATTTACCCAGTTTGAAGGCGACGGCAAGGGCAATTATACGCTGCTGGAGCAGAAGAACATCGATACGGGCATGGGACTGGAACGTCTGGCCGTGGTGGTACAGGACGTGGATTCCGTCTTTGATATCGACACCATGAAAGCCATCCGGGACCGGATTTGTGAGATTGCAGGGGTAAATTACCATGAAAATGAAGCGGCGGACGTTTCCATTCGTCTGATTACGGATCACATCCGTTCCGCCACCTTCCTGATTTCCGACGGCGTACTGCCCGGCAACGAGGGCAGAGGCTATGTGCTGCGCCGGCTGATCCGCCGGGCTGCAAGACACGGCAGACTGCTGGGCATTCACGACAGATTCTTAGCGAAGCTGTCCGAGACGGTCATCAGCGAATCCAAAGACGGCTATCCGGAACTGGAAGAAAAGAAGCAGATGATCTTTAAGGTGCTGGGGGAAGAAGAACAGAAGTTCAACAAGACCATCGACCAGGGCCTTGGTATATTAAACGAACTGACACAACAGCTGAAAGAAAGCAATGCAGCTGTACTTTCCGGCGAAGACGCTTTCCGCCTGTATGATACCTTCGGTTTTCCGGTGGATCTGACGGAGGAAATTCTGGAAGAAAAGGGCATGCATCTGGACCGGGAAGGCTTTGAACGCTGTATGCAGGTACAGCGGGAAACCGCCAGAAAGGCCCGGAAAGTCACCAATTACATGGGAGCGGACGCCACGGTATATGAAGAAATCGATCCGTCCATCACTTCCGTGTTTACCGGATACGGCAAACTGGAGGAGGACGGCGTGATTCTGGCCATGACCACGGAAACGGAGCCGGTGAACGTCCTCTGCGAAGGCGATACCGGAACCATTGTCACGGATCAGACTTGTTTCTACGCCACCATGGGCGGACAGGAAGGAGACCACGGCACCATTACCTGCGGAGACAGCGTATTTTGTGTGGAAGATACAATCAAGCTGTCGGAGGAGCGAAGCGGCCATGTGGGCAAGGTCATAAAGGGCGAATTCCGTCTGGATGCAAAGGTGCATCTGGAAGTAGACACTGCCCGCCGGGCGGCAACCTGTAAGAACCACTCCGCCACCCATCTGCTGCAGAAAGCCCTGCGTACCGTGCTGGGAGATCATGTGGAGCAGGCGGGCTCTCTGGTCAACGACCGGCATCTGCGGTTTGACTTTACCCATTTTGCCCAGATGAGCCGGGAAGAGCTGCAGGAGGCAGAGCGTATTGTCAATGCCCAGATTCAGGCCTTCCTGCCGGTGGTAACCAAGGTCATGCCCTTAGAGGAAGCCAGAAAAACCGGCGCCATGGCGCTGTTTGGAGAAAAATATAAAGATGAGGTGCGGGTCGTCAATATGGGAGATTACTCCATTGAGCTCTGCGGCGGCACCCATGTGGACAACACCGGCCGCATCGGCGCTTTCAAGATCCTTTCGGAGAGCGGCATCGCGGCAGGGGTACGGAGAATCGAAGCCATCACTTCCGACGCCGTACTGGCATATTATGGGGAGATGGAGGAAAAACTGGCTCAGGCGGCCGCGCAGGTGAAGGCCGCGCCGGATCGTCTGGGAGAGCGTATCCGCCAGATCTTAAATGAAAACCGGGCTTTAAAGAGTGAAAATGAAGCCCTGAAGGCGAAGGCAGCCAATGCCTCTTTGGCCGACGTAGCGTCTGAGGCGGAGGATATCGCCGGGGTTCGCTTCTTCGCAAAGGCCATGCAGAATATGGATATGAACCAGCTGCGGGATGCGGCGGACCGCTGTAAGGAAACCTTAGGAGACGGTGCCGTGGTGGTACTGGCCAGTGAAAAGGACGGCAAGGTATCCCTGGTGGCCATGGCGGCGGAAGGCGCCATAAAACGCGGCGCCCACGCAGGCAATCTCATACGGCAGATTTCCGCCCATGTGGGCGGCGGCGGCGGCGGACGGCCCAATATGGCCCAGGCCGGCGGCAAGAATCCGGCGGGTATTGCGGACGCTCTGGCAGCGGCAAAAACCCTGACCGCAGAAATGTGCGGATGATTTTTTAAAAATTCTTGACTAATATTTGGATTATGATATAATACCAGTTAGCGTGAATTGCTTGTAAACGAGTACCTGTGTTTTCACAGTTTGAAGGGAGGTTAGGTACATGTCAAATGTTATAGTGAAAGAAAACGAAAGTCTTGACAGTGCGCTTCGTCGTTTCAAGAGGAACTGTGCAAAGGCAGGCATACAGCAGGAGATTCGTAAGCGTGAGCACTATGAAAAACCCAGTGTTCGCCGCAAGAAGAAATCCGAGGCTGCCAGAAAACGCAAATATAATTAAAGTGATCGGGGGCATACATTTTTATGTATGCCCTTTCTGATAGGAGAATGACTATGAAAATACTGGTAACCGGAGGCGCCGGATACATCGGCTCCCACACCTGTCTGGATTTGCTGCAAAACGGGCATGAGACGGTGGTGGTGGACAATCTGTGCAATGCTTCCAGAGAAAGCCTGAAACGGGTGGAAGAATTAAGCGGAAAACCTATTCGCTTTTACGAAGCGGATCTGCGGGACGCGGCGGCGCTGGATCAGATCTTTGCAAAGGAACGGCCGGAGGCGGTGATTCATTTCGCAGGATTGAAATCCGTGCCGGAATCCGTGGCGAAACCGCTGCTGTACTACGACAACAACATCAACGGCACCCTGCAGCTGTTTCAATGTATGCAGAAATACGGCGTATATCGCTTTGTCTTCAGTTCTTCGGCCACGGTATACGGGTCACCCAAAACCGTGCCCATCAAAGAGGATTTCCCGCTGTCTGTGACCAATCCTTACGGCAGGACCAAACTGATGATCGAAGATATGTTAAGAGATCTGGCCGTGGCGGATCCGAAGTTTGATATCGTATTGCTGCGGTACTTCAATCCCATCGGCGCGGATCAAAGTGGCCGCATCGGCGAGGATCCCAACGGCATTCCCAACAATCTGGTGCCCTACATTACCCAGGTGATCGTGGGGAAGCGGGAATATGTCCGGGTGTACGGCAACGACTATCCCACCCCGGACGGCACCGGCGTCAGGGACTATATCCACGTGACGGATCTGGCGCAGGGCCATACCAAAGCCATCGAATACATGCAGCAGCACCATGGACTGCATGTCTTTAACTTAGGCACCGGCATCGGCTACTCCGTACTGGACGTGATCCACGCCTTTGAACAGGTCATCGGCAGGGAGATCCCTTACCAAATCATGGAGCGCCGTCCCGGGGATATCGCCACCTGCTATGCAGATCCGGCGCTGGCAGAAAAGGAAATGGGCTGGAAGGCCCGTTTCGGGATTGCAGAGATGTGCGCGGATGCCTATCGCTGGCAGTCCATGAATCCCGATGGATATAAAGCATAAAGAAAATGACAGTATGAAAAATACGTCATGGATGGAATCAAAAAAGTGGTGTTGAAGTTTCCCTTCGTCACCACTTTTTTTGAGTCGACTCCTTTGCAGGCTTCTTTTCCTTGATCAAAAGATAAAATTCAACAATTAGGTTTGCTATGTTCTCCTATTAAAGCATCTTCATCAGCAAGGTACGATCTTCTCTGTTTACATTTAATACTTTCAGTGCTTCCTCCATGCTCATGTTTAAGGATTTCATGACATTTTTGACATCATTCTGTAAAGTTTTTAGTCTGCCTTCGACCAGTCCTTCAGACTTTCCTCTCTTGTAAATGCCTTCACTCAAATTGCACACTGTAGATACCTCCTTACTGATCTTTTCCGTTACCGCGATGCCGAATTCCTCCGACAACATGGCCTTTTTTTCTGCCTTGCTCATGTTCTGAGAAAACAGTTTGCTCAGCAGCCGTATCGCTGGTTCTTTGCTTGCCTCACCCTTCGGTCCCAACCGAAGAATCACGATTTCCATCAGATCATAATTTCCCGTCAACTCCCTGTACTGTCCGTAAAGGTTTCCTTCCTGTATCTGATATACATTCATTGCGTCTGACCTGGATTTGCTTGTGCCTACGCAAATCCAGATGCTCGCCACTTTGGAGATCCGTTCAAAATGCTGGTTTGTGAAGACCGTGCCCCACTGAGCCGATATCATCCGGGCGCCATAATAGATGCCGCGTTTGATGATCGGATACCCCGGCGTATCATTGTCCTGTACTTCCATATCGACGATGATCTCCACAAGGCTTCCGTCTTTGGGCGAATGCACCAAAAATCGGATGTCATAATACACGCCGCCTTCCCTGATGCTTTTCTCCTCCGCCGACAGGCCTCTGACCCTTTCACTTCCGCTTAGCTTAACACTGGCCGCGTCAACCTCTTTCGAAACGGGGTCCTCAACGTCGGCATCCGCATAATCCGGCGTCACTGCAGTTTTACTGACCTGCGGCGCTCCTTCGATATAGTCCGGTATCCTGTGCACCGGAACATCCGCAAATTCTTTCAGACTGCTTTTCAGTACATATGCCAGAATTGCCTTATTTGCCACTAACTTCTTTGCTGTGGCATCATGCGCCGCGCTGCCTTCGGTAACGTTCAGCGCCTGCGCTGCCTCATTTTCAAATTCGATTGTTTTTTCCGTGATTTTTCGTTTGTCTATTACATACCACCCACACTTTCTTTTATTCTTCAAACGATGATTATACAATATCATATTCTTTACATATTGTCAATGTAGTTACATATTGTTTTTTACAGGTGGTAATCAGGTCACACAAAAATATTTTCACACCATTATCTTAGCAGGGAAAAATACCAGCGTCAATGAATCTGTAGTTCAATCATGACTGCATTTGCTTCCGGTTAGAACAAGTAATGGAAGGAAGATAATAGAACTTTGCGATATTCTCCATGTGTATGATAACACGGAAATCCCTGTAAGAGGAAGTGAAGAATCTCTCATTCCGCAGTATCCCATTTTCAACACTCGAGTGATTAGAAAGAGCCGGAATTTCTAAAACAAGGAATTCCGACTCTTATCAATGCAACACTCCCCGGTGGTGTGAGAGGACGGCGGCTAATCACCGCCTCTTACTCGATTGATTTTTGTATTTATCAAGTTCCATTAACATTTTATAAAGTTGTTCTTGATCGCTTTTACTTTTTGATGCTATAAATTCGTAACATTTCAGAGGAATGCTGTCTTTATTATCTTCTCCTAACTTTTCAAATAACATTGAAAGAGAGACATTCATTGCAGATACAATTTTTTCAAT
This sequence comes from uncultured Lachnospiraceae bacterium, assembly GCA_947630695.1. Taxonomy (GTDB): domain Bacteria; phylum Bacillota; class Clostridia; order Lachnospirales; family Lachnospiraceae; genus CANRIM01. Next base: position 78,945 of record CANRIM010000005.1, read on the forward strand.
ACTTTCAAGCGTGGCGTTCTTTTCACCTCGTTCAACCTGACCAATGTATGTCGGATGACATCCGGCAAGTTCTGCAAGTTTTTCCTGACTTAGTCCATTCTCAGTCCTATAATGTCGAATCCTCAGTCCAATAATCTTAGCGATATCACTCATTTATAAATTATCTCCATTGTTCAGGGAAATAGCTTAAAGTAGTCTATAAATATTCTTTTTTATATGCCATACACTATTGATATTTTTCTCTTAAGAAGATACACTATGAATATTAATACAAGATTTCAACGCTTTTAGACTATGAATTAAGAAATGATATTGAAAAAAGTACTGGCTTTGAAATGCCATTTATTGCTGAGGAGGATAATTATGAAACAGAAATTGATTTGTTATATTGTCGTTATTGCACTGATTGTAAGTAATTTATGTATAATGCAAAACACGAATGTTGCGGCGGCAGATAGCCGGGAAGTTGCGCAGACAATACCGGTACATGCAAAGGTGAAGCAAGTAGTGTTAGGAGATGATCATAGTGCGGCAATAACAGAGAACGGAGATCTGTACTGCTGGGGCAATAATGATGGTGGCCAGGTAGGAAACGGCAGTACAAATCCTCAATTAACGCCAGTCAAGGTGCTGGGAAATGTAAAACAGGCAGCGTTGGGAGATTATCATAGCGCAGCGATAACAGAGGATGGAAATCTGTACTGCTGGGGCATAAATTATAGCGGCCAGGTAGGAAATGGAACTAAAACAGATCAATTAACGCCAGTTAAGGTGCTGGGAAATGTAAAACAGGCAGTGCTGGGAACTAATCATAGCGCAGCGATAACAGAGGGTGGAAATCTGTACTGCTGGGGCAAGAATTATAGTGGCCAGGTAGGAAATGGAACTAAATCGGATCAATTAACGCCAGTTAAGGTGCTGGGAAATGTAAAACAGGCAGTGCTGGGTACTACTCGTAGCGCAGTGGTAACAGAGAATGGAGATCTGTACTGCTGGGGCAATAATGAAGTTGGCCAGGTAGGAAACGGCACCGTCCTGGATCAATTAACACCAGTCAAGGTGTTGGAAAATGTAAAACAGGTAGTGTTAGGAGATTATCATAGCGCAGCGATAACAGAGGATGGAAATCTGTATTGCTGGGGCATTAATTCTAGTGGCCAGGTAGGAAATGGAACTAAAACGAATCAATTAACGCCAGTCAAGGTGCTGGGAAATGTAAAACAGGCAGTGTTGGGAGCTAATCATAGCGCAGCGATAACAGAGGATGGAAATCTGTACTGTTGGGGCAAGAATTATAGAGGCCAAGTAGGAAATGGAACTAAAACGGATCAATTAGCGCCGGTCAAGGTACTGGATAGTGTAAAACAGGTAGTGTTAGGGTATGGTTATAGCGCAGCGATAACAGAGAATGGAGATCTGTATTGCTGGGGATTTAATGATTATGGTGGGATAGGAAACGGCACCATCCTGGATCAATTAACACCAGTCAAGGTGCTGGAAAATGTAAAGCAGGCAGTATTAGCAAATTCTAGTAGTGCAGCGTTAACAGAGAACGGAGATCTATACTGTTGGGGCTATAATTTGAACGGAAGAGTAGGAAACGGTAGTACAAACAATCAATTAACTCCAGTAAAAATATTCGATGGGACTGGCTCAGTTATTGAACAGAAAATATGTGTTTTTTCTACTGAAAAATCATTGAGTGTAAAAACCGGTGAAAGTATGTGGCTGGCATTTGGATTAATGAATGTCAATACCGAAGAGTTGAACGGTGATTGGAAAAAAATGTCGGTTTCGGTCAGTGACCCCACCATAATTTCATTGTCAGATTATGAAAAAACAGAATATGGCTACTCACTTTATGTAACTGGAAAGAAAGAAGGATCTACAAATGTAGTCATAACGGATACGGAGAGTGGTGCAAATACAGTAATCAGAGTAAGTGTTTATGATAACTATGCACAATCCTATTCCTATGATATCAACAACGTTACAAGTTATTATCCGCAAAACGATTGGGATGGTAATATTTTAACGAACATTTATAATCTGAATGGTTTATATGTAAATAATTATAACTGTGAAAATAATTCTACAACGGACGATTATCATGTGAGTTTTGATGTTTATAATACGAAATATTATTATGGAGCCGTTGATATTTATGATGAGAATGGCATGTGGATGGGGTATGAAGAGATAAAACCATATGCCCAGATTTCAAGTTTATGGGATACCGGAAAGCAGGCATATTATCTGATAACAGATACTTCAGATGGAAAACTTCTAACTTATGAAAGCGCCACCTATTCTCAGCATACACATATAAATATTGATGTTCCTCAAGGCGGATATTTTACAATTTCAAATAATATCTCTGAATCACCGGGAGCATATTTTGTCAATGCATTTCAAATTTTATTTGATGGTGCGTCAACTGCTTTTGACCTGTTTACATCGGATAGTACAAAGCAATCCGCATTGTCAAATCTTTTAGAACAAACAAAGCAATCATTTGCAGATCGCTTAAAAGAGGCACGAAATGAGGGCTTGAAAGATGTAATAAAACAAAAATTACAAAAAGCAAAAATTGATACAATGAAGAGCGAAATAAAGAAAATTGTTAAAAAATTTTCCAATTCTACGCTTAAGGATCAAGTGCTGTCAGCAGATAACATGTATGCAGATATGGCTACGCTTGCTGAAAATTTTCTGAATTCTTTTGATATCAGTTGGAAACATCTGTTACAGAGCAGTGCAGGTGTAGGAGAATCTTTATTTACCCAATTTGCCGGTCCGGCAGGCGTTGCATTAAAGGGTTGTTTTGCAATGTCTAAGACATCAAATAAACTTTTGATGGCCACTCAAATGGCCGGTTCTTTTGAGTCGCCTTACGTAACAATGTACTCTGACATTGAGGAGGGATTTATTAATTCGTATGGAGTTACAGTAAATACAAATGGAAATGTTGATGCAGATGCAGTACTTCAAGTATTCCGTGTTTCAAATAGCGATACAATTGAGATGGTGCTGAATTCTGATAATCCACTGGAAATCCATGAATTATATAACATTTGTTTTGTAAAAAATGATCAGCTGGTTCAACCCAATGGAAAGGTCAAAGTATATATTCCAGTTCCAAATGGAATGCAGGGAAACACATGTAGAGTATACCGACAGGAAACCGACGATACATGGAAAATAATTGATGCGTATGTAGAAGGGAATTACTTAGTATTTGAAACTGATCATTTCAGTTATTATGCTGTGGTTGGTGATCAGAAATCTATGACGATATCATCTCTTCCGGACAAAACAGACTACAATGAAGGTGAAGTTCTTGATACAACAGGGCTGATTCTAAATGTAAATGGAGAGTCCATCTCAGAAGGATTTATTTGTAATCCAACTGTTTTATCAGGAAATGGGAAGCAAACGATTCAAGTTCTATATGGGCCATTGGTAACTGAATTTACAGTGAATGTTAGCGGTTCGAAATCAATGATATATGGTGACGTTGACGGAAATGGAAGTATCGACGCTTCTGATGCCTTGATGATATTAAAATACAGTGCAAAACTGGAAATTCCATTTGGCCAGAAGATAACAGCAGCAGATGTGGATAATAGTGGCTCAATAGAGGCGAATGATGCATTGCTGGTATTAAAGAAAGTGGCAAAATTAATTGATCATTTTCCCGTAGAGGAACAATTGGGCTCGGATTCGACAGAGTAACCAACGCCAGAAATTACAGGAAAAAGAAAGGAAAGTGGTGTATTCGGTTATGAGTACATCGTACAAGAAAAATGTTTAATCGTTTTATTTTATCAAAAAAATGTATTGCAGTATTGATGATATTGATCATGGCCGTTTCTGTTTCGTATAAAATGCCTGCAAAAGCTGAATCAATCTCATCGCGTGTTGGGGATGTCGATACGAATGGGTCCATTAATGCTTCAGATGCGCTTCTGGTTTTAAAATATGCGGCTAAATTGATTAAAATCGACGAGGAATTACAGAAATATGCAGATGTGAATGATGACGAAAGTATCAATGCAACAGATGCATTGGATATTTTAAAATACGCAGCACGACTTATTGATCATTTTCTTGCAGATGTCCCAAAGACTTTTACAGTTTCATTTTATACAGACGGAGGTTCAAAGGTCGCGGATCAAGTTGTAAATGAAGGAGATTTGGTGTCAGTTCCTGAGCCTCCTGAAAAAGATGGATTTGTATTTGTCGGATGGTATAGCTCTTCTGACTTTACCGAGCTGTTTAATTTCAATGTGCCCGTTCATAATTCCTGCACAATCATCGCACGATGGGTCAATGCTGCAGACACAACGGACACAGATGATGATGGATTATCGGATGAATGGGAAAAGTATTTTGAAACAGACCCGAATTTACCTGATACCGATGGAGATGGGTTGAGTGATTATATTGAGGTGACAGACCTGGGATATGATCCTCTGCGCGTTGATACTGACGACAATGGCATAATTGATTCTCAAGAAGATCCGGATGGAGATGGTATCATTAACTCTGAAGAAATCAAACTGGGAACAGATCCTGCTTTGTCTGATACGGATGGGGATGATTTAAGCGATTCTGATGAATTAAATATCTATCATACCAATCCTGTTTTAACTGATACGGACAGCGATGGTGCCAATGACGGTTGGGAGATTAAGTATCAGTTTGATCCGTTAGCATATAATGCAAGTTTTCAAGTGGAGATAAGTTCTAAAGGGACTTTGGAAAACAATGATGTCATTGCTTCTGCTGCAGTGATCGAAGATGGAAAACAGGCTGCTACATTGAAAGTAGAAGCAGTAGAGGATTATCTTTTATCTTCCTCAATTCCCGGATATTTAGGCAGTGCATATGATTTTAGTATTAACGGAGAGATCAGCAGTGCCGTTATTACGTTTACATACAATCCTTCTTTAAGTGAAAATGCAGCATCATTCCAGCCCAGAATCTATTATTTTAACGAAGAGGATGGAACTTTGGAAGAATTGGAAAATCAGACCGTTTCCGAAGGAACCGTAAGTGCAACAGTGAAGCATTTTTCCAGGTATATACTTTTGGATAAAATACGGTTTGAAGAAATCTGGAACACAGGAATCGAACCTCCCGATTCAGACAAGGTTGACTGGTCCGCTGATCGCAACAAGGACGGAATACCGGACTACTATAATGACCTCATTTTTTCCGGAGATTTAGTCGTAAGTAATGGTTCCAAAGAATTCAGTGGGATTGATTTCAATTATGATATCACTGGTAAATTAAGCGATGACTATGACGGAGACGGAATTAAAAATGGAGATGAGATTCGTATTGCTCATTGCGTAATGATAACGGGACGGTTTGACAAAACAGATATCGTATGTATCAAAATAAATTCCAATCCTACGATGATGGATACGGATGGAGATGGGGAAACAGACCCGGATGACAGTGACCCGTTAAATTGGAACATATCCGATCGGGATCTTGCCATGGCCAGTTCAATGTCTTACACATCGCTTTCATCTGTAACGTACGAGAGCAAATTAGCAAATCTTTCAGATTCGCTGAAAAATGAAATTAATAATAATTTCAATGAATTTGGAAATGTGGCGAATCTAAGTGAACTGGACAGATGGAGTGTCATTGATTCTATAGATGATGTAACCGATATGCAGGCAGTTGCCTTCAAAGTGGAATCGAATATAGTTGTAGCATATGCCGGAACGCAAGGAATTATAGATTGGTATAATGACGTTCGTGAGGTATTTAATACTAGTTTTCAGTCTAAGCCGGCAAAACAATTTATAAAGCGTGTAATGGGGAATTATCCCGGCTGTAATGTTTATATTGCCGGGCATTCACTGGGAGGAAATCTGGCTTATCATGCTGCAGTAAAGGGATTAGATTATAATGCTTCCATGATAAAAAGGATCGTAACATTTAATGGATTGGGATTAAGTACTGCTTATTATGGGTTCCTTACGTATGAAAGTGAAGTTCTAAATAAGCATACATCGATAATAAAAGATTATAGCGTCGTTGGAGATTGTGTATCGCAGGGAATACTGAGAAGTATAACAAAGCACTATGGCGGTGAACCTATAATGATAAATAAGAGTTTTGATGTTCCTGTAAATAACAAGCTGTTCGGAATGAATACATATGTAGACTGGAACTGTCATGATTTGTATAATTTCCTGGATTATTTTGCACCAAGAAAAGAAGTATCGGATCAGTTATATGAGGATGTTGTCGGGAAATATGTAGATGCAATTTTTAATTTTGATTATGAAGAAATAATAAAGTATCTTGCCTTTGATTCAGACAAATGGATTTATGATTATTTTTACGCAGCAGTCACAGAAGCGGGATGTTCGATTGATGAAATGATAGAGGCCTTTGCTTCTGCATTTAATGGGTATTTAGATGAAGATACTATAAAAGATTTAGATTCATTGGTTCAGACAATGTATGATGTGTATAATCAAACGCTACAAAAAGAATTTAAATCATATAAAGCAGATTATGAGATTACTGATGCAAATAAATTAAATGACTACGAAATAGAATCTGCCATAGAAGATAATTTCCCTTATGATCTTAGACAATTATCGGATTACTTCGAGTTAAATAAGGTAAACAAGGGATATGCGGTTGCTGTAGAAGTAACCTTTGAAATAGACGGAGAAGTCAGTGAACCGTTTGAAATGGATTTCATTGTAGTAGAATATAAAGGTGATTGGAAATTAGTCAATAATCCGCTTTTATCGATAGGGTTACTAGGAAGAATAACTGGATTAAATTAATGGAAAAAATAAAAGTAAATCATGTAGTGTTAAGAGATGTTTATAATGCAGCGATAACAGACAACGGAGATTTGTATGGCTGTTCTTCTGTGATATTTGCTGGGTTGGAACCCCATTATGAGGGCTTCCAGCCCTGACTTGTATATAAATGAAAAACGTATGACAAGAACAGCTCGTCAAAGTCGAACCATATTATTGAAAATATGAATTATAAATGGTCGTATGAAAGCATATAAGTCATTATTATGGAAAGAAGGATAGCTGTATGAAAACAGTTAGAACAAGTAATGGAAGGAAGATCAGTATAGTTACCGGTGCCGATCAAAACCATGTCATTTCACATAGAGATATGGAAATGGACAGGCGGGCAAAACAAGCTGTACAGGCGGCTGTTGAAAAAGCGGATTTTTGCAAAAAACCGATTGCCAAATATGATATAGCAGCAAAAAAAGCTTACATTCAATATGCGGATGGAACAAAAAAATATGTCGAATAAAAAGCCGATGGTTCTGTTTTTTGCCGGACCGAATGGTTCGGGGAAAAGTACAATTATGCAGCATTTTGAAACGGTTGTCTCATCTCAATATAAGATTGATATTTTAAAGAGGGCAAAAGAGCAGGGATGTTCTTCACGGCCGATTTGACTACCCTTAAGGGAAATTCTGACCAGTTGTCACGGCGTGCTGATCAGTTGCACCTCCCGCCCACTAACAAATCTGTGCTATTTGATGGCATGTTATACTTGATTTTATCCACTGATTTGCGTATAATCAAGCAATAAGATGCCAATAATCAGCATGGAGGTGGAAGAAATGCTCCTGAATTTCTCATGTGATAATTTTAAATCTTTCCGGAACGGCTTTCAGTTCAATATGATCCCAGAAAAGCGGATGACTGAGCTCTCATACAGCATCCTTTCGGAGAAGATTGCCGGGCAGAAGGAGACTGCGCTGTCTGCATCTGTGATCTATGGACCCAATGCGGCAGGCAAAACATCCATTGTGAACGCGATGTCGTGCATGCGTCAGATGGTCCTCCGCGGGAACATCCGGGATGCATCTGATGACCGGAGTGGCGACCATGTGTCGGGCGGGCTTGCTCTTGCGCCGTTTGCGTTCCGTGATGATTCTGCTCCCGTCGGGTTTGATGTGACGTTCACATTTGGTGGTCTGAAATACCGCTACGTGCTTTCCGTGTTCTTCGGCTCATTCCTTGAGAAGGATGCAGACCGATATGTTGACCGGGAGCAGCTGTACGTCAATGATGATTTGGTATTTGACAGAACGAAGGATGCCGTCGATAAACTGAAACTGGGTGCAATTGCGGACTACCTGAATGTCGGGTATGAGATAAAGGACACAGAGAAGACGAGAAAAGTCATGAGCAATAACATCACGCCCGACAGTCTTCTCCTGATTACGGACTTCAACTCTTTTTGCAGTAAGAGGCTGGTCATTGAGGTACGGAAGTGGTTTGAAGAGCAGTTCATTGTAGTCAATTCCGCTGACAGAACCCGCTTTTATCCTGGTTTGCCCGAGGATGATGGCCGTGCCATGATTAATGTGTATATCAACAAAATCGCTCAGGAGGCAGGAATCATCGGCAGCGACTTCGCCTATGTGAATGATCCGGAAACGCACGTCACAAAGCTTATGTCTGTGCTTAAAAAGACAGACAGAACAGTTTCGGGACTGGATGCGGACAGGATAGAGTCTGTTGGAACCATGAGACTGATCTCCATCGCGCCGGTTATCATTTCCGCGCTCAAGAGAGGAGCTGTTCTCATAATGGATGAGCTGGACGCATCGCTTCATCCAATGATCGTCATGAATCTGATCACGATCTTCCACAACGAAGAGGTCAATCAGAATGGTGCGCAGCTCATCTTTAATACCCATAATCCGATCTACTTGAATCACAACCTTTTAAGACGGGATGAGATCAAGTTTGCGGAACGTGACAAGGATAGTAAGTCCAGCAGCCTGTATGCCCTGTCTGATTTCAGGGCAAACGGAGAAGCAAGCGTTCGGAAGACCAGTGACTACATGAAGAATTATTTCATCAGCCGGTACGGTGCTATCGAGGATATCGATTTTACCGACATCATTGCTGATGT